>MGUG01000040.1 GCA_001799845.1 Elusimicrobia bacterium GWC2_64_44 | reverse complement strand
TACCGCGGCGAGTTCGAGCAGCGCCTCAAGGGCATCATCGAGGAGATCCGCAAGGCCAAGAACTCCATCATCATGTTCATCGACGAGCTGCACACCGTCATCGGCGCGGGCGCCGCCGAGGGCGCGATCGACGCCTCCAACATGCTCAAGCCCGCGCTCGCGCGCGGCGAGCTGCAGTGCATCGGCGCTACCACCTTCGACGAGTACCGCAAGCACATAGAGCACGACCCGGCCCTCGAGCGCCGCTTCCAGACGGTGGTCGTGGAGCAGCCCACCGTGGAGGAGGCCATCGAGATCCTCAAGGGCCTGCAGGACAAGTACGAGAGCCACCACAAGTGCAAGTACACCGACGCGGCCATCTTCGCCGCGGCCCAGCTGTCCGATAAATATATCACCGACCGGGCGCTCCCCGACAAGGCCATCGACCTGCTTGACGAGGCGGGCTCCCGCGCCCGCCTGAAGCTGTCCGTCGCCCCGCCGGAGTTCAAGGAAAAAGAGGCCGAGATAGAGGAGGCCGCCAAGGAAAAGAACGCCGCCATCTACGGCCAGGAGTACGAGAAGGCCGCCAAGCTCCGCGACAACGAGAAGGAGCTGAAGAAGGCCCTCGAGGACGCGCGCAAGAAGTGGCGCGAAGGCCGCGACAAGGTTTTTCCGGAAGTGACCGAAGAGGACATAGCGCAGATAGCCTCCAAGTGGACCGGCATCCCGGTCACGCGCATGACCGAGACCGAGACGCAGAAGCTGCAGCACATGGAAGGCGAGCTTCACAAGCGCCTCATCGGCCAGGACGAGGCGGTCAAGATCGTTTCGCAGGCCATCAAGCGCAGCCGCACCGGCATGAAGGACCCCAAACGGCCCATCGGCAATTTCATCTTCCTCGGCCCCACCGGCGTGGGCAAGACCGAGCTCGCGCGCGTGCTGGCGGACTTCCTGTTCGGCAACGAGGAAGCCATGGTCCGCATCGACATGAGCGAGTACATGGAGAAGTTCTCCGTTAGCCGCCTCATCGGCGCGCCCCCCGGCTACGTAGGCTACGAGGAAGGCGGCAAGCTCACCGAGCTGGTGCGCCGCAAGCCCTACTCCGTCGTAGTGCTCGACGAGATCGAGAAGGCCCATCCCGACGTGTTCAACATTCTCCTCCAGATCATGGACGAGGGCGTGCTGTCCGACAGCCTCGGGCACAAGGTCTCTTTCAAGAACTCCATCCTGATCATGACCTCCAACGTAGGCGCCCGCCTGATCTCCAAGGGCAAGACGCTGGGCTTCATGCCCGCCGACGACAAAGAGAAGGACTACAAGGAAATGAAGGACACCGTGATGGACGAGGTGAAGCGCGTCTTCAACCCCGAGTTCATCAACCGCATCGACGAGGTCATAGTGTTCCGCCCGCTGACCGAGGTGGACACCGAGAAGATCCTGGAGCTCAGCCTTGTGAAGGTGGACAAGAAGCTCGAAGCCAAGGGCGTCAAGTTCGACATCACGCAGGCGGCCAAGACTTTCCTCGTCAAAAAAGGCTTTGACCCGAATTACGGCGCCCGCCCGCTGCTCCGCACCGTGCAGAAGTACCTGGAAGACCCGATGGCGGAGTTCCTGCTCAACAGCACTATGAAGCACGGCGACGTGGTGAAAGTGGATTACAAGGGCGAAGGCGACGCGCTGACCCTGAAAGTGCAGTAGCGCACCCCCGGGGATCACAGCTTGCAGAAGCATCACGATCATCAGCGTCCCCGCCATCTCCCCGCGCCGGCCCCCGGGCCGCGCGGGGGCGGCTTTTACCGCCTGGCGGGCAGGCTCACGCTGTCGCTGCTGCTGGCCGCGGGCGGCGGCTTCGCCGTCTGGCGCGCCGGCCGGGCGATTATCGGCAGCCTGGCGCCGGAGCCGGAGCCCAGGAAAGTGGTGGAGTCCCCCATCAGGGACGCCGAGTGGCTGGCCATGGTGGAGGGCCTGGAGAAGCACTCCCGCTCCTACCGCGGCCGCGTCGGCATCTACATCAAGGACCTGGAGACCGGCAAGACCTGGGATTACAACTCGGAGCGCCAGTTCCCGTCGGCGAGCCTCATCAAGGTGCCCATCATGGCCGCCGTCTTTGAAAAGATAAAAGCCGGGTCGCTCAGCCTGGACACGCAGATACGCCTGACGCGGGGCGGCCGCGTGGGCGGCTCCGGCTCGCTGAAGTGGGTGCGCGACGGCACGTCGCTGTCCGTGATGGAGATCATCTACAAGATGATCACCGAGAGCGACAATACCGCGACGAAGATGCTGATAGACACGGTGGGGATGGATTACCTCTCCGCCTCCTTCAGGGCGCTGGGCCTGGAGCGGACCAATATCACGCCGGAGGGGATGAGCCTGTCTTCCCGCCCGGTGCGCCGCGAGAACTACACCACGGCGCGGGAGATGGGCTCGCTGATGGAGCGCATCTACGCCGGGGAGCTGGTGAGCCGCGAGGCCAGCGAGTTCATGCTCGACGTGCTAAAGCACACCAAGAGCCGCACCCGCCTGCGCAAAGGCCTGCCGCTCGGCTGGGAGATAGGCCACAAGACCGGCCTGCTGCGGCGCAACTGCCACGACGTGGGCATAGTGTTCTCCCCGCGCGGCGACTTCGTGATAGCGGTGCTGACCAGCGAGGCGCCCAACTATACCGTGGCCAAGAATTTTATAGCGAAAGTAGCGAAGCTGACCTACCAGTATTACAAGATAGACTCCGACTACGCCGGCCTGCCGGGCCGGGCCGGGGCCGTCTGAGCGCCAGAGCGCCGAAAGGTTTAACTATGAACGAATTAGAACTCCTGGCTCCCGCCAAGGACCTCGCGTGCGGCGTCGACGCGGTCAACTGCGGCGCCGACGCCGTCTATATCGGCGCCGAGCGCTTCGGCGCGCGCATCTCCGTGGGCAACAGCATCTCCGACATCGAGAAGCTGGCCCGGCACGCGCACCGCTACCGCGCCAAGGTCTACGCCGCGCTGAACACCATATTGTCCGACGCGGAGCTGCCGCGCGCGCGGCGGCTGGCCCACTCGCTGTGGGAGGCCGGCGCGGACGCGCTGATAGTGCAGGACATGGGCCTGCTCGAGGGCGGCGGCCTGCCGCCGATCCCGCTGATAGCGAGCACCCAGGCGAACAATACCACCCCCGAGAAGGTGCTGTTCCTCGAGAAGGCCGGCTTCAAGCGCGTCATCCTCGCGCGCGAGCTGACCCTGGCCGAGATCAAGGCCATCAGGGCCGCTACCACCGTCGAGCTGGAGACCTTCGTGCACGGCGCGCTGTGCGTCTGCTACAGCGGGCAGTGCTATCTTTCCTATTTCCTCGGCGGCCGCAGCGGCAACCGCGGCGAATGCGCCCAGCCCTGCCGCAAGCTCTACACCCTCAAAGACGACGAGGGCGGGACCGTCTGCGCCGACAAGCATTTGCTGTCGCTGAAGGACCTCAACCTCTCGCGCCGCCTCTCCCACCTGGCCGCGGCCGGAGTCACCTCCTTCAAGATCGAGGGGCGCCTGAAGGACCGCGACTACGTGCGCAACGTGGTGGCCGCCTACCGGCGCGAGCTGGACAAGGTCATAGCCAAGCGCGGCGCCGCGCGCGCCTCCGTCGGGCGTAGCTTCGCCGCTTTCGAGCCGGACCTGGCCAAGACCTTCAACCGCGGCTATACCGAGTACAATATCGACGGCAACCCGGCCGACATCGCCTCGCCGGACACGCCCAAGTTCGTGGGCGAGGCGCTGGGGCCGGCCACCGACGTGAAGAGCGGCTCCTTCCGGCTGCACAACGCCGCGCGCCTGCACCCGGGCGACGGCATCTCCTACTTCGACAAGACCGGCAAGCTCGCCGGCTCGCTGGTCAACGGCGTGCTGGAGGGCCGCGTGCGCGCGGACAACCTAAAGGGCATGGAGAACGGCACGGCCATTTACCGCAACCTGGACAAGGACTTCCTGCGCTCGCTCGAGCGCGGCGCGCAGCGGCGCTTCGCGCTGAAGCTGGAATTCGCGGAGGTGGACGGCGGCTTCACGCTGAAAGCCGCCGACGAGCGCGGCGCGGTCGGCGAGGCCCGCTGGCGCGGCGTGAAAGCCGCCGCCCAGAAGCCCGAGCAGGCGCTCGACACCATCCGCAAGCAGCTCTCCAAGCTGGGCGAGACCGAGTACTGGCTGGAGGCGCTGGAGCTGAAAATGTCCAAGCCGTACTTCCTGCCGGTGGCCGCCCTCAACGACCTGCGGCGCGACGCGCTGGCCGCGCTGGAAGCGGCCCTGCCCAAAGCCCCCGCGCGCGAGGAGATCAAGCTGGTCTCCAACGATTACCCGTACCCCGAAGAGAAGCTGGAATACAACGCCAACGTGCTCAACGCCGCGGCCGCTGCCTTCTACAAGCGCCACGGCGTGAAGGAAATAGCCATGGCGGCCGAGGGCGGGGCCGACCTGGCCGGGCGTGCTCTGATGGTCACCAAGCTGTGCCTGCGCCGGCGGCTGGGCCTGTGCAAGAAGGGCAAGGCCGTGGAGGCCATGTTCCTGGAGGACGGCGAGGGCCGCCGCTTCCGGCTGGAGTTCGACTGCGCCGCCTGCGTGATGAAGCTTTACTACGACAGCGAGACCGCCAAGGAAGCCAAGGAGTCCGACGAGTGAGGAAACTGGCGCTCCTGCCGCTGCTGCTGCTGGCCGCCGCCTGCTCCGGAAACCCGAAGCAGGATGGCGTGCCGGAGATGGCGCGGCTGGAACTCTACAATTATTCACCGGCCGCGTCTTTAGAGGACAGGATAGGCCTTATCCCGGAACGGCTGCTGGAAATTTACCGCGCGCTGGATAACAAACCCGGCTACAAGCCGTACCCGCCCACCCCGCAGGAGAAGGCGCTGCTGCTGGAGTACCTGGCCCTGATGCCGCCGGCTTACGGGCGGGTCTTCAGGGAGAAATGCGCCGGGCTGTATTTCGTGGAGGGCTTCACCGGCTACGGGGTGACCAGCTGGGTGGTGGACGGAGAGGGCCGGCTGTATTTCACCATGACGCTCAACCCGGCCGCGCTGCGCGAGACGCTTTCCGAGACCATGACCAGCAGGGAGCGCAGCTGCTTTATTCCCGAAAGCGGCCAGGCCGTAACGGTGGACGCCGGGACGAAATACAAAGGCCTGGCCTACGCGCTCTTCCACGAGGCGGCCCACGCGCTGGATTATATAGAGGGCGTCACGCCTTACACGGACCTTGACCAGCCGGAGCGCTATCGCGCCGCCGCCCGGCCCGACGGCGGTCTCTTCACCGAAGCCTGGGAGTCATACGCCAAGCCCTTTCCCCGCAACGATTTCCTCTTCCGCGATAAGATCACCTTCTACGGCTTCGGCGGCGGCCCCAAGATAGCGCTTTCCGACGCCTACGGCGCCTATGCCGGCCTGGCCGGCAGCCCTTTCGTCTCTCTTTACGGGGCCAAGTCCTGGGCCGAGGACTTCGCCGAGCTGACGGCTTACGGACTGATAGCGGGCAAACTGGGCCAGCCCTACCGCGTGACGCTGTCCATGAAAGGGGCCGCGAGCCGCGCCTTCGAGCCCATGAAGGGGCCGGCGGCCCGGCGCGCCGCGGCGGCGCTGGCCCTGGCGGAGAAACTTTAATGACCCTGCGCTGCGACCTCAATATAAACGGCGGCTCCCGCCGCGTGATCATAGTCGGCAACGATGAAGAGACGCACGAGCATTTGGCGCTGCGCCTCACCGCCGCGATACTCTTTTTCGACGGGGAACCGGTGGAGCCGGGTCCCAACGACCCGGTGCTCGCCGATATCGGCTTCGTGCCGGACCTGCTGGTGCCCGACGGCATCGGCGGCATCAAGGTCTGGGCGGAATGCGGCAACGTGGCCGAGAACAAGCTTACGAAGGTGGCCCGCCGCATCAAGGAAGGCCGCCTGGTGATCCTCAAGGAAGACGAGCCCGCCGGCCGCCGCCAGCGAGAGGTGCTGAAGAAAGAGGTGCGCAACGCGGACAAGGTGGAAGTCTGGGCCTGGCCCCGCGAGGAGTTCAAGCGCTGGAACGACGCCCTGCAGGAGAGCAATTATATTTACGGCGAGGCCTCCGGCCAGTCGCTGAATTTGGTGATCAACGAGGCCGCCTTCAGCGTGGACCTCATTTCCTGCTGAGGGTCCCAGCGCGCCTTAGGCCCTTAGGTACTTGCGGTTCGGGAGGGGTGCTGTATACTATAATGTCAGAGTAGCCAGCGTTAAGGGGAGAAGACATGCGTTCAAAAGCCAGCCTTTTTAAACTGTTTTCAGCCGCTTCCATACTTTTAATACCCGGTCTGTCCGCCCTGCGCGCGGGACCCGCGGCCGACCTGTTGAGAGAGCAGGCTGGGCCCTACGAATTTACCCTGCCCGAGGCGGCGCCCGCCCGCCTGGAGAACTCCCCGCTCAGCGTGCCCCGCGCCGAATGGCTCAAGGCCAGGCAGCTCTACGCCGACGGCGCCTACAAGCCCGGGAAGGCTCAGCGCGTGGACACCGAGCACAGCAAGCTGGTGCTGCTGCAGGGCTTCCACTGGTTCGCCGACGATTACTGGTACCACCCGCCGCGCGGCTGGTGGGGCGTGCTGGCGGACAGGGCCCCCGAAGTGGGCCGCGCCGGCTTCGACCTGATCTGGTTCCCGCCGGTCTCCAACGGCAGCTATTACCCCAACCAGTGGTATAACCTGGATTCCCAGTGGGGCAAGAAGGAAGAACTCTTTAAAGCGGTGAAGAACATGCACGCCGCCGGAGTTAAGGTGGTGGCCGACATAGTGCTCAACCACCGCAACGGCACCAAGGACTGGGCCGACTACACCAACCCCGACTGGCCCACCACCACCATAGTGCGCAACGACGAGTGGCAGGGCTCGCCCAAGAGTCCCTGGGACGACGAGGGCCAGGGCGACTTCGGCTGCCGCGACCTGGACCACCGCGCGCCCGTGGTGCAGGAGGACACCAAGGTGTTCCTGCGCTACCTCAAGAATACCGTCGGCTTCGACGGCTGGCGCTACGACATGGTGAAGGGCTACCCCGGCTATTACGTAGGGATGTACGACGGCGCCTCCAACCCCGTCTTCTCGGTGGGCGAGTTCTACGACGCCAACCGCCAGCTGCTGGCCAACTGGGTGGACTCCACGGACAGCGCTTCCGACAAGCGCAACGCCGCCACCGTCTTCGACTTCACCACCCGCTACAATTTGGTGGCCGCAGTGGAAAACGAGCGCTACGAGCTGCTCCGCGACGGCAACCGCCCCTCGGGCATGATAGGCTGGTGGCCGGCCAAGTCGGTCACCTTCGTGGAGAACCACGACACCAGCCCGCGCGACGTGAACTTCCTGCCCAACGCCTCGGCCGAGTACAAGACGCAGCGCCTGATGGGCTACGCCTATATCCTCACGCACCCAGGCATCCCGTCGGTGTTCTGGCCGCATTTCTTCGACTGGGGCGCCGACTACCGCGGTAAGCTGCAGGCGCTGGTCAATGTGCGCAAGGCCGCCGGCCTTTCTTCCACCAGCCGCATCGGCATCCTGGAGGCCACCAACGAACTTTACGCCGCCGTGATAGACGGCGACAACCAGCGCGTGATCCTGAAGCTGGGTAAGAACTGGGGCTGGAACCCCGGCGCCGGCTGGACGCTGGCCACCTACGGCGAGCGCTACGCCGTGTGGACGCAGCCGATGCCCAAGTAAACAGGCGCTCTTAAAGGAAAAGGCCCGCTTCGGCGGGCCTGCTCTTTTTTAGCACCGCGCGGGAGACATTTGCTAGAATCGTGGACGGGGGGAAATTGCCTTCAGAACTGTTCGAAAGCCTGGTCTACAACATCAGCCTGCTGCTGGTGCTGGTGGGCCTTTATTCCGGCGTCTGGCACAGGTCCGGCCTGCGCCCGCGGCTGAGGGAGGCGCTGGACGGCCTGATAATCGGCGTCATCTGCCTGGCCGTTATGGCCAATCCCTGGACGCTGCGGACCGGTCTGGTTTTCGACGTGCGCTCCATACTGCTGGGCATAGCCGGGCTGTTCTTCGGCGCGGTACCGGCGCTGATAGCGGCGGCCATGGCCGCGGCGTACCGGGTATATATGGGCGGCATCGGTCTCTGGACCGGGCTGTGCGTCATAATCATCAGCGTCGGCCTGGGCCTGCTCTGGCGGCGCCTGCGGCCTTCCCTGCAGCTGACCGGCTCCATGAGGGAGCTGTACCTGTTCGGCCTGGTTCTGCACATACTGATGCTGGCGGCCATGTTCCTGCTGCCGTGGGCCACCGCCCTTGAGACAGTGGGACGCATAGCCTTGCCGGTGCTTGTGGCTTACCCTCTAGGCACGGTGCTGCTGGGCGTACTGCTGGTGCATCAGCGCGAGAACGTGCAGGCCGCGCACAGGCTGGCCGGCAGCGAAGCCAAATACAAGGCCCTGTTCGATAATTCCAACGACGCGGTCTTCTTTCACGCAATGGGCCCGGGCGCGATAGCCGGCAAGTTCATAGACGTCAACAGCGTAGCCTGCGAGCGGCTGGGCTACACCCGCGAGGAACTGCTGCAGCTGACCCCCGTCGATATAGACGCAGACGGCATGACAAACGCGCAACGCGCGGCTTTAGAGGTGTTGGCCCGCACCGGACACGCGCTTTTCGAGATGGTGCACGCGGCCAGGGACGGCCGGCGCATCCCCGTGGAGATCTCCAGCCGGGTATTTGACTACGAAGGCACGCCGCATGTCCTCTCCGTTGCCCGCGACATCACAGAGCGTAAACTGGCCGATGAACGCCTGAAGAAACTTTCCGACCAGGTGCCCGGAGTCATCTACCAGTACCGGCTTTACCCCGACGGCCGTTCCTGTTTCCCCTACTCCAGCTCCGGTATGAACGATATTTACGAGCGCACGCCGGAGGAGGTGCGCGAGGACGCCACGCCCGTCTTCGGCCGCATACACCCCGACGACATTAAGAGCACCTCGGAGGCCATCTTCGCCTCGGCCCGCGACCTCTCCGTGTTCCACCGGGAGTTCCGCGTGGTGCTGCCGCGCCAGGGGCTGCGCTGGCGCATGAGCGACGCCAGGCCCGAGCGCCTGCCAGACGGCGGCACGCTCTGGTACGGCATCATCTCCGATATCACCGACCGCAAGAGCGCCGAAGCCGAGCGCGAGCGCCTGATGACGGCCATAGACCAAGCCGCCGAAATGGTAGTGCTGGCCGGCCCGGCGGGGGAGATAAAGTATGTGAACCCGGCTTTCGAGCTGGTGACCGGCTACGCCAGGGGCGAGGTCACCGGGAAAAATATCAGCGTCCTTAAAAGCGGAAAACAGGACGACGCATTTTATAAGAGCATGTGGGAAGCCCTGTCCGCCGGCCGCAACTGGGAAGGCCGCATGGTCAACAAGCGCAAGGACGGTACGCTCTACACCGAAGAGTCGACCATTTCTCCGGTCAAGGACCCTTCCGGCCGGATCGTGAGTTTCGTGGCGGTGAAAAGGGACATCACGGAGCAGATGCGCCTGGAAGGCCAGCTGCTGCAGTCCCAGAAGATGGAGGCGGTGGGCCTGCTGGCCGGCGGCATAGCGCACGACTTCAACAATATTCTCACGGCCATTAAAGGCTACTGTTCGCTGATCGTTAAGACCATGCCCGAGGGCGACGCGAACCGGGCCGACATGGGCGAGATCATGAGCCTGGCCGAGCGGGCCGCCATGCTGACCAGCCAGCTGCTGGCTTTCAGCCGCAAGCAGATCATGGCGCCCAAGGTGATAGACCTCAACGCTACGCTAGGCGATATGAGCAAGATGCTGCGCCGCGTCATAGGGGAGGAGGTCTCGCTGTCGACCAGGCTCAGCCCCGGGGCCTGCATGGTCAAGGTGGACCCCGCGCAGATGGAGCAGGTGCTGATGAACCTGGTGCTCAACGCCCGCGACGCGGTATCAAAAGGCGGCCGGATAGAGCTGGAAACGGAAATACTGGAGCCAGGTGCGGACTTTTTCGCTGCCCGGCCCGGCCTGGCGCGCGGGCGCCTGGTCTGCGTGCGCGTGCGCGACAACGGCTGCGGCATGGACGCCGAGGCCAAAAAGCGGATTTTTGAACCCTTCTATACCACCAAGGAGCACGGCAAAGGCACCGGGCTGGGCCTGCCCATGGTCTACGGCACGGTAAAGCAGAGCGGCGGCGAGATAGACGTGGCGAGCCAACCCGGAGAAGGCACCGTCTTTACGCTGTATTTCCCGGTGGCCGATCCGGAACAACCGGCCCGGCCCGGGCTGGAAGCGCCGCCGATAGAGTCCGGTACAGAAACCATACTGCTGGTGGAGGACGAAGATCAGCTGCGGCGCCTGGGCGAGCGGCTGCTGCGCGCCGGGGGCTACACCGTTATCTCCGCCGAGAACGGCAAAGCGGCCCTTGAGGCCGCGGCCCGGCACGGCCGTCCGCTGGACCTGCTGCTCACCGACGTGGTCATGCCGGGTATGGGCGGGCGCGAACTGGCCCTGGCCCTGACGGCGCGCGGGCTGGTGCGGCGCGTCATCTATATGTCCGGCTATACCGAAGACACGATAGTAAAGCACGGCGTGCTGGAAGCCGGGATCGCGTTCGTCTACAAGCCGTTCACGCCTGAGGCGCTCTACGCCAAGATCCGCGCCGCGCTGGACGGCCCCGCCGACCAGGCGAAAGCTTAACCCCCTAGTTAAAGGTCAGAATGGTGTTGCCGTCTATCTCGGTGACGCCGAGCCTGGCGCCTTTCCAGCGGAACAGGCCGTTGTTGTATGAGACATTGCCCTCGTAGACGGTGGAGCCGCCGGCCTGTACCGCGGAGTCCGCGGTTATCGACGGGGCGACGGCCGGCAGGACCAGCTCTACGGTGGCGTTCTTTTTATCCAGCAGCACCGGCACGGCCCGGGCGAAAGTTATTTCCGCCCCGGAGTTCCCGTATTCTATTACGGAGCAGCCTTTGTCGTATAGCCGTTCTCCGGCGTATTCTACCATGCTGCCCGGCGCGTAGATGGTCAGGTCCGCGGCGGTCAGCCCCGGGAAAGCCAGCAGCGCGCGCGGCCCCGGCGCGGCGCGGAAGGCGTCCAGCAGGCGTTTGTTCTCAGCCAGCAGCGCGGCCAGGTCCTGCCCGGCGGCGACCAGGAGCTCCGGCGCGCCGTAGCGGGCCTTGGCCCGCTCCAGCCGGGCGGGGGAATTATCCGGGGCTACCAGCCGCTCCAGCAAAGTGTCCAGCCCGCTGCCCTTGCCTGAGGAGGTGCGGAACAGGTCCCGTTTCCACGACGGGCTCAGCTTGTCCAGCAGCATGGCCAGCGCCGCCCCGGTCTGGTAGGTATAGGTGGCGAACTTATTGTAATTGTAGGTGTGCAGCGTCCCGAGGCGGGCCTTCAGCATGGCCACGGAGCTGTCCTTGGCGGCGTAGCCGGCGAACCGGGGATCCAGCAGGGTCTCGGGCAGGGGAGTCACCGGCGTATGAGCGCCGTACTGCACCTTGTAGGAGATATACTGCGCGGTGCCTTCCACCAGTTCCATGTACCTGCCCAGCACCGGCATGGCCGGCGGCAGGCGCGAGTGGCGCTCGGCGCGGACGGCCATGAAGTCGCGCGCCAGTTCTCCCAGGCTCACGGCGTCTTCAGCGTCCAGCGCGGCGGCCAGTATCCTGCCTTCGAGCCCCGTCAGCATGTTCAGCTCCGGGTCGGTGTACGGGTAATCCACCTTCGACAGGCCGGAATAGCCGGGCTCCTGCGGCAGGAATTTCTTCTCCCGGTATTGGAAAGCGTGCAGCAGCTCGTGGCTGACGGTAGCCAGGGTCTGCAGATAATCGGCTTTGTAGTTGTTGCCGGGATAGACCTGGTTCACGTATTCGTCCTGCAGGGCCAGCGTATTGAACGAGACCGTGGGGATACCGTTGACGGGTCCGGCCAGGCCGCCGAAAGCGAAAGCGGCGTCTTTCCTGTAGCAGAAGCTGGTTGCCGGCAGCCGGTCCGAGAACGGCACGCAGTCCGCGGGCGGGTTGGGGTGGCCGAGGAGTATGTTGTACTTGTGGGGGAAAGAGAATTGCAGCGGGGTGGTCTCCAGTCCTTGCAGGCCGGGCCACAGCGCGTCGCCGGCCTGGCGCCATAAATTGTAGAGCTCCTGCAGCCGCCAGAGGTCTTCTTCTTCCAGTTTGATCCCGAGCTCTGGCAGTTTGGCGGCCACTTCCGGGGGGAGAAGGCCGGCGGGGCGTTGCTTGGGGGGGCCGGGAATCCTGACGGCGCCGTCCTGGCCAAAATTGATATAGCCAAACCGGGCACCCGCTCCGCGCAGGCTCTCCATCTGCCCCGCGCCGCAGACTCCGGCGGATAGGGTAAGGACGAACAGGGCTGGGAGCAGGTTTTTGGCGGTTATAATGGTCATCACCCGCTGCGGAGCAATTTATATGCCATTCATGGAGGGGACGCTGCTTCCTATCTTCCTAACTGGTTAGGAAGATAGGAAGCAGCGTCCCCTATTGTTTTTTCGGGGGCTTTACGCCCAGGGCGGCGTAGCGGGCCATGGCGCCCAGGCCGCCGAAGACGGCGAACCCGGCCGCGCCGGTGAAGCCGAACCAGAAAGTGAAAGCCGCCTCGGAGGGCAGCACGGGTTTGTAGGGAAAGAAGAGGAAGCTGAACGCGGAATAGAGCATGACCAGCACATTGAAGCCCATCACACCCGAGACGGAGATCACGCCTTTTTTGAAAGCGTTCCCATAGCCGGTGGCGTTCTTCGCCGACAGCGCGGCCACGGGGAAACCGAGCAGGAAGCCGAACATGGAGAGCATGAACATGCCCATCAGCCGGCCCGGCAGGGACGCCAGGAAGTCCTGCCCTTCCGGCCCGCCCCCGAGCTTGCCGGTAAGCGGCAAAAACGACACCAGCGCCAGCGCAACAACGGTCCAGAGCGCGCCGCGCAAGGCGAGGCGCAGGGCGGGTTCCTGCGGCGGGGCCGCGGGGGTTTTATCTTCGGTCATTCCAGTTCCTCCTTGAGGGCCGTCGGGGCTACGGCTTTCTTGCTGTCTTCCTTCAAAAACTTGCGCGATAGCAGCAGCGTGGCGGCGCAATAGCAGACTATGGTGATGAGGAAAGGCAGCGTGAAGCCGAAGTCCATCTGCAGGCGGCCGCTGAGTTTGGCGCCGGCGCTGTTTGTGAGGTTCCAGGCGGTGGTGTAGAGGGCGCTGATGGCCTGGTGCTGGCCGGCGGGGAAATGGTCCAGCATGAAGACGCTGTAGATGGGCCAGCCGGCGTTCATCAGCATGGTGCGGGCGAAGGCGGCCAGCAGCGTGGGGAGCAGCAGGCCGGAGAAGCCCATGGTGGCGAGGAAGGGGATGGAGAGGGTCTGGAAGGTGATCAGGGCGCGCACGCGGCCGAGGCGCCCCACCACGAACGGCCCTATCATCGCCCCGGTGGCCATAGCGAGCTGCATCAGGGCCATGCAGAAGCCGAGCCCGGCGACAGGCAGGTCGAAGCCGGCTTTAAAGAAGATGTTGAGGTACGGGATGATCATGCCCGCGCCGAAAGCGACCACGAGCTGCGGCGAGAGCACCAGCAGGGCGTACCCGAGGTTCATGCCGGAGAAGGCGGCCGCGCCGCCGCCGCCGGAAAGGTCCCGGTCGGCCTTGAGCCGCAGGGCGAAGGGGACGGTGGCGGCGAGGAGAACGAAAGCGGTGAGCAAAGTGAGGCGGTAGGCCAGCGCGGTCTCTTCGCCGCCGCAGAAAGAGAAGGCCCACAGGGCGGTGAGCCAGCCGGAGGCGAGGTTGCCCAGGAAGGCGGCTATCATGGAGGAGGCGTACTGCGCGCTGAAGAGCTTCTGGCGGTCCGCGCCGGTGGTGAGGCTGGCCATCAGGGGCAGGGAGGTGATGGCCATCAGGGCGCCGGCGGCGCCGGCTACTACGGAGAAGAACATCAGTGGCGCGCGCCCGGTGAAAAGGCTCAGGCCCGCGGTGGCGGCCAGGCTGAGGCCCATGGCCGTGAGTATGCTGCGTCGCGCCGAAAAGCCGGCGCAGAAGACGGCGAGCGGTATGGAGAGGGCGGCGATGGTGAGGCCGGGGATGGCGCCGAGGGTGCCCAGGAAGTCGCGTGTGTAGCCGAGCTTGAGGACGTAGAGGTTGAAGACGAGGCCGAAGATGTTGCCGGAGAAGGACTGCAGGAACGAAAGCACCAAAAACCGCCTCGCGTCGGGATGGAAAGCCTTGTAGCCTGTGTAGTAGGAGTTAATAAATTTTTTCATCTAAGAGCAGAACCGCGAGAAGTGAAGTCGGGGGCCTGGCAGGGGTGCTACCCCCCGAACCCTGGAAGATGGAAACCCTTGCGTCGGTTTCCCCCCGCACTGTGGATTTAGTATCTACAGATGATTCGTTCCTGAAATTCTCCGTAAAATACTCACAGATCAACCAGCACTTACATATTCAAATCCGCAGTGCGGGGCCCCCCCTTCCGCAAAGGGTTCGGGGGGCAGCACCCCTGCCACCCCTCCGCTTGTTTCTTTCTTCGCTGTAACATTTAGAAGCCGGCGGAGAGCGCAGGGATGGGTCCCGAAAAAGCATGTCGGAGGCCGAGGCTTGCGTAGCGCCGAGGCCGAGACGGGCAGCGGCGAGCACTGTGTGCGAGACCGCGGTTTTTCGGGGCCCGTCCCTGCGCTAGGCCGCCCAACTATATTAAAGAACTGTAGCCGCTACTTCCCCGGAGCTGGGGGGGTAGAGGGGGAAACCGGTAAAGTGGCGGTGCTGAGGGCCGGGAGGGCGGCGGGCTCGGGCTTGGGTGGGTGGTTGAGGTACCACAGGTAGTTGGCCAGGTCTTTGTGCTCTATGGGCATGTCAGACGGGCACTTGGCGGCGGTTTCGGTGTAGAAGGAGGCCTGGCGCAGGTCTTTGACGCGGGCTTTAACCGAGGCCGGGAGCGCGGCGTTGTAGAGCAGGCTGTCGTTGCCGGCGACTACCAGCACGGAGTAGCCGGGGTTGACGGCCAGGAAGTCGGCCACGCGCACGCCCATCCCCTCGTTCCTGGCGGCCAGCGAGGCCAGGTAGTTCTCCACGGTAAGCCTCTTGTCCGCCTGCGCGCCGAAGGCTCCCTTCAGGTAGTCGTTGTATTTCTTGTGCTGGGTCAGTTCCACTTTCTCGGGCAGATATTGTTTCTCGTCGGGCGTGAGGCTGTCCAGGCCGCTCCGGGCGACCTTGTCGGTCACTTTCACGGGCACGCCCAGCGCTATGGCGCGCAGCTTGTTCTGCACTATGAAGTCGAACAGCGGCTTGTACATGCCGAAGTCCGCGCCCCGTTCCGTTTCCCGGTCCGCCTTCGCCAGGAATTCTTCTTCGGTCAGTTTGCCGTCGGCGTAATCGTTGAGTGCGGGCTGTAGAGACTGGGGCAGCATCCCGAAGGCGACGGCTATTTTAGAGCCGCGGGCTATCTTCATGGCCTTCAGCGCCTCCAGCTGCGCCAGGTGGTCCAGCGGTTTGTCGTGCGTCTGCCCCACATAGACCACGTCGCTCTTCCAGACTATGGCTTTAAAGGCCGCCTCGCCGCTGTGGCTTTTTCCGGACTGGCCGCCGAACAGGCAGAAGTTGGGGGCCGCGGTGGTGAGGACTATCGGGGCGTCGGCGTTCTTGGCGGGCTTGCGCTTTTCTATGTTGGCTTCCGGCTTCTTGACCGACTTGGCGAAGACCGCCAGAGGCAGGGTCAGGAGAAGGAGGAAAAGTGGGAATTTCATTATTTCAATTATATAAAAAACGCGCCCGCGCCCTTTTATATAATGGGGGAAGGTTGAGCGAGGGGCTACTTATGAAAAAAACGATTCTTTCCATCTTGTGCGCGGCGCTGGCGGCGCCGGCCGCGGCGCAGGTCACGGTGATCTCCAAAGTGCCGTACGGGCGCACCAGTTCCCCCGGCGCGGTCCGCGCCATAACGGCCGCCTTCGACAGGCCGATGACGGCGCTGAGCTCGGCCGAAAAAATGGGCGAGGCCTGCCCTCTCGAAGTTTTCGAAGTGAAAGACGGACTGACAGCGGAGAATTACGTGGATTTCTCCTCCGCGGAGTTGGATAACTTTAAAGAGCTGAAGCTCCTGAAAGGGCGCTGCCGCTGGCAGGGCACGCAGACCGTGGCCTTCGAACCGGCCGCGGAGCTCAAGCCGGCCTCGCTCTACGGGGCCAGGATAAAAAAAGGATTCTCATACGGCGATCAGACCCTGGCGGAAACCGCGGAGTGGTTCTTCGAGACGGTGCGCCCGGCGGTAAAGGACAGCGCGCCGCGCGACGGCCAGCTCTGGCTGCCGCTCGACACCGTGCTCTACGTGGCGCTCACCCAGCCGGTAGCATCCGCCCGCGCGCGGGAATTCGTGAAGCTGGAGGAGACCGCACCCGACGGCAGCGTGACCGAAGCGCTGGTCGGCGTGCGCCCGGCCAAGGACGAAGAGGTCAAGAAGATTTGGCCTAACCCCTGGCAGGAAGTGTCCACCGGCACCGTGCTGGCCGTGCGCCCCGCCCTGAAGCTCAAGCCCGACCACGCCTACAAACTGCGCCTGCTGGCCGGCCTGCCCGCGGCCGAGGGCAACCTCGGACTCGTCGAGGAGCGCGTCATAGATTTCGAGCCGTATTTTAGTTTCGGGCTGAAAAACGCCCCGCGCGGCAGCTGCCTGCCCGAGTCCTTCACCCTCGGGTTCAGCAACCCGGTGAAACAGACGGAGCTTTATAAGCATCTCTCCGTGGAGCCCGCGGTACAGCTGCCGGCGGTGACCTATGGCTACGCGGACTACGAGGGCTGGCGCAACCAGCGGGAACGCGTCGTGATCCTGCCGTTGCCCGACGTGATAAAGCCGGCGGTCGCTTACAAGTTCAGGCTGGCTCCTGAGCTCGCGGATATCTTCGGCAACACGCTGGGCCAGGCGGTCGAGTTCGACATGGGGCCCATGGATTACTGTCCCTATTGGGAGATGCCGACAGGCTTCGGCGTACTGGAAGGCTATCTGCAGGCGCGGCACCCTTTCACCGCCGTCAACGCCGGGACGCTCGGCGTGCTGAAAGGGCGCGTAGCCGAGGACAGGCTGGTGCCCTTCATGCTGGGCCGGATGGAGGACGAATCGGCCGTGGAGCGCCAGGTGAGCAAGGATTGGACCCCCAACGCGGCGGACCGCAACTCCCGGCTGCTGACCTTCCTGGACTTCGAAGGTGTGTTCGGGCCGGAGGAAGGCGGCTTCGGCTACCTGCGCGCGCCCAGCAGGCACGACTACCCCTACCGCGCGCTGGACAATATCACGCGCATAGGCGTGACGCTCAAGAGCTCGCAGGACAGCACGCTGATCTGGACCAGCTTCCTTAAGACCGGCCGCGCTGCCGCCGGCGTGCCGGTGGAGATACGCAGCGACGAGAACAAGGTGCTCTGGACCGGCACGACGGACAAGCAGGGCTTTGCCGACGCGCCCGGCTGGCTGAAACTTGGGATCACCGACTGGCAGCGCTGGCAGCGGCCCGCGCTCTGGGTCTTCGCCAAACACAAGAACGGCACCGCCGTCATGAACACCTCGTGGAGCGGCGGCGTGGAGCCGTGGCGCTTCTCCGTTAACTACGACCAGTACCCGCGGCCGCGCCGCTACACCGCGGCGCTGTTCACCGAGCGCGGCATCTATCGCCCCGGCGAAGCCGTGGATATCAAAGGCTTCGGCCGCAAGCTCTCCGGCGGCGACTGGGCGCGCCTGGACCTGCCGGTGGTGCAGCTCTCCGTCACGGACTCGCGCGGCAACCGCGTCTTCAAGGCCACGGTGCCGGTGGACGGGGGCTTCTCGTCCTTCGACTATGCCTATAAGCTTTCCGAGGCCGCGCCCACCGGCGTCTGGACGGTGGAGGCCGCCGAGCCTTACGAGGACGATCCGTCCTCCGCCCGCGCCGTCGAGGGCGACGAAGAGGGCGAATACCGCGATTACCGGGGCAAGGAGCGGCCTTTCCTCTTCACCGAGACTTTCCGCGTCGAGGAATTCAAGCCGGCCGTGTTCGAAGTGAAAGCGCGCTCGCTCGAAGCCTCTTACCTCGCCGGGGACAAGTTCCGCGCGGCCATAGAGGGCTGGTACCTGTTCGGCGCGCCCATGAGCGGCAGCCGGGCCGACTGGACGGTGCGCCTGCAGAGCTCGCATTACGCGCCGCCCGGCAAAGAGGGTTTCTCCTTCGGCGGCGAGTTCCACGGCGGGCAGTACGACCAGCTGGCCGGCTCCGGCGGCCTGGAGCTCGACGATAAGGGTAAAGGCGCTGTCGAGGTGCAGCTGGACAGGAAGTACGGCGGCTACGGCAACGCGCTGCGCGCCTCTTTCGAGGCGGGCGTCTCCGACCCGGAGCGGCAGCGGCTGTTCGGCCGCGCCTCGGCGCAGATACATAAGGCCAATCTGTATTTCGGCGTGAAGGCCTCCGGCGGCTTCGTGGAGGCCGGCAAGCCGTGGAGCGCGGATATCATAGCCGTGCGCCCAGACGGCTCTCAGGCGGCGGGGCTCTCCGGAGCGGGAAAGATGATAAAGCGGCAGTGGCTCAGCGCGCAGCGCGCCGGCCTTGGCGGCCGCGTGGAGTGGGTCAGCGAGGTGAAGGACACGGTAGTGTCCACCTTCTCATTCACGGCCTCGGCCTCCACGGAGACCTGGGGCTTTACTCCCTCCGAAGGCGGCTATTACATCTTCAGCGTGGCTGGCCGCGACGAGGAAGGGCGCGACACGGCGACCACGTTCAGCTTCTACGTCTTCGGCGGAGGGGACGCCTGGTGGGCGCGCGAGGATTCAGACATCATAGAGCTGGTCTCCGAGAAATACGACTACAAGCCGGGCGAAACGGCCAGGATCATGGTGAAGTCGCCTTACGACGAGGCCCAGGCGCTGGTGACCGTGGAGCGCGAGGGCGTGCTGGACCGCTGGCTGACCACTACGAAGGGCGGCGCGGACTTCATCACCGTGCCCATCAAAGAGAGCTACCTGCCCAACGCCTATGTCAGCGTGATCCTGCTGAAGGGCCGCGCGGCCGAGCAGAAATACGCCGAGGGCGGCGAGAAGGACCTCTCCAAGCCGCAGGCCAAGTTCGGCTATCTCGCTTTCCGCGTCAACCCCGAGGGGCGGCGCCTGAGCCTGGACCTCAAGGCGGACAAGCCGGATTACCGCCCCGGCCAGGAAGTGCGGCTGGACCTGCAGGTGAGGGACGAGGCCGGCAGCCCGGCCCTGGCCGAGCTCACCGTGTTCGCCGTGGACGAGGGCGTGCTGGCGCTGACCGGCTATCCCACGCCCGACGCTTTCGCCGCCTTCTACGGGCCGCGGCCGCTGAACGTACTGACGGCGGATTCGCGGCTGCACGTGATAGGTCAGCGCAATTACGGCGAGAAGGGCGAGGCGCGCGGCGGCGGCGGCGGCGCTTCTCTGGCCGGCGTGGACCTGCGCTCCAACTTCGTGCCTACGGCCTACTGGAACCCGGCGGTAAAGGCGGGTGCCGACGGCAAGGCTTCGGTTACCTTCAGGCTGCCCGACAACCTCACGCGCTTCCGGTTGATGGCGGTGGCCAACTCGGGTAAGCGCTTTGGCTCGGGCGAAACCTCGGTGACCGTGTCCAAGCCGCTCATGCTGCGGCCCTCCATGCCGCGGCTCGCGCGGGCGGGCGACGCTTTTGAATGCGGCGTGGTGGCCCACAATTATTCTCCGGCCTCGGCCAAGGTCTCTGTCTCTATTGAGACCTCCGGCGACGCGGTGCTGGTAAAGGGCGACGACTACCGCGAGGCGGAAGTCGCCAGCGGCAAGGCGGCCGAACTGACCTGGAGCTGCAGCGCCGCCAAGCCGGGCCTGACCACCTTCAAGTTCCGCGCCTCCGCGGGCGGCGAGACCGACGGGCTGGAATGGAAACTGCCGGTGAAAACCTGGGAGCCGCCGGAATACGCCGCGACCAGCGGCGTGGCCGAGGACGCCGGGGCCACCGAGGACCTGCTGCGGCCCTACCCGGGCGCGCCCGGAGACCTGGCCGTGGATATCTCCCCGACGGCGCTGACCGGCCTCAACGAGGGCGCGCGCTACCTGCTGGAATACCCGTACGGCTGCCTGGAGCAGAAGCTCTCCCGCGCCCTGCCGGTGATCACCGGCGCGGAGCTGATAGAGACCTTCGGGCTGGGCTCGCTCGGCACGCTGAAGGCCGAAGTGCAGAAAGTTTTCGACAAGCTGCCGGACTACCAGTGGCCCGACGGCGGCTTCGGCTACTGGCCCGGCGCGCACGGCAAGCCGGACCCCTACTTGACCTCCTACGCGCTGGAGGCCTCGGCGCTGGCCCTGAAGGAGGGCTACCGCGTGGACGCCGCCGCGCTCAAGCGCGCCGCGGATTGGCTGGAGCGCTACCTGGCGCAGCCGAAGACCGATTGGGCCTACCCGTACAGCACGAGCGAGGATTACGCGGCGCGGGCCTACGCCGTCTACGCGCTGGCGCTGCACGGCCGCAACAGCAGCGCCTACCTGGGGGCTCTGTACCAGAAGCGCGCGCAGGTGCCCTACCTCGCCAAGGCCTACCTGGTGAAGGCCGCCGGCCTGCTGGGCTTCGACGCGCTGGCCGCGAAGAAGCTGGCCGGAGAGATCCTCAACCAGGCCCGCGTTTCCCCGACGCAGCTGCATTTCGAGGACGGGGAAAGCATGCCGTGGATACATAACACCGCGGTGAAGACCACCGCCGTGATGCTGGACGCGCTGCTGGCCGCGCAGGGCGGCTTCCCCGGCGACGAGAAGGCCGTGAAATGGCTGACCGCCGAGAAGAAGAACAAGGGCCGCTGGCGCTCAACGCAGGAGAACGCCTGGGCGCTGCGCGCTTTCCAGGGCTTCTACCGCCGCTACGAGAAAGCGGAGCCGGACTTCAAGGGCTCGGTGCTGGTGATGGGCGGCGATCCGAAAGCGCTGCTCGAGCGGCGCTTTAAAGGGCGCGCGCTGGCCGGCGCCGGCGGGAAGTTCCCGTTCGGGCTGGTCTTCGGCGAGGGGAGTGAGGCCAAGCTGCTCTTCACCAAGGCCGGCATAGGCCGGCTGTACTACACGCTGCGCCTGGGCTTTACGCCGCAGAAACGCGACAAGGCGGCGGCCGAGGGGCTGGAGGTAAGCCGCGAGATGAAGCCGATGGACGGTGGCAAGGTCTTCAGGGCCGGCGCCCGCGCCATAGTGACCATAACGGTCAAGACCCCGCAGGACCGCACCTTCGTGGCCGTCAGCGACCCGGTGCCGGCCGGCTTCGAGATAGTCAACACCGAGTTCGCGGTGGAGAGCTCCGAGGACGCGCGCTCCCTCGCCGGGAAAAGCCGCGGCGGCGGCTGGGGCGAACTCCAGCGCGCCGAGCGCTACGACGACCGCCTGCTGATCTTCGCCGATTACCTGACCGCCGGAGTGCACAAGTATTCCTACGTAGTGCAGGCCACTTCCCCGGGCACCTATTACTGGCCCTCGGCCCTGGCCGAAGGCATGTACGAGCCGGAAGTGTTCGGCCGTACCGCCGGGGGAGAGGCTGAGATAGTCAGGTAGCGCGGCTGGCAAGAGGCCGGCGCTACTGCTAAAATATAAAAATGAAGAACGTCACAGCCGAAGACTTGATCAGGATCTGCGCCCTCCGGCCCCACCCGGAAGGCGGGTTCTACCGGGAGACCTACCGCTCACCGGCCAGGAGCGGCGACAGGAACTGCTGTACGGCCATTTATTTCCTGCTGCCGGCCGGCGCCAGGTCGCGCCTGCACCGGCTCGATTCCGACGAGCTCTGGCATTATTACCTGGGCGGGCCTATCACCATAGCGCAGATCTTCCCGGACGGGCAGGAAGAGCGGGTGGTGCTGGGGCCGGACATCCTGGCCGGCCAGGTGCAGCAGCACGTCGTGCCGGCGGGCTGCTGGTTCGGCGCCTGGCTGGAGCGGGGCGTTAAATTCTCGTTCGTGGGCTGCACGGTGGCGCCCGGTTTTGACTTCGATGATTTCGAGATAGGCGGCCGCCCGGCGCTGCTTAAAGAATTCCCCAGGTCCGCGGAGCTGATAAAGAAACTTACCTGAAGCGTACGATCTAAACGTTCGCCGCCGTTTTTTAAGGAGACTTATGAAGACATTAGCGCTGCTGTTGCTGCTGGGCGCCGCCTGCCCCGCCGCCGCCGGCTATACCGAGGCCGCGGCGGCCATGAAGGGCCTGGAAGGCAAAGAGGCCAACGACCTGGACGGCTACCTGCTGCAGCCCGGGGCCGTGCTCGCCAGGTCGGAGCGGGCCACGGCGCTGCTGGCCGACAACCAGCCCGCGCTGGACCTGTTCCGCGCGGCCGCCGCCGCGCAGAGCGACGGCTACCTGTTCTCGCCCAAGGTCGAGAAACCCACCTCGCAGACGCCGGCGCCGAAGTACGCGCCGCACATAAAACTTTTCAAGCTGCTGCTGATGGACGCCAGGGTGAAAGCCGCGCGCGGCCAGCGGGCGCAGGCCGAAGAGAACCTGCTGGCAGCGGCCGGCTTCCTGGTCCAGCTGTCGGCCCAGAGATCTTTTGCGATACTCAGCGTGATGATGGAGCAGCTCTGCCTGCAGAAGGCCGCCCCGGTCCTGGCGGAAAGCCTGCGCGGCAAAGCCGGCGCGGCCTACCTGCAAGAACTTTCGGCGCGCCTGGGAGCGCAGGCGAAGAACCGGGACTTCATGCTGGCGGCCATGCAGGAGGAGGGCGAGATACTGAAGAACAGCATCCGCGAGGCGGTGACGCCCGAAGCCGCCGAGCGGGAGCGGCAGAAATTTCCGCTGCTCAAGCGCCTGGCCGCGCGGCGCCTGCAGGATAAGGAATTCTTCGACCTGGTCCACTCCAGGTTCGCCGCGGCTACCGACGAGCGCACCGCAGCTTTCGCCAAGGCTTTCCGCGACAACGACCCCGCCGCGGCCGACGCCTTTGTGACGGCGCAGCTGGGGCGGCTGAAGGCCGCCAAAGAGGAATACCAGGCCCGGGGCGCGCTGAGTGCGCTGAGGGACATCGCCCTGGCCGGCTCCGACGCCAAGGCCCGCCTGGCGGACGTGATGGTGGAATCCCTTACCGCCATAGGCGTGCCGTCCTACGGCAAGCTGGTGCCGCGCTACCACGCGGCTTACTGCGGGCTGGGCGTGCTGCGCACGGCCCTGGCCGTCAAGCGCTACCAGCTGGCTAAAAAGCGCCTGCCGGACGCGCTGGCCCAGCTGGTACCGGATTACCTCGAAGCGGTGCCCCAGGACACTTTCAATAAAGGCGCGCCGCTGGCCTATGTTAAAGACCGCAAAAAGTTCACGGTCTACAGCTTCGGCCCCGACGGCAAGGACGACAAGGCCGCGCTGGAACTCGATATGAAAACCTGGTTCGATAACCCGGCCATGTCGGCCGGAGACATAATTTACGCCGAGTAAGGAGAGACCATGAAGAAGCCTGGAGCCGCGGAATTGCGGGCGCGCGAGAAATTCCTGCTGGAGGTGACCTCTCTGCCGGTGGCGGCCGGGCACGAGGGAGCCGCGGCCGCGCTGGTAGCCGGCTGGGTGGGCCGACGCCCGAAGCTGGCGCTGACCAAGGATGCCTGCGGCAACCTGGTGGTGACGAGGAAGGATTTCAAAGCGGCCTGCCGCAGGACGGCGCCGCTCTTCATCACGGCCCATTTGGACCACCCGGCCTTCGTGGCGCTGGCCGTCTCCGGGCGCGAGGTGAAGCTGGAGTTCCGCGGCGGCGTGCAGGACGCTTATTTCAAGGGCGCGGCGCTGGAGCTGTTCGACGCGGAACTGAAACAAAGCTACCCGGCTAAAATTACCGCCCTGGACTCCGGCGCAAAACCCTTCAAGACCGTGACGGCCCGGCTGGCCGCGCCGGCCCCCGTGGCGCCCGGCTGCCTGGGCCGCTGGCAGTTCCCGCCGGCCGAGGTGAAAGACGGCGTGGCCTATACCCACGCCTGCGACGACCTGGCCTCGGTGGCCGCGGCGCTGACCGCCTTTGAAATTATTTCGCGCGATAAAAAGCTCGGCCACGCCGCGCTGCTCTTCACCCGGGCCGAGGAGGTCGGCTTCGTCGGCGCCATCGGCGCCGCGAGGAGCGGGACGATCCCGAAGAACGCCCGGCTGATCTGCCTGGAATGCTCCCGCAGCTTCCCGCACGACTCGCCCATAGGCGCGGGCCCCATAGTGCGCGTGGGGGACCGCATGAGCGTGTTCACCCCGGAGCTGACCAATCTGGTCTCCGACGCGGCCGCGGCCTACCAGAAGGAGAACCCCGCCTTTAAGTTCCAGCGCAAGCTGATGCCCGGCGGCGTCTGCGAGGCCTCGGCCTTCTCTTTCTACGGCCTGCGCTCCACCTGCCTGTGCCTGGCGCTGGGCAATTATCACAACATGGCCGATCTCGACGGCGTCGCGCGCGGAAAGAAAGCGCGCCCCGGGCGGGAATACGTGGCGGTCGCGGACTATCACGGCCTGGTGGAACTGCTTTGCGTGGTGGCTAAAAAGCTGGACGCGCCCCGCCCGTCGCCGCGGCAGGTGATGGAGCGCCGCTGGGCCGACCTGGCCTTCGTGGTGGGGCGCTGATGTCCGCCGCAAACTTCTCCGCGCCCTCCGGCGCCCTCTCCGGCGGGCGGATCTCCCTGGCGCGGCCGCTGGCGCCCGGTGTGAGCGCCATAGACGCCAACGACCCTACTTTCTCCGACCTGGCAGGCGTGCTGACCGGGATGAAGCCGGTGACCTATACCGACTGCTTCCCGGAGCAGTTCCGGCGGCTGGCCGGGCTCTGCCGCAAGCTGAAGCTGGAGTACCTGCTGGCCGAGGATTACCTCGCCAAGGCCGGCCACCATTTCAATAACCAGAAGAAGATGGTGCTCATCGGCAAGAATAAAACCAAGCTGATAGCCGCCGCGAAGGCCTGGGCCGTTAGCCCGTCGGCCTGGGGCACTTTTCTCGGTTACCCGGCCTGCTGCGTCAAAAAATATTCGGCCTGGAGCGACGGCAAGAAGGAAGACCTGGTGCGCGCCACCGCGCGCAATACCCGCGGCGCCGGCCGGCTGGACTTCAGGCTGAACAATGTCTGGAATTATTTTTCCCGCATGAACTTCAACGATCCGGCCGACCGCGCGGCCTACGCCGCTTTCCTGGACCGCAACCAGGGCCTGGACCTGGCCTCCAGCCACGTGGTGAGCTGGCATCCCTGCTCCTACCGCTGCCCGGCGAGCGTGAAGAAAGCTGACACCATCTTCTCCTTCATGGAGCGCCACGCCCCGGACTACGCGGAGCTGCTGCGCGGCCTGCTGGCGCGCCAGGTGATCTTCTGGGATAAGTTCAGGTACGCGGCGCTGGGGCCCGCCCTGCCGCGCGTACGGTCGCTGCTCGACGCAAAGACCGACGCCCTGCTGGCCGCCTGCGGCACCGCGGCGCGGGGCCGCGGCGGCGTCAAGCTGGCCGGCCCGGGAAAAAAACAGCTGCTGCTCCCCAAGGAAGCCCTGTTGCTGGATTTCCGCGATCAGGCCAGCCGTTCGTAAGCCAGCAGTTTTATCCTGGTTTTGACCTGGTCGAAGTAGAGATTCCCGGAGGCGGTTTCCGCTTCGCCGCGCTGGTTGTCCGTGGGGTCGCTGCGCCGGAACTTCTTGGCCGGCCAGAGCGGGGCGCCCAGCTCCGAGTTGGCCACCATGCGGCCGCCGTCCAGATTCCCGAAATAAAAGCGCCGCTGTCCTTCCTTCTTGAAGACGCGCCGGTTCCTGCCAAAAGAGACGTCGACCGGGCGCCAGCAGCCGGCGTAGAACATGGCCCAGTCGTGCGACCCGGCCTGCCCCGGCCGCGCCGCCCAGCCGGACTGCCACTTGGCGGGCACGCCCGCCGCCCGGCACAGCGTGATGAAGGCCAAGGCCATGAAGCCGCAGTCTCCCCGCAGGTTGGTCAGCGCGTAGTCGGAGATATTCTCGAAGACGCCGTAGGGCAGGGTGAAGTTGTAGGTCAGGTTGTCGGTCAGCCAGTCGTAGATCCTGCGGGCCTTGCGGTAATTGTCCTTTTCCTTGCCCACTATCTCCGCGGCCAGCTTTCTCGCGTAGGGCGTGAAGACTATGTGCGGCGGCTCTTCGGCCAGGTATTTGCGGGCCGCCGCCGGCACGGGGCCGGCCGTGCCCGCCGCTGGCACCCATTCGGAGACCTCGTACTCGAACTCGGCGAAGAATTTCCTGCCGCGCCCTTCCATGTAGATGGTCCTGTGCTCAGCGCCGGGCTTGGCCAGCTTGTATTTTTTATGCGAGGCCGCTATCAGGCGCGCCGACGACACCTGGTCGCCCACTCTGGGGAAAGGCAGCCAGCAGCGCACCTTTTCCTTCGGCGCGGAATTCAGCGTCAGCGTGACGCGGGCCCGCGCGCGGTACCTGGCCGGCGCCGCCCCGGCTGCGAGCTCCTCGACCCGGGCCATCAGCCGGGCGAAACTGGCATTGCCGGACTTGTCGGGGTTCTTGATCCGCTTAACGAGCTTGTTCCGGTCGCAGCTGACTATATTGGAGGCGAAGGAGTCCATGAACATCTCGCGCCCGTCGATGAGCCTGGGCGCGGCGTAGCCGGCCTGTATCCAGCCGTCCAGCTCGGAACTCCTGAAATTCTTGAGGCGCTTGCGCAGTATCTTCAGCGCAGCCGCCCTGTCATAAGGGTAGGCTTTGCGCAGGCGCTCCAGGCGGTCTTTCTCAAACTCCAGCCTCTGCGCCATGCCCGGGAGCAGGGGGCCGGCCAGCAGTTTGTCCATGAGCGCGCGGGCCAGCTTGAACTTCCCGGCGGCCGCCGCCAGCGAGACCGTTTCCGGCAAAGAGGGGAGGAGTTTGTGCATAGGCAGATTATATAAATATTAAGCGCGGCCGGCGCAAGCCCGGCCTTGACTTGTCAAGGAGGCCCCGGTATACTATTAGCAGGACTTTATGAACTTAAGGAAAATAACCGCTTCGCTGCTCGCCCTCTTCCTTGCCTGCCCGGCCTCGGCCCTGGAGCTGGGGGAGTTGCGCGGCGCCCTGCGGGACAGCAGGCAGGCCGGCGCCGCGGTGGAGATAGGAGCGGCGGCCGTGCCGGACCATGGCGGCCCGCCCAAAGACGACCTGAAGGCCCCGGTGCTGCGCCATCTCACGCGGGCCATAGCCTTCTGCGATAAGAACATGGACGACTGCAACGGGCCCGACGGCTCCATCCGCGCCTTCGCCAAGGGCATCGGCGGCGGGCGCTGCAACAACCGCGGCTTCAACTGCGTGGGCGAGGTCCTGGACATGTGCAAGCGGCAGGCCGAGGACGGCGAGATCACGCCGATGTACTGGATGGCCTGCGGCGCGATGCTGGGCAAGCTGGGCGAGCGCGACTGCGCGCAGGGCCGGGCCACCTGCGCCGGCTGGCTGCAGGGCGCTACCTATTTCTCGCTGCGCGCCTCGGCCGGCTGCCACAAGAGCTTTGAGAAAGACCGCGAGCGCCTGCCCCGGGCCGACCGCAACATGGAGGCCTTCGCCCGGGTGGTCAAGCGCGACGTGAAGGGCGTTTACGTCGGGCACGTGGAGGGCGCCGCCACCGCCGGGCACCACTTCGCCTGGCACGCCGTGAAGGAAGGCGGGATGATAGGCACCGAGAAGGTGCTGGAGTTCGCCTTCGAGCGGCTGGCCTTGCACGGCGCAGAGGCGGCCGTAGGGGCGGCTTCCCTGCCGCTGCTGGCCTTCTCGACCATGATGTTCTTCCACGAGCTGGCCGCGTCGGAGATGAACAACACGGTCTGCCTGGACTGGAGCCACTACTACAACGGCAGCTACGCCAACGTGGCTGGCTCGCTGGACAAGATGACCGCCGGGATAAAATAAACTCCGCCGCCCGCCGCCGACGGACCGCCGGAAGCCCGGCGGTCTTTCTTTTAGGTCAGAAGGCGGCCGGTACGGCGGAGCGCACGGCCCAGCGCAGCTTGGCGCAGGCCGAGCGCGGGTTGGAGCGCCGCTCCGCGGGGGAGGGCCGCGCCGGGCCGGGCGAGACGGAAGAGTAGACGCCGGAGTCGGCGCCGGCTGCGAAGGCTTTTTTCACGCGGCGGTCCTCGCCGGAGTGGAAGGTCAGGATGGCGGCGCGGCCGCCGGGCTTCAGGCACCAGGGCAGGGCCTGCAGAAAGCGGTCCAGCGCGCTGAACTCGTCGTTGACCTCTATGCGCAGGGCCATGAAGACGCGCTGCAGGGATTTCTTGGCCAGGTCCTCTCCGAGCTTCAGGCCGGCCGCTTTCAGCCCGCCCTGCACCACGGCGGCAAGCTGGGCCGTGGTCAGGATGGCCGCCGGGCTTGCCTTGATGGCGGCGGCGATGACGGCGGCGTGGGGCTCGTCGGCGTTCTCCGCGAGCAGCGCGGCCAGCTTCTCCGCCGGCACGGTCTTGAGGAATTCCGAAGCCGGCCGCCCCCGCTCCGGGTTCAGCCGCAGGTCCAGCGGGCCGTCCGCCTTGAAGGTGAAGCCGCGCTCCGGGTTGTCGAGCTGCATGGAAGACACGCCGAGGTCCGCCAGCACGCAGTCGAAGCCGCCGCCGGCTTCGCCCAGCAGCCCCTGTATCCCCGCGTAATTCATTTTCCTGATGACGAGCGCCTCCGGGCCGAAGCCCTCGGCGCGCAGCCGCGCCTCGGTTTTGGGCATTTCCACCGTATCCACGTCCACAGCGAACAGCCTGCCGCCGGGCAGCAGCCGCGGCAGCAGTTGGCGCGTGTGTCCGCCGTAGCCCAGCGTGGCGTCGAAGGCGGTCTCGCCTGGTTTGGGGTCCAGGATCTTCAGGATCTCGTCCACGCAGATGGGGCGGTGCGTGCCGGCGGGCGTGAGGCCCTTGGCTATGATGTGCGCTATCTGGTCCGCGTACTTGGCGGGGTCCAGCTCTTTGTATTTCTGGTCGAAACTGCGCGGGTGCTTGCCGCTGTAGCGGACGCGGCGCTTGTGGGGCTTGGGGGCTTCTTCCGGCATGGGTAAATAATAGCAACTATCGCGGGCGCGCGGCGCTCAGGCGGCGGGCTGCTGCGGGATCGAAAAAAAGAAAGTGGCGCCCTTGCCCGGTTCGGAGTCGAACCAGATCCTGCCGCCGTAGGCGTCTATTATCCTTTTGCAGGAAGCCAGGCCTATGCCCGCGCCGGGCACTGCGGCGCCGTGCAGGCGCCCGAAGAGCTTGAACAGCTGGCCGGAGTATTTCTCGTCTATCCCCTCGCCGTTGTCGGCCACGCTGAACACCCAGCCTTCCTGCGTCCGCCTGGCGCCGACCGTGACGCGGGGGGGGCGGCCGTCGACAAATTTGACCGCGTTGGAGAGCAGGTTCTGCAGCAGCCGCTCTATATGTCCCCTGTCAGCGCGGATGACCGGCAGCTGCTCCAATGCCACTTCTGCGCCGGCGGCGGCGAACGTGTCGCGCATCAGTTCCACTACCGACCGCGCCGCCTCGCCGGTGTCCACCTGCTCCAGCTTCAGCTCGGCGTTGAGCTTGGAATATTCCAGCAGGTCGCGCACCAGGGCGCGCATGCGCTTCACGGCGGCGGTGATGAAATCCACATTCCGGGCGGCGTCGGGGCCCAGCGCGGAGCGGTATTTATTTTCCAGGAGCTGTATGTAATTGGTCACCGTGCGCAGGGGCTCCTGCAGGTCGTGCGAGGCCACGAAGGCGAAGCGCTGCAGGTCCTCGTTGGACCGGGACAGCTCGGCCTCGTATTTCTTGCGCAGCGTGATATCGCGGATGACCACCGCGATACCGCTGGGCGTGCCGTCGGTGTCGCGAATATAAGAGGCGGAGATCAGCGCCGGGGCGCGCGAAGGGATATTGAGCCTGGTCTCGTAATCGCGCACCTGCCCTTCGGAGGCCAGCAGGTGCAGCCAGGCCGCAGCTTGGCCCTCCTCGCCGGAAAAAAGGCCCTGGGCGGGCTCGCCGAGCAGCTCGCCGGCGGGCCTGTCGAAGGCCGCCAGCGCGGCCTTGTTGGCCCGGGTGATCCTGCCGTCGAGCCCGGTCACCACCAGAATGTCCACGATGTTGTCGATCACGGCGTCCAGGTAGTTCTTGGAGACTATGGTGCCCGAGAGCGTGCGCGACATCTCGTTGAAGCTGCGCGCCAGCTCGCCGAACTCGTCCTGCGAGGCGACGGGGATAACGCCGCCGTAGTCGCCCAGCCGGATGCGCTGGGTCCCCTCGGTGAGCAGGCGCACCGGGCGCAGCGCGAGGCCCGTGGCGAAGAAGGCCGCGAGCAGTATGGCCGCGTAGACCGCCAGCAGGATGATGGTGATGCGCCGTGAGATGGCCCGCTCGGCGGCGTAAGCCGCGTCCAGCGGCACCGCGGCGGCCAGGGTGCCCAGCCGCTCCCCGCCCGAAGAGCCGAGGGCCAGCTCCTCCGGGTCCTTGGGGGCAGGCGACAGTACCGGGATGAACACCATCAGGTAGCCCGCGCCCTCCCCGAAGGCCTCGTAACCGCCTTCGGGGCTCAGCAGCTTCTCCCGCCATTCCTCCGCGAGCGCGCCGCCTTTGCGGGTCACGTCGGTGTGCGCTAGCACGGCGCCGTCGGGCCCGGCGAAGAAGACCTCGGAAGCGGTCAGGGCGTCTTTCAGCGAGTAAAGGACCGGGAGCAGTTCCGGTTCTCCTCCGGAGGCGAAGGCGGCGGAGTCTTTTTCGATAGCGCCGGAGACGCCGGCCCTGGCGGAAGCGGCGGCCTGCTCGCGCAGGGCGCCGCGCACCGCGCGGCCGGACAGGTATTTGACCAGGAAAGCGCTGACCAGCAGCGGCGGCAGCAGGAAAAGCAAAAGTTTGGCGCGGACTTTCACTGGCCGCCTCCCGTCATGCCGAGGGAGAGGCCGCAGGCCGCCGCCGCTTTGCGGTTGACGGTAAGCGAGGCTTCGGCGAAGACCATGGACGGCTGTTCCCTGCCGTCCAGGGCCGCCTGCAGCGCCCTGGCGGCCGCGGCCCCGGTCTCGGCGAAGCCGGGCGCGTAGGCCGCGGTGGCCCCCAGGGCCACCAGGCCGGCCGACGGGGCGTAGAAAGGTATCTTGTTGGCGCAGGCGAATTCGGCCAGCACGTCCAGCGAGGTCTTGCTGATCAGGTTCGGGTCCGGGAACAGCCAGAGCGCGTCGGTCTTGCCGCTCAGGGCCCGCAGAGCCTCCGGGAATTCGGTGGAGGAGGAAAGAGCCACTTCCGAGACCTCCACCCCGGCGGCCTTGCCCGCCGCCGCAAGTTTCTCCGGATAGATCTTGGAGAGATTCCTCAGGCGGAAGACGGTCAGCCTTTTGAGGCCCGGCTGCAGCTGCTTGTAGGCGGCCAGCGCCTTGCCGGGCTCGGGAAGCGAAGAGACGCGGATGAGGCGGCCCGGCTTGTCGGGGAAGAACCCCGGCGCCAGCGCGTAGACGACGGTGACATCTTCCGGGTATTTCAGGTCGGCGGCCCTGGAGCCGAAAGCAGCCACCGCCCTGAGGTCCCCGGGGAGACGCGGCTTGCCCCTTGAGAGATCGAACGGCGTCACCGGCCGGCCCAGCGCTTTCTGGAAGGCGAGGTAGCTTTCGAAATAAGGCCCCGAGCCTTTGGCCAGCACGGCGGCCTCCCGCTGCGCGGCCGCCGGGGCGGGACAGGCCAGCGCCGCCGCGGCCAGGAGGCCGCAGCTCAGCGCTTTGGTAAATGACTTTCCCGCTTTCATTAGCTTCGCCTTAGAACTTGTAATCGAGTTTTGCCCGTATTTCGCGGGACGGGGCGGGCAGGGGGGAATGCGCGCCGTTGTAGGGCTGTATATAGGAGTAGCCCGAGTTGAAGATATCGTGCACCGCCAGCCCCAGGCTGAGCCTGCCGCCGGCCAGGCCGTCGCGCAGGAAGTTCACGCCGGCCACCAGCTTGTCGTCGAAGCGTTTGGTGGCGCCGGAGGCGTAATAGCCGCGCCGGCCGGAATAAAACACTCCGGAAGGGCTTACGGAGAAGTTCTCCGCTACTTTGAACGAGGAATTGAGCGTCACTTTGTTGCGGGCGAAGCCCAGCAGCGCGCCGCTGCCGCCGGAATTATAGAAATTCACCTCGTTGTCGTAGGCGACGTAGTGGGAGTAGGTGAGCGTGGCGTAGCCCCAGGCCTTCTTCACGCGGCCGGTCAGCTCCAGGCCGCGCGTGCCGGTCTCGCCGTAGTTGCCGTATTTCTGCGTGCCGCCCTCCACGTAGAAAACTATCGGCTCGTCTATCCTGATGTCGAAGACGCCCGCCGTAAGGTAGAGGTCCTCCCCGGGCTTGAAGCCGGCTTCCAGCTCCGCGACCGAGGTCCTTTCGGGTTTGAGGGCAGGATTCGCGGCCAGGTTATCTATGCCGGGCGCCCTGAAGGCCCGGCTGTAGATGGCCTTCAGGTGGAAGATCTCCAGCACCCTGGTCCAGGCCAGGCGCGGCGAGAAGGCCGGCGCGAATTTCTCATGCTTGTCGTACCTGGCGCCGGCCGAGAGAGTGCCCAGGCCTGTTTCGGCCACGCCCTCCACGAAAATAGCCGAGTTCCCGTAGTCTACCGAGCGCTTGCCGCCAGGGAAAAACCAGTAGGCTGTCGTGGGCGGTATCAGCTCGGCGAAGTCCGCCGATAACTCCGCTCCCCCGGAGAGCTTCATGCGCGAAGAAACGGCGTAAACGGCGTTGACCGTGCCCTTGATGTACTGGCTGCGCTTATCGCGTGGATAATAAGTCGCGTCGTAGCCTTTATAGGGTTCTTGGTAGCTGTAGTTTAGCGACGGCGTAAAGGTAAGGCCGTCTGCCGGGGAAAATTCCCTGCTGAATTCTGCGAAGTAGGCGTCGAAGTTCCTGTCCATCGGGCGGGGCAGGACGGAATCGTCGTAATGGTCGCGCTGGGTGGTGCGGTACTGGTCGGCTATCAGCCTGGCGCTGTAACCGCCCTTCCTGTAGCCCAGGTTGACGTTGCGGCTCTCCAGGTCGGAGTTGCCGCGCATGGAGTAGGAGCCGCCCTGGAAATCGGTATACCTGCGGTCGCTGCGGTCCGCCGCGGCCAGGTAGAGCTGCGCCGTCAGTTCAGAGCCGGCGCCGTGCCTGCCGTAGGCGAAATTGAAGGAACCGGCCTTTCCGCCGCGGGTCATCAGGCCGTAAGAGGCGGCCGCGGCAGAGCCGTCGATGGACTTGCCCCCGCGCGTGGTGATCTTGACCACGCCCAGGCCCGCGCTGCCGCCGTAGACTACCGAGCCGGGGCCGCGTATGACCTCTATCTTCTCCACCTGCTCTATGGAGATCCTCTCCAGCTGCGCCGTGCCGAAGAAGGCCTCGTTGTAGCGCTGGCCGTCGACGAGTACCAGCACCTTGCCCTCGTGCGCCCAGTTGCCCCGGATGCCGAGGCCGATATTGCCCTCCACGTCCACGGCGAACTCCAGGCCGGGCACCAGCGGCAGCGCGTCGGCCAGGCTGCGCGCCCCGGAGTGGCGCAGTTCCTCGCGGCTCAGCACCGTAACCAGGCCGGGGGCCTGGCGGGCGGCGAACTCCAGCCGGGAGGTGACGCCGGTGCGCTGGTCTATGATGTCGGCCAGCGAGGCCCGTTCGAAATCGAAAAAGTCCAGGTCGGATTCCTGGGAGGAGGCGGCGGCGGGGAGCAGACAGAGCAGCGCGAGTTTCAGCGAGGCTTTTATCATGTCGTTCTTTATGACGGCGCTCACCTGGCGGAGGGCTTTTCGGGGTTCTTCGTTCTTCTCTTGGGGTCCATCTTCACCACGGAGAACCAGAAATGCTCTATCGACGCCACGATCTCAATGAAGGAGGCGAAATCCACGGGCTTTACCACGTAGCAGTTGGCGCCGGCGGCGTAGCAGCGCGACACCTCGGTCTCGGCCTCGGAGGAGGTCAGCACCACCACGGGCAGGGCGCGCAGGTCACGGTCGGCCTTCACGGCGCGCAGCACTTCCTCGCCGGAGACCTTGGGCAGGTTGAGGTCCAGCAGCAGCAGGTCGGGACGCTCCGCGTCCTGGTAGGGGTCCTCGCGGCGCAGGTACTTCAGCGCCTTCTCGCCGTCGTCGAGCACTTTTAGGTCAATGGAGAGCTTGGAAGAGGCCAGGGCCTGCCTGGTCAGTTCCGCGTCCCCGGGATTGTCTTCGATGAGCAGTACCTGGATGTTCTTCATGGCGGCCTTCCTTAAGATAGAGCGGCCGGCTTACACGCGATCCCGGCCCGATGTCACAGATTATACAATTTAAATCCGCGCGCGCCGCCCGTCGTGCCGCGGTTGAACAGCGGGGGCGACTTATGCCAGAATATCGTCGCTATGCGCGCCGGTAACAAGGACAAGGTCAACGGGGACGGGCTTTACCGCCTGGTGCTCGAGCATTCCAAGGATTCCGTCCTGCTCCTGGAGCTCTCCGAGAGCGCCACGCCCGTGATACTTTACGCCAACCCCGCGGCGCTCGCGCTGCACGGCTTCGGGCGCGGCGGGCTGGCGGGCAAGCCGGTCACCGTGCTGGGCGCCTCGCTAACCCCGGGAGGGAAAGAAGCTTTCGAGGTCAGCCACAGCCGCCCCGGCGGCGCGCCCCTGGTCACGGAGGTGACGGCCACCAACGTGCGCGACGGCGGCAAACTTTACGGCATTTTGGTGGAGCGCGACGTCACCTGGCGCCGCGGGCTGGAGGAGGAGGGCCGCATGCTTTCGGGCCGCCTTATGCAGGAGCGGGAGGCCGAAAAAAAGCGCCTGGCCGCGGGCCTGCACGACGCGCTTGGCGCCATGCAGGTGGGGCTGTCGGCCGAACTGCTGCTGCTGGAAGAGAGCGTGCAGCGGGGCGATAAAGAAGAAGCGCTGGCCGGCATAGCCCGCGCCGGCAAACTGCTCAGGGAATCCGCCTCCGGGCTCAAGCAGTCCTGCGTGGAGAGCTGGCCCCCCTCGCTGACCGTCTCCGGGCTGGGCGCCGCGCTGTCGGTGCTGGCCGCGGCCTTCGAGCGCCGCTCCGGCATCAAGGTTAGCCGGAAATTATCCTTCAGGGGCGGGAAAGCCGTCTCCGTCAGCCCGTCGGCGATAGTGCTGTACCGGATAGCGCAGGAAGCGCTCACCAACGCCGAGCGCCATTCCGGCGCGCGGCGCGTCGGCCTGACGGCGGCGCGCGAGGGCAAGTGGCTGACGCTGGAGGTCAGCGACGACGGGGGTGGGTTCGACCCAGCCGCCCGCGGCGCGGAGCGGGACTGCCTCGGGCTCAAGATCATGGCCGATTCGGCCAAAGCCGCCGGGGGGCGGCTGTCAGTCTACGCGGCGCCCGGCCGCGGAACGCGGGTAAAGGCCCACCTGCCGCTCACGCCGGGCCCTAAAGGTGTCGAACTATGAGCACCAAGATCCGTATCCATATCGCCGACGACCACCCCATAGTGGTGGAGGGCCTCAAGGCCGTGATAAAGCGCACCGCGCCGGACATCGCCGTTACCGGCGAAGCCGCCTGCGGCCGCGCGGCGCTGGAGCTGGCCCGGCGCAGCCCGGCCGACGTTTACGTCTACGACATTTCCATGCCGCCGCCCAACGGCCTGGAGGCCATGGCGGAGCTGCTGGGCAGGGATCCCGCCGCCAAGGTCATCATCCTGAGCATGCACGACGACAGGCCCACGGTGGAGCGGGCCCTGCGCGCCGGCGCGAGCGGCTACCTGGTCAAGGAAAGCGCCGCCGGGGAGATAACCCGGGCGCTGCGCTCCGTCTTCGGCGGACTCCGCTACCTCAGCCCTTCCATCGAACATATCAGCGGCGTACAGCGCGACCGCAGGCGGGCCTGCTCCGACCTGACCGGCAAGGAGAAAGAAGTGGTGAGGCTGATAGCCCGCGGCCTGGGGAACAGGGAAATAGCCGCCAAACTCTCTATCTCTCCGCAGACGGTGCATGTGCACCGGCGCAATATCTCGTCCAAACTCGACATTCACAAACAGACCGACCTGGTCCGCTACGCCATAAGGGAGGGCCTGGCCAAGCCGTAAAAGTCGTATACCACTTAAAGGGGATTTGCACCCCCGGGTTTAAGTTGTAATCTTTACCCGGGTTAGAGGGGCCTGCCGTAGTCGGCGGCCCCTTTTGTATTGGCGGCGGCCGTTCTCCCCGGGGGGTGAGGGCGGCCGTCCCTTCCTTACCATTAAAAGGGTATGCGGCGGCCGGAGCTCAAAAGATAAGATTAGCAGGTGAGGGTAATTGATGTCCGATAACGACAAGAAGAACGGCCAGCCCGGTAAGAAGGGCGCGGACGACGCCGCGCGCCCTGAAAAAAAAGCCGGCCTCGCGGCCAGGGGTACGCTCCGTGAGCTGGAAACCACGATCAAAGGCCTCACCGAAGCGGCGTGGGTGATGAACGGTGAGCGCCGCATACTGGCGGCCAACGAGGCCGCCGCCCGGCTGCTGGGGCGTTCTGTGTGGGATATGATAGGGCGGTGCTGTTACGAGCTCGTTCACGCCTCCGGCCGCCCCATCGAGGACTGCCCTTTCGAGCGGGCCCTGGGCACGCAGGGTACCGAGACCTTGCGGTTCAGCGAGGGCGGCCGGAACTACGAGGCCGTGGTCTGCCCGGTGGTGGACGGCGAGGGCCGCTTTAGCGCGATGATGGTGCATCTGCAGCGGGACCTGGCCGCGCCCGTGGTGCCGCAGGCCGGGCACCTGAAGATCCGGCCCCGGCCGGTGGATATGCCGGCTCTTGTAAAAGAGGTGCAGCTCGGCCTGGCCTGCCAGATCAAGGAGGCGGGCGCCGTGATCAAAGTCGAAGCCCTGCTGGCTTGCCAATCGTCTCCGGAGGCGATGAGCCGCATCCTGCTGAACTTGATAGGCAACGCCCTGAAGTACCGGGCCGCCGGCCGCAGGCCGGAGATAACGGTACGGGGCGAGCGGCGCGGCGCCAAGGTGATCTACAGCGTCTCCGATAACGGGCCCGGCATAAAGAAAAGCGAGCTGCTCAGGGTCCGGCGGCTGTTCAGCGGCGCTGACGCGCCCGGCGTGGAACAGGGGGGCTTGTCTATCTCCCGGCACCTCGCCGAAGCCTGCTCCGGCAGGCTCTGGGCCGAGTCCGAAGAGAAAAAAGGCTCCACCTTTTTCGTGGAGATGCCGGCCTGCCCGGACGCCGGGGACTGAGGCGCCGCGCCACGGCCCGCGGGGCGGCCAATATTGTATCATCACAATATGGCCAACAACATCAAGCTGCTCAGCGACCAGGACCTCTACCTCTTCAACGAGGGCAACCACCTGCGGCTTTACGACAAGCTCGGCGCCCACCTGGCCACGGTGGACGGCGTCGACGGCACCCATTTCGCGGTCTGGGCGCCCAACGCGCGCCAGGTGTTCGTGACGGGCGACTTCAACGGCTGGGACAAAGCCCGCCACCCGCTGCACCAGCGCGGCGCCTCCGGTATCTGGGAAGGCTTCATCCCCGGCGTGAAGGCCGGCCAGAACTACAAGTATTTCATCGTTTCCAACTTCGACAACTTCAGCGCCGAAAAGGCCGACCCGATGGCCTTCTCTTCCGAAGAGGCGCCCAAGACCGCCTCGGTGGTGGCGACGCTCGATTACGACTGGGGCGACGCCGCCTGGATGAAAGAGCGCGGCGCGAAAGTGGGCCTGAAGAGCCCGGTCTCCATCTACGAACTGCACCTGGGTTCCTGGCGCAGGCGCGGCGACAATGTGCCGCTGAGCTATCGCGAGCTGGCAGCCGAGCTGCCCGCCTATATGAAGTACATGGGCTTCTCCCACGTCGAGATGATGCCCGTCACCGAGCACCCGTTCTACGGCTCGTGGGGCTACCAGACCACCGGCTACTTCGCCCCGACCTCACGCTACGGCACACCGCAGGATTTCATGTTCCTGGTGGACTCCCTGCACCAGGCCGGCATAGGCGTCATACTGGACTGGGTGCCCGCGCATTTCCCCTCCGACGCGCACGGCCTGGCCAGGTTCGACGGCACCTGCCTCTACGAGCACGCCGACCCGCGCCAGGGCTACCACCCCGACTGGGGCAGCGCCATCTTCAACTTCGGCCGCAACGAGGTGAAGAGCTTCCTGCTGTCGTCGGCGCTGTTCTGGCTGGACAAGTTCCATATCGACGGGCTGCGCGTTGACGCCGTGGCCTCGATGCTCTACCTCGATTATTCCCGCAAGGGCGGCCAGTGGGTGGCTAACAAGTACGGCGGCAACGAGAACCTGGAGGCCATCGCCTTCCTGAAGCAGTTCAACCACGTGGTCTACGAGAACTACGGCGACACCCAGACCTACGCCGAGGAATCCACCGCGTGGCCGATGGTCTCGCGCCCCACCTACATAGGCGGGCTGGGCTTCGGCCTTAAGTGGGACATGGGCTGGATGCACGACACGCTGCGCTATTTCTCCCGCGACTCGGTGTTCCGCAAATTCCACCACAACGACCTGACCTTCCGCATGATCTACGCCTGGGGCGAGAACTTCGTGCTGCCCCTCTCGCACGACGAGGTAGTGCACGGCAAGGGCTCCCTGCTCGCCAAGATGGCCGGCGACGACTGGCAGAAGTTCGCCAACCTCCGCCTCCTCTACGGCGGCATGTACGCGCAGCCCGGCCAGAAGCTGATGTTCATGGGCGGCGAGTTCGGCCAGTGGGGGGAATGGAACCACGACCGCTCGCTGGACTGGCACCAGGCCGGCCACCCGCCGCACGCCGGCATGCAGAACTGGGTGCGCGACCTCAACGCCCTCTACAAGGCCGAGCCCGCGCTGCACGAGCTGAACTGCAATCCGGCCGGCTTCGACTGGGTGGACGCCAACGACTCGCAGCAGAGCGTGACCGCCTTCCTGCGCAAGGGCGAGAAGGCCGAGGACACCGTGCTGGTGGTCTGCAATTTCACCCCGGTGACGCGCGCCGGCTACCGCGTGGGCGTGCCGCGCGGCGGTTTCTGGAAGGAGCTGCTCAACAGCGACTCCACAACCTACTGGGGCAGCGGCCAGGGCAACCTGGGCGGGGTGCAGGCGGGCGACTACCAGTCGCACGGCCGGCCCTACTCCCTGTCGCTCACGCTGCCGCCGCTGTCCGTCTCGTTCTTCAAGTGCTGCGACTGAACCGCCGCGCATGGACCGGGCGCGGCGCCGTAATGCGGAAATATGTCAATTAAAAGAGGAAACCTGAGCTGATACCCGCGCTTTCTTCATACTAAAATATATCCCGGGTGGTTTACGGGGGGGGCCTGCGCTTTGCGCGGGTCCTCTTTTATTTGCCCGCAGAGAGGCTATGGAACAGGCGACCAAAATAAAAGCGGCAAAGATACTGGCCGGCGCGGTGTTCGCGGCCGGGCTCCTGGTGATGGCGGGCTGGATCTTCGATATCGGCGCGCTGAAGAGCGTTTTCCCCGGCTGGGTCTCCATGAAGTTCATCACCGCCCTCTCCTTCGCGCTGAGCGGCGTAACCCTTTACTTCGTGGCCCTGGCCGCCGAGGGGGAGGCAGACAGGGCGCAGGTGGCGCTGTATCTCACCTCTTTGCCTCTGCTGCTCATAATGGGGACCTTGTTTTTCTCCAGCCTCTTGGGCGCGCATACCGGGCTGGAGGACCTGTTCGTTAAGGAGCTCCCTGGCGGCGTGAAGACCGTGGTCCCCGGGCGGCCGTCGCTGCCTACGGCGCTGAATTTCCTGGTGTTCGCGGCGGCCGGCCTGCTTGCCATGCACATTCCCTTCCTCTCCCGCCGGTGGCTCAAACTTCCCGGCTGGCTGGTGGCCGCCGTGGGGGCGGTGGCGCTGGCCGGCTACGCCGCGGACGCGCCGCGCCTCTACTATTTCGTGCCCGGAACAAATTCGGCGATGGCTTTCGTCACGGCGGCGCTGTTCGTGCTGCTGGGCGCGGGACTGTTATGTCTATCAGATCCAAACTCCTGATAACCTACCTCTCGGTGGCGCTGGTCCCGGCGGCCTTTGTGGGCGTGCTGACGTTCGATAATTACAAGGGCTCCTACACGGCCGGCCGGCTGGCGGAGCTGGAACACCTGGCCGCCTTTAACGCCAATATCCTGGAAACCTATTTCGGCCAGTTGAAGGCCAACCTGGAGACGGCCCGGGATTCCTACAGGATAAAGAATAACCTCCCCGCGCTCCTGCGCCTGGCCGGAAACCCAGCCGACCCGGAGGCCCTTGCCGCGAAGAAAATACTGGACGGCCAGCTGCGGCCCATGCAGGCCCGGTTGGGCCTGGCCGATATCATGCTGGCCGGCCCCGACGGCACCATAGTCTACGCCAGCGACGGAGAACATTCAAAAAAAGAATTTCTGAAAAGTCTCCCCGCGCCCGGGCGGAAAGCCTTCGCCGGCGGAAAGAGCGGGGTGTATGTTTCCGAGGTGTTCCCCAATAAGGTGGAAGGCGGCAGGCCAGGCATGCTGCTGGTAGGCCCCGCCGCCGACTTCGCCAGCGCCTTCAGCGGGGTCATAGTATTCGAACTGGACATGGAGCCGGTCTACAAACTTACGCGGGATTATACAGGGCTGGGCGCGTCGGGGGAAGTGCTGCTGGGAAGGCTGGAGCGGGACGGGGCGCTGTTCCTTAACCCTCTCAGGCACGACCCGACGGCCGCCCTGTCCCGGTATACGCCCATAGGAAGCAAAAACGGCCTTCCCCTGCAGAAGGCGGTGCAGGGGGAGACGGGCACTGGCCTGGCGCCCGACTACCGGGGCAAGGACGTGGTGGCGGCCTGGCGGTACCTGCCCTCCCTGGGCTGGGGCCTGGTGGCCAAGATAGACGCCGCAGAGGCTTTTGCCGACCTGACCCGGCTGAGGAACCTGCTGCTGGCGATACTGGGCCTGATTTTTGTGGTCTCAGGGATTACGGCGCTTTCCCTGTCGCGCTCGGTTTCGGTGCCCCTGGAAAAACTTGCCGAGGGCGCGGCCGCTGTGGGCGGCGGGAACCTGGATTACAAGGTTGGGACCTCGCGGCGCGACGAAATAGGAGCGCTGTCGCGCGCTTTCGACGCCATGACGGAGAATTTAAAAAAGACCACGGCGTCCCGCGATATGCTGGACGCCGAAGTGATAGAGCGCAAGCGCGCCGAACAGGAAAGGGAGCTTTACCTGGCGGACCTGAAGGAGAGCGAAAGCCGCGTCAGGCTGAAGATCGAGAGCATATTGGCCCCGCAGGGGGATATAGGGAAACTGGAGCTTTCTGACATCATAGACGCGAAAGAGTTCCAGGGCCTGATGGACGATTTTTACGCCCTGGCGAAGATCCCCATGGCCATCATAGACCTGAAGGGCCGGGTGCTGGTGGGCGTGGGCTGGCAGGACCTCTGCACTAAATTCCACCGGGTGCATCCGCAAGCTTGCGCTAACTGCGTGGAGAGCGACACCCAGCTTACCGCGGGCGTGCCGCCCGGAGAGTTCCGGCTTTACAAATGCAAGAACGGCCTCTGGGACGTGGCCACACCCATCATGCTGGGCGGCAGGCATACCGGGAACCTCTTTATCGGCCAGTTCTTCCTGCAGGACGACCCGCCGGACCGGGAATTCTTCCGGGCGCAGGCCGGGCGCTACGGCTTCGACGAGGCCGCGTACCTGGCCGCCTTCGAGCGCATCCCGCGGCTCAGGCGGGAATCCCTGGACACCACCATGGGCTTCTTCCTGAAGATGGCCCATATCATCTCCAGGCTCAGCTTCGGCAATATCAGCCTGGCCAGGACCCTGGCGGAGCGCGAGGAGCTGACCGGCTCTCTGAAGGAGAGCGAACAGCGTCTCAATAAGGCCCAGGAAATAGCCCACCTCGGCAGCTGGGAGCTGGACCTGGTGAAGAACGTTTTGACCTGGTCCGACGAGGCGTACCGGATCTTCGGTTATGAGCCGGGAGAGATAGCCGCCACCTATGAAACCTTCCTGGAGGCGGTGCATCCGGACGACCGCGCACTGGTGAACGAAGCGTATACAGGGTCGCTGCGCGAAGGCCGGGATACCTACGAGACGGAGCACCGGGTGCTGCGGCGCGGCACCGGCGAGGTGCGCTATGTGCATGAGCGCTGTACCCACGTGCGCGACGGCGCCGGGGTGATAATCCGTTCGGTGGGAATGTCTCACGACATTACCGAGCGCAGGAACAGGGAGATAGAGCACGCCAAACTGAACCGGGCGCTGAGAGCGCGCGGGAACAGCGACCAGGCCATGCTGCACGCCGAGAGCGAGCAGGAGTACCTGGAGATGATGTGCCGGATAATCGTGGAGGACTGCGGCCATCCCTTCGTCTGGGTGGGCTTCGCCGAGCAGGACGAGGCGAAGACCGTGCGGCCCGCGGCCCAGGCCGGCTTCGAGGCCGGCTATCTCAAGAAACTTAATATCACGTGGGGGGACGGACCGACCGGCCGCGGGCCCACCGGCACCGCCATACGCACGGGCAAGCCAGTGGGCTGCGGCGACATTCATACCGACCCGGCTTTCGCCCCCTGGCGCGGCGAAGCCCTGGCCCGGGGCTACGCGTCCACGCTGGCCCTGCCGCTGCTGGCCGGCGGTAAGGCTTTCGGGGCGCTGAACATCTATTCTAAAACCCCGGGCAGCCTGCAGGCCGGGGAGGAAGTGGCCCTGCTTTCGCGGCTGGCCGACGACCTGGCCTACGGCCTGCGCACCATGCGGCTGCGCGCGGCCCACCGGCTCTCCGAGGAAGAGGTGCAGCGCATGGCCCGCGTGGGCGTCTGGGAACTGGACCTGCCCACCGGCCAGCTGACCTGGTCCAAAGAGCTCTACCGCATCCTGGAACAGGATCCCGAGACGGTGAGCGCCTCCGTCGAGAATTTCCTGGCGCTGGTGCACCCCGAAGACAGGGAGAAGGTGCGCGGCGCTTATGCCGGCGCCGCCGGCCCGGCCGCCGGCGAGCTGGACTACAGGCTGCGGATGAAGGACGGCCGGATAAAATGTGTGCACGAGAGCCTTACCCTGGTTTACGGCGCCGACGGCGGCCAGCTGCGCCGGATGGGGACCGTGCACGACGTGACGGAGCAGAAGGCTTTCGAAGCCGGGCTGCTGGCCGCCCAGGCGGAGTTGGCCCGGGCCAAGCGGCTGTCGGACATAGGCACCCTGGCCGCCACCGTGGCCCACGAGCTGCGCAACCCGCTGGCCACCATCGGCATAGCCGCCGTGAACATAAAGCGCAAGGCCAAAAATCCGGACCTGCAGCGCCACCTCGACAACATCGACAAGAAAGTTTTCGAGAGCAACCAGATCATAAACAACCTGCTCTTCTATTCGCGCCTGAAGCCGCCGCATTACGAGCGGGTGGCTATCCTCGACCTGCTGGAAGAGTCGGTGGGCGGCGCCGAGGAGAATTCCAAGGGGAGTCTGAGCATTGGCCGCGACCTGGGCGGCCTCGCGGGCGTTTACATAGAGGCCGACCCGATACAGGTGCGGGAAGTGTTAAATAACCTGCTCAATAACGCCGCCGACGCGCTGGAGGGCGGCCCTGGGAAAATAGAGGTCTCCGGAGCGCGGGAGAACGGCTCCGTCCGCATAACCGTAAGGGACTCGGGCAAGGGGATAGACAAAGAGACCCTGGACCGGGCCTTCGACCCTTTCTTCACCACCAAGGCCAAGGGCACCGGCCTGGGGCTCGCCGTGTGCCGGAACATCGTGGATTTCCACGGCGGGACCATAGAGCTGCAAAGCGAACCCGGGAGGGGCACCGCGGCCAGCGTTACCCTGCCCTGCGCCCGCCCCGCCGGCCCGGCCGCCCGGACCTGACCGCTCGAGCAGCGCCACGTCGTTCCAGGCTGAGTGCAGGACATTAATTCTCACATAAAAAGGAGCCCCGGGCCTGCATCCGGGGCTCGCCTCTGTCCGCTCGCCCTTTACTGGGGCACGGTAACGGGGTCGGTACGGCCTTTGTCCACGAAAGCGCCTGTGCCTTTAACAGAGAAGCCCCATTTCACGAAGAACTTCTTGTCCTTGGCGCGGGACTCGCCGGCCTCCAGGCTCTTGGGCAGGTCTCCTTCTTTGAACTTCATGATGTAGCTGCCGGAGGCGGCGTTTATTTCCGCTTCGTAGGTCTGCTTGCCTTTTGAGGAATCGAAGAGACCGTCCCGCATCAGCTCTACGGAGAACTCCACCTTGTGCCCGTAGTAGTCGCTGGAGAAGTTGCTCTTCACCAGCAGCGTGAATTGCTTCGAGGCGTGATCGTAGGAGAACTCCGAGAGTTCCATCGCCGAGGCTTCCGGGGCCTGGGGCGTCCTGCCGAGGGGTATAAGCTCCAGGGAGAAGCCCGAGACGTTGCCGGGTAGCGCCCTTTTTATGACTTCATAGGTGAAGGGGCTGGTCACGCTGTACGATTCGCGCTTGTAGTAAAAGTCGTAGCAGACCTTTATGTACTCCGTTTCCCTGTCGCGCAGCTGGCGGTAGCCGGTCTTTAACTGTACCTGGATGTTGTAGCTGGCGGCGGAAGCCCAGTAGGAGTGGCTGTTGCCGTAGTGGTCGGTCTCCCAGTATTGCATCATGTAATCGCTGGAGAGGGTGGTCCGCCAGGTGGGGGCGGTGCCGTCCCTGTCGATGAGGTGCAGCGTCTGGCAGGCCGTCTCCGGCTCGTAATGGCCGGGCAGGCGGTCGGCCTTGAGCCCGTCCAGTTTTACTTCGGGCGCGTTTTCTGTCACCAGCTGCTTAAGGCTGACGAAATCGCGGCTTGCCTTCCCGTCGAAATCCTGGTTCACTGCCTGGGCGCCGGCTAAAGAAGCCGAGGCCAGGACCGCCGCGAACACCGCCGTAAGGATAGTTGTCTTTTTCATGTATAGGAGCCCCTTTTTTCTATTTGTCGTTATGGCCTGTCCGGAGCATTTTTTATGCCATCGCGGAGCGGTGTACGGAGCAAAAGAAAAAGGCCGCCTCTTGGCGGCCTTTTTGTAGTCCCGGCGGCTCAGGCTTTCGGGGTCGGCTGCAGTACTACGGCCGTTTTCTTTATTTCTTTGCGGAAACCGGGGCCGGTGCCGGCCCAGTCCACCGTCTCAACGCGGAACGGCAGGTCGGCGGCCTGGAAGGCGGCGGTCAGCTTCTCCAGGCGCGCGGCGGCCAGGGGCTTGTCGGTCATGATGGCCAGGTCCAGGTAGGAGTAGGTTTTACCCTTGCTCCCGGCCCGGGCCCCGTAAACCAGCACTTCGTACTCCGGCACGTTGCCGGCCAGTATCTTTTTGACTTTCTTCAGGAAGATGGGCTTTAGATCTATCATAATTGCCTTTGCGGGGTGAAAAAAAGGCCGCCGTAGAGGCGGCCTTTTTCGGTGGTCAGGCGCCTTATTTCAGGTGCTTGCCCAGGATGCCGGCCAGTTCGAACATCGTGACCTGCTTTTTACCGGCGAAGACTTTCAGCAGCTTCTCGTCGGCATTGATATTGCGCTTGTTGACCTTGTCCTGAAGGTTGTTCTTCTTGATGTAGTCCCAGATCTTCTTGACCGCGGTGGGGCGGGCGACCGGCTCGTTGCCTATCACGGCGCCCAGTTCGGCGTCAGGCTGCATCGTTTTCATGAATTTTTCGTTTGCCATGTTAATGTCTCCTTAAAATTAGCCCTCTCTAAGGGGGTATGCCTAGATACTAGCATATAAACCGCCTTAAAGTTGTATATTTGTACTGTACACTTAAGGAGAGCGCCGTGGACATAAAACCCTGCCAGCCCTACAATTCCCGCGTAGACGGGCGCGCCCTGCTGCGCCTGCCGTTGGGCCCTTCAGCCTTCAAGATCTACTATGTCAGCATCCCCGGCCGCGACAACCCCGGCCGCTGCGACTGGGCGCATTCCCAGCTGAAAAAGCCGGATTTCGAGGCCGCGCTGGCCAAACTGGCGCCAGAGGGAGTGGGCTTTGTTACCGCCTTCCCGCATATCACCAAGATCTTCCGTTTCGCTCCCTCTGGCGAGACCATACTGCATGTGAAGGCCTACAAGACGCCCGGCCTGGAGCCCCTGGACCTGGGCCGGCCGGACGGCTACCTGGAGTTCGCCTGCTACGCGGAGGCCGAGCTGGCCCGGGACGAGTACGCCCGCTGGGCTTCGGCCGCCACGGTAGAGGATTACCTGGCCTGGTTCAGCCCTTTCGCGGGCGGCGGCATAGCCGACCATACCAAGCTGGCGGGGTGGGCGCGTGGGGCTTAAAGACCGTCACGGCCGCAAAGTGGAGATAATTTTCTCCGGCCAGGGCCTGGCCCGGCGGGCCGGCGAGGCGCAGTTCGGGGCCGCGCTGCGGCTGCGCCGCGAGCTGGCCGCCCGCGCGCAGGGGCCGGCCGGCGCCGAACTCTGCCGCGCCGGAGTCAGCCGCCTGCTGGGCCTGGCCCCGGAGACGGCCGAGGTGCGGCTGGGCGGCATGAGGTTCACATTGGCGGTGCCGGCCGACCTGGGCGGCTTCCTTAGCGACCTGCACGGGATAATTTTGCGAGACCAGTATAACGCCGCCGGGGTAAAGGGCGGCATAGTCGCGGACTGCGGGGCCAATATCGGCCTGTTCTCGCTATACGCGCTGGCCTGCGGCGCCAAAAAAGTTCACGCCTTCGAGGCGGTGCGGGAAACCTATAAAATTTTTCAGAGCAATCTGCGCCTCAACGGCGCGCCGGCCGCCATAGAGGCGCGCTGCTCCGCGCTGGGCGCCGACGCCGGCAGCGCCGTGCTGAAGTTCAACACCCGCGGCGAGGGCTCGGCCATGATAGGCGGTGAGGATACGGTGAACGCCCCCGTCACCTATGCCGGGCGCCGCAGGGTAAAAGTATATCCGCTGGACGCGCTGTTGAACGGGCGCCTGGATTTTTTGAAGATAGACGTGGAAGGCTATGAAAAAGAAGTTCTCCTGGGCGCGGCGCGGCTGATAAAGCGCTGCAGGCCCGTCCTGTCCTTCGCCGCCTATCACCGCGAGGCGGATAAAACTTCCCTGCCGGCCGTAGTGAAAGCCCTGGCCCCCGGCTACCGGGTGCGCCTGAACGGCTACGCCGAGCAGGACCTCTACTGCGTGCACAGATGACCCTCCCCGCCGCGCCGCTGACGCTGCTCCTGCTGCTGCCGGCCCTGGCCGGGGCCGCGCCGGAGCTGACGGACCGGCACGGCCTGCCCCTGCGCGTGCGCAGCGCCGGGGCGGCCTCTTCCCCGGTGAAACTCCAGGAGATCTCGCCCTGGCTCATACTGGCCACGGTGGCGGCCGAGGACAAGCGCTTCTTCTCACATTCCGGCGTGGACCTGCGGTCGGTGGCGCGGGCCGTGTGGCAAAATTCCAAAAACGGGCGCACCGTGTCCGGCGCCTCCACCATAACGCAGCAGCTCGCGCGCGCGCTGCAGCCGCGCCCGCGCAGCTTCGCCGGGAAAATTTCGGAGATGTTCTCCGCGCTGCGGCTGGAGGCCGGGCGCAGCAAAGAGGAGATCCTGGAAGGCTATTTCAACGGCGTTTCCTACGGCCCCCGGCTGACCGGGGCCGAGGCGGCCGCGCGGGACTATTTCGGCCTGCCGGCGCGCGACCTGAGCCTGGCGCAGGCGGCGCTGCTGGCCGGGCTGCCCAAGTCGCCGGTGAATTACGACCCGCGCCGCAACCCCAAGGCGGCTTTCGCGCGGCAGCGGCTCATACTGCGGCGCCTGCTGGACCTGGGGCTCGCCGACGAGGAGAATTACCGGCTGGCCGCGGGCGAGACGGTGACCGTGCGGTCTCGGGCCGAGCCGTTCGAAGCGCCGCATTTCGCGCGCTACGCGCTGGCGCGCGCCCGGGGCGACAAGATAAAGACCACGCTGGACAGCCGCGCCCAGGAGGCGGCGGCGCGCGCGCTGAAGAACCACCTGGCCTCGCTGTCGGGCTCCCACCATGTCACCAACGGCGCGGCTGTGGTGCTCGACAACGCCACCGGGGATATCCTGGCCTGGGTGGGGTCCGACGATTTCTTCGACGAGCGCGACGCCGGGCAGGTGGACGGCGTCACCGCGCTGCGCCAGCCGGGCTCGGCGCTGAAGCCCTTCCTCTACGCGCTGGCGCTCTCCAAGGGAGCGCGGACTTCGGACCTCATAGAGGATTCTCCCATCTTCGCCGCCGGCGGCCACGCGCCGCTGAATTACGACAAGACCTACCACGGCCGCGTGCGCCTGCGCGAGGCGCTGGCCTGCTCGTACAATGTGCCGGCGGTGCGGCTGGCGCAGCGGGTGGGCCCGGAGGCCTTCCTGGCCAGGCTTAAGGACTTCGGTTTCGACTCGCTGGACAAGCCTGCGGAGCATTACGGCGAGGGCCTGGCGCTGGGCAACGGCGAGGTGCGCCTGCTGGAGCTGGCCGCGGCCTACGCGGCGCTGGCCCGCGGCGGCGTCTGGCTGCCGGCGCGCTGGGAGGACGGCGCCCCGGGCGCGGCCGCCCGCCGCGCCAGCGGCCGCGCCGAGGCCTACCTGGTGACCAGCATGCTCGCCGACAACTCCGCGCGCGCGCCGGCCTTCGGCCTGAACTCGCCCTTCAACCTGCCTTTCGACTTCGCCGCCAAGACCGGCACCACCAAGGATTACCGCGACAACTGGGCCGCCGGCTACACGCCGGAATGGACCGCCGCGGTCTGGGTGGGCAACTTCGACGGGGCGCCCATGCGCCGGGTCTCGGGCATCAGCGGCGCGGCCCCGGCGCTCAAAGAGATAGCGCTGGCGCTGAAAAAACTTTACGGCTCGTCGGCCTTCGCCCGGCCGCCCGGCATAAGAACGGTGCGCGTGTGCCCGGTCTCCGGCCTGCCGCCGTCGCAGTTCTGCCCGTCCGGCATGGACGAGCTCTATACCGCGGCCAATTTGCCGCGCGGGCAATGCGCCGAGCATTTGCCGCCGGCTGAAAAAGCCGCCCTGCCGCCCGCCGAAAAGCTCGCGGTTAAATTCCCGGCCGACGGCGACATCTTCCGCCTGGACCCGCAGACCCCGCGCGCGGCGCAGGCCCTGTTCTTCAAGGCCGCGGGTGCTGCGGGGGAGATAGTCTGGACCGTAGACGGGCGCGAGCTCGCGGAGCGCGGCGCCTCGGTGGCCTGGCCCCTGGCCCCCGGCCGCCACACGGTTTCCTTCAAAGCCTCGCGCGGCGCCGCCTCCCGGACAGCCCGCTTCACCGTGATCCAATAAGAGCCGCTGTGTATAAATTAAAAAAACCCCGGCCGAAACCGGGGTTTTTTTATTGGAGCGTTATGCGCTAGTTCAGTTCGGGCGCCACGGTCTTGAGCAGTTCGAAAGCCGGTGAGGCCTTGGCCATGGGGGCGGCGGCGGTTTCCACCGCGGTGCCTACGGCTTCGGCGGAGGCCTTGCTGAAGGGAGAAGTGACGGCGGAGAGCTTGGTCACGTCCTCGCCGCGGCAGCCGTCGGAGGTGCACACGTTGGAGACGCGGCAGTCGTCCTTGTAGACGTAGTCGTTCTCGCCGCGCACCAAAATGCCCACGATCACGCCGGTCTTGGCGCTGAACACGGCGGAGCCCGAGTTGCCGCCGTAGGTGTCGAGGTTGGCCACGAAGTAGCCGTTGGGCGAGGCGTCGCGCACGGTGGCGCCGCCGGCCACTTTAGTGGGCAGGCCGGCCGGGTGGCCGATAACCACCAGCTGGTCGCCGTTCTTGACCGCGCCGGAGGCGTCGTATTTAAGCGGCTCATGGCCGGTGACTTTGCGGTCCAGGCGGATCAGCGCCCAGTCGGCGCCGGTGCCCACCTGCTCGCGGCCTATGAGCTGCGCGCAGGAGTAGACTTCCGAGGCGGGCACCTGGGAGGGCGTTACGCCCTTCTGGGTGACGGCGAAGCCGAAAACGAACTTGGTGGTGGTGCAGGCGGACTCGCTCTTAACGCAGTGGCCGGCGGTCATGATGACGTCCGGGGCCACCAGGGAGCCGGAGCAGAAGGCGCCGGTGTTCTGTTCGTAGAAAGGCTCTTCCTTGCAGAGGCCGTAGCCGTCGGCGTAGGATTCGGTGGTCAGGTGGGCTTTGTCGCCGCTGAGATAGACGTCCGAGCCCTGGAACAGGCCCACGGTGGAGTCGGCCAGCTTCAGGAGCTTGGCGTCGGTGACCTGATAGATGTCCAGGCGGTCGTCCGCGCCGTAAATTACTTTATCGTTGGCGAAAGCGGAACCAGCGCAGAGCGCGAGGGCCGCGGCGAACAGTGTGGTTTTCTTCATGAGTTGCCTCCGGTCAATTGACTACTGTCAAATTAAACCTATTCCGGCCCGCGGAGGCAAGTAAAATATTCCGGCCGGGGGGGGGTGATTCGGTCGTTTTGGTTTTTTTTGGGGGGGGCGCTAATTCCAAATGAGTATCTTTGCTCAAACCAGCGTGGAACGCGGATAAATGGTCATTAAGTTATACCCCTGCCTGCCCGGTCAGGTTTCGCTTGGAATTCTTCGAATATTTGATACGATATGCAGGGGCGGGTAAGTAATCAATGAAAGATAAAATATATCTTTTAATCGGCGTGGCGATCCTGCCGATTATTGTATGGTTTTTTCTTTTTCGGCAGCCTTCTGGTAAACCCGTGACTCGCTTCATGCAGCCGCCGCGTCGGGAGATAACTAAAGAACAGATCGATACCAGCAAGCCGGAAGCGGCCCTGATGCGCATTCAACAATTATCTCCGCCCGACACGCGGGAGATTTGCGGCAAAATTATCGCGATGTATCCAGGCACGGACTATGTGCCGCAGGCAATGTACGAAACTGGCGTAGCCTATTATCGTGAATGTGACTATCGCAATGCTGTGTCTCAATTTGAGGGCGTTGTCAGTTCCTTCCCGGCCTCGCGATATGGGAGGGGTTTTGCCGATTATGCTCTCCGCAGTGTGTTCCTGCATAGAATAGGGAATTGGCCGGGATGTCCTATAGAGAAATTGCGGGAATTTATCTCTGAGAATCCGCACCATAAGATGCTTCCTGACGCGCAATATGCTTTAGCTTACTACTACCATACCCATACAGGGAACAATCCGTTTCAGAGTGCGAGTGATGAATTCCAAGTTCTCATCTCCTCTTTCCCGGGTAGTAAGTATGGCAAGGATGCGAGGCGGTACATAGATTGGGTTGCGCGCATCACCGCGCAAGAGGAAAAGCTTGGCAATTCCGGGGACGACGCTAAGGCAGAAAACCTGTTTGCGTTGGGTAAGCTGTACTATGATTTCTTGTCAGACTTTGCGATAGAGGGGGAGGTGTCGATCTGGCGTGAGCCTGCATATAAAATTTTTAGGAAAGTAGTCCTCGACTATCCGAAGAGCAGCTACGCAGCGGAGGCGGATTATCTTCTTATTTGGCATTTGCCTGGGATTTATTTTGAAGGCGGTGATACCGACAGGGCGGTGGACCTGTCAGACACTTACCAGAAGTATGTCGATAAGTATCCTAATAGTCAGCACGCTCCAGAAATCTTGTGTGAATCAGCGGACTTCCTCAGGAAACTCGTGCCCGACTTGATGAACGTCCCCGAAGAAGAGAATGCGGTGGCATGGATTTATGCGCGACTTCCGTCTTCCCCGGATGATTTTATCGCCGGGATTATTTCCAGGTATTCAGCTGTTGTGCAAAACTATCCAGCCAGCGAATACGCGAAAAAGGCCGAGGATTCAATATCCCAACTTAAAGAATTCCTCAAGCGCGTCGACGATTACTCAAAAGCTTTAGCGACGGTGCACCCCCCGTGCATTGTCGGGCGATGCCCGGGCGGCAGCGCCGCGTGTTGCGGTCCCTATACTTTGGTAGGCCCAAATGCTCAAAAATGCATGGCGCTTGAGAAAAAAGAGCTTGTCTTAAGTGGGGTTGCGCTGGAAGCCAAAGAGATAAATGACAAGCTTCTGTATGTAACCGAGATTTCATCAAAATAGGATATTAAAGAAATGGATTTACTGTTTGCTTGGGACTGCCGCTCGGCGAGCCTGGCGGGGTTGCTATGAAAATACAACAATTTTGTTGTATAGGTGCCGGTTTAAAACAAAAACCCCCGGAAGGCCGGGGGGTTTTGTTTAACGGGGAACTAATATAGCCTGTGATGCGTATTGTTCGGCAAGGTGTAGGAGATCCCCATCGTTTCAGCGTAGTTGATGGTCTCGAAGCCGGAATCATTCCCGGCGCTTCCCAGCCTGATGCCTTTGCTGTTCATTGACACCAGGCCGGCTTCCCTCACATAATGGCTGATCCGGTTTGGCCGGGAACTGTGCCCCTGGGTAGTGATCCGGAAAGTCACGCCCGAGGGATTGGACCTGTGGAGGTCGCGGACTTTGGTCAAAAATTCCAGCTTGCTCCAGCCGCTGCCGTAATGTGTTTTATTGTTCTTCATAATAACTAGGGGACGTTGTTGAGTTGTTGAGTTGTTGGCTATGCCGGTTAAAAAGTCAACAACTCAACAACGTCCCTACTTCTTGATGACGGCGATGGCTTTGCCGTTGATGAGGAAGTCGTCGTCGGGGTGCAGGTAGATGGGGTCGTAGTCGTAGGAGGAGTCGGCCTTCAGGATGACCTGGCCGTTGGCGCGGTCGTCAATGAAGCGCTTGATGGTGGCCTTGTTGTCTATGATGGCCAGCACTATGTCGTTGTTGGCGGGCACGCGCTTATTGCTGTCTATCACCACATAGTCGCCGTCCTCTATCTTCTTGCCGGCTATCTCGGCGCGGTTCATGGAGGAGCCGTTGGTCTTTATGCCGTAGAGGCCCGCCGGGCTGGCGCGGCCGAGCAGCCGCCCGGAGACGCGCAGGAAGCCCTCGAAGTTCTGCTCGGCGTAAAGCGTGGCGGGGCCGCAGTTGGCCGTGCCTATTATAGGTATGGAGAATAACGAGGAGGCCTCTTTGAGCAGGCCGCTCGCTAGCCCGGGCAGCAGCGAGGCTTTTTCCATCAGGCCATGGGAGCGGTCTATGGTGAAGAAGCCTTTCTTCTCGAGCTGCTGCAGGTGGTGCTTTATCTTCTGGGGGGACTCGCCCGGCAGGCCGATGGCGGCGGCCATTTCGCGCAGGCTGACCTGGGCCAGGTTGGTTTCTTTGGAGAGGTTAAGCAGCTTCTCTTGTATGGGGTGCATATATTAAGGATAATATATTAAACCGGTAAAGTCAATACCTCCTTAATACTTGACAGATGGGCGTTAATCATCTATACTAAACAGGCAGGAGCTCGGCAAATTGGGAAATAAATGTTAACATAACAAAAGCACCGGGCGGCCTTAAAAAATATTTTCTGGCCGAAAAGTTCCCGACACGCCCTTGTCGGGATGGCCTGCTAGACTATAAGGGAAGAATTTAGATCACGGAGGAAAAACACAATGGCAACCGACGAAAAGAACAGAGCGCTCGAAGCGGCGCTTTCGCAGATAGAGAAGAGCTACGGCAAAGAGGCCATCATGAAGATGGGCGAGCGCGCCGGCCGCATGAAGATAGAGACCATCCCCACCGGCGCGCTGTCGCTGGACCTGGCGCTCGGCGTGGGCGGCCTGCCCCGCGGCCGCGTGATAGAGATCTACGGGCCGGAATCCTCCGGCAAGACCACGCTGACGCTGCATGTCATCGCGGAGGCCCAGAAGAAAGGCGGCATGGCGGCCTTCATAGACGCCGAGCACGCCCTGGACCCGGTCTACGCGCAGAAACTGGGCGTGGACGTGGACAACCTCCTTATCTCCCAGCCCGACTCCGGCGAGCAGGCGCTCGAGATCTGCGAGAAGCTGGTGCGCTCCGGCGCGCTGGATATCATCGTGATCGACTCCGTCGCGGCTCTCGTGCCCAAGGCCGAGATCGAAGGCGAGATGGGCGACCTGCACGTGGGCCTGCAGGCCCGGCTGATGAGCCAGGCGCTGCGCAAGCTCACCTCCATAGTCGCTTCCACCAAGACCTCGGTAATGTTCATCAACCAGCTGCGCCACAAGATCGGCGTGATGTTCGGCAACCCCGAAACCACGCCCGGCGGCCTGGCGCTGAAGTTCTACTCCTCCGTCCGCCTGGACATCCGCAAGATAGAGACCATCAAGTCCGCCGACGTGGTGACCGGCGCGCGCATCCGCGTTAAGGTGGTCAAGAACAAGGTGGCGCCCCCGTACCGCCAGGCCGAGTTCGAGATGGTCAATGGCGAGGGCATCTCCACCGAAGGCTGCCTGCTGGACATGGGCGTGGAGACCGGCCTGCTGGAAAAATCCGGCACCTGGTACATCTACAAGGGCGACCGCATAGGCCAGGGCCGCGAGAACGCCAGGACCTATCTGAAGACCAACAAGAACGTGGCTCTGGAGATCGAGACCGAGCTGCGCAGCCGCTTCCTCACTCCGGGGCTGAAGCCGGGCCTGATGAACGTCACGCCCGAGGCTGCGGCCGCCAAGGCGGCGGAAAAAGCCGAGCGCAAAGAGAAGTACGCCAAGAAATAAATGCGCCCACTAGCGGCCGACTTCTCGCGCCATCTCGGCATGGAGCGTGGCCTGGCAAAGAACACCTGCCTGGCCTACGCCGGGGATACCGAAGCCTTCCTGGCCTATTGCGAGGCCAGGAAGACGGACCCCGCGCTGGCGGAGCCGCCTTTCGTAGAGGGCTACCTCTGGCACCTGAAAAAAGACAAGGGCCTGGGCCCGGCTTCCATCTTCAGGAAGACCGAGGCCCTGCGGGCCTTCTACCGCTACCTGCGGCTGGAGGGCAAAGCCCAGAAAGACCCCACCTCCAACTTCCGCGCGCCGCGGCTGCCCCGCAAGGTGCCGCGCTTCCTGGCCCGCCGGGACATGGAAAAACTGCTCAGCTATCCGGCCGGGGACGCCTTCGCCAAGGTGCGGGCCGCCGCCGCCGTGGAACTGCTCTACGCCAGCGGTATCCGCGTGTCCGAGCTGCTGGGCCTGCGGCTGGAGTCGGTGAATTTTCAGCAGGGCTGGCTGCGCGTGTTCGGCAAGGGCGCCAAAGAGCGCCTGGTGCCGGTCAACGCCGCGGCGCTGGGCCGGCTGAAGGAATATCTCTCCTCGCGGCAACTGAAGTTCGGCGGGCAGGCCGTGGACGACGAGCTGTTCGTCAACCGCTCGGGCAAGAAGCTCAGCCGTGTGCAGATGTGGAAGGACATAGTGACCTTCGGCCGGGACGCGGGGGTGGAGATAAAGCCGCACCCGCATCTGTTCCGCCACACCTTCGCGAGCCACCTGGTGCAGGGCGGCGCCGACCTGCGCAGCGTGCAGGAGATGCTCGGCCACGCGAGCCTGAACACCACCCAGATCTACGCCCACGTGGACAAGGGCGACATCAAGAAAGCCCACGACAAGTTCCACCCCGATAAATAGGGGACGCTGCTTCCTATCTTCCTGACCATGATAGAAACTCTGGCAAATATCGACGAGAACGCGGTGAAAACCGCGCTGTGGGCCATCCCCGCCGCGGCCGGCGCGCTGACGCTGCTGGCCTACTCTTTTCTCTGGTGGCGCAAGAGCCGGAGCGTGGAGAGCGTGGCCGACGCCCTGGGCCTCGCCTTCGCCTGGCGCGCGCCTTGCGACCTGGAAAAGACCGGGCTGGAACTTTTCACTAAAGGCGCCGAACCGACCGTGACCAATCAGATTTCCGGTCTCAGCGTCTCCGGGGCCGCGGCAACATTCTTCGATTACCAGTTCTATGCCTACCAGGCCGGCAAGCGCTACAAGTACCTGTTAACGGCGGCCCTGTTCGAGTTCAAGGAGCCGAGGTTCCCGGCTTTCACGCTGCGGCCGGAGCACATTTTCGACAAGCTGGCGGGAGTCTTCGGCTGGGAGGATATAGACATCCCCGGGGCTGAGGAGTTCTCCGGCAAGTACCACCTCTCCGGCAAGGACGCGGAGGCGGTGAAAGCCTTCTGGACCTCTTCGCGCACGTCGGGCTTCAAGCTGCCGCGGCGCTGCACCGCCGAGGCCGGCGGCCGCTGGCTGGTCTTTTACCGCTTCGCCGTCAGCGTGGACGCCAAGTCCTACCCCGCCTTCATCGAAGAAGCCAAAGCCGCCGCCGCCTCCCTGGGATAGGGGGGGCCGCTTCCTGACTTCCTGATCTGGCCGCCAGACTTGCTAGAATTACCGTATAGCCGACGGCGGATAGAATGCCTCCCATAACCCCTGAAGAACTGCTCGCCAGATACTCGGACATGGTCTACGCCGTGGCGCTGCGCCTCACCGGCAACGCGGCCGAGGCCGAAGACCTGGCCGAAGAGGCGCTCTTCAAAGCTTTGCGCGGCCTGGCCGCCTTCCGCGGCGAAACCGACCCCGGGGTCTGGCTGTACCGCATTACAGTGAACTGCTGGAAGAACCAGCTGCGCTCGCCCAGGCTGGCTTTCTGGCGCCGGCTGAAGGGCTTCACCGAGAACGAGGACGGGGAGCTGGGCGAGCCGCCCGATCCCGCGCCCGGTCCGGCGCAGCAGCTGGAAGCTGGCGCGCGCCATGAGGCGTTCGAGCGGGCACTGGCCGCGCTGGCGCCCGAGGACCGCGCCATACTCATCCTGCGCGAGCTGGACGGCCGCAGCTATACCGATATCGCCGATACGCTTTCCATACCCGGGGGCACGGTGCGGTCCCGGCTGTCGCGGGCCCGTGAGAAAATGCGGGGCCTGCTGGGCAAATTCCTGGAGGACAGATGACGCACGACGAGATAAGAGCGGCGCTTTCGGCCTACTTCGACGGCCAGGCCGGCCTGGAACAGGCCGCTGAAATAACGGCGCATGTCGCCGCCTGCCGGGAATGCCGCGACACGCTGGACAGTTTCAAGGCGCTGTCCGCCGGCGTCAAAGAGGAGCTGGCCGTGAAAGCGCCCGCGGGCCTGGCCGGGCGCGCGCTGGCCCGCGCGCGCGCGGGGCAGGAGCGCCGCAGCCGGGTCCCGCTGGCGCTGGCCCTTGCCTTTGCGGCACTGGTCGTAGCTTTGCTGAGCGGCATAGTCGCCAAAAAATACATGCCCACCATGTTCGCCAGCGTCCAGGGTATGATAAACGGCGCGGCTTCCAGCCTTGGCGTTTCCAGCGGCAACAAATAGGGAACTTTTTAGCGGTTTCCGTGTCTCTTTATGTAAGCAGCATAAGGAGGCTTTATGAAAACCGTATCTTATCGCAAGCGCGCCGGCCAGAACACGGTGGAGTACCTGCTGATGCTGGCGGTGGTGGTGGGCGTGGTCCTGGTAGCCGGCGTGGCCCTCAAACGGTACATGCCCGCATTGTTCGACCAGATTTCAGCCAAGATCACGCAAACGGTAAACACCGTGGGCCGCGGCGCCGGCAACGGCGACTGACCCCCAAAAGGCGCCAGGCTGCCGCTACCGTCCGGCTTTTTGATATTATTTATACGAATGAAGCGCGCGCAAGGACCGGTACCAGGCAGCACCTATTGCCCCAAGCTCTGGGACGAGATAGGCATAGACCAGCACGGCAAGGTTTACGCCTGCTGCTGCGCGTGCGCGCAGTCCTTCGGCAATATCCACGACGCGCCGCTGCGCAAGATCTGGAACGCGGCCCCGGTGCGGAAAATGCGCAAAGAATCCCTTAACGGCGCACTGAGCTGTTATGCGCGCTGCCACCTGCTGCATAAAGCCGCCCTCCCTCCTCCGCCGCCCCGCCCGCTGACCGCCCCGTACGAGGGCGTAAAGATCCTGACGGTGCGCCTGGGCGAGCCGTGCAATATAAAATGCGTGATGTGCGTGCAGGACCACCGCAACATGAAGGTGCTGGACCTGGCGCTGCTGAAGAAGCTGGACTTGGCTCCTTTCGAGGGCATCGAGCTGGTGGGCGGTGAGCCGCTGTTCATCAAAGAGGGGCGGGAGTTCTTCGACTACGCGGTCGCGCAGGGAAAAAAAGTTTCCTTCATCTCCAACGGCACCCTGATCACCGACGAGTGGGCCCGCAAGATAGCCAGGCATTCTTTGTTCCTCTACATCTCGCTCAACGGAGCGACCAAAAAGGCCCATGAGACGGTGAACGTCGGGTCTAGCTGGGAGCGGGTGATGCGCGGGATAAAGAACGTCAGGAAATACAGCAAGGCCCTGGGCCGCAGCGTGCTGATGAAGGGGCACATGACCATAGTGCCCGAGAACATACACGAGGTCGCGCTTTTTATCAGGAACTTCAAGAAGCTGGGTTTCGACCGCGCCTGCTTCAGCCACTCCGAGGACTCGGTGAAATACCTGTTCGGCGACGTGCGGCGGGTGCTCGCCCTGAAGAAAGGGGTGGAAGCCGCCTACGCCGCCTCCAAATACAAAGAAGACATCAACATGCTGGGCCTGGCCCCGCTGTTCGGCGCCGCGCTGCAGTACCACCGCAACAAAGCCTGAGGCCGCCGCCGGCCTCTATCAATAATATATCGTTGGAACTCCGCCGGTCCGGTCAGACCGGCTTGTCGGGGCTTGAGTACTTGTTGACCGCCGGCTTGAAGCCGGCCAGCGGCGTAGACGGCAGCGTCACCAGCCGGTCCAGCCGGGGATGCTTTAAAAGCCTGTTCTTGGCGAAGTAGGCGTTGCCCTTGGAGTAGAGCTTGTAGTCCAGCTCGCAGGTCTCCAGCTTCACCAGGCTGTCCGCGCAGGGCGCGCCGCAGCGCTGGGCTATGCCGCCCATGAAAGGGCAGAACCTGGTCATGGCCATCAGGCGCAGCGGGTAGTAGTAGGAGAGCTTCACGCCCTTTATCGCCGCGTACTTTTTGAAGATATAGGAACTGTCGGTCTCTACCCTGGTCACGCCGTAGCGCTTCAGGAATTCCCGGATATACTCGAGCGGCGTGGCGTCAAGCTCCGTCTCCCAGATCTTGCCGCGCTTCTCGCCGGGGCGCAGCCCGGCGCAGCCGGCGCAGCCTTTACCTTCCGACCAGACCAGGGGGCGGGTGCAGCCCGGCAGCCGGGTATGCTTGGTGTCGAAGAAATAGGTCATCAGGCGCCCCAGCGTCACGCTGAAGCGGCCGCGGTACTTCTTGTCTATGTAGCGCAGCAGCCCGGCGTCGTTGACCACTATCTCGGTCCCCGGGGCTTTTTTTGCGCACTCGGCCAGCAGCGCGGCGTATTTTTCGAAGGCGGGCTCGGTCAGCAGGGTGCTGACCAGCACGGGGTTCTTGCCGGTCTTCTCCCGCGCGGCGGCGAAGTCGGCGAAAGACGCCTGCTTGTGTATGCAGAATTCGTCGCCCAGGTAGACCGTGGCGCCTTTTTTCAGCTCAGGCGCTCGGGGCCCGCAGAGCAGCGCCGGGCTTAATAAGATAGCTCGATCCATATTTATTCAAATCCGTTCTCGTCATCAGCTCAGCCACCGCGATGATAAAGGTTTTCCTGTCGAGCCCCTTCTCGAGCAGGAGGTTCAGGAAGCGCGTGATCTCGAACTCGGCCACCAGCTTGCCGGTATTGAGCTGCCGCGGTATCTTCAGCCATTTCACGCCCAGCTTGTGGAAATCGTAGAGCAGGCCGGCCTGGAAATAGAGGTTGGATTCCACCATGCGGTAATCTTTGCCGCCGGCCTTGAACCTGATCTTGCAGGGCCGCACCTTGCCCTTGGACGCGCCCTCGCCGCCCGGGTAGGTGAAGAAGCAGAAGGGCACGATGTTCTCTTCGAGGAAGAGGCAGGGCACGAACATGATGGTCTCTCCGAGCTTGACCATTTTGACCGCGTCCTCGGGCATGACCTGGCTGTGCAGCGTGAAGCGCTTCACGCCCAGGTCCCGGTAGAACTCCATGGCCTGCGCGTTGAACGAGGCGCACATGATGCTGGCCACGTAGTTGGTGCGCAGCCGGTGCTTGTTGAAGAACTCCAGCAGGGCCACGTCGCGTACCACTATGCCGCCCAGGCCGGCCGCCTGCAGGCGCCGCGCGTGGTCGAGCAGGAAATCGTACTGCTCGCGCGAGTAGATCTCGTTGAGGGCCAGCAGGCTCTGCTTACCCATTTTTTTGGCCAGCGCTATGGCGCCCAGCACCTCCGCCTCCTGCGAGAAGGAGGCGCGGTGGCTGGGTACGGCGGGACCGAAGTAGATCTCGTCCGCGCCGTTGCGCAGGAAATACTCGGCCTCGTCGGCGGATTTTATACCGATGGTTATCAGCATGCGCTAGCCCCGGAGGGAGCCCTCGTTGATGTGGACCTTGAGCCCGGAGCTCTTCACGAAGGGCACGGTGACCGTGCGGTCGAGCCGCGGGTGAGAGATAGGCCGGTTCTTGACGAAGTAGGCGTTGCCCTTGGAGAAAAGCGGGTAGTCCAAATGCGGGGTCTTGATCTCCAGGCTGCGCGAGCCGCAGGGCTGTTTGCACTCGAGCGAGATGCCGCCGCGGAACGGGCAGAACCTGGTGATGGCCATCAGGCGCATGGGCGAGTAGAAGGAGAGCTTAACTTTCGTGTTCAGCGCGTATTTGCGGAAGATGCGCTCGCTGTCGGTCTCCACGCGCTCCACGGCGTAGCGCTTCAGGAAGCGCTTGATATAGGGCGTGGGCGTGGCTTCCAGGCTTTTCTCCCAGAGCTTCATCTTCCTGCCCGTGAGGCCCTCGTCGGACCTGGAGCCCAGCACGCGCGTGTTCTTGGGGTCGAAGAGGTAGGTGAGCAGGCGGCCCAGCGTCACGCTGAAGCGCCCGCGGTAATTCTTGTCTATGAAATTCAGCAGGCCCAGGTCGTTGACCACCAGCTCGGTGCCCGGCGCCTTTTTTGCGCACTTGGCCAGCAGCGCGGCGTAGGCCTGCAGGGCGGTTTCAGTGAGGAGGGTGCTGACCAGCGCCGGGGCTTTGCCCGTGAGCTCGCGGGCGGCCTCGAAGTCGGCGTAGGTCGGCTGTTTGTGAAAGCAGAATTCGTCGCCGAGGTAGAGCCGGGCGCCGTTTATCAGCTCAAGCGCCCCGGGCAGGCGCAGCCGGGAAGGGCTTAAAATGATAGCTTTTTCCATATTTGTTCATGTCCACGCGCTTCACCAGCTCCGCCACCGCCACCGAGAAAGTTTTCCGGTCAGTGCCCTTGTCCAGCAGCTCGTTCAAGTAGCGGGTTATCTCGAAATCGGCTATCAGCTTGGGCGTGTTCTGCTGGCGGGGGACCTTGAGCCACTGCACGCCCATCTTGTGGAAATCGTAGAACATGCCGGCCTGGAAATAGAGGTCCGAGTCGAGCATGCGGAAATCCTGGCCGCCGCATTTGTACTTCAGGGTGCAGGCGTGGTCGGGCAGCTTGGCGCCGCCCGGGTCCCTGGACTCCGGGTAGGGGCACAGGCAGTAGGGCACAATGTTCGCGGCGAGGAAGATGCAGGGTGGGAAGACCTCGGCCTCGGTCTTGGGGGCGTTAGCCAGCATCAGCTTAAGGTCCGCCGGCAGCAGCTGGCTGTGGAAGGCGAAGCGGCGCACGCCGAGCGCCTGGTAGAAGGCCATGGTCTGGGAATTGAAGCAGGCGCACAGGATGCTGGCCACGAAGAAAGGGCGGAAATTCTTGGCGTTGAAATACTCGAGCAGCGCCGGGTCGCGCACGATGAGCCCGTCCATGCCGCTGTCCACCATTTTGCGCGCGTGCCGCAGCAGCACCGGGTATTTTTCGCGCGGGTAGACGGCGTTCATGCCGAGCAGGCTCTTCTTGCGGAGTTTGCGCGCCAACCGCACCGAGTCCAGCAGCTCTTTTTCGCTCGCGAAAGCGGCCTGCCGGTGGCCCGGCACCGACTTCAGGCTGAAGTAGATCTCGTCAGCCCCGCGGTTGAGGAAATATTCGGCTTCTTTGAAGGATTTTATGCCTACGGTTATGCGCATTGGAATGGGCCGCTCTCCCGCCGTGGCGCTGTTGCCGCGGCGGGATACTAAATTATATCATACCAGTCGGGTCGGCGGTAAAAGCGCCGCGCCGCGGCCTGCTTATGGAGCCTACACAAAAAAAATTGCGCGTGGCGCTGGTCTACCCTCCGGGAGACCAGAAGATCTCCGAACCCATCCCGCCCCCCAACATGACCATAGCGGTGCTGGCCGACGCCGTGATGGGCGCCGGGAGCGTGGCTACGCAGGTGGACGCCGAAAAAGAGTGGTTCGACAGGCTCCAATACAAATTTTCCAAGGCGCAGCTGGCGCTGATGTACGACCGGGACGCGGTCTGGTCCTACGTCAACGGCCGCGCGCCGGCCAAGCTGAAGGCGCAGCTGGACCGCATGGCCGCCCTGCTCCTGGCCGGGCTGGACCTGGGCCGGCCCGACCTGGTGGGCGTCACGCTGGTGGACATCCGGGCCGAGCCGCTGATCATAAATTTCTGCGCCCTGCTCGCGCGCGCGGCCCGCGACAGGTTCGGGGCCAAAACCGTCATCGGCTACCGGGGCATGCCCAAAGAGGCTTTCTTCTACCTGATGCGGCGCTACCCCTGCTTCGACTACGGGGCCTACGCCGACTGGGGGGAGAAGGCCCTGCTGGAGATCATGAAGGACGTGGCCGGGCAGAAGGCCGCCTTCACCGGCACCGTGGTGCGCCGCGGCGCGCGCCTGCGCAACTATCCCGCGCTCGAAGGGCGCCGGCCCTACGCGCCCAGGCCGCGCTACGACGACCGCATCCTGGAGAAGTACAAGGCTTACGACTCCGAGATCTTCTCCAAGTACAATTCCGATTTCCCTTTCATCAAGAAGCTCGTAACTAACGACAAGCGGCACCTGGTCGCCTCTTACGCCTTCGAGCTCACCTGCCCCGGCGCCTGCGCCTTCTGCGAGAACAACAACAAGCTGCCCTCGGATATCAAGTCCGTGGACCAGGTCGTAGACGAGCTGCAGGCGCTCAAAGAGAAGGGCGTCACCGCCGTTTACTTCGTCAATTCCTCCTTCAACAATTATTACAAGCGGGCCGAAGAGCTCTGCGACAAGCTGGTGAAGTACAAGCTGGGCCTTAAATGGTTCGACTGCGCCAACCTGCGGGTCCTAGACGAGCGGCTGCTGGACAAGATGCGCGCCGCCGGCGCCATCAAGCTGACCTACGGCGTGGAGAGCGGCAGTGACCGCCTGCTGGCCTACATCAACAAGGGCATCACCGTTGAGCGGGCGCGCAAGTTCCTGGAATACTCGCATAAGATAGGCATCTGGAACCACATCGAGCTGATAGCCGGCTTCCCCACCGAGACGCAGCGGGACGTGGCGGCCAACCTGGCGCTGATAGACGACATCAAGGAGTTCGTCGACGTCTACACCCTCAACCCCTTCTACCTCTACCCCAATTCCCGCTTCTTCCGCGAGCAGAAAAAATTCGGCGTGAAAGTGCTGCCCTACCCGCCGCTGCAGTTCATGAATTTCTTCTACCCCCTCTACCGGATCGTGGAGCAGTATTCCATGAAGTTCTCGGAGGTCGGCGGGCTGGGCTGGGAGGAGAAGAACCGGCAGGTGGTGGAGTCCGTGAGGGCCGTGGCCGCAAAGATAGACTCGGTGGCCTCTTACCGGGCCATCGGCAACGAGCACGTCTACCTGCTGTCCTGCCTCTACGACAAGCTGGGCCACGACAAGAAAGACCTGATCCGCAAGATGGTCAGGGTGCTGACCGTGAAGTTCAAACCGTATAACCTGAACTTCTTCATGGACGATTTCAGGACCAGCTTCAGCAAGGAAAAAGACCCGCGCGTCTTCCTGCCGCTGAAAGGGACCTCCTTCCTGGGCAAGCCGGGCCCTGCCGCGGACTGACGTCCCGCGCCGGCCGGGCTGTTTTTGTCCCCGCGCAAACTGCTAAAATAGACTCTCATGAAAATCTTAAAAGTCGCAAATCTCCTGCTCCCGCTCGCCTTCGCCCTGCCGGCCGCCGCCGGGCAGAAAATAGTGACCTTCGCCGAAGGCCTGGACGCCGCCGCCCGCGCCGAAGTAATAGAAGGCCGCGGCGGACGGATAGTAAAGGAATTCCCTTTCATCAACGGCGTGCTGGCCGATTTTCCCGACGACAAACTTGCCGCCGACCTGTCCCGCGCCCGCGGGGTGGACTCCGCCGAAGACGACCTGGAGCTTAACTGGCTGGCCTCTGAAGGGGCCCTGACGCTCGAGGCCGCGCAGACCTCGCTCCGGGCCGGCGAGCCGCCGGCCGTTCAGCCGCCGCCCGCCCAGCCGCCGGCGGTCTCCACCGCCGCGGCCGAAGCCCCCTTCTTCTACAGCACCGCCAACGCCGAAGGCAAGGTGGACCGCCTGCCCTGGAGCGTGGTGAAACTGGGCGCGGTGCGTGTCTGGGACCGGGCCAAAGGCGCCGGCGCCCGCGTGGCCGTGCTGGATACCGGCGTGGACTGCCGGCATCCCGACCTGGCGCCAAACTGCCTGCCCGGCTACAACGTAATTACCCCGCGCGCCGAGCCCGCCGACGACAAGGGCCACGGCACGCATGTCTCCGGCATCATAGCCGGCGCCCTGAACTGGAGCGGCATGGCCGGCCTGGCCCCCGAGGCCAAGATCATCCCCGTGAAGGTGCTTAACAGCAGCGGCACCGGCAAGGTTTCGCAGATCATAGAAGGCATGGAGTGGGCCGTGAGGCAGCGGCCCGACGTCATCAACATGAGCCTGGGCTCGCCTAACTTCTCCGAGGCGCAGGGCAAGGCCGTCAAGGCGGCGCGGAAAGCCGGGGTGCTGGTGGTCTGCGCGGCCGGCAACGACGGAGGCAAGGTGAATTACCCGGCGGCCTTCGAGGACGCCGTGGCCGTCTCCGCCATGGACTTCGCCGGCGCGATAACTAATTTCTCCTGCCGCGGTCCCGAGGTAGATTTCATCGCCCCCGGCCATAAGATCTTCTCGGCGTATCCGGGCGGCAAGTTCATGGCGGCCGCCGGCACCTCGCAGGCCGCCCCGCAGATCTCCGGCCTGGCGGCGCTGGCCGTGAGCATGGGCGCCAGGGGCGAGCGCGCGCTGATGTCCGCGCTGCGCAAAGCGGCCGTCGACCTGGGCCTGCCGTCCGAGCACCAGGGCGCCGGCGTCCCCATGGCTACGCGCCTGGCGGCCGCGCTCCCTTAAGGGCACCGGGCTTCCCGCGCAGAGGGCCCCGCCTCAAAGCGGGGTCCTTCGCTTTTCCCGCGGGGCCCTGGAAGTATGGCGGCGGCGGCCTAATATATATAAAATGATAAGCGCACCCGTATTCTTATGATAGAAGACCAGAACGATATTTTGGACTCGCGGATAAAGCTGCACGACCGGCACCGCTTCGAGGTGAAGCTCGACATCGACCTCGACGCCTCGGCCCGCAGCTCCTACGAGGTGGAGACCTACTTCTTCATACCGCGCTCCCTCAACATCGGCCCCCACAATTACGGCAAGGAAAAGTTCTACAACGCCAGCCAGCGCTACATCCGCTGGCGCATCCCCAAGATCAGCATAGGCAAGCTGTGCGACCCGTCGCTGTCCACCTCGCCGCTCAACCGCGTGCGAGAGGACCTGGGCAAGGTACTGGCCGGCGCCGGCGATCCGGAGCTGGCCGACAAGATCTGCGACGAGCTGCGCCTGCTGGGCTGCATCATCCGCGGCGAGATCCGCGACTACGTGAAGGTCTTCGTGGACGGGCTGGCCACTTACAGCCACGCGGTGCCCGCCGCGCAGCGCAAGCTGTTCGTCGGCGAAGGCCTGGGCAATTTCCTGGGCGACCTGAAGGGGCTCGAGACCGCCCTCTCCTCGCTGAAGGCCGAGATCTCGGACCCGGCCGTGCCGGTGAAGGTGCGCGAGACCATGGCGTTCTTCGACGAGTACGTAAGCCTCATCCTCGAGGAGTACCTGACCTCGCTGATAGAGGCGCTGCGCGCGAGCCCCGAGGCCCTGGCGCGGTTCAAGGACGTCGAGACCGGCGTGCTGGCCATCGTCACCGCGCAGAACCGCTACCGGCAGGCGATGAAATACCCTTCGGTGCTGGTGCCCGGCTCCTCCAACGAGACCATCATTTACCGCCGCGGCGTCCTCAAGAAATTCATGTCAGGCGTGCTCTACCTCAAGGCCGAGTTCTCAGAGTGGGAGAGCCTGACGCAGGTCTTCTTCGGCCTGGCGGCCGGCGGGGCCATGCTGTTCGCCGTGCTGGTCACGCTGTTCTTCCAGCGGCGCTACGCCATGGACAGCATGCCCTTCGTGCTGGCCGTGGTGATCAGCTACATCTTCAAGGACCGCATCAAGGACTGGCTGAAGCTGCTCTTCTCCCGGAGCCTCACGCGCTGGATCTCCGACCGCAAGATAGACATCCTGGACTCGGCCGAGGGCAGCGCGCGCATCGGCGTGCTGAAAGAGGCGGTCACCTTCATCCCCGGGCGCGACGTGCCGCCCGACATCACGCGGCTGCGCCGGATAGACAATATCACCTCCGTCGACGAGGAGGGCAAGCCCGAGCGCGTGCTGAAGTACAAGAAGGAGATCTTCCTGTTCCCCGAGGTCATCATGAAGCGCCACGAGCGGCGCCGCGACCTCAACGATATCATGCGCTTCAACATCCGCGAGGTGGTGGAGCAGGCCGACGACGCCGAGGTGGACTATCCCTACGTGGACCCGGCCGACGGCGCCGTGCGCTCGGCCTCCTGCGCGCGCGTCTACCACATGAACCTGGTGCTGAAGTACACCTATTACAGCCGGGAAGGGCAGCTGAATCTCCACTACGAGCGCATCCGGATCGTCCTCAACAAGGAAGGGATCGTGCGCCTGGAGGAAGTGCGGGTGGCCTAGCGCCGGGGACTTAACGATGGAAATCAACGCTGTGGGCATCATGGGCTCCGACACCACCGGGGCGGGGGCGGCGGAGCTGTTCGTGAAGAACGGCTTCCAGGTGCGCCTCTACGACGACTTCAAGGACAGCCTCGGCGTGGCGCTGGCCAAGATCTCCTGGTCGCTCAAGCTGGCCGGCAGGGAAGAGCTGCTGGCCAATATCGAGGGGGTGCAGGACCTCTCCAAGTTCAACGGGGCCGACATCGTGATAGAGGCCTCCGCCAGATCGGCCGACGAGCGCAAGCTCTTCTTCGCCAAGCTGCGCCCCCACCTGGACTCCCGCTGCGTGGTAGCCGCGCGCTGCTCGGTGGCGCCGTTGTCGGAGCTGATAGAGTACGCCGAGCTGCCCAAAGACAGGACGCTGGGCTTCCATTTCATAGATCCGGTGCGCTCCAACCAGCTGGTGGAGGTGGTGCGCACCGACCACACGTCGGACGAGTACCTGGAGGCCGCGGCCGGCCTGCTGCGCAAGATCGGCAAGACGCCGGTCATCACCAAGGATAACCCGGGCCAGATAGTGGAGCGCCTGAGCCGGCCCTTTATCCTGGCGGCGCTGCGCCTGCTGGACGCGGGCAAGGGCTACCCGCACGAGATAGACGCCGCCTTCAAAGAGGTCTCGGGCGCGGCGATGGGCCCGTTCGAGATGGCCGACTTCTCCGGCCTCGACACCGACTGCGCGGCCACCGAGGCCATCCACGCCGCGCTGGGCTCGCCGGAGCGGCTGGCCCCCTCGGCCACGCAGCTGCGCCTGGTGCAGTACGGCCAGCTGGGCCGCAAGGCCACCATAGGCTTCTATATTTACGAGGACGGGCGCATAGTGGGGGAGAACCCGATACTGCCGAACCTGGTCAAGTACCTGGGCCTGAAGAAGACCTTCAAAGAGGAGCTCTTCGGGGACCTGATGCGGCCGGTGGTGGAGGAGGCGAAGCTGCTGGCCGCGGAGATCATGGCCTCCGAGTACGATATCGAGACGGCGGTGAAGCTGGGGCTGGGCTGGCCCAAGGGGCCGTTCGCCTACAGCCGCGACCTGGCGCATTTGCTGGAAAAGAAAAAAGTGTCGGAGTTCGACAAACTCGATACTTTCTAGTGTGGGTTCACGCGCACTTTCCCGGGGGCGTGGAATTGTCAAATTCGGGAGGCCCCGATGCTTGAAAAGATACTGAAATTCCTTACAGAGATGTTCGCCGGCACTCCCGGAGGCGGCACCGTGGTGCTGGCGAGGACCGTGCACGCGCCGGACGGCAAGCATCGCGTCTGTTTTTTTCACCGTCAGGAGGACGGCGTCTACGGCTTCCGCGAGGAGGTCTATGACAACAAGGGCGTGGAGGAGTGCTGGATCCCCATGAAGCACGGCCACGTGGAGGAATACCCTTCCATGGACGCGGCCATCGCCGCCGCCCGGGCCGAGGTGCCCTGGCTCCACGGCGCGCTCTGAACGCCGGGGGAAAACAGAAAAACCGCGGATCGCTCCGCGGTTTTTCTTTTTGGCCGGCCGGCTCAGGCCAGGTAGCCCATCAGGCGGTAGACCAGCTTGGCCGCGGTCAGCTCGGAGACGTTGGAGCCCTTGACCGGGGCGGTCTCTACCACGTCCACTCCCACCACTTTCTTGGCCGCGCAGACGGCCTTGAAGAGGCGCAGGGCCTCGTACCAGCCGAAGCCTCCGGGCTGCGGCGTGCCCGTGCCCGGCATGACCGACGGGTCAAAGCCGTCCACGTCGATGGTAAGGTAGACGGTGTCCGTCAGCTCCCGCAAGACCTGGCGCTCCAGTTTTTTGAGGTCCAGGTTCTCGTGCATCAGGTGGGTGATCACGTTGCCGGCGTTATGGAACTGTTTCTCGTCGTGGCCCACGCTGCGGATGCCCACCTGCACCACGCGGTTGGTGCGGGAGGCGGGGTACACGGCGCAGGCGTGGCTGCGGCGGTTGCCGTGGTAGGACACGCGCAGGTCGGCGTGCGCGTCGAAGTGCAGGATGGAAAGGTCCTTGTGACGGCGGATGAAGGGCGGCAGCAGGGCCTGCGTCACGCTGTGCTCGCCGCCTATGAAGAAAGGCAGGGCCTTGGTTGAGGAGAGCAGCCCCTCCACGGTCTTCTCCAGGTGCGGGAAGAATTTTCCTTCCGGCAGCGCGCAGTTCACCGGCGCCGCGGTAAAGATGCCGCGGCGGCAGGTCTCGGTCTTGAGCTCCTCGTCCCAGAGCTCGAGCTGCCAGGAGGCGTCTATGATCGCGCCCGGGCCGCGGCCTGTGCCCTTGCCGTAGGAGACGGTCCTCTCGTACGGCACGGGCAGGATGACGAAGGCCGCCCCTTCGGGGCCGGACAGTTCGCCGAACATGAATTGCTTTTTAGCCGGTTTGAATTTCATATGCGCCTCTTCCTGGCGGTAAGCGGGCCCCGCGGGGCCCCGTCGCGTAGCGGCCCGGGTTAGAACAGGAAGACGGCGGCGGCCACGGTGGTGGTCCAGACGCCCTCGGTGCCTATCGCGGACTGGGTGACGTTGGCGGCGCGCACGATCTTGCCGCTGAGCTTCCAGAGCTCTTCCTTCTGGTCCCAGGTGGTGTCGCTGCCGAACTCCACGCCCTGGATGGTTGATAACATCATGGCCGCCAGGTCTTCGGCGTAGTCGCCGGTCTTCTCGTCGGTCTCGCCGAAAGTGTGGTGCTCGGAGATGTAGCCGTAATGGGACTTGTCCTTGGGCACGGCCAGCCCCACCGAGGAGGCTATCAGCCGGTGGTTCTCGTTGATGGCGTTGCGGCTCAGGACGCAGTGCACTATCTGGCCGTCATGCAGCTTCTCTATGCCCTTCTTGGCGGGGATGACCTTGCAGTAGGGGGGGAAGATGCTGGAGACGTGCACAAGATTATACTTGGCTATCTTGGCGTCCCGCAGGGCCTCCTCGAAGCTCGCCAGTTTTTCTTTGTGGCGGCCGAGGCCCTTGGTCAAAAAAACTTCTTTGGGTACGAGGTTAAAGGACATAGTTAAATTATATTAAATCTGGCGCTTAGCTAAGCCTCGAGGCTGGCGGGGGGGTGCCTTCGCAGGGGCCTCACGAGGCCCGAGCTTGCGTAGCGCGAGGGCCGAGCTGACAGAGCGAGGGCACGGTGTGCCCGAGCGTACCCGGAGAAGGTATCCCCCCGCCAGCCTGGACTTAAGGAGCGATAAAAAAATACCGCGGACCTTGCGGGCCGCGGTATTTTTTGGGGCCCTGCGGCCCGGGTTACTTGTTCACGTGCACCACTTTCGCGGGCGGGAAGCCGTTGAACCAGGTGGAGGACGCGTGGCTGTACGCGCCCATGTTGACGCTGTACATCAGCTCGCCCAGCTGCAGGTCCGTGGGCAGGTTCTCGGACATCGAGATCACGTCCAGCGCGTCGCAGGTGGGGCCGAACACGCCGCAGATCTCCGTCTTCTTGCCCTTGCGGAAGGCGTGCATGTGGCAGTGCTGGTGGTCGAAGATGATGCCCGAGTAGCTGTGGTAGGCGCCGTCGTTGACGTAGTAGCAGGTCTTGCCGTCGCGCACGGCCTTGCCGTTGATGCGCACCACCGAGGTGCCGGCGGTGGCGATCATGAAGCGGCCCGGCTCGGCCAGGATCTCGATCGAAGGGTCCGGGAACAGGCGGTCCAGCTCCGCGTTGATCTTGCGGGCCAGCTCCTCGAAGGGCTTCACGGAGGCGTCGTACGGGGCCGGGAAGCCGCCGCCGATATCGAGCACGTTCATCTTGTCGTAGCCGCGGCTCTTGGCCTCGGCGAAGATGTCGGCGGCCGTGTTGATGGCCTGTACGAAGTTCTCGAAGTTGGTGGTCTGGCTGCCCACGTGGAAGCTCAGGCCCTCCACGCCGAGGCCCTGCCTGACGGCCTCGAGGATGAGGTCCACGGCCTCGCCGGGCGAGGCGCCGAACTTGGAGGAGAGCTCCACCTGGGCGCCGGTGTTGGACACGCGGATGCGCAGGCACAGGCCGGCGTGCGGGGCGTACTTCTTTATCTTTTTGATCTCTTCGAGGTTGTCGAACGTGACCAGCGGGCGGTACTTGTCCAGCTCCACCAGCGTCTCGTGCGGCTTTATCGGGTTGGCGTAGATGATCTTGTCCCAGATCCAGTCCTGGCGCTTCTTGTCCGGCATGCCCTTGATGTTCTCGTGAACTATCTTGAACTCGGGCATGGAAGCCACGTCGAAGCTGGCGCCGGCCTTGTAGAGCGTCCGGACTATTTCCGGCATCGGCTCGCACTTGACCGCGTAATAGGCCTGGACGCGCGGCAGGTACTTCCTGAACTTCGCGTAGTTCTTGCGGATCTCATCGTGGTCCACGATGAAGAGCGGCGTACCGTGCTTCTTGGCTAGGTCCTGCATCTGTTTCTTTGTGATCATACTTTTGTCTGGTCTTCCTCCGTACCGATTTTTTAGTTTGCCGAATCGTTAATCGCCGTCCGTGATCAGGAAGTTCTTGAACTGCCACGGGTCCTTCCTGTCCACCTGGGGGTTGTTGAAGCCCTTGAAGGCGTTGGTGTAATGCTTCAGCGGCGTCCAGTCGGACTTCGCCGAGTGCAGCTTGCCCAGCCAGGGCTTGGCGATCTTGAGGACATACTCGTGCGGCAGGTCGTCGGGCACGCAGACGCCCTCGCCCTGGTTGTCCATCATCCACATGGCGGCCGACAGCACGCCTATGGCCACCTGGATAGTGGTGGCGTTCTGGTGCGGGATGAGCTTGCGGCTCTCGTGGATGTCCAGGATGGTGCCGGTCCACCAGGCGTTGTAGTCGTGGCCCATCAGCAGGGTGCCGAGGGTGTCGTAGCCGCTGATGATCTCGTCGCCGAGGATGCGGAGCTTGGGCTGCAGCTTGAAGTCGTAGCCGCGCAGCTCGTTGAGGGAGGCGATGGCGGAGTCCGACGGGCAGTAGGCGTAGTGCACGGTGGGCCGGTAGGCGGCTTTGCCGTTCTTCCACACGGTCAGCTTGTCGCTGAGGGTGAAGGCCTCGCCGTGGCGCACCAGCATGCCGTGGATGCAGTAGTCGGGCACCCAGGTGCTGATCCAGGTGTTCATGCCCATGCGGGCGATGCAGATCTGGTTCTTCGGGCCGCTCTTGTGCTCGCAGGCGAACGGGGGGAGGGTCTTTTCGTGCGTGCCCCAGCCCAGCTCGGCCGGCGCCACGCCCTCCTCGCGGAAGCCTTCCACGCTCCAGGTGTTGACGAACTCGTTGACGAGCTTCGGCTTGTTGGTGATCTGGGTGTCGCGCTCGCTGACGTGGATGACCTTCACGCCCACGGCCTGGGACAGCTCGTTGAAAGTCTGGTCCTTGACCAGCTGGCGCAGTTTTTCCGCCTTGGCGCCCTTCACCTTACGGTCGGCGAGCAGGTTCTCGGCGATGTCGAGCAGGCCCTTCTTGGCGAAGTGGGAGATCAGGCCGGGGTTGGCGCCGTGCTCGATGACGGCGGTCGGGCCGGGGGTCTTCCACTTGGCTATCATCTTGCGCATCGCCATGTGGCGCACGTACAGGGTGCGTTCGGTGGGGTGCTTGTCCTCGGCGCCGGCGTAGGGGTCCCACAGCTCGGTGGAGGTGTTGATGTAGAGCACACCGCGGTCGTGGCACCACTGCAGGATCTCGCAGGCGTCTATGTTCCAGGCCAGGTCTATCAGCATGTCGCCGGCCTTCAGGTATTTGCCCAGGAGCGCGCCCATGTTCTTCTGCGTCACCTGCTCGCGCACGTACTTCACGCCCTTGGCCAGCATGGGCTTGAGCGCTTCGCGCTTGTCCTCGAAATCCATAACGGTGATGTTCTTCGCGGGCACCTTGATCAGCTTGAAGAGCATCGGCAGGGCGCACTGCGCCACCGAACCGTAGCCTACGAAGAGTATCTTTTTGTCGAATTTTTTCATCATTGGTCGCACCGCCTTATAGTAATAAAACACCGCGCAAATCTGCGCAGTAAAATTATATACAAATATTTCGGGAAATAAAAAAATCACGACGGGAAACTTACTGCCTGCCGCCGTGATTTTTCTCCGGGCCCCGCGCGCGGGGAGGTGGGGCTATTTGCCCTTCTGGTCTTTGAGCTTGTCCTGGTAATCTTTTTCCAGGCGCTCGCGCGCCTCTTTGAAGCGGCGGGCCAGCTCCGCCTCGCGCGCGGCGTAGCCCTCCTGCAGCGCCGCTTCGCGCTTCTGCAGGTCGGTGACAAGGCGCTGCTCCTGCTCGAGCAGGCCCTTGAGCTTGCTCCGCTCGGCCTCCAGCTGGGCGGCGCGCATGCGGTGGCCGTCCTCCAGGTCCTTCTTGCGGGCTTCGTGGTCGGAGCGCAGCTTGCCCTCCAGCTCTTCCAGCCGGGAGTTGTAGGAGGCGATGGTCTCCTTGAGCTGGCGGTTCTTCTGCTCCAGCTCGTCGCGCAGCCGGCCCACGCTGGAGGCCAGCTCGCGGTCGGTGTCGATGGTCGCGGACTTCTCCGAGAGCATCGCCTGGTAGCTGTTCTCCAGCTGGGCCTGTCGGGCCTCCAGCGCTTTCTCCTTGAGCTTATAGGCGCTGTCGAGCGCGGCCGACATGGACCGTTCCCGCCCGAGGTAGGAGGCCTCGATCTCCTTGGACTGCGCGGCCAGCCGCGCGCCGAAGTCGTCCTTGACGTACTGCAGCTTGCGGAAATACTCGTCCTGGTCCGCGCGGCGCGCCTCGTCGGAGCGCTTGGAGAGGTCGGTGAGCTGGGCCAGGTAGTTCTGCTCGATATCCTTGATCTTCTCCAGGAATTCTTTCTCCAGGGTCTGCCGCAGGTCGCGCGCCTTGGTCAGGTTCTCCTGGATCAGCTTCTGGCGCTCGCGCTCGCTCTCTTCCAGGCGGGTGCCCATCAGCTTCATTTCGTCCCTCACGGCCGAGAGCCCGGCCGCGGAGGAGGCGTGCTCGGCGTTGGCGCGGTCCAGGCTTTCAGAGAGGGCCTTGACGCGCCCCTGGAGGTCCTGCTCCTTGACGGCGTAGGTTTCGGCCAGCATCCGCTCCGCGGCGGCGGCCGAAGCCGCGGCGGCGGCGCGCAGCTCTTTCTCGCGGGCCTCGTAAAAGTTCTTCAGCTCTTCTTCGCGCCGGGCGGCGGTGCCGTACTCCTCGGCGCGGGTCTTTTCGGAGTTCTCGGCGGCGGCGGCGGTCAGGGCGGCCTTCTCCTCCTCCCACGCGCGCCTGGCCGCTTCGGCCTGGGCCTTGAGGGCCTCGGTGTGGCGGCGGAAATTCTCGGTGACCTCGTCTTCGCGGGCCTTCAGGGCCTCGAGGAAGCGGCCCTCCATCTCGGCGGCACGGGCGTTGAGGGCGGTGCGCTCTTTTTCCAGCGCCTCTTCCTTGATCCTGAGCTGCGCGGCCAGGCGCCCCGCCTCGGCCTGCACCCTGTCGGCGTATTCGGCGCGCAGCGCCTCCTCGCGGTTGATGGCGTCCTGCTTGAGCTTGTCGGCGCGGGCCTGCAGCTGCTCCTCGGAGCGCCGCAGGTCGGCCTCCAGGCGCAGGCGTTCGGCCTCTATGGCGCCGCGGGTCTCGGAGTCGCGCGAGGCCAGCGCCTCGCGCAGGCGCGCCGCGTCCTGGGCCAGCGACTCCGCCTTGGCCAGCGCGGCGTCCTTCTGGGCGTTCAGCAGGGCGTACTGCTGCTCCACCTCTTCGTATTTCTTGGCGAGGCTGAGCTCTTTGATCTTGTAGGATTCCTCGAGCGACTGGCGCAGCAGCGAGCTGCGCTCCTCGAAGGTGCGCTCCAGCTCCTGCTGCTTCTGGGCCAGCAGCTCGCCTATCTGGGAGCGGAGCCGGGTGGTCTCCTCGCGCTGGCGCGCCAGCTCTCCCTCGCGCTGCTCGATGGTATGCAGGCGGCGCTCGGTCTCCGCGGCGAACTCGGCCAGGTTGTTGGCGAACTGCTGCTCAAGCGCCTTCTCCTTCTTAAGCAGCGCGTCGCGGCGCCGGGCGGCGTCTTCTTTCAGCTCGCGCTCCAGCAGCGCGTGCCGCTCGCCCAGCTCGCGCTCGCGCCCGAGGTATTGGGCCTGCAGGTCCTTCTCGGCGACGGCCAGGCCGGCTTCCTTGTCCGTGAAAAATTTCTTAAGTTCGGCGTACTTCTCTTCCCAGGCGCGCTCGCGCGCCTCCAGCTCCTGCCGGGTCTTGGCCAGCGCGTCTTCCAGGCGGGCGGTCCGGTCGCGGTACTCGGAGGCGGAGGCCTCCATGCGGCGGGCGTACTTGTCTTCGATGAGCCGCTTGTTCTCCTCGAGCCAGGAGGCGTAGTGGGCGTAGAGCTCCTGCTCGCGCTTGGAATACTCGGCGTTCAGGCGGTCGTTGACGGCCTTGAGTTCCTCGACGCGCTCGCGGCGCATCTGGCTGCGGATCTCCTCGGCGGAGAGCGCCTCGCGGCTGTGGTAGTCGGCCTCCTGCTGGGAGAGCTTCTGGCGCCAGAGTTCCTCCATCTGCCGGGCCCGCTCGAGCGCCTCTTTCTTGGCGGTCTCGCGCCCCAGCTTCAGCTCCTCTATGAAGGTTTCCCGCTCGGTCTTGAAATCGGCTTCGCGCTCGGCCTCCCATTTCTTGAAGAGGCCCTCCATCTCCAGGCGCAGGTTCTTTTTCTGCGCGGCCAGCTCGGCCTCTTTTTTTTCGATGTCGCTCTTCAGCAGGGCCCGTTCGTTCTCGAACTCAGAGCGCTGGAGCGCCACGGCGTCGTCGAGCATGGCCTGGTATTTCTGCCACAGCGCGGATTCCTTCTCCACCAGGCTGCGGGCCAGCTCCTGCTCGCGCCTGGCGATGCGGTCTTCCTGCGCGCGCATCAGCGCCTCGAACTCGGCCTCCTTGGCCTTGCTGCTGCGCTGGATCTCGTCGAAGCTCTTCGAGCGCGAGGCCGCCAGCTCCAGCTCCTTCTCGCGGAGCTCGGAGGTCAGGCGCAGGACCATCTTGGCCGAGTCCAGCTCGGTCTCTTTCAGGATGTCCTCGAAGTCGTGCAGATGCCCGGTATCCATAGAAAACTATTTTTTCCCGAAGCTGTCCTTCAGGGCTTTTACCTCGGCGGCGCTGGCCTGTTCCAGTTCCTCGCGCTGCTTCTCGCAGAGGGCGAGCAGTTCGCGCTCGCGCTCTTTGTATTTCCTGCCCAGCTCTTCCTCTTTGTGCAGGGCCCACTGGGTAAGGCGGCTCTGCTCACCCTCTATCTCCCGGGAGCGCTCCTCCAGGGCGGCTTCCTGCTCCCTGCGGGCGGCATCGGCGGCCGTCCTGTTGCGCTCCAGCTCGGCGTAGTAGGCCTTTTCCAGCTCGTCTTTCTTGGCCGACAGCTCTTCCTCGCGGCGGACGCGGTCGGCGCGGTTGCGGGCCAGCTCCTCGTCGAGCTTCTGGTTGAGCACGGCCTCTTTCTTTTCGAACTCGGACCGCAGCAGCTGGCGCTCGGAGTTGAGTGAGTCTATCTTCTTGGCTTCCCAGACGGCTTTCTCGCTCTGGAACTGGGCCTGCTGGCGCTCGGCGAGTTCGGAGTATTTCTTGTCCAGCTCCTTCTCGCGGCGGGCGATGGAATTATCCAGCTCCTGGCGCTTCTTCTCGAAAGCTTTTTCCAGCGCGGCCAGCAGGGTCTTCTCCCGCACGGCCGACTCGGCTTCCAGGCGGGTCTGCCGCTCGGCGGCGGAGGCGGCCAGCGCCTGCTCGCGGCCCCGGTAGCGGGCCTCGAGCTCGGCCTTGCGGCCCTCGAGCTCCACGGCGGCTTTCTCGGCCTCGTCCTGGAGGCGCTGCTTCATGGCGGCGTCGGCGGCCCGGAATTTTTCCTCGAAGCGCTCCTGCAGCTGCCCTTCCTTCTGCAGCAGCGCGGTGATGCGCGCGGCGTGCTCTCCGTCGAGCACCTCGCGGTGGGCGTTGAGCGCCTGGTACATCTCCTCCTTGGCGGAGGCCAGCTTGCCGAACAGCTCGTGCTCTTTCTGCTGCAGGTCCTGGTAAAGTTTGACCTTCAGCTCGGAGTGCTGCTGCTCCAGCGAGACCTTGAATTTGTCCAGCTCCGCCTCGCGTCCCTGCAGGTGCAGCTCGCGGGAGCGGAAAGCTTCCTCGGCCTTGGCGCGCTCGGTGCGGGCGGCGGCGCCGATGGCGCCCTCCAGCTCGCGGACCTTGGCGGCGTGGGCTTCCTCGAGGGCGGTCTTCTCCTCCAGGATCTTCAGGCGCTCGCGTTCGGCGGCGCCGGCCTTGGCGGCGAACTCCGAGGCGATGCGGGTCTTCTCGGCCTCCAGGCGGCTGTTGAAGGCCGACTCCAGCTCCTCGGTCTTGCGGCGCAGCGCGTCCTTGAGTTCCGTCTCGCGCTTGTAAAGTCTCTCTTCCAGTTTTTTGGCGGCCTGCTCTCCCTCGGCGCGGAGGGCGGCTTCGCGCTCCTCCAGCTCGCGGCGGCGGGTTTCGGCCTGGGCGCGCAGGCGCTCCTTCTCGGCGTCGGTCTCGCGCTTCAGTTCGGCCTCGGCGGCGTCCAGGGAGGCCTTGCGGGCGGCCTCCAGCTCCGTCTCGCGCTGGGCGTACTTGAGCTTCAGCTCGTCCTCGAACTGCGACAGCTTCCTGTGCAGCAGCTCGCGGTGGGTCTCGAATTCGGCCTTCAGCTTCTGCTTTTCCTCGTGCAGGGCGGCCTCTTTCTCCAGGCGCCACTCGTCCTCGCGGGCGAGCCACTCGGCTTTAATGCGGCGCTGCACCGAGCCCACGCGGGTCTCCAGCGCCTTCTCCTTCATCAGGTAGGCCTCTTCGAGGCCGGCCTTCAGGCTCTCCAGGCGCTCGGAGTGGGCTTTCTCTATGGCCTTCCTGCCCTCGTCGGCGGCGGCCTGCTGGCGCACCGTCCAGGCGTTCTGCTCCTCGAGCAGCCCGGCGCGCAGCGCTTCCTCGCGCGCGCGCAGCTCCGCGTCCGTCTTCTCGCGGTAGGCGGCGGCTTCCTGCTCGCGCAGGGCCCGCAGGCTCTCCTCTCGCTTCTTGAATTCCGTTTCCAGGCGGGCGACTTCCTGCGAGGCTTCCTCGCGGGCGCGCGCGGCGCTGTCGGCCTCGGCCCTGGCCCATTGGGCGCGGGACTCCTCGGCGGCCTTCTCGTAGCGGGCGCGGATCTCCTCCTCGCGCCGCTTGACCAGCTCCACCAGCTGCGCTTCCATGTCGAGGCGCAGCTTGACGTATTCCTGCTCCCGCTTCTCGGCGTTGCCGGCCGCGCGGGCGCGCAGGGCTTCCAGCTCCTGCTGCGACACGGACTTGTAGGCGGCGAGCTCCGCCTTCTTTTCCTCTTCGGCGCGGGCGAAGCGCTCGGCGAAATCTTTTTCCAGCGCGGCCTGCAGCGCGGCGAAGGACTGCTGGCGCTCGGCCTCGCGCGAGGCGGCGGCGGCGCGGGCCTCTTCCACGCGGCTTTCGGCGGCGGCGGAGAGGGAGGCGGTCAGCCTGGCGTGCTCTTCCTGCAGGGCCTGCCTGCGGGCGTCCAGCTCTTTTTCGGCTTCGGCCTTCAGGGCCTCCAGCTTGTTGAAGCGCTCGTCTTCCAGCTGCTTGCGGAAGGTCTCCAGCTGGGCCTCTTTCTGCCCGTAAAGCTTGGCGAGCTCGTCCTGGCGGGCCTCGTAGCGGCCGCGGAGGGAAAGCTCCTCCTGCTCGGCGCGCAGGCGCTGCGAGGCTATCAGCTCGGCCTCGAGGTGCTCGTAATTTTCGCGCAGGGCGGTCTCCCTGGCGGCCAGGTTGTCCTGGTGCTTGCCGAGCAGCGTGGAGAGCTCGGCCTCCTTCATCTCGGAGGCGGCGCGCAGCTCGTCCATCAGGCGCAGCTTCATGCGGCCTATCTCGGCCTCCCGGCCGGCCAGTTCGGTCTTCAGGGCCTGGATCTCTTTTTCCAGCTGGGCGCGGGAGGCGCGCCAGTTGGAGGCCTCCTCGTTGAGGATCTGCTCGCGCAGCTTGGCCTTCAGGTCCGCCTCCATCGCGGTCTGCGTCTTCCAGTTCTCTTCCCACGTCTTGATGGTGCCCTGCCACTTCTTCAGGACTTCGGTCTTCTGCTCCACCTGTTCGGTGAGGGAGCGGTTGATATGGGTCTTGCTGCGGTTGTCCTCGCGGAGACGGCCAAGCTCCTCCTGCAGGCCGTGGATCTTCTCCACGGCCCAGCGGAGCGCGAGCTTCGCGGTTTCCACGTCCGTTATGGCGGACGGGTCTAGTTTAGGTTCCTGCTCCATCTTGAGTCCTCCGGGACCTGCAGCTGCGAAAAAATAAAAAGAGTAAGGGAATAATTATAAATCCCTTATTGTATACAGGAAAATTATACAAAAGGGTTGTTTACAAAATATTAAATTCTTGTTGATTCGGCGGTCCGGGGGCCGCCGGCAGGCAAATAACAACGGCCGCCCGCCTGAGGCGGACGGCCTTAACCTTAACAGGGCAGCGAAGGGGAGGCTCGGCCTACTTGGCCGGGCGCACCGCTTTGCCGCTCTTGATGCAGATGGTGCAGACGTAGACGGACTGGGTCTTGCCGGCGTGCACTATCTTCTGTTTCTGAAGGTTGGGCTTGAAGGTCCGTTTGGTAGCTCTGTGAGAATGGCTGTAGGAGTTACCGGAAACGGCCTTTTTGCCGCAAAGTTCGCATTTGTAAGCCATGGACTTATTATAGCAAATCCCCGGCAACTCGCAAAGTTTGTAGAATATTTACACGTTTTCAGCCGTTTTTACGGGGGACCCATGAAAGCCCATACCGCCTATCTTACGTTCAACACTCCCGAGCGCTGCGCCATCGTGCATATCACCCCCAAGGTGGAGGCCGAGCTGGCGAAGAGCGGGATCAAGGAAGGCCTGTGCCTGGTGAACGCCATGCACATCACCGCCAGCGTCTTCATCAACGACAACGAGGGCGGCCTGCACCAGGACTTCCTGCAGTGGGTGGAGAAGCTGGCGCCCTACGACGCCCGCGGCTACCGGCACAACCTCACGGGCGAGGACAACGGCGACGCGCACCTCAAGCGCACCATCATGGGCCGCGAGGCGGTGGTGGCCGTCACGAAGGGCCGGCTGGATTTCGGGCCGTGGGAGAGGATCTTCTACGGCGAGTTCGACGGGCAGCGCGACAAACGCGTGCTGGTAAAGATAATCGGAGAATAAATGAAAAGGCGCATCTACTACTACGACACGGACACCAGCGGCGCGGTCTACCACGCCAATTACCTGAAATACCTGGAGGAGGCGCGCTCGGAATACCTGGAGGCGCGCGGGCTCACCGTGAAGGGCCTGCTCGAGCGCGGGGTCGGCTTCGCCGTGCGGCGGCAGGAGATGGAGTACAAGGCCCCGGCGCTCTACGGCGACGAGCTGGAGATCAAGACCTGGGTGAAGGAGTTCACGCCGTACCGCATCGTCTTCGCCTACAGCCTGCACAACCAGGACGGCAAGCTCATCGGCAAGGCCGAGACGGACCTGGTCTGCGTCGGCCCCGACCTGAAGCTGGTGGAGATCCCGCCGGAGGTAAAGGCCGAGCTGGAAAAGGAAAAGGGCCGTTAACCATTTGCTATTATATTTAGCGCTTTATGAAGATCCTCCTCGTTAAACCCGGCATAGCCCACGGCGACCACATCCAGCCGCCGCTCGGCATCGCCTTCCTGGCCGCCCGCCTGCGCGACGGCAACGACGTGCGCGTGCTGGATTTCGGCATGCTGGGCCGCGACGACGGCAAGTTCCTGGCCGCGGTGAAGGACTTCGCCCCGGACATAGCCGGTTTCCAGTGCTACTCGCCGGAGATAGGCGAGGTGAAGCGCCTGGCCGCCATGACGCGGGCCGCGCTGCCCAGGGCCGTGATCATTTCCGGCGGGCCGCACCCGACGCTCTGCCCCGAAGAGACGATGGCCAAGCTGACGCCCGAGGCCGATTACCTGCTGCGCGGCGAGACCGAGGACAGCTTCCCGCTTTTCATAAAGATGCTCGCGGGCCAGGCGGCGCCCGCGGACGTGCCCGGCCTGGCCTGGCGCGAGGACGGCAAGCTCCGGGTCAACGAGATCAGCCCGATAAAGGATATAGACGCGCTACCGCCGCCCGCCTGGGACCTGATCAACCCTCAGGATTACCCGCCCGCCCAGCACGGCGCCTTCTTCAACCAGTTCCCTATCGCCCCGATAGTGACCACGCGCGGCTGCCCGTTCGCCTGCGGCTTCTGCACCGCGCCCATCCTGAGCGGCCGGCACATGCGCAAGCGCAGCGCCGCGTCCGTGATGGCGGAGATCGAGCTGCTCTACAGCAAGTTCGGCATCCGCGAGATCCACATTGTCGACGACAATTTCACGCTGGACAAGGCGCACGCGGCGGGCATCCTGAAGGCCATTATCGCGAGCAAGCTGCCCATCTCGCTGGCGTTCCCCAACGGCGTGCGCATCGGCACCCTGGACGAGGAACTGCTGGACCTGATGAAGAGGGCCGGCACCTACCTGATCTCGGTCGGCATCGAGTCCGGCTCGGACAAAACCCTCAAGCGCATGGACAAGCAGCTCAGCGTGGCGCTGATCCGGGAAAAGGTGGCGCTGATCCGGAGCATGAAGATAGACCTCGCGGCCTTTTTCATCCTCGGCTTCCCCGACGAGAGCGTGGAGGACATGCGCGAGACCATTGACTTCTCGCTGGAGCTGCCGCTGCTGCGCGCCAACTTCTTCACCTTCCTGCCCCTGCCGATGACGCCCGTCACGCTGAAGCTGATAGCGAGCGGCGAGATAGGGCAGATGGACGTGGAGGGCCTCATCTTCCAGAAGGTGCCGTACGCGCCGAAGGGCGTCACGCGGGAGCAGCTGCGCGCCCTGCAGCGCGAGGCCTTCCTGAAGTTCTACCTGCGCCCCGGCATCATGCTGCGCAACATAATGCAGATCCGCTCGCTCAAGCACTTCGGCTACCTGGCCAAGCGCTTCTACCACTGGATCCTGATGTAGCCCCCGCCCGCCGTAAAAAGAAAAGGCCCCTGTTACGGGGCCTTTCTTTTTGCGGGTCTGCGGTCTAATCTTCCTTCAGCTCCGTTACCGGGCCGAACTCGCTCAGCGGACGATCGAACTTCTTGGAGTTGCCGATGACGTAGATGACCGCGCTGGACGGGTCGAACAGCTTGCCGGCCGCCTGCGCCGCCGCCGCGTCCACGGCGGAGATCGCCTTCACGTAATTGTCCAGGTGGCCCTTTTCGTAGCCGTAGTATTCCTCCAGGGCCCGCTCCACCGCCAGCTTGTGCGGCGTGGAGAACTTGAAGACGAACGGGTTGATAGTGGAGCCCTTGCTGCGCTCCAGCTCCTCCGGCGTCACCGGCGCGGAGCCCACCAGGCCCAGCTGTTTGAGCATCTCGGAGAGCGCCTGCGAGTAGGTCTCGTTCTTGGTGCCGCAGGAGGTGATCAGGAAGCCGCCCTCCCGCAGGCTGGCGCCGTAGCTGCCCACCGAGTAAGCCAGGCCGCGCTTGGTGCGCACCTCGGCGAACAGCCGGGACTGGAAGCCGCCGCCCAGGATATCGGAGAGGACCGTTATCGCGTCGTTGGCCGGGTCGGTCCGCCTGACGCCCTTCTGGACGATGACGATGGAGGCCTGGGCGACGTCCTTGTCCACCAGGTAGATCTGGCGGCCGCCCTGGTGGTCCGGTGCCGGCACGGCGGGTTTGATAACCTCGGCCGGCTGCCAGTCGCCGAATTTTTCTTTTATCTTCGCCAGGGCTTCCTCGTCGGAGGTGAAGTCGCCGCTGACGGCGAGGATCATGTTATTGGGCCTGAAATGGGCCGCGTGGAAGGCGGCCAGGTCGGCGCGGGTTATCGCGTTGATAGTGGCTTCCTCGTTGCGCCAGCCGTAAGGGTTGGCGGGGCCGAAGAACCGGCGCCGGGCCTCGCGGCCGGCGGCCTTGGCGGGGGAGTCGTTGCGGCGGCGGATGAGTTCCAGCACCTCGTCGCGCGCGATCTTGACCTTCTCTTCCTCGAAGGCCGGGTTGCGCAGCACGTCGGCGTAGATGTCCAGGGCCTTGTCCAGGTCTTTGCGCAGCGCGGTCATTTCGGCCTGCGTCTCCTCGGTGTACGCGCCGGTGTCCAGCGTGGCGCCGAGGTATTCCAGCGTCTTGTCTATGTCTTCGGCCTTGTATTTGGCCGTGCCGCCGTCGCGCAGCAGCGGGGCCGTCAGCTGGGCCAGGCCTATCTTGGCGGCCGGGTCGTAGGCGCTGCCCGCCTTGATATAGGCGGAGAAGTGCACCACCGGCAGGGTGTTGTCCTTCACTATGTAGACCACCAGCCCGTTGGCCAGCGCGTAGCGCGGGGCGTCGGGCGCGTCGAACTTTATCTGCCCGAACTTGGCCAGTTCGGGATGGGCTGCCAGCGCGGTTGAAACCGCAAGGTTGATCATAAATCCTGTGGTCGCGAGCGTAAAAATATTCTTTTTCATTTCTTGTCCGCCCCTTTCCCGGCCGCCGCGGTCTCGGGCGCGGGCTGGGTCATGGTGATGATGGTGTAATTGCTGCGCTTGAGGTATTTGGCCGCCGCGGCGGACACGTCCTCGGGCTTGACCTTCTTCAGGTCTTCCAGGAGGCGCCAGTTGTATTTCCAGTCGCCCTTGATGCGGTCGTTGCTGGCGAGGCCCTTGGCCAGGTCCATGTTGCTTTCCAGGCCGCGGATCATTTCCACCTCGTAGTTGTTGAGGATCTTCTCCAGCTCCCAGGGCGTGGGCGGGGCCTTCTTGACGGCCTCTATCTCTTCCCAGATGCCGGCCTCCAGCTCTTCGTTGGTGTGCGGGGCCTTGGGGGTGCCTGCCACCAGGAAGAGCGAGGGATAGCGGTTGCCGGGCAGGGCGTGGTGCGTGCCGGCGCCGAGCGCCAGCTGCTTGCCCTCGACGAGGTTGCGGTAGAACCTGCCGGTCTTGCCGTTGGAGAGCACCTCGCTGAGCATGATCAGCGCCGGCGCGTCCGCGTGGTCGTCGCCGGGGTTATGGAAGCCCATGTAGAAGGACGGCTTGGCGTTGAAGAACACGTTCACCCGCTTCTCCGACTTCTGTTCCGGCTCGGCGGTGTAGCTCATGCTGGGCAGCGGTTTGGACTGCCAGCCGGCGAAATACTTCTCGGCCAGGCGGATGACCTCGGCCGGCTTCACGTCGCCCACCACCGCCAGCGTGGCGTTGTTGGGCACGTAATAGGTGGCGTAGAACTCCTCGGCGTCGGTGCGGCTGAGCTTCTTCAGGTCGTCCATCCAGCCGACTATCGGGTTCATGTAGGGATGCGCGGAGAAGGCGGTGGCCGAGAGATTCTCGAACAGCACGTTGCCGGGGTTCGCCTCGCCCATGCGGCGCTCTTCCATGATGACGCTGCGCTCTTTGTAGAACTCGCGCAGCACCGGGTTCTTGAAGCGGTCGGATTCGAGGATCATCCAGGCTTCCAGCCTGTCGGCGGGCATGGACATATGGTAGACGGTCTCGTCCACCGAGGTGTAGGCGTTCAGGCCGTTGGCTCCCAGCTTTTCCAGCGTGCTGACGAATTCCGCGTTCACCGAGTAGGCGTCGGCGGCCTTTTCCAGGTCGGAAAGTTTCTGTTTCAGGTCTTTGACCTTCTGAGGGTCGGCCTTGGCCCCGAGACTTTCTTCGGCTATCAGGTTCTTGCCGGCCGTCTCTATCTGGTCCAACAGGGCCTTTTCTTTGGGGTAATCCTTGGTGTTCATGACCTTGGTGCCCTTGAAAGCCATGTGCTCGAAAACGTGGGCCAGGCCGGTCTTGCCGGAGGGGCAGTCCACGTTGCCTACCTTGAAGGTCATCGAGAAGGAGACCGTGGGAACGAATTTTTTCTCGAGGATCAGCAGCTTCAGGCCGTTCTTAAGGGTGTAGCTTATGACGGGGGGGTATTTCGCGTCGGTTTCGCGAGCGGCGCCCGGGGGCAGTTCGTCCGCCGGTTTGCCGTCAGCCGCGTAAAGCGGGGCGCAGCAAAGCAGCAGCAGGGGTATCAACGCCATTGATTTCATTATGTCCTCCATAAAAAGCGGGTAGCCGCAGAATATTATACATAAAGACCTCCTCAAAGGGGCGGCGCCGTGCCAGCTTAGCCGCTGGCATAAAAAATGCTCTGTATTGGTCGTGAGCGGGCCGAAGTGATGGGGTAGGGCGGCCCGCTCCGGATTTAGAGAAAAGGAACACTAAAACATGAAGATAGAGATAAAAGCGGTATTTGCGGCGGTCCTGGCCCTGGGCCCGGTATTGGCGGGCGGCGCGGCCCATGCTGCTCTGCCGGCCGGTCTTGAAGCGGCGGCCGCCGGCATAGCTTACGCGGCCGATTCCGGGGATACGGCCGGGGCGGAGGCCCTGCTGGCTGGCCTGTTCGGCGGCGAAGCTGCCGCCGCGTCGGCGGAGCCCGTGAGATTTTCCGGAGCGGCGGTTTACGAACCCGCCCGCGCTGCCGCGCCCCGCGCCGCGGGGCTGAAAGCGGCTCCCATGCCGGAGCTTCCCGCCAGGGCCGGGTTTTCCAAGTCGGCGTCCGATGAGCTGGGGGTAGCGGCGGAGGCTAAAGGCGAAGAGATCAAGGCCGAGGCGGTAGAGGGGGAGGCGGCCGAGGCCGGCGCTTCGGCCCAGGAGTACTCGCAGGACGAAGCCGAAGGCACCTTGTTCGGCGCCTGCATGGCCGGCCTGCTGGGGATAGCGATAGTGGTGGGCCTGATACTGCTGTTCCCGGCGGGCGCGATGCTGCTGGTGGTGTGAGCGGGCCGTCAGGCCGCGGCCAGGGAGGAAAGGAGCCGGGTTATCTCTGCGGCGGCGGCGTTCATCAGCGCCAGCATCTCTTTCTTCTCGGCCGGAGAGCAGTCTTTGTAAAGCTCGGCGGCGCTCTTAAGGCTGGAGCATTTAGAGCGCAGGTCGTGCAGGAGTTTGCTGTGGTCGGTACCGGTCATTTGCCCTCCGTATCAAGTCCCAGTTTTTTCAGCGTGGCGTAAAGCAGGCGGGTGGAGATCTTCAGGTCGGTCATCGTCCTGGTCTTCTTGCCGCCGTTCTCGCGCAGGCTGCGCGCTACTATATCCCCCGAAACTTTTTCCAGCGCCGCCTCAAGGCCGTGGGCCAGGGCGTAGGCGTACAGCTCGCCGTCCTGCGCCGCTGGCCGCGGCCCCTCGGTCCCCTTCAGGTGTTTCCTGGCCATTTCCAGGTCCACGCGGCCCGCCGCGCCGCCCGAGACCAGGTCCGTGAATTTCTTGAGCTCGCGCACGTTGCCGGGCCAGGCGTAGCTCTCCATAAACTCCTTCGCCTCGGGCGAGAAGGACAGGCGGCGCCTGCCCTTGGTGAAGTGCAGCAGCAGCGGGGCGAGGTCGCAGGGCCGGCGCGACAGCGGCTTGAGGTTGATGGTGTAGCCGTGCACGCGCTGGAACAGGTCAAAGCGCATCCTGCCGCTGGCTATCAGGGCCTGCGGGTCCTCCAGCGTGGCGCTGATGATGCGGAATTCGGAGCGCTCCGGCCGCTCCGAGCCCAGCGGGTAGAACGAGCGCTCCTCTATGGCCTTCAGCAGCTTCATCTGCATGTTCAGGCTCATCGTGCCTATCTCGTCGAGGAACAGCGTGCCGCGGTGCGCCTCGAGCAGGCGGCCCTTGCGGGTCTCGGCCGCGCCGGTGAAGGCGCCCTTGCGGTAGCCGAACAGCTCGGCCTCCAGCAGGTCCTCGGTGTAGGCCGAGCAGTTGATGGAGACGAAGGCGCCGTCGCGGCCGGAATGCTCGTGCAGGATCTTCGCAAGCGAGGTCTTGCCGGTGCCGGAGGGGCCGAGCACCAGGATGGGCAGTTCGGTCGGCGCGTATTTCAGCGCTTCGGCCGCCATCGCCCGCGTCTCGGGGTCGCAGGTGATGAAGGCGGAGGCGAAGATGTCCGTGGCGGCCGCGGCCTTGCGGTTCTGCACGAACTTGCGCAGGATCTCGCCGACGTTGGCCTCCTCGTTGCCCTTGGCGTAGAAGTCGGAGGCGCCCAGCGCGTAGGCGCGGTCTATGGTCTCGTCGGAGTCGGAGCTGGAGACCACCACGCAGTGTATGCCCCGCGCCGCCGCCGCCTCTATGGCTTTCAGGCCGGAATAGTCGTCGCCGGGGCCGAGCAGCAGGTCGAAGAAGCCGATGTCGTACTTGCCCGTCTCCAGCTTTTTCAGCGCGGTCTTCAGGTCGGAGGCCAGGTCCACGCAATGGGCCGCCAGGTGCGCGCACATCACCTTCTGGGCCAGTTTATCGTCTTCCAGCACGAAGATATTGAGTTTATCCATAAGTTCTCCGCTGAGAAACTATATTTTCAAATGAAAAGATTTAACCCCGTTCCCTATTATACAGAAGTTGGGGCCGGCTCCGCGCGCCGGGGCGTACGCCGCTTGTCGTGGCATAAAAATTGTTCTATTATAGGCGGTAGGCGGGATTTGTTAAAAGGATCTCATTATGAAACACGGCTTTAAACTTAACGCGGGGGCCGGCGCCAGGACTTCAGCGTCCGTGCTGGGCGCGCTGAAGATGGCGCAGATGGCGGCCATGAGCGAAGAGGAATTCGCGAAGACGCTCAAGGAGCTGGAAAGCGGGCGGGTCTTCGACCTGCTCAAGACTTCCGGCGCGCTGACCCTGAGCGAGTTCCCGTCCGCCCGCTACGCCGCGCGCAAGTACGCCGGTTACGGGCTCAAGCTCTCCGGCGGCGACCTGCCCGAGCTGGCCGACGGTTCCGGAGACCTGGTGGCGCTGATCCAGGGCGTGGGCCAGGAGAAGTTCGAGGCCTGCTTCCTGAAAGACGCGGTCATGAGCGACGTGGAGCGCGCCGAGGAATGCGACATTTCCGTGAAGGACGCGGAGCGCCTGCGCGACTTCGTCAACCGGGCCTTCATCCAGGCCGAGTTCGAGGGCAAGGCCGAGGCGCCCGCCGCCGCCGTGTACAGCGCGGTCGCCGGGATAACGCTGAAGGACGGCGAGCCCGAGCTGGCCTTCTTCAACCGCGAGATCTGGAAAGGCCGCTATAAAGTGGACCCCGACAAGCTGGCCCAGCTGCTGCCGGGGGTGGACCTGGCAGAGCGGGACCGCATAGAGAAGCTGCTGCGCAAGGTGGAGTTCGCCGACAAGCGCAAGACCACTCTCTACCGCGCGCTGGAAATTTTGATAAGCGTGCAGGCCGAGTACCTCGCCACCGGCGAGCCCGGCCGCCGCCGGCCGCTGTCGCAGAAGACGCTGGCCAAGAACCTGGAAGTGGACCCCAGCGTGATCAACCGCCTGGTATCCAACAAATCCCTGGAGATGCCGTGGGGGATGCAGGCGCCCATGGACGTGCTGCTGCCCACCTCCAAGCAGGTCAACCTGGAGCGGCTCTATGTCCTGGCCTCCGAAAAGCCGGAGCTCAGCGACGAGGGGCTGCGCGGCGAGCTGAAGGCCCGCCACGGCGTGGACCTGTCGCGCCGCTCCGTCGCCCAGTACCGCCAGGACCTGCGCCTCGCCGCCTCCGGCGAGCGCGGCGCGGAGTAACCCGCCGCCGGCCAAAAATAAATTGCCGCTCCAGTGCGAAGGCGGGCTCCCAAAAGGCCAGCTTTCCTTTTATGGGGAAACATATTCCTAAACAAGGATATGCTCCCTATGGGCCGCGGTATTATCCCGAAGGCGCGGGAAGGATGGTTTTTGCCGGTTTTCATGTGTGGCATAAAAAATGCTCCATATTGGGTGTGGCGCTAAAACTAGAAAAGGGGAAAAGAGAATCATGAAAAAAGTGATGATAGCGTTAATAGCGGTGTTCGCGGCGGCTTCGTCCGCCTTGGCGGCTGAAAATACGATGGCGGGCCTTTCTTCCGCGGGGGACGCGATTTCGGCCGTGGATATGAAGAAAGATTTCGGCAAGGCGGGAAGCATCCTCGACGGGTTTTTCAGCGGCGCAGCGGCTAAACAGAATTCCGTCGCTGCCTTCGGTCTCTCCGGGAGCGGCGCTTCCACTAAGGCCGGGCCCGGACGCAACATCTATGGCCAGACAGCGGAGCAGCTTATCAACGCGAAGCCTGCCAGGAAGGTGCTTGCCTCCAGTGTAAAGCAGATCACCGCCGTCGCCGCTCAGACCAAGGGCGCAGGCGGTTCCAGCTGGACCGACGACTTGAATACTGTGGTGGACTATGTGGTGGATGGTATTCACAACTCACTGCCCAAGCCGCCTCCCTCCGGCGCTGTCTGCATGACTCCCCACGATGACAGGCCGTGCACGTCAAGCATGAGCTGGTAAGGCGGGTAGTAGTTAAGCCGATCGGCGGGGGATAATAAAAGAGGCGCGGGATAATTCCCGCGCCTCTTTAAGTTTTGCCCGGGAGCCTTTACTTCCCGCAGAGGTTCAGCGTGGTGACGGTGAACACCTTGGCGTCGCCCATCATGTGGTCTATCACGCAGGACTCGTTGGGCATGTGGGCCGTCTCGTTGAGGCGGGAATACACCACCACCGGCAGGTTGAGCCTGCGGAAGAAGGCCGCCACCGTGCCGCCGCCTATGCCGTAGGCCTTGGGCTCCACGTTCAGTATTTCCTTGATGGCCTTTTTCAGCTCCACCACTATGGCCGCGTTCGGGTCGGTGGGGGGCGCGGCCTGCGCCTCCTGCTGCGGCTCGAAGGAGATCTTCACGCCGTGCTTGGCCTCAACCTCGTCGGCCAGGCGGCGCATCTCGGCTTTCACCTCGGTGAGCTGGTACACCGGCATCACGCGGCAGTCCATGTAGAACACGTCCTCTCCGGGCAGGGTGTTGACGTTCGGTACATTGGCCTCTTTCTTGGTGGGCTCGAAGGTGCTGATCGGGGGCTCGTAGAGCGCGTCCTTGTGGGGGAACTTCTCGTAGAGGCCCTGGTACTTCACTACCAGTTCGCTGGCGGCCTTGAAGGCGTTGATGCCCAGCGACGGGCGGCTGGCGTGGCATTGCTTGCCCTTCGTTATGACCTTCATCCACATGATGGATTTCTCGGCCACCTCTATCAGCGAGCCGTCCTCGCAGCCGGAGTCGGGCACGAAGAACATGTCTTCCTTGCCGAAGATGTCGGGCCTGTTGTCGGAGATGTAGTCGGCGCCGTAGCCGGAGCCGGTCTCCTCGTCGGCGCAGAACAGCAGCGCTATGTCGTACTCGGGCCGGTAGTCCAGCTCCATCATGGCCTTCACCACCATCATGCTCGACGCTATGGCCTGCTGGTTGTCTTCCACGCCGCGGCCTACCAGGTTGCGGCCCTGCACTTCCATCTTATAGGGGTCTGACTTCCACAGCTTGGCCTCGCCGGGGGGGACGATGTCGAGGTGGGCCATGAACCAGATGGTTTTCTTATTGCTTTTGCCCTTGTAGCGGGCGATGATATTGGGGCGGATGCCGTTCTTGGCTTCCTTCTGCGGGGCGTTGATCCACTCGATGGAGTCGAACTTCAGCTTCTTCAGTTCGCCTTCCAGCCACTTGGCCTTGTCGTACTCGCCGTCGCCGCCGGAGGACGGGGCCAGCGCCGGGATGGCGGTGAGGCCGCGCTGCAGCTCGATGGCGTAATTCTCGTAGGTCTCTATCTTCTTGAGTAACTGGTCTTTCATAGGGCTCCTTGTGGGTGAACTTAAAAAGCAGAACGGGTCACAGCCAGGGGTTCTTGCGGGTGGTGGGATCCCCGCCGAAGCCGCCGGAGCTGCCGAAGCCGCCCCGGTTGCCGAACGGGCCGCGGCGCCGCATGGCGGCGGTCCTGCGCGCGGCGTCGAGCATGTCCGCCGGGCCCATCACCAGGAAATAGACGAAGAACATCACCACCGGCAGCCCGCCGAACACCAGCTTGCCGTGGCGCCTCAGGAAGTCCTGAGCCGGGGTGTCCACGGTCTCGCCCGCGCCTTCCCAGGAATTGAACTGCGCCGCCGCCGGGGCCAGCCACAGCGCGGCGGCCGCCAGGGCGAAAGCGGCAGTCCTGAGCCGCCTCATCGCGCGGCCCACCCGTCGAGCGCCGCGCACAGCGCGTCGATGGCGGCCAGGTAGCGGCCGAACAGCGCCTCGGTGTCGCCGCTCTTGAGGGCGCCGCGGCGCAGGTCGTACGCCTCGCGGAACACGGCCGGGTCGAACTGCGCGTGGGCCTTCAGGCGCTCGGCGCAGTCCAGCTTGGAGGCCGGCACTTTGCCTTCGCGCAGGCGCAGCGCCGCGCGGCACAGCACCAGGAACTGGGAGAGCGAGCCGGCTATCAGCCGCTCCACGGATTTACGGTCGCCGCCGCAGGCTATATAGGATTCCCGCAGCAGGATGAGCTTGCCCTTGAATTCCCGCTCCAGCGCCAGGCGCAAATGCGAGGGCTCCACCTGTATGCCGGGCAGCGGGTTCTCGCCGTACAGCATCCGGTGGAAATCCTTCATGTCGGAGAGCTCTATGGGGAAGGTGTCGGCGGAGGCCAGCAGGCGCTCCAGGGAGAAGAGCAGCGGCGGCGGGTTGCCGGCCTTCAGCCAGTCCTTCGAGGCGGCGGCCACGGTCTTCAGCTCCGGCAGGCCGGCCTCTTTGAGCACCGCCATGACGTTGAAGTCGGACTTGCCCTCCACGCCGTCGCCGGCGGCCGCCGAGCCGTAGAGCACTACGGACAGAAGGTTGCCGCCGCAGGAGGTTTTCAAGGTTTCGGTGAACTGTTCGGGGGTCATGCTTTAGCTCCGTGTCCGCGCCGCTATCATAAGTTTATACAAAAATTAGCGGCGCCGGAAACACCCGCGGGCAAACAAAGTATAATTTCAGTAATGGTCAAGCCAGCCCCGCGCGCCAAACTCTGGTCGGATATCGGCCTTTTCTACTGCGCCGCCATCTGGGGCTCCACCTTCATAGTCACCAAGGGCGCGCTGGACGCCGTGGACCCGGTGGTGATGGTAGCCATCCGCTTCATAGTCTCGGCCGGCCTGCTGCTGCCCTGGGTGCTCAAGCGCAGGGACAAGACGCGGCACATGAAGGAGGGCTTCTACCTCTCCCTCTTCCTGGCGACGCTCTACCTGACGCAGACCACCGGCCTGCTCTATACCTCGGCCTCCAACTCCGGCTTCATCACGGGCCTGTTCATCATCTTCATCCCGGTGTTCATGTATTTCTTCCGCCGGGAGAAGCCCACCCGGCTGCAGGGCGCCTCCGCGCTGCTGGCCCTCGCCGGGATGTGGCTGCTCACCGGCGGCGTCAGCGGCTTCAATATCGGCGACGCGCTGACGCTGGTGGCGGCCGCGGCTTATTCCGCCCACCTGATAGTGACCGACAAATACGTGAAGGCCGAGGCGGACACGGTGCTGCTGGCCTTCCACCAGTTCTGGATGGTGGCGGCCGTCTCCTTCGGCATCGCGCTGCTGCGGGGCTCGTCGCTGGCGGTGGCCACCGTCAACGGCTGGGGCGTGATCCTGTTCCTGGCGGTGTTCCCCACGCTGACGGCCTTCTTCATCCAGATGGTGGCCCAGAAGCATTCGGAGCCCTTCAAGGTTGGTATAATTTTTACGCTGGAGCCGGTCTTCGCGGCCATCTTCGCCTGGACCTGGGGCGGCGAGGAGTTCGTGGGGATAAAGGCGCTGGGCGGGCTGCTGATAGTGTCGGGCATGATAATAGGGGAGCTTTCCAAATTCAATTTCAAGCGCGCGCTGAAAAAAGAAGTGCTGCCGGTCTAGGAGAAAATCATGAAGAAAATATTACTTTCCCTGCTGCTCGCCGCCGTGCCCGCCGGGGCCGCGGAACTGCAGATAGTGGAGAGCGCCCCCGACGAGACGGTGTACGGCTCCACGCTGGCCGCCCGGCCGCAGGCCGTGTGGCTGGAGATGATAGGCGCGTCGAAGAAGACGCTCGACATCGAGCAGTTCTACATAGCCGACCAGGCGGGGGAAGTCCTGGAGCCGGTGCTCGCCGCCGTGAAGGACGCCGCCAAGCGCGGCGTGAAGGTGCGCTTCCTGGTGGACAAGGTAATGCTCAAGGAGAGCGAGCGGTCCCTGCCGGCGCTGAAAGAGGCCGGGGTGGAGACGCGGGTGATAGATTTCAAAAAAGCCGGCGGCGGCGTGCAGCACGCCAAGTTCTTCATCGTCGACGGGGCCGAGGCCTACGTGGGCAGCCAGAACTTCGACTGGCGCTCGCTCAAGCACATCCACGAGGTGGGCGTGCGCATTAAGAGCGCCGCGGCAGCCGCCGACCTGGAGCTGGTGTTCAGGGCTGACTGGGCGCTGGCCGGCGGCGCGGAGCCGCGCAAGATGTTCGATAACAAGAAGGTGGCGCTCTCGGTCTCCAAGCCCGAGAAGGCGCAGCTGGGCGGGGGCGAGGTCACCTACAGCCTGGCCTACAGCCCGGTGGGCTACGCGCCCAAGGGCGCAGACACCGAGATAAGCGCGCTGCTGAAGGCGCTGGGCGCCGCCAAAAAGACCGTGCGCGGCCAGGTGATGAATTATGCGCTGCAGGAGCACGGCTCCAAGCGCTGGGCCGAGCTGGACTCCGCTTTCCGCAAGGCCGCGGCGCGCGGCGTGAAGGTGGAGCTGGTGTTCGCCGACTGGACTATGGGCGGCAAGGGCGACCGCGATATCAAGGCGCTGGCCAAGACCGAGGGCGTGCACATAAAGATCTCTTCCCTGCCGCCGCACAGCTCCGGCTTCGTGCCGTTCGCGCGGGTAGAGCACAGCAAGTACCTGGTGCTCGACGGCGAGACGTCCTATATCAGCACGTCCAACTGGGGCCCCGGCTATTTCCTCACCTCGCGCGGCGTCGCCGTTTTCATCAAGGGCCACGCCGCCGCCGCCGTGCTGGAGGACATCTTCGCCAAGACCTGGGCCGGCCCGTACGTCCAGCCCGTGGACCCCATGAAGGAATACCAGCCGGTCAAGCGGAACTGATCTTTTAATGTTTTGAGGGGGGGGCGGCCTAGCGCATGGACGGGGTCCAAAAAACCGCCGTCTCGCACACAGTGCTCGCGGCTGCCCGTCTCGGCCTCCGCGCTACGCAAGCGTCGGCCTCCGACATGCTTTTTTGGACCCCATCCATGCGCTCTCCGCCTGTTTTCTTAACTGTTACAGCATAGAAAGAAACAAACGGAGGGGTGGCAGGGGTGCTGCCCCCCGAACCCTTTGCGGAAGGGGGGCCCCGCACTGCGGATTTGAATCTGTAAGCGCCGTTAAAGCAAAGCGGGATTTCTTCGAGTAACTGAAACCGGGTCGCGTGTGGATACTAAATCCACAGTGCGGGGGGGAACCGACGCAAGGGTTCCCTCTTCCAGGGTTCGGGGGGTAGTACCCCTGCCAGGCCCCCGACTTCACACCTCGCGGTTCTTTGCAGGAAAAAAATTTGGGGAGGAAAAATGCGATCATTAGCGGACTTGATGACGGAGAAGGAAGGGTTCAGCGCGCTGGTGATGGGGAATCACGCGCTGGCGCGGGCCATGGCAGAGGCCGGGACCGCCGTGGCCACCAGCTACCCGGGGTCGCCCACGCCCGAGATAGCCGAGGCGCTGCTGGCGCCGGCCGGGAAAGACCAGCCTGTGCATTTCGAATTCGCCGTAAACGAGAAAGTGGCGCTGGAGATAGCCGCCGGCGCGGCGCTCAACGGCCACCCGTCCGCAGTCTTCTTCAAGTCCGTCGGCCTCAACGTGGCCGCCGACTCGCTGATACAGCTGCCGCTGATGGAGCTGCCCGGCGGCATGGTCATCATCCTCGGCGACGACCCCGGCGCCAACTCCTCGCAGAACGAGCAGGACAACCGCTGGTTCGCCCGCATGGCCTACCTCCCGGTGTTCGAGCCCGCCTCCCCGGCCGAAACACACGCGATGTACAAAGAGGCCGCGGCCCTCGCCCGCGCGCGCCGCGCGCCGGTGTTCCTGCGCCTGACCACCCACGTCTGCCACGCGCGCGAGACGGTGCAGTTCGGGCCCCTGCCGGCCTCGGCGCGCGACTGGACGCCCCGCTTCGACGCCAAGGCCGGCCCGTACGTGCCCATCGCCGCCACGGTCTTCCCGCTCAAAAAGCGGGCCCTCGAAAAGCTGGACGCCTGGGCCGCCTACGGCGAGACCAGCCCGCTGAATACCGTGTACAAGGCCGCCGCGCCCGGCGCCAAGAAGCTGGGCGCCATAGCCGCCGGCCTGCCGGCCCTCTGCCTGCTCGAGGCCGTGCGCTCCGCCGGCGCGCCGGTGGACGTGCTGAAGCTCGGCCTCTCCTACCCGCTGCCGGAGCAGCTGCTCGCGGATTTCCTCGCCGCGCACGACGAGGTCTACGTGTTCGAGGAGCTCGACCGCGTGACCGAGGGGGAGCTGAAGGCGCTGGCCTACGACCGCGGCCTCGCCTGCCGCCTCCACGCACGCCGCGGCCACGCCGAGCTGATGGGCGAAATGACCCCCGAGCGCGCCCGCGCCTGCTTGGCCGGCCCCTGGCCGGAGCTGTTCCCCGGCGCCGCGCCGCGCAAGGCCGCCGAGCCCGCGCCGCGCCTGCCGCAGATGTGCCCCGGCTGCGGCCACCGCTCCGCCTTCCACGCCATAAAGAAGGCCCTGCCGCCCGGCGCCATCACCGTGGGCGACATCGGCTGCCACTCCCTCGGCTTCATGCCGCCCTACGACATGGGCGAGGTGCTGTTCTCCATGGGCCACTCCGTCTCCACCGCCTCCGGCCTCGCGCTGCATAACGACGCGCGCAAGGTAGTGGCCTTCGTCGGGGATTCCACCTTCTTCCACGCCGCCATGCCGGGCGTGGTCAACGCAGCCTCGCGCGACAGCGACATCACGCTGGTGCTGCTGGACAACGGCACCACCGCCATGACCGGCCACCAGCCGCGGCCCGGCAACGGCGAGATAGGCGACAGGATAGCGCTGCCGGAAATGCTCAAGAACCTCGGCGTTAAATTCCTGCGCGAGTGCGACGCCTACGACCAGCCCAAGCTGGCCGCGCACCTGAAGGAGGCCATGGAGCACAAAGGCTTCGCCATCGTGATAGCCAGGCATCCCTGCATGCTCAAGTTCATGCGCGACCGCCGGCGCGCCAACCCGGGCCTCAAGCCCCAGCACGTGGCCGTGGACCAGGCGAAATGCGCGCGGCATTACACCTGCGCCGCCGACTTCGCCTGCCCGTCGTTCATCAGGCACGCCGACGGCTCCGTCACCGTGAACACGGAGCTCTGCATCGGCGACGGCTCCTGCATCCAGACCTGCCCGGCGCAGGCCATAGGGAGGGAAAAATAATGGCTTATAACATCTATCTCTGCGGCGTGGGCGGGCAGGGCATAGGCATACTGGCGGCCACGCTGGCTCAGGCCGCGGCCAAGGCCGGCCTGGAGGTGCGGGCCTGCGACACGCACGGCCTGGCGCAGCGCGGCGGCGTGGTCTCCTCGCATATACGCCTCGGCGCCGACGCGCTGACGCCGCTGGTGCCGGAGGGCGGCGCCGACCTGGTGCTCGCCCTCGAGCGCCTGGAGGCCCTGCGCGGCGCGGCGCAGTTCCTCAAGAAAGGCGGCAAGGTGGTTTACTACGACACGGCCTACCAGCCGGTCAGCGTGCGTCGCGGCCAGGCGCAGTACCCGTCGGAGGAAGAAGTTGCGCGCCAGGTGGCCGCGCTGGGCGGCGAGGCCGCGGCCGTACGGCTGGCGGAGATACAGGACCCCCGCATGCAGAATTCGGCCCTGCTGGGCCGGCTGGCCGCGCTCAAGGCCGTGCCGGGCCTGGAGGCGGCTGTTATAGAAGAAACACTCAAGGAGATACTGCCGCCGGCAGCGCTGGAGGAGAACCTGCGCATCTTCCGCGCGGCGAAGTAGGCCTATGAAGGAAAAGACCCGCTGTTCCTGGGCTTACGGCGCGAGCCCCCTCTATATCCCCTATCACGACGAGGAATGGGGCGTGCCCGTGCATGACGACCGCCTGCAGTTCGAGTTCCTCACGCTCGAAAGCGCGCAGGCCGGCCTGAGCTGGTCCACCATCCTCAACAAGCGCGAGGGCTATCGGAAGGCTTTCGCGGGCTTCGACCCGGTGAAAGTTGCGAAGTTCAGCGCGGCCAAGATCGAGGCGCTGCTCAAGGACCCCGGCATAGTGCGCAACCGCCTGAAAGTGAAGGCGGCCGTGAACAACGCTAAATTGTTCCTGGAAATACAAAAAGAGTTCGGCTCTTTCTCGAAATATATCTGGGGTTTCGTCGGCGGCAAGCCGAAGGTGAACCGCTGGAAAAAACTCTCGCAGCTGCCGGCGCTCTCCAAAGAGTCCGACGCCCTCAGCGCGGACCTCAAGAGGCGCGGCTTCAAGTTCGTCGGCTCCACCATCATGTACGCCCACATGCAGGCCACCGGCCTGGTCAACGACCACCTCGTCACCTGCTTCCGCCACAAAACCTGCGCCCGCTAGCCGGGCGCGCCAAAACCGCAGGTAAAGAACGGCCTCCCCCGCGGGAGGCTAGTTTTTTACGGGGAGTTCGTGGAGGGTTATTTTTTTGTTGGTGTCGCCGAAGTATCTCAGCGCCCAGGGGGTGGGGAAAAAGACTACGGGGTTGCCGGCCGGGTCCGCGCCCAGCCGCACATTGTCGCCCAGGTGTATCAGGCCGGAGTTCAGCTGCGCGGCGCCGTCGGCGTCCAGCCAGCGCACGAACTGCCACGGCGCCGGCTCTATGACCGACTTCACGCCGTATTCCTCTTCCAGCCGGAACTGCGTCACCTCGAACTGCAGCGGGCCCACGGCCGCGAGCAGCGTGGAGGAGCCGGGCGCGTCCTTCAGCGTGAACTGCTGCACCACGCCTTCCAGCATCAGCTGCTCCAGGCCCTGCTTGAAAGGCTTTGACTTGGACGGCACCGGGTTCATCAGGTAGGTGAAGCACTCCGGCGGGAAGCGCGGGATCTCGTCGAAAACTATGGCCGGGTTCTCGGTCAGCGTGTCGCCTATCTTGTAGTCCTGGTGGCCCACCAGGCCCACGAT
>MGUG01000039.1:28065-33795 GCA_001799845.1 Elusimicrobia bacterium GWC2_64_44 | reverse complement strand
GGCATCCCCGGCTTCATCAACAACTGGATACAGGGCAAGGTCATCCGCTCCATCACCGAGACCCTGACCACCAACCCCGAGCTGGCCAAGGTGATGACCGCCACCAAGCTCGACGACAAGACCGTGCGCATCGTCCTGAAGAACAGCGCTTTCATGCCCTCCTTCGCCAAGGGCGCCGTGATACAGAAGCTCAAGATAAACAACGGTATGATGTACCTGGGCTTCGAGCTGTGATCGCGGTACAAAGGAGAAAATTTATGAAAAAACTCACTCTTAACCTGATAGCCCTGGCCCTGATGGCCGGCAACGCGGCGGCCTTCGACCTCGCGGGCCTCGGCGCGGACGACATCCGCGCGGCGCAGACGGACTTCCGGGCGCCGGCCCCGCAGGCCCAGCGCGTCGACGACCTCATCGGCATCGACATGAACATCCGCATCCCCTTCGCCACCATCAAGAACGGCGTGGAGAAAATGGCCGCTTCCGAAAAGCGCCTGACCCTCATAGACAAGAACGCCCCCGTGGCCTTCAAGTACGGCGAGTTCCTGCGCGTCAGCAACATCAAGATAGACCAGGGCGGCATCATAGTGGTCCCCACGCTGACCCTGAAGCCCTCCTTCACGGGCACCGACAAGCTGGCCATCCGCGTACAGCGCATCCAGCTGCACGCCTCCATGGAGCCCTCCGTGAAAGCCGCCCCCATGCCGGCCATCAACGAAGAGGAGATCATGGTGCAGGTGATGGACGTGCTGATAAAGGGCACCTACTCCGCCGTCAACGACATGCTGAAGAAGAAGCAGATCCCCATGAAGGCCGAGGACGTCATCAAGCTGCGCTACGACAAGGCGGCCTGGACCCTGCACGCGCAGGTCTCCTCCAAGGTGATGAACCACTTCATCCCCGGCGGCCTGGTGGGCGAGCTGCACCTGACCGGCTTCAGCTTCAACGATAAGGGCCTGGTGCTGAACATCCAGACCCCCAACTAAGCCCTTACTGGCTCCGGAAGAACCCCGCCGCGGCGGGGTTTTTCTTTGGCCGCTTTTGATAGAATATCACAGGCCCGGGACAGCGATCTACAGGAGGAACTATGCTTTTCGACAAGATGAGCGCGGAGATGGTGAAGGCGATGATAGAGACCATGCCGGTGGAGCTGACCGTGATAGACGCCAACGACGAAGTGGCGGGCTGGAACAAGCACGAGACGCGCATCTTCAAGCGGCCTATGACCGCCATGGGCATGAATTTCCGCCAGTGCCACCCGGAGAAGAGCCTGGCCATGGTGGAGCGCATAATTTCCGAGATGAAGGCCGGCAAGCGCGAGAAGGCCACCTTCTGGATAGACCTGGAAGTGGTGCCGGGCGAGCCCAAGCACAAGATGTTCATAGAGTTCCACGCCCTGCGCGGCGACAAGGGCCAGTACCTCGGCTGCATGGAATTCACCCAGGACGTGCAGGCTATCCGCGACCTGCAGGGCCAGAAGCGCCTGATGGACTGACGCGACCGGGCGATAAAAAAGCCGGCCAGGGGGCCGGCTTTTTTGCGCCCCGAGGGCTACTTTATCTTGTAGAGCCCCGGCCAGATTGGCGAGAGCGAGCGGATGAAGGCGTCGGTGATGCCGCCCATCGCCGACGGGATGTCGAACCCCTCGTAGGTCATGGAGGCGGACCACATGATGGAGCCGGTCTGCACGTCCACCATGCGCGACAGCAGCGACACGTTGGCCGTGGTGCTGAGCAGCTGCGAGTTGGGCATGCCCAGCACGCTGCCTTCCGAATAGATGGTGCCGCCGCTGACCTGCGTGACATTGGATTGCGGGTTGGCGGACTGGCTGACGATGTAGGAGCTCTGCGGCGTGCTCTCTGCCACCGTGCCCACGAACAGCGCGTCCACGCCCAGCAGCTTGCCGAGCTGCCTGGCGGTGGAAGGGTCGAAAGCGGACGAGGCGGTGAGAGACTGCTCACGCATCACGGCGTCGAGCCGCTGGCGCTCTATTACGTCGGCGCCGTTCTCCAGCAGGCTCTGGGTCATCAGGTCCGCGGCCAGTTCGCCCTTGGGCCCGCTGAAGGAAAGCACCGCCACGCGCTTCACGGCGGAGAAATCAGCCCGCGGATTGAAGGCCACCTTCGGGGTGGCGCAGGCGGCGAGGAGGAAAAGCAGGGGAAGCAGGAAGGTCTTTTTCATGGTCAGCGGGCGCCGAGGTTGTTGAGGTGCTTCACGGCGGTGTTGCGCATATTCGGGTCGCCGGCGTTCTCCAGGCAGGCCTTCCAGGCGGTTACCGCCCTGTCGCGCAGGCCCTTCTTCTCGTAGATCAGGCCCAGCATGTAATGCGCTATCGCGCGCTTCGGGTCCAGGCGGATGGCGCTCTCGAAGGCCCGCTGCGCGTCGTCCGCGCGGCCCAGGCGGGTGTAGGTGAAGCCCAGCTTGATGTGCAGGTCCGTGTTCTCCGGCAGCTGCAGCAGCTGGCGCTCCAGGTCCGCCGCGGTCTGCGTCAGCTCCGCCAGGGTCTGGGCGGTGATATTCTTTTCGGGGCCGGTATGCTCCGGCATTCGCGCGGCGGCCGGCAGGGCGGCGGCGAACAGTAAGGCGGTCAGTATTTTCCTCATAGCCAAAGCATATAAAATACCGGGCCCCTTGTGTAGCGCACCCTTCCGGATTTTGTTAACATTTAGACTACGGCAAGGAGGCTTACATGGAAATTTTCAAGTCTGGGCTGATAGTGGCGGCGGCGGCGCTTTCCGCCTGCGCGGGCACGGTGGCAATAAAGGCGCCCGGCGGCGCGGCCTATTATTACGGCGAGGTCGCCTTCTTCTCCCCGGACGGCCGGCTGCCCTACGGCAAGACCGAGGCCGCCGTGAAGCGCGAGATCCTGCAGAACGGAGCGCTCATCGTAGAGACTGTGACCCAGCCCGGCAACAGCCCCAGCATGCCGCCCAAGACCATAGTCACCGAACTGAAGCGGCGCAAAGGCCTGGTCTATGACGCCTCAGACGCCGGCGGCACCTTCACCGGCACCCTCACCTTCAAAGATGGCGAGCTGAAAAGCTGGACCTACAATATCAGGCTGAAGGCCGGCGGGACCCTGAAGGGTACCGGCTCGCTGACGGCCGAAGGCATAAAGACCGCCAAGCAGCTCACCGGCGGCCGGCCCATGTCCGTCAAAGAAGACCTGAAGGCCGCCTCCGAGGAGCAGTATACCGCGGCCGTTAATTCCATGAAGCCCGCGTACGGAGCGGAATGAAATTCACCTTCTCGCACAACAATCTGAACGTCCTGGACCTGGAGAAGAGCCTGCAGTTCTACACCGAGGCCCTGGGCCTCTCCGAGACCCGCCGCAAGAGCGCGGGCGACGGCGCCTTCACGCTGGTCTTTCTCGGCGACGGGGCCACCCCGCATAAGCTGGAACTGACCTGGCTGCGCGACCGGAAAGAAAAGTATAACCTCGGCGATAACGAGATCCACCTGGCTTTCACCACGCCCGACTACGCGGCCGCGCACGAGCTGCACAAGAAGATGGGCTGCATCTGCTACGAGAACGAGGCCATGGGGATATATTTTATAGAGGACCCGGACGGCTACTGGCTGGAGATCCTGCCGGAGAAGCGATGATCCCCTGCCCCAAGGAAAATAAAGAAGCGGGCCTTCATTCCAACTTCGTGCTGCTCGCGCGGCTGGCCGCCCTGGCCATAGCCGCGCTGGCCGCCGCCCTGCTCTACTTCACCCGCAAATAAAACCGCGCTCAGCCGGCCAGGTCGTCCAGCGCCGCGGCCACGCCGTCCACCGCCGCCGCCATGTACTCGAAGTTGAGCGTGGCCGGCAGGTCCGTGGCCTTGTGATAATGCGGGGTGCGGTAGAAGGAAGTGTCGGTGAACATCACGGCCGGCCAGCCGTGCGCCCAGAAACTGCGGTGGTCCGAGAAGTCTGCCCCGCGCACGAAAGCTGGCAGGCTGACCGTGGCCAGCGGCAGGGCGCTGGCGCCCCGGAAGGCGCGGTCCGCGCGCCCGGCCAGGTCCCTCGAGGCCATATCGGAGACCTGCGCTAGGAAATTACCCCTGTCGGGCAGGAAGACGCCCACCAGCGGCGGGTAGCGCTGGGAAAAGCGCGCCTCGCTGAAATAGCCTATCATCTCCAGCACCAGCGCCGCCTTGATGTCCTCTCCGCGCGCAGCGGCGGCGTCGGCGTAGACCTTGCTGCCCATGCCCTCCTTGCGGAAGAAAGGCGGCTCCTCGTTGACGAAGGCCGCGAACTTTACCGTGCGGGCGTAGGTTTTGCCCTTCGCGCGGTCGGCCAGCGCCAGCACGCCGGCCACGCCGCTGGCGTTGTCGTCGGCGCCGGGGTTGTTGAAGGTGTCGTAATGCGCGCCCACCACTATCACCTCTCCTGGCGCGCTGGCGCCGGTCTTCACGCAGGAAATATTGCGCGCTTTTACTCCGGAGGCCACATACTCCTGCACCTCCACGGCGCAGCCGGCCGCCTTGAAGCGGGCCGTTATATACTCCTCGGCCCGGCGCAGGCGGGGCAGGTTATTGTTGTAAAGGTCGCGCGGGCCTATCTCCACGGAGAGGGCAGTTACCGCCGCCCGCAGCCCTGCCTGCCCGGTCAGCGTGGGGCCGCCGGGGTAGGACGGGGCCAGGAAATTCCAGCCCAGCATGCTGAGTGCGAGGCCGGCCGTGCAGGCGGCCGCTATAGCGAAAAGCTGCAGTAAGCGTCGCTTTGTGATCATCGGCCTATGCTAGCAAAAAAAGAGGCGCGGCTTGCGGCCGCGCCTCCTGTCACGTCTGCGCCGGCTCAGTACGGGTACTGGTAGCCGCCGTAAACGTAGGTTATGGTGAACTGCGTGCCGGCCACGTTCTTCTCGAGGATTATCATTCCCTGCGAGGCGAGGGCGGCGGCGGTCTCGGCGGCGGCGCGCTGCGCGTCGCTGCCGAAGGTGTAGTTCGCGCTTACATATTTCTGCGTCTGCAGGGTGTTCGGGGCGAAGAACACTATGTTATAGGAAGTGCCGGACAGGCGCTTCTCCAGCACTACCACGCCGCTGACGCGCTTGAGCGCCTCGGCCGTCTCGGCCATGGAGCGCTGTGCGTCGCTGCCGAAGACGAAGTTGCCGCTGGCGTAGTTCTGCGTCTCCAGCTTGTAGGAGTACTGGAAGACTATGGTGTAGGAGGTGCCTTCCAGGCGCTTCTCCAGGATCACCGCGCCTATGCCCTGCAGGGCGGCCGCGGTCTCGTTCAGGGAGCGCTGCGCGTCGCTGCCGAAGACGAAGTTGCCGCTGCGGTAGGTCTGCTGCTGCGTGTAGCCGCCGTAGCCGGAGGTCAGATAGCTGACGGTGAAGCTGGTGCCGGAGACGTTCTTCTCCAGCACTACCTTGCCCTGGCCTTCCATGGCCCTGACGAACTCTTCGGCGGCGCGCTGCGCCTCGCTGCCGAACACGAAGTTGCCGCTGACGTATTTCTGCACCCTCAGGCTGGAAGGGGCGAGGAAGACCAGCGTGTAGGCGTTGAAGTCGTTGCGCTTCTCAAGCACGGTGTAGCCGGCGCGCCGCAGGGCGTCCGCCGCGTTCTCCATGGACTGCCGCGCGTCGCTGCCGAACACGAAGCTGGAGCTCTGGAAGCGGAACTGCTGTATCTGCACCTGGGGCGGGTAGTAAGGCGGATAGCCGGGGTTCACCGGGGGATACACGGGGGGATAGACCGGCGGATAGGACGGGTGAGTCGGATGGCCCGGGTTCACCACCGG
>MGUG01000039.1:0-28044 GCA_001799845.1 Elusimicrobia bacterium GWC2_64_44 | reverse complement strand
GGCCCGGGTTCACCACCGGCGGGTAGACGGGGTGGTTGGGGTTCACCGGGGGATAGGACGGGTGAGTCGGATGGCCCGGGTTCACCACCGGCGGGTAAGTCGGGTGTGTGGGCTGGGTCGGGTGAGTGGGCTGGGTCGGGTGAGTGGGCTGGGTCGGGTGCGTGGGATGAGTCGGGTGTGTGGGATGCACCTGCGGCGGCTGATGCGGCTGGCCGGGATGCTGCTGATGCACCGGCTGCGGCACACCGGGCTTGGGCGGCTGCTGCTGATGGCTGCCGCCGGCCTGTACCGTAAAGCCGGCTTTCTCCAGTTCGGCCGACATGGTCTCTACGCTGGCGGCCTTGGCTGCGCCGACCGCGGCGAAGACGGCTGCTGTAAATAAGGCTAATTTTTTCATATTCCTCCCCAAAACTTGCTGCTGTATAGTTACAGGATATGATTATTGGGATTTTTCCTCTACGGGCCAAAGTCCTAAAAATCACAACTATTAAGACCTACCCGGAACTAGGCCTATCGGCCCTGCCGCTTTGCGGCGTTGATATTAGGGAGAGTCTTTTATAGTATTAAAGGATGGAGCGGCATATAGTGCACGTGGACATGGACGCCTTCTTCGCGGCCATAGAGCAGCGCGACAACCCCGCGCTGCGCGGCCGCCCCGTCATTGTAGGGGCCGACCCGCAGGGCGGGCGCGGGCGCGGCGTGGTCTCCACCTGCTCCTATGAGGCGCGCAAGTTCGGCGTGCGCTCGGCTATGCCCATCTCGGAAGCGTGGCGCCGCTGTCCGCAGGGGGTTTTCGTGCCGCCCGATTTCGCCAGGTACGAGGAGGCCTCGGGCAAGATACGCCAGGCCTTCTATGAATTCACGCCCGACCTGGAGCAGGTCAGCATAGACGAGGCTTTCCTGGACATCACCCGCAGCGCGCACCTGTTCGGCGGGCCGCTGGAAACCTGCCGCCGCATCAAGCTGCGGGTGGGTGAATTGACCGGTCTCAGCTGCTCGGTAGGCCTCGCGCCGACCAAGATGGCCGCCAAGATCGCCTCCGACCTCAAAAAGCCGGACGGCCTGGTGGTGGTGGACGCGGCCGGCCTGCGCGCCTTCCTCTCGCCGCTGGACATCTCCAGGCTCTGGGGCCTGGGGCCCAAGACCGCGGAGCTGCTGCGCGCGCGCGGGATAAACACGGTGGGGCAGCTGGCCGCCGCTCGGGACAGCGACCTGCTGGCGCTCGGCAGCGGCGGCCCGGCGCTGCGGCTGCTGGCCCTGGGCGAGGACCCGCGCGAGGTGCGCGAGGATTACGACACCAAGTCGGTGAGCAATGAAACCACCTTCGGCGCCGATACCGGCGACGAGCGCGAGATCAGGGCGGCCCTGGTGGCGCTGGGTGACAAGGTCTCGTCACGGCTGCGCGAGGGCGGCTTCAAGGGCCGCACCATAACGTTGAAGATCCGCCTGGAGGGGTTCGAAACCTACACGCGCGCCAAAACCCTGCCGTTCTCCACTAATTACGCCGACGTGATCTCCAAAGAGGCGCTGGAGCTTTACGCGGCCTTCGCGCGGGGGCGCAAAAGGGTCCGCCTGCTGGGGATTAAGGTCTCCGGCCTGATGCCGGCCGGCGAGAGGGAAGGCCTGTTCGAAGAAGAGGGCGACGCCCGGCGCGAAAAGGCGCACAAGGCCATAGAGGCCATCCGCGAAAAATTCGGCCATTCCTCCATCTACCGCGCCGGCGGTAAAAAAGACATCTAATCCGTGCGCCGCGCCAAGGGTGCAGGAACGAAAAACACGCTCGGCCACACCGTGGCCTCGCTCGGTATTCGCCCGGCGCGCTTATGCAAGCGCCGGGCTCAACGACGGTTTTTCTTATCCTGCACCCTCGTCGCGCCGCGGCGCGACGGGTGGGCCGGGTTAGCAAAAGCCTGTCGGAGGCCCGAGCTTGCGTAGCGCGAGGGCCGAGACGGGCAGCGGCGAGCACGGTGTGCGAGACCGCGGTTTTGCGTTCCGGCCCACCCGGCACGCCGCTATATTTTAGGTGCTAGAACTTGCTGTGGGGTAGGAGGGGGGAGCGGCCGGAGTGCTTCCAACCGGTGAGGGCGAACACGAAATCGCCCCATTTCTTTTCCAGCTCGGCCGCCGTCACGGCGCCGTCCGGGGCCGAGGCAGCGTAGAGCATGGCGCCGAACAGCGCGTCCTGGATGGTTTCGGTCACGGCCGCGGGGTCGCCCTTCAGCTTGAAGAGCCCTTCGCGCACGCCCGCCAGCAAATGTTCCGTGATCCTTTCGCGCCCGCGGGCTATCATTTCCTTGAACACTTCCGCGAAAGCGCCGCCCCTGCCGGCCAGGTAATAGAGCAGCAGCAGGATCTGCCCGTCCTGCTTCCTCGAGCGCAGCGCCCAGACCACATTGCCCAGGCAATGCTTCAGCAGGCGGCGGCCGGCGCCGTCGGCCGGGTCCATCAGCGCGCTGACCGTCTCGTGGTTGTGGGTGATTATAGTGCGGACCAGCTCTTCCAGCAGCGCGTTCTTGTCGCGGAAATGATACATCACGGCCGACTGGCTCAGGCCCACGTCGTCGGCCACCATCTGGAAGCTGGCGTCCGCGAAGCCGTGCCTGGCCGCCAGCTTGATGGCGGAAAGCACTATCTTGCGGCGGGTCTGTCCGCCTTTGGCCGTTTCGGGACGAGCTTTCATAATTAGGATTTTACCTTATTTCCGGTCCCTGGCAAGGGCGGCGGTAAAGGGCCCAGGGCGGCGTAGGCCCATAGACCCGTGACGGACCGGCGTTTTTTAAATACAATGTATTACACGGTTTTAACGGAGTAATGCGCGGCGGCGGCGGGCGGACAAGGGAGAAAAACATGAAAAAAATTATCCTGGCGGTGCTGATGGCGGCGGGTTTCGCGGGTTCCGCGGCGGCGCAGTTCCCCGGCATGGCCGGCGCGGCCTCCTTCTCCGACCCGGCCTTCCAGGATTTCGTGGAAACCACCTACGGCTACATGAACCCCCGCACCGGAATCGCCGCCCGCCTGCGCGACTCGGTAGCCTCCCCGGCTTCCGGGGCCGCCGTCGTCTTCGTCAGCATCCTGCCCAAAGCCGCCGACTACGGGACGCTGCTGCGGGAACTGTCCGCCTCGGCCGGCTTCGTGCTGAAGGGCGAGCGCGTACGCCTGGTGAAGGGCGTGCGCCAGGTCCGCATAGTCGGCTGGGCCCGGGCCGACGGCGTGGCCGCTATCCGCGCCAGCGCCGGGGTAGCCGGGGTAGCCATCGGCCGGAAAAAGACCGCGCGCGCCATCTAAGCCAAGCCGCCCCCTTCTCGCCGCCCCGCCGGACCAGCCTCCGCCGGGGCGTTTTTGCGGGGGGGAGGCAATTTTAATAATATGTAGTTATGCCCATATCCAAGCCCCTCGAGTACGACCGCCCCGTGAAGCCCGAAGAGATAGACGGCCTCGGCCATGTGAACAACCAGGTTTACCTGGACTGGTTCATGGAGGCCGCCACCAGGCATTCCGCGGCCGTGGGCTGGGACATAGAACGCATGATAAAGATGGGGGAGGGCTGGGTGGTGCGCCGCCACGAGATAGATTATCTGCAGTCGGTGCTGCCGGGCGAAACGGTTAGGATGCGCACCTGGGTGGAGACGGCCGAGCGGGCCTCTTCCAAGCGCTGCTACGAGATCTTCCGGAAGTCTGACGGCAGGAAGGTCTGCGAGGGCAGCACGCTGTGGGTTTGGATAAACTACAAGACGGGCCGCCCCGCGCGTATCCCGGAAGCCGTGGTGACAGCTTTCATGAGCTGGGGACAGCCTGCGGCTTAGTTCAAACCGGCCGCGGTCTTGCCGGCCCGCACCTGTTCCACTCTTATCATTATTTTCGCGCAGGCCTCCGCGTCCGAAAGGGCGTGGTGGTGCTTCAGCGGTATGTCGAGCCGGCTGCAGACGTTGGAGAGCGTGGCCGGCTTTATGCCCAGCTCCTTCCTGGCCAGCTGCACGGTGCAGGAGAACTGCTCCTTCGGCGGCGTCAGCCCGGCGGCCGCGCAGCAGGCGTAGAGCACGCCGCGGTCGAAGGGCGCGTTATGCGCCGCGATAAAATCTATTCCCTTGAAGAAATCCGCCAGCTCCGGCCAGACCGCCCCGAAGGCCGGCTCGTTCTCCACGTCCTCCCAGGAAATATTGTGGATGTAGGTAAAGATGATGTCGGGGCGCGGCGGGCGGATCAGGCGGTGGGCGGTGTGGATGATCTTGCCGCCCTCCACGCGCGCCAGCCCCACGGAACAGGCTGAATCCCTGCCGTTGTCCGCGGTCTCGAAGTCTATGGCTGTAAAGGCGGACATCAGAGCGGCCCTCCCTGCGGGTTACTTGCCTTCCCGCAGGACATCGGTCTTCTGCACGGCCGCCTTTGTCTCCGCTATGGAGTACTTGGGAGTGACCTTTACCACCTTGGCGGTGCCGATCTTCTCCTCTTCCGACCCCAGCGATTCGCCGGTGTCCGGGTCCGTCATCTCCTCGCCCGCGCGGTAGATGGAATAGGTCCGCCCCTCTTTCTCGCCGTCGGCGGCGCCGGAGTTGATGTAGACCTGGTTGCCCGTTATCTTTATGATCTTTACGGCCGAGCTGCCGCCCTCGTCGAACTTGGCCGTCAGCTCCTTGACCACGTCGTCCACGGCCTTGCGGGCCGCCTTGCCGAGGATGGTCTCGTCGAAGCCGTCCTTGCCGAAGTCGAAGCTGGGGGCGATGCTGAGGTTGCCCTTGAACTCGGCGCTGGACTTGGAGCCCTCGCCCTTCGCCGCGGCTACTATCTGACCGGAGGTCGTGTCTATGGCCCGCACGTCTATGCCCGCGCGCGCCGTGTTCTTGGCCATCTTCGCGCCGCCGCCGAACGGCAGCACTTTCTCGAGGCCGCCCACGCCGATCTTGGAGTCCTTGGTCCCGAACTCGGTCACCGCGCCTGTCACTATGAACTGCGCGCCCAGCAGGCGGCCTATCTTGGCCGCGGTCTGCGCCGTCACCGCGCCGGAGGCGCCCAGGCGCTGCTCCTGCATCACGGACTCGAGCTTCTCGCGCTCGATCAAAGTATATCTTTTGGTTTCGGAGAGGGCGGTTACCATCATCTCCGCTATGCCGGTGCCCACGTTCTGCCAGCCGTGGCCGTGGCTGGACTTGTCTTCCAGGTCCAGCACGCAGATGATCTTCTTGCCGCCGCACCAGCCGGCCGCCGCAGAGGAAAGCAGCAGCAGCGCCGAGATAACAATAGCTTTATTTTTCATAAGAAGGCCTCCCGATTTCATAGGTTATGATAGCAAAAAGTCCCGCGCCGGATTATGTAAAATATAGGGGTAAAGTAAGGAGGCCGTATGTTCGCTTTCGCCAAAAGAACCCTGATCTTCCTGTCGGTGAATTTCCTGATCCTGCTGACGCTGTCCATCACGCTGCGGCTGCTGGGCATAGGGCATTATTTCACGGCCCGCGGCATAGACTACAACGCGCTGCTGGCCTTCTGCCTGCTTTGGGGCATGGGCGGCGCCTTCATCTCGCTGGCCCTGTCGCGCATCCTGGCCAAGATGATGATGGGCGTGCGGGTGATAGACCCCAACACCGCCGACCACGGCGAGCGGGAGCTGGTGGCCACCGTTCACCGCCTGGCCTCCGCGGCCAACCTCCCCGCCATGCCCGAGGTGGGCTGGTACGACAGCCACGAGGTCAACGCCTTCGCGACCGGGCCCACCAAGAGCCGCGCGCTGGTGGCCGTCTCCGCCGGGCTGCTCGAGAAGATGAGCCGCGAAGAGGTGGAAGGCGTGCTGGGCCACGAGATCGCCCACATCGCCAACGGCGACATGGTCACCATGACGCTGGTGCAGGGCGTGATCAACGCGCTGGTGATGTTCCTCGCCCGCGTGATAGCTTTCTTCCTGGCCAACCGCGGCCGCGACAGCGACAGCAGCTCCGCTCCGAGCTACCTGGTGGTGTTCCTGCTCGAGATGGTGCTGAGCTTCTTCGGCATGATAGCGGTGGCCGCGTTCTCGCGCTACCGCGAGTTCCGCGCCGACGCAGGCAGCGCCGAGCTGGCCGGCCGCCAGAAGATGATAGCCGCGCTGGAGGCGCTGCAGCGCACCTCCCGCTACGTGGACCTGACCGGCAGGGAGTCGGTGGCCACGCTCAAGATCTCCGGCAAACGCGCCTTCATGCTGTTCGCCACGCACCCGCCGCTGGAAGACCGCATAGAGCGGCTCAAGTCCGCCGTCTGAGTGCCAGCCGCCCGCCGCAAGCGGGCGGCGCTGTTTAAGGGGTAAGGGAAGTTCCGGGCTCAAATTATGACAAAGAAAAAAGCGCCAGCTGAGCTGGCCGACAGCTACCGCCGCTTGGTGGAAGGGCTGAAAAGCGAATATTTCTTCTACCGGCACGGGCGGGACGGAGTCTTCAACTACGTGAGCCCCGCGGTCAGGCACGTCCTGGGCTATAGCCCGGAGAATTTCCTGAAGCATTATACCCGCTACCTGACCGGCAACCCGGTCAACCAGGAGGCTGTGCGGCACACCAAGAAGAGCCTCCGCGGCGAGAAACAGCCGCCCTATCCGCTGGAGGTGCTGCACAAGAACGGTTCGGCCCGCTGGCTGGAGGTGCTGGAGGTGCCGGTAAAGGACGGCCGCGGCCGCGTGACCGCCGTGGAAGGCATAGCGCATGACATCACGCGCCGCGCGCGGGCGGAGAAGGAACTGGATGTTTACCGGCGCGGCCTGGAAGAACTGGTGGCCGAGCGCACGGCGGAACTTAAGGCGGTCTTCGACCGGACGCCGGTGCTGCTGATGCTGCTGGACGAAAAACTGCGCGTGATAAGGACCAATTCCACCGGCCGCCAGGGCCGCCTGATAGGCGAGGTGCTGAAATGCGTGCGGTCACGGGAGCAGGGGTGCGGGCGCGGAGCCGGCTGCGGCAATTGCGTCGTGCGCCGGGCCATAACCGGCACCATGCAAACCGGCAGGCCCGTCCTGCGGGTAGAGGCCTACCTGGACGTGGCCCGCGGCGGCAGGGTCTATTTTCTGCTTTCCTCCTCACTGATCTCCCGCGAGGGGGGGCGGCAGCTGCTGCTCTGCCTGGACGATATCACGCTGCAGAAGCAGGGCGAAGAGTCGCTGCGCAAGGCGGAAGAATTCCGCAGGCTGATACTGGCTTCCGTCGGCGACGGCATCCTGGGCGTGGACGCCAAGGGCGGCGTGCTGTTCCTGAACGAGGCCGCGCAGGCCATGCTGGGCTGGTCCATGGACGAACTGAAAGGGAAGGACCTGCACGCGCTGCTGCATTACAAACGGCCCGACGGCAGCCCCTATCCGCTGAAGGACTGCCCGATGCACGCCGCCTACAAGGATGGCCAGGAGCGGGTGGTGCATGACGAGACGCTCTGGCGCAAGGACGGCACTCCCCTTTCCGTGCGCTATTCCGCCAGGCCCATGTCGGCCAACGGCCGGATCACCGGCGCCGTAGTGACTTTCAGCGACACTTCGGAGCGGCGCCGCATGGAGGCCGAGCTGCGCGCCAACAAGGAGCGCCTGCAGGTGCACAACGCGGCGCTGACCGGCCTGGGCCGCAGCCGCAAGACGGCGCACGACGCCGACGAGGCCCTGCGGGAGGCGGTGGAGACCTGCGGCTCCGCGCTGGGCGCGGACCGCGCAAGCATCTGGCTGTTCAGCACCGACCGGTCCGAGATCTCCTGCCGGGCCGTCTGGGGCAGCGCTATCGGGGACTTCCCTGCGGGCGCGGTGCTGAAAAGCGCCGGTTACCCGGTCTTTACGAGGCTGCTGCAGGAAGAGCTGTTCATCTCCTCCGACGACGCCGCCGGCGACTTCCGCCTGCGCGAGCTGCGGGAGACGCTGATCAAGCCGCTGGGCATAGGGACCCTGCTGCAGGCCGCGATCCTCAACGGCGGTAAGATAGCCGGGTTCCTGTCCGCGTCGCGCCGCACCGGGGCGGCGCCGTGGACTCCGGACGAACAGAGCCTGCTGGGCGCGGTGGCTGACTTCGCGGCGCTGGCGCTGGCCGCCGAAGAACGGAAAAAGCTGGAGGGGATGAAGGATTTCCTGACGCACGCCATCGTCCACGACCTGAAGAACCCGCTGGCTGCCATCTCGCTGGCCGGGCAGATGATGGCGTCTTTCGGCGCCAAGCGGCTTAACACCGAGCAGCGCGAGAACCTGGACATCCTTAACCAGCAGGCGTCGTTCATGAACGGGATGATCTCCAACATACTCGATATTAACCGCATGGAAGAGGGGAAGATGCCGCTGAAGGCCGAGCCGCTGCGGCCATACGAGCTGCTTAAAGCAGCCGCGGAGACGTTGGCCATAGCCGCCGCGCACGATAAGAAGAAAATACGCGTACGCCAGCCGTCCCTGAGCGGAACGGTTCCAGGCGACCAGGCCCTGCTCAAGCGCGTGGCCGAGAACCTGCTGGCCAACGCCCTCCGTTACACGCCCGAGGGGGGAGAGGTGGAGGCGGGCGCGGAAGAGGGGGACGCGGGGGACAGCGCGGTCTTCTTCGTGCGCGACCGCGGCCCCGGCATACCGGCGGAATACCGGGACACGGTCTTTGATAAATTCACGCAGCTCGACGACGCTTCCCGGCGCCGCTGGGGCGGCAAGGGGCTGGGGCTGGCCTTCTGCAAACTGGCGGTGGAGGCGCACGGCGGCCGCATCTGGATCGAATCGGAACCGGGGCGCGGCAGCGTCTTCCGCTTCTCCCTGCCGCGCCGGCGGCCGGTGAAGTAGCGTTTTAACCGGCCTGTTGCTATAATCTCCTCTAGGGGGAAAACTATGTGCGGCAGATATTCTCAGACTCTGGACCTGGCCGAAGTCGTCAAGCGCTTCGGCCTGAAGCCCCCGCCTTTCAACGCCAAGCCTTCCTATAACATCGCCCCCGGCGCGCAGGTGCCGGTGGCCTGCGCCGGCGGCCTGCGCCTGCTGAAGTGGGGCTTTATCCCCGCCTGGTCCTCGGGCGCGCTGGGCGCTGGCCCCTCGCTGCCGCTCTTTTCCGCGGGCAATACCCTGGAGCGGAAATTCTCCGAGGAGACAGCGCCGGACACGGCCGCGCCGCAGGCGCGCGAGGGCTTCATCAACGCGAGGGCCGAGGGCATAGCCTCGCGCCCGGCTTTCAGGGCCGCCTTCTACCGTACCCGCTGCCTGATCCCGGCGGACGGCTTCTACGAGTGGCACAGCTCGGCCGGAGTAAAGGCGCCCTACCGTTTTGAGATGCGCGACAAGGGCCTTTTCGGCATGGCTGGCGTCTACGAGGAGAAGAGCGGCACTTTCGCCATCATAACGGCCGCGGCGAGCGCGCTGGTGCGCACTGTGCACCACCGCATGCCGGTCATCCTGGAGCCTCGCCACGAGGCGCAGTGGCTGGACCCCAGGTTCCGCGACAGCGAGACCCTGCTGCCGCTGCTGCGCGCCTACGATTCCGCCAAGATGCACGTCTACCGCGTCTCCGACGTGGTCAACGACCCCCGCAACGATTCTCCCGACTGCCTCAGGCCGCTGGAGGCCTGATGGACCAGGCTACCCGCAAAGCCAGGGCGCTGGCGGCCGGCGCCAGGAAGATCCTGGTGTTCACCGGCGCCGGGATCTCCACCGGCAGCGGCATCCCCGATTTCCGCGGCCCCGACGGCGTCTGGACCAAGCGCGAGCCGGTGCTCTACCGGGAGTTCATGGATTCCACCAGGGCCAAGCAGGAATATTGGAAGTATAAGGCGGAGACTTTTCCGGCTTTCCAGGCCGCGCAGCCCAACGCGGCTCACCGCGCGCTGGCGGCGCTGGAGGCGGCCGGCCGCCTGCTGGCGCTGGTTACGCAGAATATCGACGGGCTGCACCGCGCGGCTGGCACGGGCCCGGATAAGCTGGTGGAGCTGCACGGCACGGGGCTCTGCGCGGAATGTGTGGACTGCTTTGCCTGGACCTCCATGGAGGAGGCGGTGGCCAAGTTCAACCACGACGGGGCGCCGCCGCAATGCGGCTGCGGGGGCTGGCTGAAGCCCGCCGTGATCATGTTCGGGCAGCCGCTGGACCAGGAAACCCTGATCAAGGCGTTCCGCGCCGCCGAGGGCTGCGACCTCGCTATCTCCATAGGCTCTACCCTCTCCGTGGAGCCCGCCGCCTCGGTGCCGCTGTCGGCCAAGTCCGCCGGCAAACCGTACCTGATAATCAACCGCGGCCCCACCGCCCACGACGCCCTGGCCGACCTCAAACTCGACGCCGACGCCTGCGAAGTTCTTCCCGAACTCTTTTCCTGATACAATTTGGAATATTGAATGTTCGGCGGCCTACCGTGGGGACGGGCCCGTCAAAACACGGGCTCGGTGCATTGTCGCTGCGCTCCACACGCACACAGTGCTCGGCCCTCGCCACTCAGTCGTCGCGCTACGCAAGCTCCTCCTTCCGTGACGGTTTTGCCGGGCCCATCCCCACGGTCTCCGCCGGTTTCTCCACTGATAAAACACAGGCAAGAGCGGACGAAGGCATACCCGCACCAGTCTGAGCGGAGGGGACGGCCGGGGAGGGGTTCCGTGCGATTTTGGGGAAAGGGGGCCCCGCCCATAATTTCCCAAGGGCGGGGGGAAACCGCGCAACGGTTTCCCTCTGCCCATGAGCACGGGGCCCCTCCCCGGCTGGCCCCGACTGGGCATCTCGCGGTTCGGTGGGGGGAAGTTTAGTAAAATTGTAAGGATGAACAAGGACAGGCGCGGGCTTTTCTTTAATTTTTTGCTGCTGTTCCTCGGCTTTTCGCTGCTGACGCGGCTGACGCTGCTGGTGATGGCTTGGCCGGAGCTGGACGGCGGGCTGTGGGTGCTGCTGAAGATCTTCGGGGCCGGGCTGGTCTACGACTGCGCGGCGTTCTCTTATCCGGGCGCCGCGCTGGCGCTGTATCTGCTGGCCGTGCCGGAGCGGGTCTACTCCCACATTTATCATCGACCGGTCATGTACGCGGCGTTCTTCGGCGCGGCCTTCCTGCTGGCCTTCAACCTGGCCGCCGAGTACTATTTCTTCTACGAGTTCGGCGTGCGCTACAACTTCATCGCCGTGGACTACCTGGTCTATACCAACGAGGTGGTGGGCAATATCCGCGAGTCCTACAACCTGCCGGTGGTGCTGCCTCTCGTGGGGGCGCTAGCCGCGGGCTCGCTGTGGCTGTTCGGCCGCCGGCTCTCCTTCTGCTTCGCAAACCCGCTGCCGCTCAGGCGGCGCCTGGCCTGGGGCCTGCCGGCGCTGGCGCTGCCGGGGCTGCTGTTCCTGCTGCTCGACGGGCGCCTGGCGCAGGTGTCGAAGAACGAATTCGCCAAAGAGGTGGCCATGAACGGGCTCTACTCGTTCGGCTCCGCCTTCCTCAATAACGAGCTGCCTTACGATAAATTCTACGCCTCCATCGACCAGGGCGCGGCCTTTAAAAAACTGCGCGCCGGCCTGGCGCAGCCCGGCGCCTCTTTCACCGGTGAAGAGCAGGATATCCTGCGCCTCGTCAAAGGCCGCGGGCCGTTAAAGAAGCTCAACGTGGTGGTCATAGTCGAGGAAAGCCTCAGCGCCGAATACCTGAAGGCCTTTGGGGCCGCCAAGGGCGACGCGCTGCCCAACCTGGACGCGCTGGCCGCCAAGTCCCTCTTCTTCAAGCGCTATTATGCCGCCGGCACGCGCACCGTGCGCGGCCTGGAGGCCATGACGCTGTCCATCCCGCCGCTGCCGGGCACCTCCATCGTCAAGCGCCCCGACAACGGGGATTTCTCCTCGTGGGGCTCGGTGATGAGGGACCTCGGCTACGCGAGCAAGTATATCTACGCCGGCTACGGCTATTTCGACAACATGAACGCCTTCTACTCCGGCAACGGTTTCGGGATAGTAGACCGCGCCAATTTCGCCAAGGACGAGATCACCTTCGCCAATATCTGGGGCGTCTGCGACGGCGACCTGCTGTCTAAGACCCTGAAAGAAGCCGACGCCGACCATCAGGCCGGGCGTCCGTTCTTCTACATGGTGATGACCACCACCAACCACCGGCCCTTCACCTACCCCGAGGGCAAGATAGACATCCCGCCGTCGAGCCAGAGCCGCCGCGGCGCCATAAAGTATTCCGACTACGCCATCGGCGAGTTCCTGGCGGAGGCCGAGAAGAAGCCGTGGTTCAAGGACACCGTCTTCGTCATAACCGCCGACCATTGCGCCAATTCCGCCGGCAAGGCGGAGATCCCGGTGCGCAACTACCACATCCCGCTCTTCATCTACTCGCCGGCGCACGTGAAGCCCGCCGAGGTGGGCACCCTGGCCGCGCAGGCCGACCTGGCCCCCACGGTGCTGGGCCTGATGAACGCCTCCTACGACAGCCGCTTCTTCGGCCGCGACCTGCTGGACGGCAAACCGGAGGGCCGCGCTTTCCTGTCCACCTTCCAGAAGATGGGCCTGCTGAAGGACGGGCAGCTGGCCGTGCTGGGCCCGAAGAAATATCTGAAGACCTACAAGTGGGACGAAGCGGGCAAGACCATCTCCGAAACGACGGAAGACAAAGCGCTGGAGGAAGAGGCCGTCTCCTTCTACCAGGGCGCTAACTACGTCTACAAAAAACGCCTGAACCGGCTGAAGTAACTTATGAAAAAACTATTCCTTCTCGCTTTCCTGCTGCCGGCCGGGCCGGGCGCCGCCGCCCAGCCCGGAGGCTATGATTACGGCATGGAGCAGCGCAAGAGCGGCGACTACGCCGGAGCCAAGGCGACCTTCATGAACCTGCTGCTGACCGCTCCCGCCAGCGCCGGCGCACTGGAGGGCCTGGGGCTGTCCTGCATGGCCCTCGGCCAGTACGAGGAAGCCTCCGTTTACCTGGAGCAGTGGAACGCGCAGAGCCCCGGCAGCCAGTACATACTGGGCCTGCTGGCCCGCGCCCGCTCCGGCATGAACGACGACAAGGGCGCGCTGCGCGCCTACGCCGGGCTGGCCGCGCTTGACCCGCGCAACTGCTCGGCCCGCCAGCGGGTGGATTCTATGGCCGAGCGAGCCGGGTCCGCGGTCTTCCCCAGGGCGCGCGCCTACCGCTCAGTTTCGCTTGAAAGCCTGGCCACCGCCAACCCGCAGCGCATAATTTACGAGGGTTCTTCCGCCGGCGCCCGCTTCCGCACGCCGCTGGAGGGCGGGCTGGATGTTTTCGGCGGGGCCGAGCTGCGCACCGACGCGCAGCGCAACGCGGGGCGCGGCTTCACGTATTTCGAGATACAGGAACAGGCTTACTCCGCCGGCCTTTCCGGGCGCTACGGCAAAGAGCTGCTCTGGGAGGCCGAATACGGCCAGTCCGTCTTCTCCGATATCGCCTCCCCGGGCGGCGAACAGCTCTCCGTGGGCCGCGCCAGGGCCGCGCTGCGCAGGCGCTCGTCGTCGCTGGAACTCGGCAGCCAGCCCCGGCTGGTGCGCACCTCCGGCGGCACGCACCTCTACCGCATCCCCCGCGAAAATTCCGTTCGCGCCGAGACCGCCGGGCCGCTGCTCGGCTGGGACTGGACCGGCAGGGCCGGCCTCAGCGCCGTGGCCGGCGGCACCGCCCTGGGCACTGCCGGCCTGCGCGGCCTCAAGGACTACGGGGCTTACGGTCTTTCAGCGGGCTATTCCCACGGCCAGCAGGACTTCTACAGCGCGGCCGCCTCGGGCCGCCTGCGCTATGTGCAGGCCGACCGCTTCGGAGCCGGCGTCAGCCGTGGGGAGAAGGAAGTCTACCGGGCAGGCGCGACGCTCGGCCGCTCTTTCTTCTCGGACGGCAACCGCCTTTCCGAGGCCGACGGCTATTTGACGGCCTGGCTGCCATGGCAGAAGGAATTCTCCGGCGGCTACAGGTTCACCCACCTCAATTTCACCCGGGGCCGCGACGGCTACGACACCCTGGACGAAACCGGCCATTGGCTCGGCGCCAACTGGCGGCGCTGCGCCGGCTACAACTGGTCGGCCGACGCCGGCTACGAGCACGGCTACGTTACCGACCAGCTGATGTCTTACCACGCCGATCTCTATACGGCCGGGGCGGAATGGTATTCCGGCCGCGGCTCGCTGCGGCTGCAGGGGCGGCGGCGCACCACGGGCGGGCGCGGCCATTCCTGGTCGGCCGGCCTGCAGGCGCGCTACAACTTTTAATTTTTAGCGGTCTGGCTTTCCAGCCAGGTGCGGTAGGTGCGGTAATGGTGGATAACGAAGCCCGCGAAAGCCGGCTCTGAAGCGAAAGCTGCTTCGGCGCTAGCCAGCTCCCGTTCCATGTCCGCCGCCTTCAGGTGGTAGAAAGAGACCTTCTCAATTTCGTTCTTGCCCGTTTCCACCCCGATAATGACTTTGCGGCCGATAGCCGCCGCGTATTTTAATTCTGAAGCGGCGTGGGCGATGATGCCGTCGCGCCCCTCGGCGCGGTCGCGGTAATCCATCAGGGCCAGGTAATCGTAGACGTCGGCGGCGTGCTCGCTGACCGGCTTCACGCGGCCTTCCCATTCGAGCGTAATGCCGTCCAGCCAGAAGGGCACGGCGGGCCCCACGGCGAGGTCCAGGCCGTAGGCCTGCTTCAGGTCCATCAGCTTGCGGCTCATCGATAAAAATTCCTGCAGCAGCGCGTGCTTGCGGTCCTTCCACTGGCCCAGGATATGCGGCTCTATGTCCAGGTTCACCCCGTCGAACCTGGCGCCGGCTTTTTCGCGGGCGTTGTAGTCCAGCACGCGCTTGAGCATGGCCAGCGCGTCGGGGTGGCGCGGCGGCAGCACATATTCCTCGGTGTGGAGGTAGGCCGAGCCCAGCAGCGCGTAGGTGCGGATGCCTTCGCCCCGCAGCCTGCGTATCAGGCGGCGGTAAAGGCGCGGCTTCTGCAGCAGCAGATCGCGGCCCTGGAAAGAGTCGGCGTAGAGATACAGCGTGTTTATGCCGCGGGCTTTGAAAAAGGCTATAGCGTCTTTAGCGGCCGCCCGGCTCTCGAGCAGGGCATAGGATTCTTTTTCCCACATCCAGACCGCCCTGTCGGCCGCGGCCCGGGCGCATGGCGCCAGGAGCAGAAATAGCAGGGCGGCCAGGGCTGTCTTCATTTTTTATTGCCGGTGAGCAGCACCGGGATGCGGTACTTGCCGCTGCCCACGGCCTTGCCGGTGTCGGGGTGGGAGGGAAATACGGCCAGGAAGTAGCGCCCCGGGGAAACCTTCTCCGATTTAATGTTAAGTTTGAGGGTGACCGAGCCGTCCGGGTTGAGCTGCTGCGGAAGGCCGTAGGATTCGGTAAGTTCTTTGGCCTCCGCTGTCATCAGTACCGCCAGGGGCACGAACTTGGGCGACAGGTTCTTGCCGGGGTTGGCGAATGAGATCTCTATCGCCAGCGCCCCGGCCCTTGCGCTCTCCGGGGCGCGCACCTCGCGCACGGCCAGGCCCTGCGCCAGGTCGTCGCTGAGCGCCTCGGGGAGTTTGTAGCGCTCTTCCTGCACGTAAGCCCCGACCTCCCTCTCCGTCTCTTCCGGCATCAGGGCGTTGTCCCTGGTGACCACGGCGTTGGCCGCCGTGAAGGCGCCGAATTTAGCGGTCATGGCCCGCAGGGGCTCAGGATCGGAGGACTGCGAGATCTGCAGGGAGTCTCCCAGGCGGTAGAGAGTCTTATGGTTCAGGAACCAGTAGCCGGAGATAAAGTCCACCAGGTCCGTTTTAGTGTGCATCATCGGGAAGGTCTGCACGTTGCGGAAGGACGGATGCGTGTCCAGGCCGGACCCCAGCCAGGTCACGCGGCGGGGCGTCTGCAGGCCATAGTTGCGCGAGAGGTAGGCCAGCACTGACGGGGCGACGTCCAGCTGGGAGGACACGCCCTTTATGCGGGCCGGGGCCTTCAGCAGCGGCGAGAGAATGATGAGCGGCACATGGTAACGCGACAGCTTGTTTGACATCGGGATCTCCGGCAGACGGTGGTCGCCGGTCAGGACGAAAATGGTATTGCGCCAGGCGGGGCGTTTCTTCAATTCACCGATAAAGCGCGCCAGCTCGGTGTCGAAATAGAGGATGGAGGTATAAATGTCGCGGTGCTTGCGGTAGGCCTCCTTTCTTCCCTCCTGGATGCCGAGGGCGTCCAGGTGCCGCTCGAAAACCGGGTAGTAGGCCTCCTGACCGAGGAACCGGTACGGGGTATGCATCGTGGAAGTCTTCAGGACGGTAACTGAGGGCTCCTTGCCGTCCTGCGGTTCGCCGGCCAGCGTGCGCGTGATAAGTTCCCTGTCTGCGTAGCCCCACGAGGTGCTTTTCTTGTAACCGGGCCCGAAGTTCAGCTCGTCGGTGAGGCTGTCGGCGCCGTTGATGGCGTAGAAAGCGCGGTCGTTGTCGAAGTCGGAGTTGAAGCCGCAGTAGACCCTGACGCGGTAGCCGGCCTTCTTGGCCAGGCTCAGCAGCGTTATATGCTTCGGCATTTTCTCGCCCAGCTCCGCCAGCCCGTTGCGGCCGAAGGGCATGGAGCCGAACAGCGAAGGCAGCACGCCGAAGGTGCGGCCCTGGTTGGCCAGGAAATTTTCCCAATAGAGGCCGTCGGCCGCGAGCTGGTCCAACTTGGGGGTGAAGCTGCCCAGGCCGGCGCCGGGGCCGGAGAAATCCCGGCCCAGGCCTTCGGCTATGAAGAAAACGAAATCCGGGGTGCGGTCGGCGCGATTAAAGAACGGCCCGAGCGCGTCATAGGTGCGCTCTTCGCGCAGGAACGGGTATTCTTCGGACAGGCTGCCCAGGGCCATGCCTGAAGAAGTCCCGGTCTTGACCGCTTTCCTGCCGGCCGGGGAGAAATAGTCGAAGGTCTCGTCGATAAAGAAGGCGGGTTTGTTGAGGGCCAGGGTGAGCGAATGCTCGTTCAGGCCGCGGAGCGTGCCTGGCTGCGCGGGCGCAAGGAACAGCAGGGGCAGCGCCGCCGCGAGCGCGATAGCCGCCGCTTTAGCGGTCAAGCCCGGCAGGGCGCGCCTTTTGAGATAAGTAAGGGCGGCCCAGAAGGCCGCCAGGGCCGCGGCCAGCCCGAAGAACATCGGCACGGAAAGCGCGCCGGCGCCTTTTACCGTGGTGAAGATATCCTTCAGGGAGTAGGCGTACATATCCGCCCCCAGCGGTACGCCGGACTTGAAGTAATATTGCACCATAACCATCTGCAGCAGGAGGAAGACCGACCAGGCCAGGCCCAGGCCGGTTACGGAACCGTTCTTGCGCCCCAGTAACGGCAGAGAGAGCAGGAAGAGCAGCGGCAGGTACTTGGCCAGGGCGTACAGGTCCAGCGCGGCGGCCGTCAGCCAGACCAGCGCCGCCGTTCCGAACGCGGTTCCGGGTTCCATGCCCGAGAGGAGTTCCGCCGCGCGCAGCAGCAGCAGAGCGGCCAGCAGGGCGGGCAGGAAACGGAAGAACTCGCCCGCGCGAAAGGCGAACTCAGCGGCCATCTTTTTGTGCGGGGCCATCGGGGTTTCGTCGCCGGCTGCTGCCGTGGGGGTCTTGGCTGTTTTGTTTTCCTTGCTCATATCGCTTTAAGTCCTGCGCGCGCCGAAGGCCGGCGAACGGCTAATTTTGTTATTATAGTGGCTGACCATGAAAAAACGCATACAGAGCTTTAAATACGCCGGCCGCGGCGTGGCGAAAGTGGCGGCTACCGAGATAAATTTCCACCTGCACCTGCTGGCCGCCGCGGCGGTCACCGCGCTGGGCTTCTACTTCCGCCTCGCGCCGCTGGAATGGGCCGCCGTGCTGCTCTGTTTCGGCCTGGTATTGTCCGCCGAGGCCATGAACAGCGCCGTGGAGCGGATCGTGAACTTTATCTCTCCGGGACATCACGAGAAAGCGGGGGAGATAAAAGACATCGCCGCGGGCGCCGTCTTGCTCACCGCCGCCGCCTCCGCGCTCGTCGGCGGCATAATCTTCTTCCCCAAAATAGCCGCCCGCCTGGGCGCCGCTACTTTGCCTTAGCGGCCGCGTAATAGGCCGCGAACTCTTCGCACTCGGTGGCTTTAGACAGAAAGGCGTGGATCACGGCCGGCTTTTGGGCCGCCCGTATCTCCCGCACGGCGGCCTGCTTGCCGGCCTTGTCCAGCGCCAGCCAAGGGTAGCTGGCCAGCTTCAGCCCGTATTTCCCCGCGATCGCCGCTTCCTTCTTTATCCACGGCAGGTTTTCCGGGTTGGCCGGGTCCAGCAGCGAGACCAGCGTTCCCACCGTGCCATTGAGGATATAACCGAAAAATTCTTCGTCCGTGGGATAGGGCGTCAGGTAGACGTCCCTTTCCAGTTCTTTGATCTCCCCGCGCTCAAAACTCTTTATGCCCTTCAGCGTGCGTGCCGAGGAAGCGTCCAGTTCTTTTACCGCTCCGCCGGAGGCCGCGGCCAGCAGCCGCTTGAAGACGTTGACCCGGTCCTTGCCCAGGTAGCAGTGCACGTAATACTTGCCGGGCCCGCGCTTGGCCAGTTCCTTCAGCGCCGGGGTAACGTGGTCGTTGGCGGAGACCCACGGCAGCATGGGGATATGGATCAGTTCCAGTCCGGCTTCTTTGGCCTCCTCCCGCTCGCGGGCCAGCAGCAGCGGTTCAAAAGGCAGCACCGCGGGGCTCAGCAGCGAGATGACGGCCGTGTAGCCTTCAGCCTTGAGCGCCTTAAGGCGTTCCTCCTCCGGGTAAGGGCCAAAGACGAACTCCGACCAGGAGAAACTTTCGGCGGGGCCCGGGGCGGCGGCGCCGTTGATCAGTTTGGGGTTCAGCCACAGGGCCAGCGCCGCCAGGAACAGCGCCAGCGAGGCGGCCGGCAGGCCCCAGCGCCCGGCCGGGCCGGCGGCTGACTCCGTTTTGCGGGTGAGCAGCGCGGCGAGCAGCAGGGAGACGGCGGCCAGCGCGCCGATCAAAGCGAAGACCGTAAGTTTTTCGGAGCCCTCGCTCCAGCCGGCGGCGCGGGCATAGCCGGTCGCCCAGCGCACCGGGCCCATGAGCGTCAGGGTGCCCAGGAAGAAACCTCCGGCCAGCCAGTGAAAGAGGAAAAGCGCGGCGCGCTTGGGGGTAGGGGGCTTGATCATTTGTCAGTTCTTTCCCTCTCCGGTCAGGTCCATGGTGCGCCGGTCCTGCGCGCCCCAGTCCTTCTTGCGGAAGGTGACGGTGGCACGCAGGCGCTCCAGCAGCATGATCTGCCGGTAGCCGAAGAACTCTGCGGCGCTGAGCACGCAGAGGCGCAGGATGTCCGAGGTCTTCTTGTAGCGGCGGAAATTGTAGATGTCGAGGAAGACCGCGCCGACATTTATGGAAATACCCCAGAACACGGCCAGCAGCACCAGCATGACGAAGAACTGCAGGTTCAGCATGCCGAAGTAATAGAGTATCGGGACCGCGATGTAACCGAATAACTCTATCAGCGGCCCGAAGAGCTCGACGAAGACGAAGTACGAGATGCCGATCAGGCTGGTGGCGCCGTACTTGCGGTTAAGTATCATGGTGCGGTTGGCCCACAGCGCGTCTATCAGGCCGCGGTGCCAGCGGTTGCGCTGCTTGAGCAGCATGTCCCAGGAGTACGGGGCCTGCGTCCAGCAGACAGGGTCCGGCACGAAGAGGATCTTGTAGGGTATTTTGTGGTCCCGGCAGTGGCGGTGCAGGCGCATCACCAGGTCCATGTCCTCGCCCACGGTCTTCCGGTAACCGTTCACGGCCAGTACCACGTCCTTGCGGAACACGCCGAAGGCGCCTGAGATGATCAGCAGGCTTTTAAGCGCGTTCCAGCCGGTGCGGCCGGAGAGGAAGGCGCGCGTGTACTCCAGCACCTGCATCGCCTCCATGAACCGGCGCGGCAGGCCTATCTCCATTACAGCGCCGTCCTTGACCTTGCAGCCGTTGAGGATGCGGATTATGCCGCCGGTGGCGATCAGCTCGTCGTCCTCGAGGAACATCTTGGAAGATTTCAGCAGCGCGTCCGGCTCCAGCAGAGAGTCCGCGTCTATCGAGCAGAAGATGGGGTAATGCGAGACGTTTATACCGGCGTTGATCGCGTCCGCTTTGCCGCCGTTGACCTTGTCTATGACCAACAGGTTCTTGTACTCGGTGGAACGGTAGATGGCCAGGATGTCCGCGTGCGGTACCTGCAGCCGTACCGGCTTTATGGAGGAGACCAGCTTGAAGTCCCGCTTGAGGCGCTCCAGCGTCCCGTCTTTGGAGCCGTCGTTTACCACTATTACCTCGTATTCCGGGTAATGCAGGTTCAGCAGGGCCTGGACGCTCTGCGTAATGACCGGCTCCTCGTTGTGAGCCGGCACTATGACGGAGACCGGCTTGAAGTAATGTTCGCTGGCCAACTGGCGGCGCGCAACGCGGGCGGTGGTAAGGTAGGCGTGGCGCAGTATGTCGCGCAGCGCGAAGAGGATGAGCAGGGTGTAGGTGGCGTTGACCAACAGGAAGTAGAGGAAGACCACGTACTGCGAGGCGTGCACGGCCCACCACAGCAGGAACAGCTTCATGAGGCCTCCATGCTGAGGGCGTAGGCCGCGGCCGCCGCCGCGAACTTATCCTGCGAGGCCGCCTCTTCTTTCAGCGCGGCCCGGCTTATGCCGCCGCCCCTGGCCAGCGCCAGCCCGGCGTTGATGCGCACGTGGTAGCTGGGGTCGCGCAGCATGGCCCGGATCTCGGTCAGCATGCCCATGCAGCAGAGGTGCGCGTACTTCAGGGCGGCCAGCCGCACGCGCCAGTCGTGATGCTGCAGGGCGTACGGCATCACGGAGAAATCCCCCTGCTTGGCCAGCGCGCGCACGGCGGCGATCAGTATCTCCGGCTCGGACGGGTAGGCCTCATAATACGCCTTCAGCAGGTCGCGGTTCTTTTCGCACGAGGCGGCGTAGCAGGCGGTGATGCAATCCCGCTTTACCAGGTTCAGCACGCCCTGGTCGTGCAGGAGCTCATCCATGAAGAGGCCGAACTCGTTCTCCTTGTCTTCCGCCTTCAGGGCGGTGATGATGTTGTAGAAGATGTCCTCGGTGTACTTGGCCGTGAGGTACGGCAGCGTGGAGAGCAGGTGCGCCAGGGCCTTGATGTCGGAATGTTCGCGGGTGAGGCGGCTCAGGCCGTAGAGGATGCGGTATTTTACGTCCAGGGACGGCTCGCTGCGGAAAATACCCAGGAAGAACTCCCTGTTGGCCTTGAGCCTGAAAGAAGCCAGTATGTCTATGGCGTTGCCGCGCTTGTACCAGGTGCGGTGGCGGGCCAGGCGCCGGTAGTGGGCGTCTATGCCCAGGTCGGTCAGGAGTTTCGTGGCGGTGAACGCGACCTCTCCCTCGAAGCTGTCCAGCACGCTGGCTATGGCCTCGCTGTAGGCCGCAAAATCGTCCTCGGTAACCGGTTTGGGCAGCAACTCGGCCGGGCTGGTTGACGTTATCAGGGCCGTGGCGGCCAGGCGTTTGAGGCGCTGGCGCTTGAGCTCGGAGCGCTCCACCATGGCTTTGTTGTGGAGCAGGAAAAACACCTCGGCTACGTTGAAAAAGGCCAGGAAGATAACGGCCAGGGTGACGTAGGTGTAAAAATGCTCTGATTGGGTTAAAATTTCCAGCAAGGAATGCCTTCGGGCCCGGATCAGCCGGTTGTCGCTACTTCTTTTTTTCCAGGAACTTGTCTATCCGCAGCTTCAGGTGGGCCATATTGGTCGGCTTGGTTATGTAGTCCTCTATGCCCAGGCCGTAGCCGCGCTGTATATTTGAATCCTGCTTCAGCGAGGTCATCATGACAATGGGGATATGCTTGGTGGCCTCGTTCTCTTTGAGTTTTTTGGCGACGTCGAACCCCGACATCCTGGGCATGTTGATATCCAGCAGCACCAGGTCCGGCTGGCAGGAGGCCGCCAGCTCCAGGCCCTCGGGGCCGTCGAATGCCGTTTCCACCGTGTAGCCGCTTTTGCTCAGGTAAGCCTTGCAGATGAGGTGGATGGTTTCGTCGTCGTCGATGATGAGGATCTTTGCCATTAGTTAAGGCGGAGCGCCGGCCCCGAGGGGGGGGCCGGCTCCGGCCTCTTTTAGTTGAGCAGTGTGGCGCTCTTGATATAGTCCATCTTGGGGAAGTCCGCCTTCAGGTAGGCGTTGCCCTGCGCCTGCACGCGGCCCTGGTCGGGACCCATGCCGGACGGGGCGCCTTCGCCGTAGCCGTTATAGATGCTCTCCACTACCTTCATCCCGTCGGTGACCTTGCCGAAGGGCGAGAAGCCCATGTCGTCGAGGCGGGCGTTGTTGCCGAAGTTGATGAACATCTGCGTGGTGCGGGTGTTGGGGCCGGCCATCGCGTAGGAGATGTAGCCCTTCTCGTTGGACTCCTTCACGGGGTCGTCCTGGATGCGGGCGCCGCGCCAGGCGGCGGAGACGGCCGGGTCGCCGTGGATGCCGAACTGCACCATGAAACCTTCGATAACGCGGAAGAAGGCTACGTCGGTGAAGAAGCCGTTCTTGACCAGGTTGTAGAAGCGGTCGGCGCCGAGGGGGGACCAGGCGCGGGTAATCTCGAGGGTGAAGTCGCCTTTGGTGGTGGCGAACTTGACCTTGAAGGTCTCGGGGGCTTTCTCGGTGAGCTTGGCGGGGTTCTTGAGTGCTTCCATGTCGGTTTTTATCTCCTTGGTTTCGGTCGGCGCGGCCGCTGCTGCGGCCTGGGGCGCGGTGGTAGCGGGCGCTTCCTGCGTCTTGTTGGCGCAGGAAACTGCGAAAACAGCTGCGGTTATCAATGCCAGATGACGGATGTTCATTACGGAAACCTCCTGCAGGGATAGAAGAGATAAATATTATAATAAATTAAGACGCGGCATGGAGGACCTATGGAGTTCAAGATCAGCGCGGTATACTCGGGCGACCAGCAGGTGGAGCTCACGCACGGCCTGAGCGGCAACAGGATAAAGACGGACCTGCCCCCCGACAACGGCGGCCGCGGGCGCACCTTCTCGCCTACCGACCTGCTGCCCGCCTCCATCGCCTCCTGCGTGCTGACCATCATGGCCAAGGTGGCCGAGCGCGACGGCATAAAGTTCGAAGGCGCCTCTTTCGAGATAGAGAAGCACATGACCGAGAACCCGCGCCGCGTGGCCCGGCTCACCGGCGTGCTGACGCTGCCGCCGGGACTGACGCCGCCGCAGCGCGACAAGCTGCTGGCCTGCGTGAAGGCCTGCCCGGTCACCCGCAGCCTGCACCCGGACATCAAACTGGAGTTCGAGTACCGCTAATTATGAAGAAGACCTTGCTTTCTCTTTTTCCGCTGCTCGCCGCCGCCGCGCTGGGGCTGTGGTATTACGACAACAGCACAGCCCCGCTCGGAAGCTTCTTCGCTGACCGGGACGGGCTGATAATGGCCGCCGGCCGGCTGACTGGCCTGCTCGGGGCGCTGGGCGTGATGGGGCAGCTGCTGGTAATGACGCGCGCGCCCTGGCTGGAGCCCTTGACCGGCCCCGGGCTGCCGGTAGGTTGGCATCACCGCGCCGGGCTTGTGATACCGCTAGCGCTGCTGGCCCACCCGGCGCTGGTAGTCTGGTACCACGCGCGGGCAGCCGGGATCCCTTTTCTCGAGCAATACTTATCGGTGCTGGGGTGGGATGACGTGCCGCTGGCCGCGGCCGGCGAAGTCCTTATAATCGCCGCCGTACTGCTGTCCCTGCCGTTCGCGCGCAGGCGCCTCTCCTACGGCGTGTGGCAGAAGACGCATTTGGCCGTTTACCTGGGGCTTGCGCTCTCTGTCGGGCATCAGCTGGAGCTCGGCGGGGACCTGTCGGCCGAAAAACCCTGGTTCGCCTGGGTCTGGTACGCCTTGCTGGCTTTCACGGCCGCAAACGCCGCCTGGTTCAGGCTGGTGAAGCCGCGCCTGGGTAAAACCGTATGAAAAAACTGCTGCCGCTGCTGCTTGCCGCCGCGCAGTTCTGCGCCTGCGGTACCGACACAAGGAGCCCTGTCATGGACAAAAATATAAAATTAGAGACAGCTACGCTGGCCGGCGGCTGCTTCTGGGGTATGGAAGAGATCCTGCGGGAACTGCCAGGCGTGGAGGACCCGGTGGTGGGCTACGCCGGCGGCAGCACCGAAAACCCTAAATACGAGGACGTGAAGAGCGGCAGCACCGGGCACGCCGAGAGCATAGAGTTCCGGTTCGACCCGGCGAAAATTTCATACGCGGCCATCCTCGACATGTTCTTTAAAATGCACGACCCCACCACGCCTAACCGCCAGGGCAACGATATCGGCTCGCAGTACCGCTCCGCTATCTTTTACCACGGCGACGCGCAGCGGGCCGAAGCCGAAGCCGCGGTGAAGCGCGCTCAGGCCTCCGGCCGCTGGAAGCGCCCCATAACTACGGAAGTGGTGCCGGCCGGAAAGTTCTGGCCGGCGGAAGAATACCACCAGGATTACTTGAAGAAGCATCCCGGCGGCTACACCTGCCATTACGTGAGGGATTGAGGCTGACTATTTCTTGTGGTCTATCTCGAACTGGCGGTCGTTGGCCAGCCGTTTCATTTCCTGCTTGAAGGCCGGGTTCTCGGCGAGCACCTGGTCGAACTGCTCCACGGTCAGGACGAAGACCTTTGATGGCTCCGCGCTGGTGACGGTGGCGTTGCGCGGCTTGCGGTCCAGCAGCGCCATCTCGCCGAAGCAGTCCCCCGGAGAGAGCGTAGCGAGCGTGCGCGAGAAAAGGAAAGCTTCCCTGATGCTGACCGCGAGCTTGCCCTCGCCTATAACGTAGAACGCGTCGCCCGGATCCCCCTGCTTGCACACTTTCTCTCCTGCCGAATACTGGTAGTAGTTTATCCTGGCCAGGATCTTCTCCAGCAGCCCCATGTTCATGGAGGCGAAGAAGTTGATCTTCTTGACCACGTGGGTGAAGAGGACCGTGTCCGCGTCGGTGAGGGGGAGTTTGTTCACCGGGCTTTTATTTCAGCTGCCGGCTGATATGGGTCCAGGCGCCTTTCACTTCTTCCGTCAGGTGGCGCATCTCCGCCGAGCTGACGCGCCCGACGCGCTGGTAGCGCGCGGCCACTTCGTCCACCAGCTCGTGGTAGACTTCGCGGTTCATCACCTTGAGCTGCCGCATGCGGCGCAGTACCTCGGCCTTCAGGTCCAGCGTCCAGGCCGAGATCTTTTCGCGGTTGGCGCGCCCGCGCTTGCCGGTTAAAAAATAAGTCGCGGCGGCGACGGCCGCCACCATCAGGCCCGCGCCTATTACCTTCTTGGATTTTTCCATATGCCCTCCCTGTCTGCCTAAATAATACCAAAAAAACCGCCCGGCGGCGCCTCGGGGTCAAATGCTAAAATATGGGAAGAGCGGGCGGGGTTTTTATAAGCATTATGAAAAGAATTGACCTGGGAGCGGTGATGGGCGCGCTGGCCGCGGCTTTTTTCTTCGGCGTGTCCACGCCGCTGAGCAAGGCGCTGATCAGCGACCTCAACGCTTTCATGCTGGCCGGCCTGCTTTACCTGGGTGCAGGACTGGGGCTGGCGGCCTTGGAGCCTTTCAAAGCTAAGCGCGAGGTGCCCGCCGGCAGGAAGCGTAATTATAAGTATATCGCCGGCATGGTGATCTTCGGCGGCCTGCTGGGCCCGGTGTTCCTGATGCTGGCCATCAAGATCGCGCCGGCGGCCTCGGTCTCTATCTGGCTGAACATGGAACTGGTGGCCACGGCGCTGCTGGGCTATTTCCTTTTCAAGGACCACCTGGCCAGGCTCGGCTGGGCCAGCGTGGTTATAACCGTGGCGGCCGGCCTGCTGCTTTCCTGGGGCGGCGGCGCGGCAGGCTTCAAGGCGGGCCTGCTGGTGGCGCTGGCCTGCTTCTCCTGGGGCTTCGACAATCATTTCACCGCGCTCATAGACGACATTTCCCCGTCGCAGAGCACCATCATAAAAGGCCTGGCCGCGGGCGGCACCAACCTGGCCATAGGCCTGGCGCTGGCGGGCGGCGCGCCGGCGCTGGCGGCCGCGGGCAAGGCGCTGCTGGTCGGCTTCTTCTGCTACGGGCTGAGCATCACTCTCTACATCGCTTCGGCGCAGCGCCTCGGCGCGGTGCGCAGCCAGCTCATCTTCTCGGTGTCGCCGCTCTTCGGCGTGCTGCTCTCCGTGCTGTGGCTGGGAGAGGGCTTTACCGCGGTGCAGGCCGTCTCCGGCGCGCTGCTCTTCGGCTCGGTGCTGCTGATGATGTCGGAGAAACACGCCCACAGCCACCTGCACACCGCGGCCGAGCACACGCACCAGCATTCCCACGACGACATGCACCACGCCCATCCCCATACGGGCCTGGCCGGGACGCACTCCCACTTTCACCGCCACGAGCCCGCCGAGCACCAGCACCCCCACTGGCCCGACCTGCACCACCGCCACACCCACTAGGCGGGGAAAATAGTACCGAAAAAGCGGTTTCCTGTAATTCTCCTCGGTTCCCCTAATTATGTAAGGTGAGATAAAGCCCGTTCCGCGCGGGCCGCGTCGTCGGCTCGCACTTAATAGGCAAGATGGGCCTGCACCCCGGTGCCTGAGCCGCGGGCCCGGATCCGGGCGGTTGCAACGGCCGCCCTTCCGCCTTCCCGACGGCATCGCCGGCCGGTAGGCGGGGGGGGGGCGGCACTATTTTCAGGAAATGGGACCGGGCGGAGTTTAAGGAGGTTTTATGATAAATTACGGATTTACTAAAGAGTTGGGCCTGCCTTTCGAGGCGGCCGTGGAAGCGGTAACCGCGGCGCTTAAGAAAGAAGGCTTCGGAATACTGACAAAGATAGACCTGCGTGAAAAATTCAAAGAAAAGCTGGGCGTTGAGTTTCGCAACTACGTCATACTCGGCGCCTGCAGCCCGGCAAACGCCTATAAAGCCGTACAGGTCGAGCAGAATATCGGGCTCATGCTTCCGTGCAATGTCATAGTATACGAGAAGGACGGGAAAGCCTCCGTAGGCGTAATAAAGCCCTCGGTGGCTATGGGCGGTATAGGCAATGAAGGACTAAAACCCCTGGCGCTGGAAGTCGAAGCCATGCTGGAAAAAGCCTTTACCGCAATGAAGTAGGTATTTGACCAGCCTTCTTATCGGACCCATAGCGGTTCCTAAAAAAATAACCGCCGGACAGTGCCGGCGGTGCTTTTTTATGCCAAATTTTCCGGGAAGAAAATTTGGCGGGGTCGACGGGATTTGAACCCGCGGTCTTCGCCTTGACAGGGCGACGTGTTAAACCAGGCTACACCACGACCCCGCGGTAGAGACTAGAATAGCAAAAAACCTGGCGGTATTTCCATAAAAATATTTTTCCGCACGACGATGTAAGGGCCTTGCGGGCCGCCGCGCGGCCGGAAGTTCATTTATCTGCGGCCGGCATTCCGGAAACTATTCGTCACTTGGGGTAACGGGTCTCGAGTGTCCGGCCGGCTGCCTGGCGCTATATATAAGGAAGGGCAGGGGGAACTTAAAAAATGTGTTGACAAGGTTTTTAGATTTATGATACAAAATGAATACTGAACCATTATTCACTTTTGTTCCGGACGCGGACTCGGGGGTGGGCAGGGTTCAAACTAAAATCAAAAAGGTCTCCAGGCGCGCGGTGTTGCGACGGGCCGGGGAACCAGGGGAGAATTAGAATGAACAAGAAGAACGCTGTGATAACGGGTGCGGCCAGGGGTTTAGGGTTCGCGGGCGCGGAGCGCTTCCTGCAGTCGGGCAACTGGAAAGTGGCCCTGTTCGACGTGAACGAGGAACTGCTCGTGACCGCCACCAAGACGCTGGGCGACAAGTACGGCCACGAGAACGTGCGCTGGTACAAAGTGGACGTCACCAGCCAGGCTTCCGTGGACGAGGCCATAAAGCAGGTCATCGCCGACCTGGGCAGCGTGGACACGCTGATCAACAACGCCGGCATCACCCGCGACGCCATGCTGCACAAAATGCAGGAAAACGACTGGGACGTCGTCATCAACGTCAATCTTAAGGGCGCCTTCCTCTGCACCAAGGCCGTGGCTCCCCACATGAAAGAGCGCAAGTCCGGCACCATCGTCAACACCTCCTCCGTGGTGGGCGTGTACGGCAACATGGGCCAGAGCAACTACGCGGCCTCCAAGTTCGGCATCATCGGCCTGACCAAGAC
>MGUG01000038.1 GCA_001799845.1 Elusimicrobia bacterium GWC2_64_44 | reverse complement strand
CGAGGGCATGCTGCGCGGCCGCAGCATCTTCGAGGCGCAGCACATCACCAGCCGCATCTGCGGCATCTGCTCCTGCGGCCACTCGCTCGCCAGCGTTAAAGCCGCCGAGGACGCGCTGGGCGTGACGCCGACCGAGCAGACCGTGAAGCTCCGGAAGCTCCTGCTCGACTACGAGTTCCTCGACAGCCACATCCTTCACGTGTACCTGCTGGCCGCCCCCGACGTGCTGGGCGTGCCCTCCTTCATCCCGCTCATCGCCTCGCACAACAAGACCGTGCGCCAGGTGCTGCGCCTGAAGAAGGCCGTCAACGACTGCTGCGACATCCTGGTGGGGCGCCACATCCACCCGATCACCATGATCGCCGGCGGCTGGACCAAGCTGCCCTCCAAGGCGCAGATAGACGCCCAGATAAAGCTGCTCGAGGGCATGGCCGAGGACCTGGGCGAAGTGCTCAAGCTCGCCGCGACCCTGAAGTTCCCGGACTTCCACCGCAAGACCGAGTACGTGGCGCTGGTCTCCGACGATGGCGAGTACCCGCTCCTCAACGGCGACATCGGCTCCACCGAAGGCAAGCGCGTGAGCTACAAGGACTACAAGAAGTCCACCAACGAGTATATCGATCCGCGCTCGTCGGCCAAGTGGACCAAGTGGAGCGGCGAGAGCGTCTTCGTGGGCGCGCTGGCCCGCTTCAACCTCAACGCGCACAAGCTGCACCCCAAGGCCAAGGCCCTCGCCAAGGATCTGGGCTTCAAGCCGGTCTGCGACAACCCGTTCCTGAACACGGTGGCGCAGGTGGTGGAGATAGTGCACTGCTATCACCACGCCCTCGACATCCTCAAGGACCTTAAGAAGACCGGCCTGGACTATTCCCAGCAGCTCACCGTGGGCGTCAACGAGAAGGGCGCCGTGCCCGTGCGCGCCGGCGACGGCGTGGGCTCGGTGGAGGTGCCGCGCGGCATCCTGCACCACAACTACGTGACGGACAAGGCCGGCATGATCAAGACCGCCAACTGCATCATCCCGACCAACCAGAACGTCTGCAATATCGAGCACGACTTCGCGAAGTTCCTGCCCGAGATCCTCGGCGAGGGGAAGGATAAGATCCGCCTCAAGCTCGAGATGCTCGTGCGGGCCTACGACCCGTGCATCTCCTGCTCCGCGCACTTCCTCGATGTCACCTTCGTGGAATAAGGAAGTAGCCGCAGCGCTCGCCCCCAAGGGCCGGACGCTGGTGATAACGCTGGGCAGTACGTTAAGGGCCGACGATGGCGTCGGCCCTTACGTTTGCTCCCATGTTAAATTCAGCGGCCCGGACCTGCGCCTGCTGGACGCGGGCACTACGCCTGAGAATATCGCCCAGACCGCCATAAACTGGAAGCCCGACAAGGTCATCCTGGTGGACGCGGCCCATTTTCAGGGGCGGGCGGGGGAAGTCCGCGTGATCCCCCTAGAGGCCATCAACCAGGCCATGCCCATCTCCACGCACAGTTTCCCGCTGTCGGTCACTTTCTCCATAATCAAGGAGGACACCGGCTGCGAGCTGGCCGTGATCGGCGTGCAGGCCAAGTCGCTGGATTACAGCGAAGGGCTGTCGCCGGAAGCGGAGCAGACCGCGGCGGAGCTGGCCGCTTATTTCAATTCGCTGGAGGGGACGGCCCGGAAATAGGGCCGGTAACCATGACGCAGCTCCGCGCCGCAGCCGCGGCTCTTTTCGCGCTCGCCGCCTGGGGCTTCCACCGCCTGGGCCCGGTGCACGCTCCCGCGCCGCCCCCCGGGCAGGGGCGCATTATGGACGGCTTCGCGGCCGGCCTCAATTACCCGTGGATAAATTACGGCTGGGACTTCGGCGCGGCGCCGTGGGGCCACCGCGGCGTGTCCACGCCGGAAGGACGGGCCGCGGCACAGCGGGACCTCGCCGCGATGCGCACGGCCGGCGCCCGGGTGGCGCGCTGGTTCGTGATGTGCGACGGCCGGGCCGCGCCCGAGTTCGACGCGCGCGGCCGGGTCACCGGCTTCGACGGGTATTTTTACCGGGACCTGGACGCGGCGCTGGAGATAGCCGGGCGCAGCGGAGTCCGGCTGGTGCTGGTGCTGTTCGATTTTCATCTGCTAGACGAGGCCCGGCTGGTCAACGGCGCGCAGCTGGGCGGGCGCGCGGCGCTGCTGACCGACCCGGCGGCCTCCAGGTCCCTTTTCGACAACGCGCTGAGGCCGCTGCTGCGCCGCTACGGCGCGCGCCCCGAGATCCTGGCCTGGGAGATCATGAACGAGCCGGAATGGCGCATGGACCGCGCGGGCCTGCCGGGCGACAAGGTGCGCGATTTCGTGCGGCGGGCCGCGGAGCTCGCCCACGAGCACGCGCGCCAGCCGGTGACGGTGGGCAGCGCCAGCGCGGCCGACCTGCGGCGCTGGCGGGGCCTGGGCCTGGATTTCTACCAGTACCATTATTACGAGCACATGAACGGGGACCCCGGGCCTGGCAGCGCGCGCCTGGACCGGCCCTGCGTGCTGGGCGAGTTCGGCACGGCCGGGCGCCGCCCGGCGGAATTCTACCTGGACGCCGCGCTGCGCGGCGGGCTGGCCGGCGCCTGGGCCTGGAGCTACCGCGCCGGCGACGGGCAGTCGGCCTTCCCGGCCGCCTCGGCCGGTTTCACCGCCTGGACGCAAGCGCAGGAAGAGCGCGAGCAGGCCGCCGCGACCCGCTAGACCCTTCAAACGCGGCGGGGATATTTAATAAGATAGCCCTATGTCTTTATTCCAGATCAAATCGGTGGACAGTATCGTGGCCGAGTCGGAGTGCGCCGGCCAGAAGCTTTCGCGCGTGCTGGGCTCCTTCGACGTGACGATGATCGGCATAGGCGCCATCATAGGCGCCGGCATCTTCGCCATGGTGGGGGCGGCGGCCGTGAAAGGCAGCGCCGGGCCCTCGCTGATAATCTCCCTCATCATAACGGCCATCGCCTGCGGTTTCTGCGCGCTCTGCTACGCCGAACTCGCCGCCATGGTCCCCATAGCGGGCTCCGCCTACACTTACGCCTACGCCACCATGGGCGAGATCGTGGCCTGGATCATAGGCTGGGACCTTATCCTGGAATACGCCATAGGCAACGTGGCCGTGGCCATCAGCTGGTCCGGCTATTTCAACGACCTTCTTAAAAGTATCACTGGCCTTAATATCCCCGTCTGGCTGCGGCTGGATTACCACACCTTCCTCCTGAGCCTCAAAGACCTGCCCGCCGGGGAGGCCGCCGCCTCGCTGGCCGCCGTGCCGCACCTTTTCGGCATCCCGATAGTGGTGAACCTTCTGGCCGTGTCGGTGACGGCGCTGATCACCTGGGTGCTGGTGATGGGGATCAAGGAGAGCACGCGCTTCAACTCGCTGATGGTGGGCATCAAGCTGGCCGTGCTGGCCATCTTTATCGTCGCGGGCTTCGTCTATTTCAATCCGGACAACTGGACGCCCTTCGCCCCCGGCGGCTGGACCGGGATACAGGCCGGTGCGGCGTACATCTTCTTCGCCTATATCGGCTTTGACGCGGTCTCTACCGTGGCCGAGGAGACCAAGAACCCGGCGCGGGACATGCCGATAGGCATCATCGGCTCGCTGATCATCTGCACCATAGTCTATATCCTGGTGGCGGTGGTGCTGACGGGCATGATGCCCTTCGGCGAGCTAAAGCTCAAAATCGCCGAGCCGCTGGTAGCCGGGCTGGAATACAACCACGCGAGCCGCTGGCTGATAGGCCTGGTGTCCTTCGGGGCGGTGGTGGCCACCACGGCGGTGCTGCTGGTGTTCCAGATGGGCCAGCCGCGCATCTTCTTCTCCATGAGCCGCGACGGGCTGCTGCCAAAGTATTTCGCCCGCGTGCACCCGGTGCACAGGACCCCGCACGTGACCACCATCTGGACGGGCATCTTCGTGGGCGTGTTCTCGGCTTTCTTCAGCCTTGACGCCATGGCCGAGCTGTGCAATATCGGCACCCTGTTCGCCTTCGTGCTGGTCTGCATAGGCGTCATGATACTGCGCCACAAGGAACCGAACAGGCCGCGGCCTTTCCGGGCGCCCGGGGGCGTGTTCACCCCGCTCTTGGGCATAGGCTTCTGTCTCTACCTGATGCTCGGCCTGGGCTTCAACACCTGGGTGCGCTTCTTCGGCTGGCTGGCCATAGGCCTGGTGATCTATTTCGCGTACGGCTATCGGAATTCTCGCCTGCGCAACAACGCCGCGGCGTGCAGCTGAATAAGGGAGAAATAATGATCGACAAAATGAAGCAGCTTTGGGAAATGAAGAAGAAGATGGACGACCTGAAGAAAGAGCTCGACGGCCTGGAGCTCGCCAGCGAGGATAAGCTGGTGAAGGTCACCATCACCGGCTCCCAGGAAATCAAGCGCGTGGAGATCAAGACCGAGCTGGCCGGCGCCGACAAGGCCAAGCTGGAGGCCTCGCTGACCGACACGGTGAACCGCGCCGTGCGCGAGAGCCAGAAGGCCGCGGCCCAGAAGATGGGCGCGATGGGCGGACTACCCGGCCTGGGCATGTAGGCCACTGCGGCGCAAATAAAAAACCCGGCCGAGCGGCCGGGTTTTTTATTTGGCTTAGAATGTTATTTCAGCTGGTAGGAGGTCAGTTTCAGAGTTTCCTGCCGCTCCTCGGAGATGATCTGCTCGTAGACCAGGCCCACGCCGGGGGCGTAGTAGCGCTCGGCCGAGCCGGCGTCGCCACCGCTGAGGCGGGTGGTGATCTTGAGGCAGCCGTTATAGGTGCCGGCGGGCACGGCTATCTTGGCGTTGAGCGCGGCTACGCGGCTGCGGTCCGGGCCCTCGTTCCACACCGCGTTGTAGACGAGCGGGAGGGGGAACTCCAGGCGGGGGCCGTAGAGCGGGGAATCGGAGGAGCGCAGGCCGTCCGCGCCGGCTACCGTCACGAAGTTGGTGACGCGCGGCTTGGTCTTGTTGAAGATGATCATGTTGACGGCGGCGGTGGCGTCCTTTTCGGAATAGGTCAGGTATTCGACGCGGATGACCTTGGGGGCCACGAACTCGCTGGAGGTGTATTCGTATTCCAGCACGGCGCGCTTGGCCAGCGGCAGGTATTCGGCGGCGGGGGTGTCGCTGTAGCGCTCGTCCGCGCTTATGCTGACCGGCGGGGGCACGGTGAAGACCGGCATGCCCTGCTGGGCGGCCTGGAAGGCGGCTGCGAGCGCCGGGTCGGTGGCGTTCACGACATTATTAAGGGCGTTCTGCTGTGCCGCGGCGAAAGCCGGGATCAACAGTAAGGATATATATATAACCGATGTAACGAACTTTTTCATAGCAATAAGCCTCCGAAATATAATTTTTGTTATATTTCCGATACTTTGTGCTAAGTTCCTGAGGTGGGTGGAAGCTTAACGCGTCTTCCGGATACTAACTGGGAAGAACATCATCGCGCGGGTAGTCTTTGGACTTTTAGGGATACCTTCGCGACTTGTAAGGTACGGAACCAACTAGGGATAGTATAGCAAAAATGGGGCGCCAGGGCAAGGAAAGGGCTCAGGCGGGCTCTCCGGCCTCCGCGGCCGACTGGCCGGCCAGATAGCCCGTGGAAAAAGCTTCCTGCAGGTTGTAGCCGCCTGTCACGCCGTCCAGGTCCAGGACTTCGCCGCAGAAATACAGTCCCGGCACCAGGCGCGATTCCATGGTCTGCGGGTTCACCTCGGCCAGGGCCACGCCGCCGCGCGTGACGGTGGCCTCCCGCAGGGGGCGGGGCCGGGAGAGCTTTATCCTGAAATCGCCCAGCAGCTCCGCGGCCTGCCTGCGCTCGGCGCCGGTAATGGAGGCGCATTGGCGCTCACGGTCTATGCCGCAGCGCCGCTCGAACACGGGGGCGAGCGAAGCCGGCAGGATGGCTTTGATATAGCTGGCGAACTGACGCGCGCCGTTGGCGGCGAAATAGGCCTGCATTTCAGCGGCCAGGGCCTCGCGGTTGAGCGCCGGCTTGAGATTTACCGAGAATTCCGCAGTGCCGCCAGGCTCGGACAGCGCGTCGGAGGCCGGGCCGCTCATTACGAGGACCAGCGGGCCCGAGACCCCGAAATGGGTGAACAGCAGGTCGCCCGCCTGCGATTTGCCGCGCTTGCCATTGATAATAAGGGTAAGGGTGATGTCCCGCAGAGTCAGGCCCTGCAGGTCCTTGATGAATGGCTCGGCCGATTCCAGGGCGGTGAGCCCGGGGCGCAGGGGGGTGATGGTGTGGCCGCACTGCCGGGCCAGGGCGTAGCCGTCGCCGGTGCAGCCGGTAGCCGGGTAGGACAGGCCGCCCGTGGCTATTATCACCTTGCTGCCGCGCACCACGCGCCCGTCCGCCGTCTTTACGCCCGCCACGGCAGAGCCGGCGCCCAGCACCAGGGCGGAAGCCTGCGCGCCGAAGAGGGTGGTGACCTTGCCGCGGCTGAGATAGCAGTGCAGCGCGTCCAGTACGCTCTGGGCCTTGTCGTCGGCGGGAAAGACCTTGCCGTCGGGGTCGGTGCGCACCGGCACGCCGAAAGACCTGAGGAAGCCCGTCAGGCCGGAGTTGGAGAAGACGGTCAGCGCGCGGTAGAGGAATTTGCCGTTGGGGCCGAAAGCCGCGATAAAGCCTTTCAGGGCGGCGCTGTTGGTCACGTTGCACCTGCCGCCGCCGGTGACAAGGAGCTTGAGCCCGAGGCGCTGGTTCTTCTCAAGCACGGTGGCGCGCGCCCCCAGTTCTGCCGCGCGGCCGGCGGCCATCAGGCCGGCGGGTCCGCCGCCTATCACGATCACCGAAGCTCCCTGCGCTTTGTCCGTCATTTGAGCTCCGGACCCTTCCTGCGGAACTTCTTTTCGAAAGGGGTGGCCGCTTCGACGCGCGACACCGTGGCCGTGTCGCCGGAGACGGAGAAATGCACTTCGCGGTCGCACAGGAAGAATTCCAGCTCCGCGCCCTCTTTCATCTGCGTGGCGTCGCGCCGGTTGCGGGGGTCGTGCCTGAGGGTGTCCGCTATCAGCCCGCGCAGGCCGGGGGCGGCGCCTGCCAGGTCCAGCTCGGCGCGGGGCGAGAAGGCCACTGTCAGCTCGGGGAAGGCGTGGTCCGGCACCCAGCCGGAAAGCGGCGCCTGCGCGGCGTCACTGAAGGGCAGGTACGGCTTGATGTCGAGGATAGGGGTGCCGTTTATCAGGTCAATGCCCGACAGGTAAAGCGTGTCGCCCTGCACATGCTCCAGCTTGGCCAGAGACAGGCCCAGCGGGTTGGGGCGGTGCGGCGAGCGTGAGGCGAACACGCCTATCTTGCCGCCTTTCATGCGCGGGGGGTGGATCTTGGGATGGAAGGTCTTGTTGGTGTTGAGGTGGAACCAGGAGAGCAGCCAGACATGGCTGAACTGCTCCAGGCCGGCCAGCGAGTGCGCCGGGCTGTAGCTCGCGTGTATGCGCAGCCTGGCTGTGGAGCCCGGCACCAAATGCGGCTGGCGGGGCGTGCCGAACTTCTCCCTGAAGCAGGATTCCAGCACGCCTATTGCCCGCAGTTCGGGGAAGGCGGCCGCGCTGTTTTCGTCTTGTGTGGTCATCGCCGTAGGGATATTGTAGGAAACATGGGAGCGCGGGGTGTAATACTTTTTCAGTTCCGCCGTATTTACTAGTATAGAGGGAACGGATATGGATTTTGCCTCACTTTACGACCGGTGGTTCACACGCATATACAACTATGTGCGCTGCCACGTCTGGCCGGCGGCGGAGGCGGACGATGTGACGGGGCGGGTCTTTGAAGCGGCGCTGCGCGGGGCGGGCACCTACGACGCGGCGAAAGGTCCGGAACAGGCCTGGCTGTTCGGCATAGCGCGCAACGCGGTGATAGACTGGGCCAGGGCCCGCGGCCGCAGGGCGGAAGTCTCCCTGGACGACGCGCCGGAGCCGGCGGCCGGGGACCCCAGGCTGGAGGCGGCCCTGGAGCGCAAAGAGGAGAAAGCGCAGCTGCTGGCGGCCATAGCGGGCCTGGACGAGAGGGCGAGGGACATAATAGCCCTTAAATTCAATTCGGGGATGAACAACAGGGAGATAGCGGCCATGACCGGCCTGGGCGAGAGCAACGTGGGGATAATAATCTACAGGGCGGTCAAGAAAATGCAGAAGGACATAGAAGGCATAAGAAAGTTATGAACGAGACGGAAGCGGCAAAACTATTCAACGAGGAACTGGACGCCCTGCTGCGCGACGGCCGGGCCCCCGTTGCCGGCAGCGACCCCGGCGCGCTGGCCCTTGCCGGGGAGCTGGCCCGCGCCGATTTCAGCGGCGAGTCGAGTATCCGCGAGAGCCTGCGCGAGCGCCTGACAGGCGCCCCGGTTTCCCTGGCCGGCTATCTCCGCGCCATGTTCGCCAATAATTACGCCCGCGCCGCTTTCGCCGCCGCCGCGCTGTTCGTGGCGCTGTTGCCGCTGGCCCGCCGCCAGCCCGGGAGCGTTCCCGAGGTGTCGCTGCCGCGGGTCACGCCGGAGTCGGTGGCCGCGCTGCCGCCACTGCCTCGGGCCAGGGTCTCCGGCGGCGCGCCAGCCGCCGGCGCCGGGCTGTTCGCCTCGCTGCCGATGGGCAGGCTGGAGGCGCAGCCGCTGAAAGAATTCCCGATAGCCCCGGCCGGCGCGGGCCTGCCCATGGTGCTGGCCGAAGGCCGCCCGATACCTCAGGCCGGCGCGGGGGGCATAGTGCTTCAGACCGAGAGCGCGCCGTTCCCGATAGAGCGCCGGCCCGTTTCGCCCGACGACATTTTTGAACGCAGGACACTTTAAAAAGGAAAAGGAGGAGTTATGAAAATGCTCAGACTAGCGGTGGTGTGCGCGGCCGCCCTGGCCGTTAACGGCGCGGCGAACGCGGCGGAACTGGACGCCCCGGGCAAGCCGACGGCGGCAGCCAGTGAGGCGCCGGCGGAGGCCAAGGCCGTGACACCGGTTAGGGCGGAGAAGCTGCCCGTCGGGCTGGTGAAGGGCTACCGGGGCACTTCGCTGACCGTCTCCGGCTCGCAGCTCCTGTTCCTTAAAAAGGGCGACAGGGTGGACGTGCTGGTGACCTTCGACGCGAAGATGGAAGAGGACGGCAAAGAGCGCAAGGAAAAGATCACCGCCACCATCCTGCAGAACGTCATAGTGATAAACCTCGACAAGCCCGCGAAGGCGGAGGACCCCGGCGCGGTGGAGCTGCTGCTCAACCCCGTGGAGGCCCAGTACGCGGCGCTCGCCGTGGCGCAGGGCAATATCACGGTGTCGGTGCGCGCGCCCGGCGATACGGAACTGCACCCCATGGAAATGGCCAGCTTCCGCAAGCTGATAAAGTAAGGAGGACCTATGAAACGCCTCATAACTCTGCTGATGGCCGCGGCCGCCCTGGCGGCCCGCCCCGCGCAGGCGGCCGCGCCGGAACAGGCCTGCGCCGCTCAGGAAATGCAGCTCTTCTATTACTACCTGTCTCCGACGGTGGAGGCCAATGTGAAAGAGCGCCTCACGGCCTGCCATCCCGGCAAGACCGTGCTTAAGATGCCCGACTGGCTGCAGAAGGACGCGCCCGCGATGGCGGAGCGCAAGGTCTGGAAGGACCCGGAGGAAGGGGAACTGAGCGAGGCCGCCCTGTGGCAGACGCCGGTCTCCATTCTCTACGAGTTCCTTTCCACCGCGCAGAAGGGCGGGGACCTGCAGGCGGGCCTGGCCGGCTATGATGATATGCGCCTGCGCTTCATGATGAGCGTGGACCGCGTTTACAGGGCGGGGCTGGAGTCCTCCTTCGCCGGGCGCGGCGGCCCGATGCTGGCCGTCTTTAACGGCCTCATGCGCGACTTCGACGAGGCGACCGAGGCGGCTTCCGACGCGAGCCGGGTTAAGTTCGACCGTAAGACCGCCGACATCTCGCGCCGCAGCCGGGACCTGTTCGCGCAGCTCTTCGAGGCGCCCCGCCAGGGAGCCGGCAAGAAGCCGGCGGAGAAATACTCTCCCGAGGCCCGCGTGCTGCCCGGCTACCGCGGCGTCAGCCTGGGCCTGTCCGGCGCGCAGGCGAAGTTCCTGGAGAAGGGCGACCGCGTGGACATGCTGGTCACGTTCGAGGCCATCATGAACGGCGACATCAAGGAAAAAGTCACCGCCACGATCCTGCAGAACGTGATGGTGACCGGCGTGAAGAAGCCAGCCGCCGCCGGGGAGTCCGGGGTGGTGCAGCTGCTGTGCAACCCCAACGAGGCGCAGTACGCGGCCCTCAGCCTGGCCCAGGGCAGCGGCATCCACCTGGTGCGCCGCGCGCCCGGCGACCTGGAGATGCGCCCCATGGAGATAGCCAGCTTCCGCAAGCTGATCAAGTGACGATGGCTCACAGGAGGACTTATGCACCCCGCCCTGAAGACCCTGGTCTTGCTCGCCGCGCTCAGCGCGGCGGGGGCGGGGCGCGCCTCCGCCGAGCAGTACCTGCCTGACTTCAACCTTAATTCTAAACGCGTTTCCCACGTCTATAAATTCAACGAGGACCGGGTGCCCGCCGTGCCGGCGCCTACGGATACCGGCTACTACGCGCGCTACGGCGTGGGCGCCGCGCGCATGGAAAGCTCCGTGACCGTGCTTGTGCGCGACGGGTCGGGGCGGGCGGACATCGTCTTCCCCAAGGCCGCCGCGCCGGAACGGGCGGCCGGTTACAGGGCGGCGCTGTTCATCAAGCTGGATGGGGAAAAGACGCCGGCGCTCTCCTGGGCCACGGTGTTCTGTTCCGGCGGGCGCTACCTGGGGTACAAGGGGGCCAGCATGGAGCTGCCGCGCGGGCCCGGAGCCGACTTCACAATAAAGGACGAGACCCTGGCCCTCGGGCCGCTCAAGGTGCGCCTGCTGCGCACGCACCCGTGGATGGCCGACGCGGCCTCGCTAGACGGCCTCTGCGCCGCGGACCTGCCCGGCAAACTCAAGGGCTACACCGTGAAAGCCCTGCCCGCCGAGGCCGCCGGCCTGGCCTTCAGATACGACAGGGCAAAGAATTCCCTGTCGGTGACCTGGAAATCGGAATAAAGCCTTACCCTGTTCGTGGTATTAAGCCCTCCGGGTTAACTGGTATAATTATGGAATTATGCATGAATGGGCTTTAGCTGAATCCGTGATCAAGGCCGCGGTGGAACACTCCGCCGCGGAGAAACTCAAGAAACTTAAAGAGGCCGGCGTCGTCTTCGGCGAGCTGCAGGCCATAGACGGGGAGATCTTCAAGTTCGCCCTGGAAGAGCTGCGCGCGCAGTTCCCGGTAGCGAAGCTCTGCAAGTTCAAGATCATAAAGCAGCCGGCGGTCTTCCGCTGCAAGGCCTGCGCGCACGAATTCCCGCTCAAGGGCCTGAAAAAGACCAAGGACGAGGCCGAGTTCATCCACTTCGTGCCGGAGATGGCGCACACCTTCCTGAAATGCCCGAAATGCAAGAGTCCCGACTTCGAGATCGCCAAGGGGCGGGGCGTCTCCATCAGCTATATCAAAGGGGAAAAATGACGGACATCGACCCGCGCCCGACGGTGATCGCCGAGCGCCTTAAACACGTCAAGCGGATCATAGCCGTGACCGGCTGGAAGGGCGGCATTGGCAAGAGCGTCACCGCCTCGACGCTGGCGCTGCTGCTGGCGAAACGCGGTTTCAAGACCGGCCTGTTCGACCTGGATTTCGCCGGGGCCTCGGACCACCTGGTACTGGGCGCCAAAGGCCTGTTCCCGAAGGAAGAGAAAGGCCTGGAACCGCCGGTCTGCCAGGGCGTGAAATTCATGTCCGTGGTCTTCTTTTCGGAGAACAAGGCCGTGCCGCTGCGCGGCGCCAATGTCTCCGACGCCATCATAGAGCTGCTCGCCATCACGCAGTGGGGGGAACTGGATTTCCTGGTGCTGGACATGCCGCCCGGCATCAACGACGCGGCGCTGGACGTGATGCGCTTCGCCCGCGGGGCCGAAGTGCTGGCGGTCACGGCGCCCTCGCTGCTGGCGCACGACGTGCTGGCCCGCTCCCTGAAACTTTATAAAAAACTGAAGGTGCCGGTGCTGGGCGTGGTGGAGAACATGTCCGCCGGGAGCCGGGCCAAAGGCGCCGACGCCGTCATACGCCGCGACCCGGGGCTGGAGAGGGCGCTGGGCCGCCCCGCCGCCCTGCTGAAGACCGCCTTCGCCCGGGACCTGGCCCGCGCGGCCGCAAAATTAGGGCTCCTTAAATGAAGCCCGCCGAGGGACAGGACGAGGGCACGCGCAGGGCCCTGCGCCTGAACGCGCTGCTGGCCGGTTCTCTCGGCTTGATCGCTACCATGTTGCTCTTTTGGGGCAAGTTGCCGTTTCCCAGGACCGTAGCCTGGTTCAGCCTCATTTCCTGCTTCTGCTATTTCTTTTACGCCCTGGTTTTCGACAGGGTCTGCAAGAATTGCTACCGCGGGGCGAGCATCGCGCTCAGCCAGATAGGCTCGGCGGTCATCAGCGTCTCCATTTATTATACCGGCGGCGTAGTGTCCCCGCTACCGTTCCTGTACCTGGCCATGCTGGTTTCCGAGGCTATCTACGGCTTGGAAAATAATTTTACGGTGCCGGTCAGCGCCATGGGTTACCTGATAGCGGTATGGGGTATTTACTTCGGTTTTCTGCCCGACCCGACGCCATGGGCGGCCCCCGCCTATAACAGCCCGGTTTTCCTCGGTATCGTTTCTTCCTTGATAGTGGCCTACCTGTTCATGACCAAAAACCTCAGCGGCCTTGTCATACACCACCTTCGTTCCAAGATCGAATCCGAGGAGTCGCAGAAAGACGCGCTATTGAGCAAATTCTCGGAGCTCAATTCTACCTCGCAGCTGGGCGTGCTGGCGCACCGCATCGCGCACGACCTGCGCGGCCCTATAGCGTCCGTCTCGGGCTACCTGGAGCTGGCGGCCCTGAAGCAGCGCACGCCGGAGGAGCGCGATGAACTGCGCTCGGTCAGCGAGACCGTGGACAACATGGTGCAGACCCTGCACGGCATCACCCGCTTCGGCAAGCCGGGCGGGCCCGAAGAGGAAAAGATACACCTGCCGGATTTCATGCGCGACATAGTGGCCATAGCCGCCTTCGCGCCTCGCGCCAAGGGCGTGCGGTTGGAGATAGTGGAGCCCGGTGACGACGGTCTGACCGTCTCCGCCGCCAGGGCCGACCTGCAACAGGCGTTTTTCAACGTGATCAAGAACGCGGTGGAAGCCGTCAGCGACAACCCGGACGGCAAGCGCGTGCGCATAGCGATAGCGCGCGCCGGCAGGGACGCCCGGGTGACAGTTTCCGACAACGGGCCCGGTATCGCCGAGGAGACGCTCAACACCATTTTCAGAAAGCCGGTCACCACCAAACCGGACGGGACCGGCGTCGGCTTGCTGATAACGAGGGACCTGCTGGTGCGCAACCGGGGGGAGATCCGCCTGCGCAACGGCCGCGACGGCGGGCTGACCGTGGAAGCTTCGCTGCCGCTGGCCTGACAGCTGGAACCATGACCGAACACGAAACGTCTAAACACTCGGGGATGATACGCACCCAGGTCATGCTGGCGTCGGGTGTTTCCCTCGCGGCGGCCGTAGTGGTCTTCCTGCTGGGAGGTCCGTTGCCTAAGGCCCTGGGCTACCTGGCCTTGATCAGCGCGGCCGCTTTTGCCTGCTATTACCTGGTCCTGCGCTTCCGCCCCCCGAAGGACATGCGCTGGTCCAACTCCATGATGGGGCTGCTGGCCGCGGCGATCATGGCCCCGGCGGTGCATCTGACCGGCGGCATAGCTTCTCCCTTCGTCTTCATGTATTTCAGCATACTGGTTTCGGAAGCGCTCTACGGCATGGATGAAACCTGGACGCTGCAGGCCATTCTGGCCGGCTATTTGCTGGTAGTCGCCGGCGAATACGCCGGGGTGCTGGCCTGTTCCAACCCGTGGGCGCGTGAGATATACGCCAGCCTGCCGGTAACCGCGCTGATAGCCGGCATAACGGCCTCCTATTTAGTCCTTACTCGGCTGACTTCCCGGCTTATTTTGGCCAATTTGCGCCAGAAGGCAGCCCAGGAAACCGCCGACAAAGACGCCCTGCTGCGTAAATTCTCCGAACTCAACGCCACTGCGCAGATAGGCGTGCTGGCCCACCGTATAGCCCACGACCTGCGCGGCCCCATCGCCTCGGTTTCAGGCTACCTGGAAATGGCGGCTCTAAAGAAGGTATCGCCCGAGGAACTGGCCGACCTCAAGTCGGTCGGCGAGACCGTAGACGCCATGGTGGAGTCCCTGCACGGCATCACCCGCTTCGGCAAGCCCGGCGGCCCCAGCGCGGAAAGGATAGTGCTGGCTGAATTCCTGCGCGACCTGATGGCCATAATCTCGTTCTCGCCGCAGGCGCGCTGGGTAAAGTTCACGCACGCCTATCAGGCAGGAGATCCCGCCGCCACGGTGGCCTCCAGGGCGGACCTGCAGCAGGCTTTTTTCAATATCGTCAAGAACGCGGTAGAAGCCGTCAGCGACAATCCCGACGCTAAAATGGTGGAGGTCGGCGTCGAGCTGAAGGATAAAGTGGTCCTGGTCACCGTCTCCGACAACGGCCCCGGCGTGCCGGAGGAAATACTGCAGGCCGCCTTCCGCAAATCGGTCACTACAAAGAAGGGCGGGACCGGGGTGGGCCTTATCATTGCCCGCGACCTGCTGGTACGCAACGGCGGGGATATAAAACTGCGCAACCGCGAGGGCGGCGGCCTTACCGTGAGCGTTTCTCTGCACGCCGCCTGAGCGGCAATTGTTTTTTTTGCGTTCTTTTATTCAGCCAGGGGGTACAAGTGGCAACTTACACGCACCGCAACCGCGCAGCCGCAGCTTTTCTGCTTTTTTTTGTTTTTGCGCCAGGGTTCCTGGCAGCTTCCGGCTACGAGTTCGACGGCATCGGCGCGCGCTCCATGGCGCGCGGCGGCGCCGTGATAGCGGACGCCGCGGACTGGAGCGCCATTTACTGGAACCCCGCCAACCTGGCCGACGTGAAGGCCCGAGAGGCGGGCCTGGAACTTAAGAAGGGGCGCAGCCATTCTTATGACGGGAACTCTTTCAGTCTGAAAGACCCCAATTTCCCCACCGACGCTTTCGCCAAGAAACACGTGGAATCCACTTTCTTTTTCGGCTCCCTGGGCGCGGCGGTGCCGCTGGGGGATAATTCCGCCTTCGGGGCGGGCTTCTATACGCCGCTCCTGCAGGGTTCCGATTTTAAGGATGCCGGCCTGCCATCCAACACGCAGTACAACAGCATAGACTACGAGGGCTTCGCCTCCATCATGGTGGCCAACTTCTCCTACGCACGCAAGGTATCTGAAAAGCTTTCGCTGGCTCTCGGAGTGAACGCGATAAGGGGTAGCCTTTCTAGCGACGCCAAGATAGGGGTCAACCTGCTTGCTCCCGGAACACTGCATAAAGAACTGGATGGAACTGGCTTCGGCACGGAGGGGATAATCGGAGCTAAATACCGCCTCAGCGACGCTTTCTCAGCGGGCGCAGTGTTCAGGACCGGGGCTAACGTGAAGATAGAAGGCGAAGCCGAAGCCTCCCTGCTCGGCACTGTGGAGAAGTCCGATTTTAAGTTCACCCTGATGCAGCCTGCCACCTCGGGCCTGGGCGCGGCGTGGAGATACCGCCGTAATCTAACCTTCACTTGCGACCTTACCCAAACCTGGTGGAAGGGCTTTTCCAACGCGATGACCTATCAGACGCCCGGGGCGATGCTGGCAGACCAGGCCAAGACCTATGACTGGAAGAACTCTTATAAGTTCCGCGCCGGCGCGCTGTGGGCGTACAACGAGCATACCGACTTCATGGCCGGCTACGCCTACGACACACCAGCTATCGACGCTGGTTCCCTGGATCACGCCTCGGCCATCGACGTGCACATGCACCGCTTCTCAGCGGCGGCCAGCCGCCGCTGGGGAGGGCTGGAAGCCACCCTGGGCATGCTCGCCGGCGATTTTACCACGCGCAAGGCCGGCGGCGTGAAGTACGGCCTCGGCGGCGGCTACGTGATGGGGGAAGTAAAGTACAAATTTTAGTATCATAATAGCGTAGCGCAGAAGGAACCCGGTGCGATCCCGGGGCTGCCCCGCAACGGTAATGCCGCAAGGCTAGCCCGGTCTACTGCGAACCCCCGCGTGTGCGGGGGCTTCCGAGGGGAGAACAGGGCCTTTTCTCACCGGAGAAAAGGCTTTTTTTATGAGAAATATCTTTCTGGCTGCGGCGTTTCTCCTGCTTGCGGGGCAGGCACAGGCGCGCCGCGTGGTCTCGCTGATGCCGTCCTATACCGAGATCATCTTCGAACTCGGCGCCGGCGCCGACCTGGTTGGGGTGTCCAATTTCTGCAACTGGCCGCCAGCGGCGCTGAAAGTGGAGAAAACCGGCGATTACCTGCGCCCGAACGTGGAGAAAGTCTATTCCCTGAAGCCTGACGTGGTCTTTACCGGCGCCTGGGCCGGCCCGTCTACGGTGCGTCAGCTGGCCTCGCTCGGCCTCAAAGTGGTTTCCCTGCCGGAGGAGAAGAGCGCCGCGGACATCCTGAACACCGTGCGGCTGATAGCCGCGGAACTGGGCCTTAAGAAGGAAGGCGAGCGGTTGGCTAAGCGCCTGGGGGCGCAGGCCCCGCGCAAGGCGCCGGAGAAGCCGCTGAAGGTCTATATCGAGGCCGACGCCGGCGGCTGGACCACCGGCGGACTGTCCTTCATTTCGGACGCGGTGCGACTGGCCGGCGGCCGCAATATTTTCGGCGGGGAGAAGCGCGGCTATTTCCAGGCCTCCTGGGAGGAGACGCTGCTGCTGGACCCCGAGGCCGTGATCCTGCTCGCGGGCACGGCGGAGGAGTTCGCGGCGCGGCCGATGGCTAAAGACCTGGCCGCGGTCAAGGCCGGCCGCGTCATCACTACGCTCGACCGTGACGCCTTCTCGCGCCCGGGGCCGCGGCTGTTCTCCGAGATAGAGCGGCTCAGGAAAATACTGGATGAGAAAAAATAGGCTGCCGCTGCTGCTCGCCGCGCTGGCCGCGGCCTGCCTGTTCTCGCTGGCCGCCGGGCCGGCGGGGCTGGCGCCGGACATAGTCTGGCACCTGCGCCTGCCGCGCACGCTGGCGGCGCTCGCCGTGGGGGCCGGGCTGGGCCTGGCGGGCGCGCTCTTCCAGGGCGCGCTGAAGAACCCGCTGAGCGATCCATACATTTTAGGCACCTCCTCCGGGGCTACGGCGGCGGCCGTGCTGTGCTTCATGGCCGGTATCGAGCGCACCTCGCCTTTGTTCTTCGCCGCGGTTTTCGCCGGCGCCTTCGGGGCCACCTTCCTCTCCTATTGGCTGGCGCGGCTGGCCGGCCGCCTGTCCGACGCGGCGCTGGTGCTGGCCGGCGTGGCCGTGAGCGCTTTCCTGTCCGCGCTGGTGATGCTGGTTCTTTCCGCCGGACGAGAGCGCTCCTTCTCGCTTTTTTATTTCGTGCTGGGCGGGCTCTACCCGTCGGAGCCCGGCGTGCTGGCGGCCTCGGCCGGCATCATAGCCGTGTGCGCGGCGCTGGCCATGCTGCGCTGGCGGGCGCTGGACGCGATGGCGCTGGGCGAGGACAGCGCCTACCACCTGGGGGTGGACCCGGCGCGCGAAAGGGTGCTGTTCTTCTCCCTGGCCTGCGCCGCCACGTCGGCGGCGGTGGCGCTTGGGGGGACCATAGGTTTTGTGGGTCTGATGACGCCGCATATCGTGCGGCTGCTGACGGGGCCGTCCGCGCGGGCGCTGCTGCCGGCGGCCGCCGTAGGCGGGGCTGCGCTGCTGGCCGCGGCCGACGCGGCCGGGCGCACGTTGTTCTCGCCAGCGGAGATACCGGCGGGCGTGGTGATGGCGCTGGCGGGGGCGCCTTTCTTCATGTGGCTGCTCTGGCGCGGCGCGCGGGGGAGGGCCTGATGCCGGCGCTGCGGGTGTCGGGGCTGACTTTCTCCTACAACGGCGGGCCGCTGCTGCAGGACCTGTCTTTCGAGCTGCACCCCGGCGATTTCATGTGCGTGCTGGGACCCAACGGCTCGGGCAAGTCTACGCTGCTGCGGCTGCTGACCGGCTATATCAAGCCGGCGGCCGGATCGGTGCGTCTGGCCGGCGAAGAGGTCTCGGCGCTTAAGCCGGGGCGCCTGGCGCGCCTGGCTGCCTATGTGGCCAGCGAGACGGCCACGCCCTACGATTTTTCGGTGCGCGAGATGGTGCTGCTCGGACGCACGGCCCGCGCGGGCTTCTGGCGCGGCTATTCGGCTGCCGACGGCGCCGCGGCCGACCTGGCGCTGCAGGAGACCGGTATCGTCCGGCTGGCCGGGCGCTCGGTGAACACGCTGTCCACCGGCGAGCGGCAGCTGGCCTTTATCGCGCAGGCTCTGGCGCAGGAAGCCAAGGTGCTGCTGCTCGACGAGCCGACGTCGCACCTGGACCTGAAGTATAAGTCCGACGTGATGGGCCTGCTGCGCAGCCTGGCCGGCAAGGGCCTGGCCGTGGCGGCGGTGCTGCACGAGCCGGCCCTGGCGGCCCTCGGCTGCAACAAGGCCCTGGTGCTCGGCGCCGGCCGGTACGCTTTCGGCCCCGCCTCCGCCATGCTCTCTCCGGCAAACCTCGCCGCCGCCTACGGCCTCCCTCCCGACTCGCCCCTGCTGCCTAAACAATAAATACTCGGCGGCCTACCGTGGGGACGGGCCCGTCAAAACCGCTGTCTCGCACACAGTGCTCGCCGCTGCCCGCCTCAGCCCTCGCGCTACGCAAGCTCGGGCTTCCGGCATGCTTTTGCCGGACCCATCCCCACGGTCTCCGCCAGGTTTTAATCTGTAACAGCCTCGTCGCTAACAGATGGAGGGGAGACCGCAGGGGTAGGACAAGCAAAACCGTCGCGAGGCCGAGGCTTGCGTAGCGCCGAGGCCGAGTGCCGAGTGAGCGCACGGTGTGCGCGAACGCGTTTTGCGGTCCTGCCCCTGCGGTAGGCCCCGACTTCGCATCTCGCGGTATCTTCTAAGATGAAAAACAAAAACGCGCCCGGGTGGGGCGCGTTTTTATTTGTTCAGGTGTTGCTTATTCGGGGGTGGCTTCGTTCATCAGCTGGCGCATGGCGGCGGAGTCGGCCGGGTCGCGCAGGTGGTTGGTCATCACGAACTTGGGGGCGGGTGTCAGGGAGACAGGCATGTCTATCTGGCCGTTGACCATCAGCTCCACGCCAGTCCTGGTGGCGGGGATGACCAGCGACTGGTCGCTGTCGAGGGTGGTGAAGATCTGCGCGCCGGCGCCCATGAGGCGGTCCAGGATCTCCTTGTGCGGGTGGCCGTAATGGTTGTCGCGGCCCACCGAGACGATGGCTACGCGCGGCTGCACCCGCTCCAGGAACTTAGGGGCGGAGGAGGTGTTGGAGCCGTGGTGGGAGACCTTCAGGTAGGTGGACTGCAGGCCGGATTTGAAAAGCTTCGTCATCGCGTTCTCTACGGGCGACTCGATGTCGCCGGTCATCAGCAGGCCGTGCCCGTTGTAGAAGAAGCGCAGCGCTATGGAGCAGTTGTTGAGCTCCGCGCTGTCCTTGGTCTTGATGGAATCGGTGCAGGTGTTGAGCACCTTGACCGTGACGCGGCTGTCCCAGTTCAGGGTAGAGCCGACCTCGGGATAGTGGACCTTGCAGCCCGGCATCGAGGCCGCCTGGGCGCGGACGTCGTCGTCCATGATGGCGTCGGTGTTGTCGGCGCGCGTGTCGTAGAAGTTCTTGACCTGGAAGTTGCGGAAGACGGCTTTCAGGCCCATGAAATGGTCGCCGTGGGGATGGGTAAGCACTACGTGGTCTATGGTGGTCACGCCTTTGGCTTTCAGGAAATTAAGCACGGGCTGCCCGGAGGGGCCGCCGTCTATCAGTACGTTGTGGCCGTTGGGCAGCACGATATACGTGGAGTCGCCCTGGCCGACGTTTATGAAATAGGCGCTGAGCTGGGCCCTCGCGGACGAGGCGGTCAGGATGAGTAGTGCGAAGCAGGCGAGTAGTTTCTTCATCTGTTCTCCGGGTGCGCTTAACATTGCTGCCTGGTATATTGTAACGCGCGCGACCAGAGTTGACCAGCGTCAAATGGTACCTATGCTCTGGGTCTTTCGGCCCTATATTTTTCGGGACCATTAGGCCTTCACGCTGACGCGGTCAAACGGCTACAATTACCCTGATGCTGAAACGGCTCTATAAGCCGGCGGCGCTCTTTTGCGCCGCCTTCCTCTTTGCCCAGGGCAAGGCCGCCGCCGGGGCTTATGAAGCTTTGGCGGACTTCAGCGCCCCCGAGATAAAGGTTCCGCTGGCCCCTCCGCCGGCTCCGGCCTTCAGCCGTGGCGATTTCAGCGGCTTTCCGGCCTATTCCTTCGCCTACCTCAACGACCTCAACACCAAGCTGATAGACGCCTCTGTGAGCTCGGTGGACGCGGTGCTGTTCAGCATCACGCTGCGCGATAATCCCGACGCGCTGATCCGCGCCCGTAACAGGGGCGCGCGCGTGCGGCTGATCGTGGACGAGCAGCACGTCTACCCCCGGGCCGACGCCCAGATCCTGCGCCTGCTGGCCGAGCCCGGTCTGGAGGTGCGCACCCTGCGCGGTACCCGCGCCTACGGGGTGAACCATAACAAGATCCTGCTCTGCGACGGCGCTGCCGCCGCGGTCGGCTCCTATAACTGGACTTTCGGCGCCACCTTCTCCAACCTTGAGAATACCCTGGTGGCGCGGGAGCCCGTTTACACCGAGGGCTACGCCCGCTACTTCGAGTGGATGTGGGCCAAGGCCCGCACCGCTGACCAAGGCCCGTCCCCCGAGCTGCCCGAGGGCTTTTACGGCGCCCCGCCGCAGGACCAGGGGCCGCTGTATTCTTTCAACGGCACGCCGGTGCCGGCTTACCTTTTTTCTCCAGGCTCCCGCAGCGAGGAACGCCTGGCGGCTATCCTGGACGCCGCCGCCTCCAGCGCGGACATCGTCACGTTCACGTTCTCTTCCAGGGTGCTGGCCGAGGCGGTGGCGCGGGCACAGGCGAGGGGGGTGCGGGTGCGCTTCCTGATAGACCAGAACATGGGCAAGACCTCGCCGCTGGCCAAATACGTTTTCGACAGCGGGGCGCAGTTTCGCTGGCGGCTGGGCCGCACCGACAAGGGCGCCCTGCACAACAAGTTCGCCATCCTCGACGGCCGGCTGCTGGAGACCGGCTCTTTCAACTGGACCTCCAACGCCAGCAAGAACTCTTTCGAGAACATCATATTCGTGACCGAGCCGGCCGTGGTGCAAGGCTACCAGGAGACCTTCGACCGCCTTTTTGCCGCCGCGTCGGAACCCGCCCCTGGCGACTTTCCGGACGTTCCGGAGGAATAACTTTCAGGCGCGTCCAAAAGCCCGGGAAACCGGGCTTTTTCATTTGGGAGGGGGGGCTTTTATTTGCTACAATAGTTGCCAGTAGGGTAGGGGGATTTGGCATCCGTTATATTTTCACGTAACCGGCCGTTCCCTGGTTGCACATTCCATATCCGCAAGGAGAACGAGATGACTTCGTCTGGGCAGATAAATAACAAGAATACCACGCCTGAGGCAGAACACAAGGCGCTTCCGGAGGGCTACGGCACCACGGAAGCGGCACTGCTGCCGCGCGATCCCAACTGGATGTTCATCTACTGGGAAGTGACCGAGAATTCCAAGAAGAACCTCCGCAGCGCGCACGGCGACGACCTCTTTCAGAAAGGCCGCCAGGTGATCCGCGTCTACGACATGACCGGCGTCACCGACGGCGTGCCCCCATCCAGGTACTTCGACATCGCGGTAATGCTGGAGGCCAAGAGCTGGTACGTTAACGTGCAGGAAGCCGGCCGCGCCTACTGCTGCGAGGTCGGCCTGGTCATGCCCGACGGCGCCTTCGTAGGCATAGTGAAGACCAACACGGTCAGCCTGCCCGGCGGGCGCGTCTCGGAAGTGACCGACGAAAAGTGGATGGCCGTTACGGCGGATTTTGACAAGCTGCTGCAGCTCTCCGGCGTGGAATATATCGGCAAGGGCTCGGGCGAGGTCGCCAAGTCCCTCGCCCAGCGCTGGGAGATGCTGCGGGCCGTGTTCAGCCGCGCCTCCTCGTGGGGCGTATCCTCCATGAGCTCGCAGAACCTGCCAAAGCAGCCCGAGCAGCAGAAAAATTTCTGGCTGGTCGCCGATTGCGAACTGATCCTTTACGGGGCCACCGAGCCCGACGCCTTCGTGACCGTCTCCGGCCGCAAGGTGAACCTGAACCCGGACGGCACTTTCTCCATGCGCTTCGCGCTGCCCGACGGGCTGGTGGACCTGCCCGTGAAGGCCATGTCCAAGGACGAGACCGATTCCCGGGAGATAGACATAAAGGTCACCAGGACCACGACCACCGATGGCAAATAAAGAAAAGGGCTACCTCGCTTTAGTTCTTCACGCGCATCTGCCGTTCATACGCCACCCGGAGTACGAGGACTTCCTCGAAGAGGACTGGTTCTTCGAGGCGATGTGCGAGACCTACCTGCCGCTGCTCGATATCTACGAGAAGCTGACGGCCGAAGGCACGGATTTCCGCGTGACCATGTCCATCACGCCGCCCCTGTGCAACATGATGGCCGACGACCTCCTGCGCGAGCGCTTCCGCCGCTACTATAACCTGCGCCTGGAGCTCGCAGAGAAGGAAGTGGTGCGCACCCGCAACACGGGCTTCTACGAAGTGGCCAAGATGTACGAGACCAAGTTCCGCCGCATCCGGGAGCTGTACGAGGACTATTACCACGGCCGCATCCTCGACGGGTTCAAGAAGTTCCAGGACATGGGGAAGCTTGAGATCATCACCTGCGGCGCCACCCACGGCTTCCTGCCGCTGGAGCTGCGCAAAGAGGCCGTGCACGCCCAGATCAAGCTGGCCGCCGACAATTACCGCAAGCATTTCGGCCGCG
>MGUG01000037.1 GCA_001799845.1 Elusimicrobia bacterium GWC2_64_44 | reverse complement strand
CCATCCGCTCCGGCGCCCGCAAATCCATGCCCGGCATGATGGAGACCATCCTTAACTGCGGTCTCACCAGCGAGACCATCCCGGGCCTCATAGAGCTCACCAAGAACCCCCGCTTCGTTTACGACTCCTACCGCCGCCTCATCATGATGTACGCCGACGTGGTCATGGAAAAGGCCGCCGGCATAGAGGTGGAGGACAACCGCGGCGTGCGCAAACAGCTCGAGCACCTCATGGAGAACATGAAGAAGGCCCGCGGCGCCAAGGCCGACACCGACCTGTCCGCCGACGACCTGAAGACCCTGGCCGAGCAGTTCAAAGCCAAGGTCAAGGAAGTCATCGGCAAAGAATTCCCGGACAACCACATGGACCAGCTGTGGGGCTCCATCGGCGCCGTGTTCGCCTCCTGGATGGGCAACAAGGCCGTGCAGTACCGCAAGATCGAAGGCATCCCCGCCGAGTGGGGCACGGCCGTCAACGTGCAGAGCATGGTGTTCGGCAACATGGGCGACGCTTCCGCCACCGGCGTGGCTTTCACCCGCAACCCCGGCACCGGCGAGAACTACTTCTACGGCGAGTTCCTCGAGAACGCCCAGGGCGAGGACGTCGTGGCCGGCATCCGCACCCCCCACCCCATCAACGAGCCCAGCCGCTCCGACCAGAGCCGCACGCTCAAGAGCATGGAGCAGATGATGCCCGCCTGCTATAAAGAGCTCGCCGGTATCCGCGCCAAGCTCGAGAAGCATTACCGCGACATGCTCGACATTGAATTCACCGTCGAGAACGGCAAGCTGTACATGCTGCAGTGCCGCGTGGGCAAGCGCAACGGCCCCGCCGCCGTGCGCATGGCCATAGACATGCACAAGGAACGCCTGGCGACCAAGGAAGAGGTCGTGATGCGCGTCACCCCCTCCCAGCTCGACGAGCTGCTGCACCCCATCATCGACCCCAAGGCCGAAGGCAAGATCAAGCCCATCGGCAAGGGTCTGCCCGCCGGCCCCGGCGGCGCGCGCGGCCAGATAGTCTTCACCGCGGCCGACGCCGTTAAGTGGCAGAAGGACGGCAAGAAAGTTATCCTGGTCCGCGAAGAGACCAACCCCGAGGACGTCGAGGGTATGCGCGCGGCCGAGGCTATCCTCACAGCCCGCGGCGGCATGACCTCCCACGCGGCCCTCGTGGCCCGCGGCTGGGGCAAGTGCTGCGTCGTCGGCTGCGCCGGCGTCGAGATCGAGCACGGCTCCAAGGTCCTGCACCTCGGCGGCGAGACGCTCAAGGAAGGCGACTGGATCTCCCTGAACGGCTCCAAGGGCCTCGTGTACAAGGGCCAGATGGACATGATCGACGCCAGCGAGTCCCTCGGGACCCTCGGCGAATTCCTGAAGCTCTGCAACTCCATCCGCGCCCTCAAGGTGTGGACCAACGCCGACACTCCCGCCGACTCCACCGTGGCCCGCAAGTTCGGCGCGGAAGGCATCGGCCTGTTCCGCATCGAGCACATGTTCTACGGCAAGGGCTCCGACCAGGCGCTCTTCCAGCTGCGCAAGATGATCATGTCGAAGACCCTCGAGGAGCGCAAGGCCGCGCTCAACGACCTGTTCCCCTTCATGAAGAACGACCTGAAGGCCACCTTCAAGGTTATGGAGGGCATGCACGTGACCGTGCGCCTGATGGATCCCCCGCTGCACGAGTTCGTGCCGCACCAGAAGGAGAAGCTCGAGGAGCTGGGCAAGTCCCTGGGTATTTCCTTCGACGAACTGGAAGCCCGCGCCACCGCGCTGCGCGAATCCAACCCCATGATGGGCCACCGCGGCGTGCGCCTCGGCGTGACCTACCCGGAGATCACCGAGATGCAGGCCCGCGCCATCTTCGAAGCCGCCGCCGAGCTGCACAAGGAAGGCGTGAAGGTGTACCCGGACATCATGATCCCCGTGGTCTCCCTCGAGAACGAGGTGAAGCACCAGACCGAGCTCATCCACAAGGTCTACTCCGAGGTCTCCAAGGCCAAGGGCGTTAAGCTGACCTACATGGTGGGCACGATGATAGAGATCCCCCGCGCCTGCCTCATCGCCGGGAAGCTGGCCGAGACCATGCAGTTCTTCTCGTTCGGCACCAACGACCTGACGCAGATGACCTTCGGCTACTCCCGCGACGACTCTGGTTACTTCCTTAAAGAGTACACGGACAAGGGAATCATCCCCGTGGACCCCTTCCAGACCATAGACCAGACCGGCGTGGGCGAGCTGATCAAGATTACCGTCGAGCGCGGCCGCAAGACCCGCAAAGACCTGAAGATCGGCATCTGCGGCGAGCAGGGCGGCGAGCCGGCCAGCGTAGAGTTCTGCCACAAGGCCGGGCTCAACTACGTGAGCTGCTCCCCGTTCCGCGTGCCGATAGCCATCCTCTCGGCCGCACAGTCTCAGATCCGGGCGCCGCGCAAGAACAAGTAAGTGTCCCGCCGCAGGTTCAAGTACTTCCCGATGGTACTTTCCGCCCCCTCAGGGGGCGGAAAGACCGTCGTGCGTTCCGGCCTGCTCAAGCTGGATAAAAAGTTCTCGTTCAGCGTCACCTGCACCACCCGGCCCCGGCGCCCCGGCGAGGTGGACGGAGTAGATTATTATTTCGTGACGGCGCCGCAGTTCCTGAAGCTGAGGAAAGAGGGCAAGCTGCTGGAGTGGGCCAAGGTCCACGGCAACTATTACGGCACGCCGGTCAAGTCGGTGATGGAGGTCCTGGAAAAGGGCCGCATCCCCGTGATGACCATCGACGTTAAAGGCGCCCGCTCGGTGAAGCGCCTGTTCCCGGAAGCCGTCACGGTGTTCCTGCTGCCGCCGGACCTCAAGACCCTGGTGCAGCGCCTGCGGGGCAGGGGCGAGCCGCCCGCCAACGTGGCGGTGCGCCTGGAAACGGCCCGGGCCGAGCTCCGGGTAGCGTCCGCCTTCGACTACCTGGTCATCAACGACAAGCTGGCCGAGACCATCCGCGAAGTGGCGGCGATAGCCGGGCTGGAGGCGCTGAAGACGGCGCGCAACCTGGAAAAAGTAAGATCGTTCAGCAGCCAGCTTTCCAAGAAAGCCGGCAGACAACGGAGGACCCAATGACTACCCACACTAAGACCGAGAAGAAGGCCGACCTCGAGCAGCTGATCTCCGATTACGGCTCGCTGGCCCCGGGCAAAGAGGAGAAGACCTCCAAGGACGAACTCAAGTACCGCGACATCGTGCGCGCCATGCAGTGGGCCCGCCACCTGCGCCGCCAGGAAGATGCCCGCACCATGACGATGGCCGAGCTCATCGACAAGGCCCTCTTCGACGTGGTCAACCACGACGTGCTGGTGGACCAGATCGAGGAAGCCGTGAAGAAGGACGCCGAGATCGAGGACAAGCTGTCCACCAAGCGCTCCGACGATTCCAAGCGGATCCGCAAAGAGCCCCGGGACGAGAAGCCGGCCAAAGACGCCGCTTAACCCCGATGAAGCGGGAACTCGCCGAGGCCGCCAGGGACCTGGCCGCCTACATAAGGAATCTGGACGAGAACCTGGCTGAACTCCCGCGCCCGGGCGCCGTGAAGACGGCGCCCGCTGCGCTTCCCAAGGCTAAAGCGCCCCCCGCTCCGGCCGAAGTCCCGCCCCCCACAATTATGACCAAAAAGCCGGCCGACATGGACGCCCTCGCGGCGCAGGTGAAAAGCTGCCGCAAGTGCGGCCTGGGCGACTCGCGCCTGAACGCCGTGTTCGGCGTGGGCACCTACAAGGCCAAGGTGGTCTTCGTCGGCGAGGGCCCCGGCTTCCAGGAGGACCACCTGGGAGAGCCCTTCGTGGGCCGCTCCGGCCAGCTGCTCGACAAGATCCTCGAGACCGTCCTCGGCCTCAAGCGCTCCGAAGTCTACATCGCCAACATCGTGAAGTGCCACCCGATGAAGAACCCGGCCGACCCCGAGTCCCACGGCAACGACCGCCCGCCCACGCCCGACGAGATCGCCGCCTGCCGGCCGTACCTCGACGAGCAGCTGCGCTTCATAAAGCCGGCCTGCATCGTCACCCTCGGCTCCGTGCCCACCAAGGTGCTGCTTAACACGGACAAGGGCATCTCGCTGGTGCGCGGCCGCTCCTACGATTACCCTGTGGAGATAGTCCCGGGCCGCCCTATCAAGGTCATCCCCACCTACCACCCCGCGGCCCTCCTGCGCAACCCAAACCTGAAGCGCGACACCTGGGAAGACATGAAGATGCTCAAGACGTTCCTGGAAACTGGTAAGATCACTTAAGCGCAGCGTTTGCGGCCGCCGTTATGCTGGCTGAACTCTCTTTCCCCATACCGCTGAGGCGGACCTTTTATTACCTGCTGCCCGACGAGCTGGAGCTCCGGGCCGCCCCCGGCCTGCGCGCCGTGGCCCCGCTGGGCAAGCGCGCCGCGGCCGTGGGCATGATCCTGCGCGTGCTGCCCGAGAAGGACGCCGATCTGACCAAATTCAAGGAGCTGAAGTCGGTGACGCGCCTGCTCGACGAGGAGCCGCTGTTCCCGGAGGACGCGCCGGCGCTGGCCGCCTGGATGGCCGCGCGCTGGGGCTCGCCGCGCGGGCTCTGCCTCGGCGCCTTCTACTCGCACGCCCCCCAGGAGGACCCGGTCCTCCCCCCGCCCCCGCAGCCGGGCCTGGCCGCCCCGCTGCCGCAGCTGCCCGAGCTGAAGAAATTCCTGGAGGCCCTCGCCGTGGAGCCCGAGGGCGCCTATTTGCTGCGGCTGGCGCCGCTGGAGCGGCGCGAGGCCGTTTATCCGGCCGTGTTCGCCGCCGCCCTCGCCGGCGAGGCGGCGCAGGGCCTGCTGCTGGTGCCGGACCTGAACTACATCCCCGCCCTGCAGGCCGCGCTCGAACCGGTCTTTCCCGGCCGCGTCGGCAGCTGGCACGCCAGGCTGACTCCCAAGCGGCGGGCCGAAGCCTGGGCGGGCGCCCGCTCCGGCCTGTTCAAGGTCGTCATCGCCACCCGCACCGGAGTCTTTCTGCCCTTCAAAGACCTCTCGCTAGCGCTGCTCGACGGCGAGCACGAGGATGTCTACAGGCAGGAGGAGGCCGAGCCCTTCTACCAGACCCGAGAGGTCCTGCTGCGCCGCGCGCGGGCGCTGGGGGCCCGCGCCGTGCTGGCCAGCCCCTGCCCCACCATAGAGTCCTGGGGCGCCGCCGCCGGCGGCGGCCTGCAGCGCTTCGACGCGGTGCCCGCGGCCCGGCTGGCCGGCCCCGGCCCCGACGTGCGGGTGCTGGACATGACGGAGTATCCCGGAGATATCCTGGCCCGCCCGCTCGCGGACGCCGTCCGCCGCGCCGTGGCCGGCGGCGGCCAGGCGCTGGTGATAGCGGGGCGCAAGGGATACGCCTCCCGCCTTTTCTGCGCCCATTGCGGCTGGATGCCGCGCTGCAAGGAATGCGGCCCCGGCCTCACGCTGCTCAAAACGGCGGCCGCGGCCCCGGTGCTGCTCTGCCGCCGCTGCGGCAAGCGCGAGCCCAAGCCGGAGGTCTGCCCGTCCTGCGGCGGCCGGGTGTTCCGCGACTACGGCGCCGGCACGCAGAAAACCCAGGAGGCCCTTTCCAAACTTCTGCCCGGCACGAAGATAGCGCGCTTCGACGGCGACGTGCTGCGCGGTTCGCTGAAGGCCATGAAGGCAGAGCTCGAAAGCTTTTCCAAGGGCGAGGCCGACGTGCTGGTGGGCACCCGAATAGCGCTGCGCGAACTGGGCGCGCCCCGCCTCAAGCTGGCCGCCTTCATCGACGCGGATGCGGACCTGTCCAGCGCGGACTTCAGGGCCGCGGAGAAGGCCTATCGCTCTTTTTACGGGGCCTGGCGCCTGCTGGGCGCCGCCGGGGAGCTCTTTATCCAGACGCGGGAGGCCGGCCATTACGTCTTCTCCCGCCTTACCGAGATGGATTACCCGTCGTTCGCCGACGGGGAGCTGGCCGCCCGCAGGGACTTCTTCTACCCGCCGTTCTCGCATATCGTCAAAGCGCGCTTCGCCTCCTTCGACCCGCGCGGGGTGGAGTCCGCCGGCGGCGACCTGCTGAAGGCTTTGTCCTTCCTGGGCGCCGACGGGGAGATCCTCGGGCCCGTTACGCCCCCCGGCCAGGAGAAGAAGCGGTTCTTCAGCGAGTATTACCTGGTCAAGGCCGCCTCGGAAAAGACCGCCGCCCGCTGCCTGGCCGCCGCCCAGGCCCTGGTCCAGCGTCCCGGCGTGAAGTATTTCGTCGAGGCCGACCCGCACGGTTTCCAGTAGCGCCGCGCCGGCCCGTCCGGCCGCGGGGCAAACCGCCCTTTAAATTAATATAATTAAGAGCTATGAACACAGACGAGCTCCTGAAGGACATCACGCGCGGCGCGGTGGACGTGGTCAGCCGGGAAGACCTGGCCAAGAAGCTTTCCTCCGGCAAGAAGCTCCGCATAAAGTTCGGGGCTGACCCCTCCAGCCCGGACCTTCACCTCGGGCACAGCGTCGTCATGGGCAAACTGCGCCGCTTCCAGGACCTCGGCCACACCGCCGTCCTCATCATCGGCGATTTCACCGCCCAGGTGGGCGACCCTTCGGGCCGCGACCTGACCCGGCCCGTGCTCGACCACGAGACGGTGGCCAAGAACGCGAAGACGTATACAGAGCAGGCCTTCAAGGTCCTGGATAAGGACAGGACGGAGATCCGCTTCAACAGCGAGTGGCTCAAGCCTTTCTTCGCCAGCCCCGCCGTGGGCGTGTCCGATTTCGTCAACGTAGCCAAGAGCGTCACCATCTCGCGCCTGCTCGAGCGCGAGGATTTCCGCGCCAGGATGAAGGCCGAGACCCCCATCAGCCTGCTGGAGATCCTGTACCCGATCCTGCAGGGCTACGACTCCGTGGCCGTCAAGGCCGACGTGGAGCTGGGCGGCCAGGACCAGATCTTCAACCTGCTGATGGGCCGCGACCTGCAGAAGCTGCACGCCCAGGAGCCGCAGGCCGTGATGACGATGCCGCTGCTGGTGGGCACCGACGGCGAGAAGAAGATGTCCAAGTCCTACGGCAACTACGTGGGCCTCAACGACCTGCCCAACGACATGTTCGGCAAGGTGATGTCCGTCTCCGACGCGCTGATGTATTCCTACTACGAGCTGCTGACAGCCGAGGACCTGCCCGCCGTGAAGGCCGAGCACCCTATGGAGGCCAAGAAGCGGCTGGCGGGCCTGATCACCGCCCGCTTCCACGACGCCGAGCAGGCGGCTGCCGCGCGGGCCCACTTCGAGCAGGTGTTCTCCCGCAAGGAGCTGCCGGCCGACATGGAGACCTACCGCGCCGAGAAGCCAGGCAAGCTCTCGTACCTGCTGGTGGCGGCGGGCCTGGTCAAAGGCATGAACGAAGCCCGGCGCCTCATCGCCCAGGGGGCGGTGCGCCTCGACGGCGAAAAGGTCGCCGAGGATATCCAGTTCGAACCCCGCAACTGCGTGCTCCAGGTCGGGCGCCGGCAGTTCCGGAAAATTGAAAAGTGAGGCCTATGTCGATATTCCCCATACTTGAAGGGCTCCTCCTCAGCCTGCTGCTCTCGGCCCCCGCCGCGGCCCAGGACTACAAGGAAGTTTCCGAGGACGATTACAAGCAGATGATGGAGCAGGCCATGAAGTCCGGCACCTACTCCCAGGCCCAGTCGCAGTCCTGGGACGCCCGCCTGAAGGTCGTCTCCGGCACCGTGCTGGTGAAGACCGTGGACAGCGAAGACTGGATAAAGGTGACCGGAGAGGTCCCCCTGGAGTCGAACGACGGCGTGAAAACTTCGGCGGACGGCCTGGCCGAAGTCTACCTCGACGACAAGGGCGTGATCTCCCTGAACCGCAACACCGAACTGGAGATCTCCTCGCTGGACCAGGAAGACTCGGTGCTTTCGCTGGCGTTCGGCTCGCTGGTGGCCAAGATCAAGCATTTCCTCAACGATAAGCAGAAGTTCCAGGTGCGCACCCCCACCGCGGTCTGCGCTATCCGCGGCACCGAGTTCGCCGTGGAGTATTCCCAGATGAGCAAGGAGTCCGGCGTGGGCGTCTTCGACGAGGGCCGCGTCGCGGTGACCCAGTCCGGCGAGTCGGGGCCCGTAGGACAGGAATATCAGCTCGAGAAGAACAGCGAGGTCATGTTCAATCCCTCGCAGAAGCGCTACCGCAGCGTGCCGCTTTCGCGCATGGGCCGGCACCGCGGCGTGCTGACAGGGGTGCGCAAGCGCCTCCTGGCGCTGAAGGGCTGGAAGCCGCGCTCGGCCTCCCGCCGGTCCGAATTGCGCGCCCTGGCGCTGAAGCGCAAGGTGATGCGCAAGGATCTCGACGACGGCAGGCCCGCGCTTAAGAAGAAGCCGCGCGCCGCCGTTAAAAAGCGCGCCGCAGCCAAGGCAAAGGCCAAGCGGCAGGTGCGCCCCGCCTCCGACGAATGAGGCTGTTCGTAGCATCCTCTTTCGAGCCCGCTTTCACTGCGGGCCTGAAGGCGGCCGCGGAGTATGCGCGGATCGCGGCCCCTAAGGGCGCCGTAAAATGGGTGGAGCCCGGTAATTTTCACCTGACGTACGCCTTCCTCGGCGAGCTGGGCAAGGATGGAGCGGCGGCCGCGAAGAGCGGCATAGAAGCGGGGCTGGCGGGGCTGAAGCCCTTTACGCTGGCGATGGGCGGGTTCGGGGTCTTTCCTTCGGCGCGCCGGCCGCAGGTGCTGTGGGTGGGTATAGGTGAAGGCGCGCCCCAGCTGCGGGAGCTGGCGGCCCGCCTGGGCGCCGGCCTGACGGCGGCGGGGCTGAAGTTCGAGAACCGGTTCGAACCGCACATCACGATAGGCCGGGTGAAGGACAGCCTGCCCGAGAGCTACCTGCGGCGCTTCGCGGATTACGCGCCGCCGCGGCGGACGGTCAGCCGGGTGGCTTCAGTGGAACTTATGGAGAGCGTGCTGACTCCGGAAGGGCCGGTTTACAGGCAGGCAGTTTCCTGCCCCCTCTTATGAGGAAACTTAAAACCATTGCTATAACTTTCGCGCTCATTCTCTGCGCGCTGGCGCTGTATTTCTTCTGGCCCGGCCGCCCGGTGAAGGTCACCATCCCCGAAGGCGCCGGGGCGGGCAAGGTGGCGGCCGCGCTCAAGGCGCAGGACGTCATACTCAGCTCCTCCTGGTTCCGCGTCCTGGTGAAGCTGACCGGCACCGGCAAAAAGCTGATGCCCGGCGAATATGCCCTGCGCGAGCGCATGTCCGCCGAGGAGGCGCTGTGGAAGATGACGCACAGCACCTACGTCAGCAGCATCCGCATCGTCCTGCCCGAGGGCTGGCGCATGGAGCAGGTCGCCGAGCGCCTGGAGGCCAACGGGGTGACGCCGGCGGAGAAGTTCCTGGCGCTGGCGCGCGAGCAGAAACTGGAGGGCTATCTGTTCCCCTCCACCTACAATCTGAAGAAAAATATGCCGCCCCAGGAAGTAATTAATTTGCTAAAATTGGAATTCGACAGGCAGATGCTGCCTTTGTTCTCTAAAGGTTTCCCTGAAAAGCTGGACGCGCGCAAAGCGGTGATCATCGCCTCCATAGTGGAGCGCGAGGCCATGGACGACAGCGAGCGGCCCCTGATAGCGGCGGTTTACATCAACCGCTACCGCAGGGGGATGCCGCTCGAGGCGGACCCGACCACGCAGTACGCCCTGGGCTATAACCAGTCCTACGGCTGGTGGAAGAAGGCCCTGACCTACAAGGACCTGAAGTTCAAGTCGCCGTATAACACCTACGTGGTGGGCGGCTTGCCGCCGGGCCCTATCTGCAATCCGGGCTACAATTCGATAGCCGCGGCACTGGCGCCTGCTAACCTGGACGCGCTGTACTTCGTGGCGGACAGGAAAGGGAAGCACATTTTCAACGCCAACTTCGAAGAGCACAAGAAAGCCAAGCGCCGCGTTGAAGCCTTAGCCAAGCAGAATTCCCAACCCCGGTAAGTTCCGGGAGTGCAGTACACAGCTTTTGGGCGTGTAGCTCAGTTGGGAGAGCGCCCGCAGGGCGCTGGCGGCCAGCAGGCCGCCGAGCCCGAAGTGAGCAACGAGGAGGTCGCAGGTTCGATCCCCTCAAGTCAGGTTACAATAGTTTTTTGGGCGTGTAGCTCAGTTGGGAGAGCGCCCGCAGGGCGCTGGCGGCCAGCAGGCCGCCGAGCCCGAAGTGAGCAACGAGGAGGTCGCAGGTTCGATCCCCTCAAGTCAGGTTACAATAGTTTTTTGGGCGTGTAGCTCAGTTGGGAGAGCGCCTCGTTCGCAACGAGGAGGTCGCAGGTTCGATCCCTGTCACGTCCACCAGATCAAAAAACCCCGAAAGGGGTTTTTTGATTTGGTCATGCTGAAAGGACCGGCCGGTGGCTTGCGTTGCGAACGAGGCGCAGGAGCCAGCAGGCTCCGAGCACGAGTGAGCAACGAGGAGGTCGCAGGTTCGATCCCTGTCACGTCCACCAGATCAAAAAACCCCGCAAGGGGTTTTTTGATTGGTCATGCTGATGAATCAAACCATGGCGCTGACCGGGGTCGCGGGCCTGCCGCGGGACCGGAACGCAAAACGCGCTCGGCCACACCGTGGCCTCGCTCATCATTCGCCCTCCGCGCTATGCAAGCGTCGGGCTCATGAAGGTTTTGCTAACCCGGTCCCGCGGCACCCGCTCCATTTTTTTAGCATCTTCAGCAAGTCAGCCTTTCCCTTGTATTCCCCCCTATAATTTGTAAAAATCTAATAGGTCCCGAAGTAAAAAATACGCCGGCCAGAGGGCAGGAGAATTTATGGCAGATTATTTCCCGCTGAAAGCTCAGACCCGCTACGAATACAAGTTCACCAGCACCGAGTTCGAAGGCGCCGCCAAGGTGTTCATCGACATCCTCGAGGTCAAGAAAAAGGGCGCCAAGACCGTGGCGCAGGCCAGGATGATCTTCGAACTGCGCGATTCCCATACCACCGCGTACACGATCACCCGCGACGCCAAATGGCTTACCACCGCCGACGGCGTCATCATAGGCGGCCGGCGCGAGTTCCCGCTGCCCGCCAAGGAAGGCGCCAAGTGGGACGAGCACCCCGACGCCAGCGAGGTCGTTTCCCTCTCCGACAAGGTTTCCATCAAGGCGGGCAAGTTCGCCAATTGCATGAAGATAGTCACCCTGCTGGCCGGCGGCGACTCCGGCAAGTCCGTGCGCTATTACGCGCCCGGAGTGGGCTACATCCTCGAGGAGTATAACGGCGAGGATAAGACCTGCGAGCTGGAGCTGCTCTCCGTAGGCAAAGTCCCCGAAGAGAAGAAAAAGACCCGCAAATAGGCGGCCCGCTTTACCCGCTTCACAGAGGCTACAATGGCGCTTATCACTATCAAACAACTCCTAGACAGCGCCGCACCCTTCGACGGGGCGGTGGCGCGCGGCTGGATAAAGACCCGGCGCGATTCCAAAGTGATGTCCTTCGCCGAGCTCAATGACGGCTCCTGCCGCGGCAGCCTGCAGGTGGTCTTCGCCCCCGACAAGGGCGACTTCTCCGCCGTGCTGCCCCAACTGGTGACCGGCGCGGCCGTGGAGATCAAGGGGGACCTGGTGGCCTCCCCCGCCGCCGGCCAGAAATACGAGCTGCAGGCCAAGGAAGTGAAGATCTACGGCGGCTGCGACCCGGAGAAATTCCCGATCCAGAAGAAGAAGACCTCCGACGAGTTCCTGCGCACCGTGGCGCACCTCCGCCCCCGCACCAACAAGTACGCGGCCATGCTGCGCATCCGCGCCGAGCTGGCCTACTCCGTCCACAAGTACTTCCACGACAACGGCTTTTTCTACGTCCACACCCCCATCATCACCGCTTCCGACGGCGAAGGCGCCGGGCAGATGTTCACGGCTACCACGCTGGACCTGGCCAAGCCCGAGGCCCTGCCCCGGACCGACAAGGGCGAGGTGGATTTTTCCAAGGAGCTCCTGGGCAAGAAGACCTACCTTACGGTCAGCGGACAGCTGGAAGGCGAAAGCCTGGCCACGGCGCTTGGCAAGATCTATACCTTCGGTCCTACGTTCCGGGCGGAGAACTCCAACACCTACCGCCACGCCTCCGAATTCTGGATGATAGAGCCGGAGATGGCCTTCTACGAACTCGAAGACGACATGGAGCTGGCCGAGGATTTCATCAAGTCCATCACGAAGAGCCTGGTGGAGAAGTGCCCGGCCGATATAGAACTGTTCGCCAAGTTCGTAGAGCCGGCGCTGATGGATAACCTGAAGAACATCACCGAAAACAAGTTCGAGCGCCTCGCTTACACCGACGCCGTCAAGCTGCTCGAGCCCGTCAACGAGCGCTTCGAGGTCAAGGTGAGCTGGGGCGTGGACCTGGCCAGCGAGCACGAGCGCTTCCTGGTTGAGCAGTACTTCAAGAAGCCGGTCATCCTTTACAACAAGCCCAAGGAAGCCGCCGCGTTCTACATGAAGCTCAACGACGACGGCAGGACCGTGCGCGGCATGGACGTGCTGGTGCCCCGCATCGGCGAGGTCATTGGCGGCAGCGAGCGCGAGAACCGGCTGGAGGTGCTTGAGAAGAAGATGGCCGACGCCGGGATCGATCCCCTGCCCTACTGGTGGTACCTCGACCTGCGCCGCTACGGCTCGGTGCCCCACTCCGGCTTCGGCCTGGGCTTCGAGCGGATGATGATGCTGGTGACCGGCATCGCCAACATCCGCGACGTGACCGCCTTCCCCCGGGTGCCCGGCTACGCCGAGTTCTAGGGCTTTAGCGGGCGCAAAAAAAGGCCGGGAGATCCCCGGCCTTTTTCTTTTTCGTTCGCGCGCTAAAGCTGCGTGCCTTTCAGGTGGTCCTCAAGGCCGCGCGCGACCCTGTAGTTCTCCCCGTAATCGCACATCAGCGTGGGCAGCAGCGGGCGTGAAACGATCCGGACCAGCGTAGGCGCGCCTGGTCTTTTCTCCAGGCGCACCGTCACGGAGTTGCCGAAAGTGGTGAAGTTGAATTTCGAGCGCGCCGCGGCCCTGCCGGAGTCCGCATCGTTCTCCGTCAGTTCGAAGCCGCGGACCTTCTGGAGGTAATGGGTAACGGAGGCGAACAGGCGGGAGTATTCCAGCCCGCTCTCGAACTCGCGGACCTGCGTGGTGGAGTACAGGTCGCGGCCCTGCTCGCCGGCGGCCGCCCGGCGGACTTTCAGTATCTGCGCCGTTCCCAGCACGGCGGCCATGGTGAGCCCGAACAGCAGGCCCGAAGAGACCGCGCTGATCAGGGCCTCGCGGAAAGGCATCAGCGTCAGGTCCGAAAAAAGCATGCCGAGGAAGAACAGCCCCCCGGTGACAAAGAATATTTTAAAGTAGGTCTTCAGCATCTTGCCTCCCTGGGTTATTCTATTAAATTAAACGGCGCGCCTGCGCGCGAGCGAAGCCGCCACGCCCAGCGCGGCCAGGGCGGAGAAGAGCCAGACCGCCAGCCCGAAGGCGCGCTCCAGCCCCGCCACGTTACCGGGGCCCAGCTTTACCGGGCCGATGAAGACGGAGAACAGCAGCGTCACCACGGCCATGCTGAACATCTGCCCGGTCACGCGCATCGTGGCCAGCGTCGCCGAGGCCACGCTGTAATACCGCTTTTCCACCGAGCCCATGACGGCGTTGGTGTTGGGCGCGGCGAACAGCGCAAGCCCTAGTCCCAGCAGGGAGAGGCCGGAGATTATGCGCCAGAGCGGCAGTCCGGCCGCGGGCCCGGAGAAGAACAGCAGGGCCGAGGCGGTCAGGGCCATGCCCAGCGAGGCGATTACGCCAGGGTCGCGCCGGTCGGAAAGACGCCCCGCCCATGGCGAGAAGGCCACCATGAAGAGCGGCTGGAAGACCAGCACCAGGCCGGCCCGGCCCGGAGTCAGGCCCCCCGCGTACTGCAGATGCAGGCTCAGCAGGAAGCCGGCCGCGAAGGTGGCGCTGTAGCTCAGGAAAGCGGCGAGGTTGGAGAACGCGAAGACCCTGTTCTCAAGGAACAGCCCGGCGTTCAGCAGCGGGTGAGGGACCCTGGTCTCCCACCGCAGGAAAAGGCCCAGGGCCGCCGCTCCGGCGGCGGCGAAGACCTTCCCGGGGGACGACGCTATCGACGAAAGGCCGTACATCAGGGCGGCCAGCGAGGCCGCGTAAAGAACGGCGCCGGCGGTATCGAACTTTTCCCCCTCCGCTCCCTTCCACTCTGCCCCGGCCAGGCCGCGCCGGACAAGGAACAGCACCAGCACCCCCAGCGGCACGTTCAGCAGGAAGATGACCCGCCACGAAGCGTGCTGCACCAGCAGGCCGCCGAGCGGCGGGCCCAGGGAAAGCCCTGTGTAGACTGCGGCCGAGACCCAACCGAGGGCCTTGCCCCTTTTCTCCGGCGGGAACACTGAGGTCAGTATGGCCACGGAGGTGCCGAAGATCATGGCAGAGCCCACCCCCTGCAGCGCGCGGGCGGCGAGCAACTGCGCCGAGCTGGCCGCCAGGCCGCAGAGCAGCGAGGCGGCGGTAAAGATCATGAAGCCAGCAGTGAAGAGCTTCTTGCGGCCGAAGAGGTCGGCGGCGCGGCCCATCGGCACCAGCAGCGCAGCCGAGGCCAGCAGGAAGGAGAGCGAGACCCAGCCCAGCGCCAGGGCGTCCAGGCCCAGCTCCGGGGCCATGGCCGGCAGGGCCACGTTTATCGACGAGAGGGTGAACGGGGTGGAGAAGGAGGCCAGCACCGTTATCAGCAGCACCGTGTTCGGGTTGACCATGAGTATATTCTATAATTTCTAACCGGAGGTTTTATGGAACGCGAACAAGCCCTGCAGCTGCTGAAAACCCACGTTAAGAACGAGAACATGATTAAGCACTGCCTCGCCTCCGAGGCCGTGATGCGCGCGCTGGCTCCCCGGCTGGGCGGCGACCCTGAGCTCTGGGGCCTGGCCGGCCTGCTGCACGACATCGACGTGGAACTTACCGCCGGGGACCCGGCGCGCCACACCCGCGAGGCGGTGAGCCTGCTGCGGGCGCAGGGCCTGCCGGAAGATCTGATAGAGGCCGTCAGGCTGCACAACGAGGCCGCCCACCCCGGAGAGAAGCGCTCCGGAGTCTACCACCGCGCGCTGGCCGCCGCCGAGACCGTGACCGGGCTCATTACCGCTACCGCGCTGGTCTACCCGGACCGCAAACTGGCCAGCGTGAAGTCCTCCTCCGTGATCAAGCGGATGAAGGACAAGCGCTTCGCCGCCTCGGTGGACCGCGGCATCATCCTGGAATGCGAAGCGATAGGCCTGAAGCTGGAAGAGTTCGTGGACCTGTCCCTGGCGGCTATGCGCGGTATCTCCGGGACGCTGGGCTTGTAACGGTTTCTACTTGCAGACCGGACGCTTCCCAAGGACCTTATTAATTTCTGCCATTAATTTCTGCGCTTCATAGGGTTTGGACACTAGTCCCTCGAGCTCCTCACCCAATTTCCTGCGGTGTATCTCGAAAGAATCCAGCGCTGTGAAGGCGATGATCGGTATGCGCGACGTGCCTTGAACCGACCTGAGGACGTTTATAGTTTCCGCCGGCGTCAGATCGGGCAAAAGCAGGTCGAGCAGGATGAGGTCCGGGGCCTGCTTTGCCACCGCCTCCGCGCCCCCGGCGGCGGTCGGGGACGACTCCACTTCGAACCCCTCCTTTTTAAGCCGCAGTTTAACCAGTTCTACGTGTTCCGGTTCGTCGTCGATTATGAGTATCTTAGTCATGTCGGGCTCCGTGCGCGCTACCGATCTTTTCTGCAAGTCCTTGCTCGTCCGTAAAATCTTCGGGATAGAACAGGCCCGAGATATAGTTTATGCCCTTTCCGGGCGGCAGGCTGAAAAGCTCGCATAGCCCGTGGTCCAGCCTGGCGAACACCTTCGCGTATTCCTTCAAACCGGAATTCGGCAGGAGCAGGACATAATCCCAGCCCATGTTCCTGATGGTGGCGTGGCAGTTGCGCAGGCTGGCCCTCAGGAAAGTTTCAACGGCAGCGCCAGGGGAAGCTTCGCCCGGGGGCGTTGGCAGGTCCCGGGGCAGCGTCAAGCTGAGCACGCAGAATTTGTGTTTGCCGGCCGCCAGGGTTATCTCCCGCCCGACCATCAGGGACAGGGCGTCAGCAAAAGAAAGCTCCGGCAGGAGCACCAGGAACTTGCAGCCCTTGCCCGGTTCGCTTTCGGCCCAGATGCGCCCCCGGTGCATTTCGACTAGCCCCCGGCTTATGGCGAGCCCTAGCCCGGTACCCTTTGCCTTTCCGCTCCCAAGTTGCGCGAACTTGCCGAAAAGCTGGGGCAGGTCTTCAGGGGGTATTCCCGGACCGCTGTTCTCCACACAGAACAGAGCTTCCCCCTCCCACGGTCTGAGCGATAGCTGCACCTGTCCGCCCGGAGGCGTGAACTTGAGGGCATTGGAGACCAGGTTCGTCAGCACTTCGCGCAGCTTGTCCTGGTCGCACCAGGAGAAGATCGGGGAGGGCGGCAGTTCGGCGCTTAGCTGCACTTTGCGCTCGGCGGCCTGGTGAGTATAGTCGGCGGCGGTGGAGGCCAGCGTCTGCCCCAGGTCGGTTTGGGCCATGTACATAGGCATCACCCCGGCCTCTATCTTGGTTATGTCCATTACCGCGTCTATAAGCCGGTTGAGCCGCGCCACATTTTCGAGGCCCATTTTGAGTATTTCTCTCTGCTTCCCGGTAGCCTCTCCCACCGTCCCGTCATAAACCAGCTCGAGGGACTCTTTTACCACGGTAAGCGGAGAGCGGAGCTCGTGCGACACCCTGGAAACCAGCTCGTCCCTGGTCCGCTCCAGCAGCTGCAGGGTCGTCATATCGCGCAGCACTACCAGGCGGCAGTTCTCATTGTCCCAGTTTATCTCTACCGCCCGTATCTCCACCGGTATGGCTTTCCCGCCGAACCCGGGGATCTCGGTCTTCAAGGCCTTCTCCGTGTCGCTCTCTATGTCGAAACGCCGTATCAGGAGTTCCTGCCGGGTGCGCCCAAACAGCAGCTCCGCGCCGCGGTTGACGAAGGCGGTGCTCCCGTCCTTGCGCAATACCAGAAAGGCGTCGGGAATGGTCTCGAGTATGTGCCTCAGCCTGGACTCGCGCCTGCGCATCTGGGCATCGATCCTGGCCCGCTCGATGGAGTATTTCACGGAATAGAACAGCCAGTCCATGTTCAGCTTTCCCTTCACGAGGTAATCCTGCGCGCCCTTCTTTATCAGGTCCACTCCAAGGTGCGCCTCGTAAAAGCCGGTCATCACTATTATAGGCCTGTCCTCGAACAGGGCTTTGGACCTGACCAGCGTGTCGGGCCCGAAGGAGTCCGGGAGGTTAAGGTCCAGCAGCACTACGTCCGCGCGCGCGTCGGCGTCGGCGGCCCCCGCTTTGGCCAGGGTGTCGACCGTCCTCAGCGCGAAGGCGTGCTCCGTCATGCCGCGGAAGAGCTCCGCCACGATCTGCGCGTCGTACTCGTTATCCTCTATCAGGAGGACCTGTATGAGGCCAGCTTGTTCAACCATAGTGAAAAGCCCGCCGGCCGCGCGGTTCTCCGCCGCGGCGCAAATAAAAAATATGAAAAAACCCTTCCCCTGTCATTAGGTTAATAAATAATGCGAGGCTGGTCAACTGCCGCGCTCGAGTACGTAAAAAAAGACCGCCGGTTTCCCGGCGGTCTTTTCGAACGGCGCTGGCTGCCTTACTGGAAGAAGTACATGCCTACGGCATAATTGTAGGTGTGGTCGCCGGCGGTGAAGGGCTTCTCCAGCTTCTCCACGCGCGCGCCGATGAACTCTTTCTTGTTCTCGGCCAGGAACTTCTTGTAGTCCTCGAGCTTGGCCTGTATGCCGGCCTCGTCGGCAGCCAGCTTGGCCTTGTAGCCGAGCAGTTTGCCGATATAGACCATAGAGAAGGAGGCGTCCTTCTCTACCAGCGTGACGCGGCCTTCCACGATATCGAAAGCGATATCGTCGCCGTGCTTCATCTGGCGCAGCTGCACCTCGTGGTCGGCGTTGTCGTTGGCGTCGGTCAGGTAATACACGTTGAAGGTGGGGCGGAAGGCCTCGTGCTTGATCATGAAGCCCGCTATCGGGGTCATGCTCCGCTTCTCCAGGGCCTCGAACAGCATGTGCTGCTCTTTCTTCATGGCTTCGGCGCTGAGCGGGTCGTAGTTCATGTCGTCGGCCAGGAACATGCGGATCACTTTGCCGGCGGCGGACTCGTACTTGAGGATGCCGAGCTCGTACTTGTACTCGGTGGAGAGGACCTTCATCCCGAACTTCTCGAGGATCGGGGTCCAGAACGCGATGAATTCCTTGAATTCGGCTTCGGTCTTGGCGTGGCTGAGCAGCTGGCTCTTGGAGGCGGTGGCGAGGAAGTGAAGCTTGGTGATGTCGCCGGTGACCTGGCCGCACTTGCCGTCTGCGTCCTGCTGCAGTACCGGGGCGGGGAGCTCTATTTTGAGCGCCTGTACGTCGGCGGCGGAAACGGTGTTCAACTCGGCCGCGTTGAGCGCAGAAACGCTGAACAGGGCGGCCGCTGCTAAGGCTAAGTTTTTCATTATTCTTCCTCCAGAATCGCTATAACTACTGTATTGATTTTACATTTTCCCGTCGGAGAACGAAAGGGCGAAAGGCCGGGGCCGGCCTGGGCCATTAGGCCTATGATATTAGTCAACCAGGCCGCGCTTCCACTCCTTCTGCTCCCGCCATTTGCCGAAGGCCTTGCCCCTCGACTCCATGCCGCAGATGAACTTTTCCATGCGGCGGCTGATCGTCGCGCCGGGCTCCGAGGCCAGCGGGGTGCCGGGCAGCGGCATGAAGGCGTGGGTGTGGATCATCGCGCCCTGCGCGGCCAGCCGCTCGATCATGGCCATCGAGGCGTCCTCGTCGTCGGCGTTCTCGCCGGGCAGGCCCAGGATAAAATCCATGTACGGCGTGATCTTGAACTCGCGGCAAAGGCGGGCGGCCTCGAAGATCTCTTCCGGGCCGTGGCCGCGGCGCACCGCCTTGAGCGCGCGCGGGCTGGCGGTCTGGGCGCCTATGACCAGCCGGCGGTTGGCGCCGTAGCGCTTGACCAGCGCCAGGGTTTCCGGGGTCACGTGCTCCGGGCGGACCTCGGACGGGAAGGAGCCGACGTAGATGCGCCCCGCTTTTGCCCTGGCCAGCGCGTCGGCCTCGCGCATGAACTCCTCCAGCGCCGGCAGGTTCAGCGCTTTGCCGTCGCGGGAGCCGTAGGCGAAAGCGTCGGGGGTGATGAAGCGGATCTCTTTCATCCCGCGCGAGAGCATGGCGTCCATCGCGCGCAGAATGCCTGGCAGCGGGCGGTGCCGCGGCTTCGCGCCGAAGATGTAGGAGGTCTGGCAGTAAGTGCAGGCGAAGGGGCAGCCGCGCGTTATCTCTATCGGCCCGAACAGTTCGTAGGCAGCGGAGAAGGGCGGGCAGGCGGCTAGGTCGGCGGGCGCGCCGCGGATGATGCCCCGGCGCGGCGGCCGGCGCTCGTCCAGGGAGCGCAGCAAGGCCAGGAGGGCCACTTCCCCCTCCCCGGTTATCACATAGTCGAAGCCGGCGGCCAGGGTTTCGGCCGGGGCGGCCGTAGGATGGGGGCCGCCCGCGATGAAGACGGTGTCCGGCGAGAGCTTCCGCAGTTTTTCAACCAGCGCGGCCGCGGCGCCCAGCTGGCAGCTGAAGAGGGAAAAAGCCGCGGCGGAGGCGGCCCCGTGGCGGGCGGAGCCGAGGGCGGAGGCCAGCTCTGCCGGCGTGGGCGGGAAGACGGCCCGCAGGCCGGGGCCGTAAGCCTCCAGCGCCCCGGCCAGCACGTTTACGCTCCAGCGGTTCTGCGCCGGGTAGTAGAAGGCCAGGTCAATCATCCGTCGGTTCCGCGGCGGGCGCGGGGGCCGGCGCCGGGGCTGTCAGGAAATTGTAAGCGCGGGCCAGGGCCAGGCTCAGCCAGGGCAGGAAGACCAGGCTTTTCAGCGCGGCTGCCGCCACGGTCCAGGGCTTGAGGTCCAGGGCGGCGGACGGGCTCTTCATGGGGCCCGTGATAACGAAGACGTCGGGCACTATATAGTTTACCAGCCCGGCCAGCAGGAAGACCGGGAAAAGCCGGGTTTTCCAGCCATCGGTGAGGGCGGCGCTGGCCTCGAAAGACTCTTTTATCCCGGCGCGGCGGTCCACTACCACGTACTCGCTGAAAGCGTAGGTCAGGTAGATAACCAGGCCGGGGATTATCAGCAGCAGCGTGCCGGCCGCCGTGCCCAGGCCCAGCAGCAGGCTGACGGCCAGCGCCCGGTGGTAGACCGGGAAAGCGCTGAACAGGTCGGCGAAGCCCGCGCCGCCGCGGACCAGCTTTATGTAGACCAGGTTCGCGCCCAGAGTCAGCGGCGTCGCCACGAGGAACATGTACGGAAGGGCGTAGAGGAAGGAATGCGTGCGGTGAATGATGTAGAAGGACACGGCGGAAACCAGCGCCTGCGCCAGCACTACGGGTATGACCAGCGGCAGGCCGTTGAAATAATCGTCCCACGCCGCCGTGAACCAGCGAAAGGCCGTTTTGTCCTTCTCAAGCTCGTCCACGGGCCTCCTCGTAAAGGGCCTTGGCCCTGTAAGAACTGCGCACCAGCGGGCCGGAGAGCACGGCTTTGAAGCCGGCCGCGCGGGCCTTTTCCGCCCAGCGGGCGAATTCCTCTTCGGTGTAGTACTTCGCCACCGGGCGGTGCTCCTTGGACGGGGCCAGGTACTGGCCCAGCGTCAGCAGATCGCAGCCGGTCGCGGCCAGGTCGCCGAGGGCCCGCTCCAGTTCTTCCGGTTTTTCCCCCAGCCCAAGCATGAGGCCGGACTTGGTAAGGATCTCCGGCCGCAGTTTCTTGGAATTGGAGAGCACTGCCAGAGAGCGGGAGTAATCGGCCCCGGCCCGCGCCCCGGCGTAAAGCCCGGCCGCCATCTCCAGGTTATGGCCGAGCACGTCGGGGGCCGAGGCCAGCACGGCCTCCAGCGCTTTCACGTCGCCCTGCAGGTCCGGGATCAGCGGCTCGGTACGGATGCCGGGCGAAAGCTCCTTGATAAGGCGGTTGGTCTCGGCGAAGTGGGCGGCTCCGCCGTCGGGCAGGTCGTCGCGGGTGGGCGAGGTGAAGACCACGTATTTAAGCTTCCACTTCGCGCAGAGCCCGGCTACGCGGCGCGGCTCGCCGGCGTCGGGCGGCAGGGGCTTGTCTTTTTTTACGGCGCAGAAGCCGCAGCGGCGGGTGCAGATGTCGCCGAGTATGAGGAAGGTGGCTTCACCCTCCGAAAAACATTTTCCCTTGTTGGGGCAGCGTGCTTCGTCGCAGACCGTGTGCAGCGATAGCGCGGCCAGCTGCGCCGCGGTGCCTGCGGCGGCGCTGCCGCGGAGGTCCGCCTTGTTGCGGCGCACCTCCCGCACTATCCAGTCCGGGAAGGAGGCCATTACTCCGTGATCTTCAGGCGCAGCTCTTTGAGCTGGCGGTCGTCTATCTTCGACGGGGCGTCGCTCATCAGGCAGGCGCCGCTGGTGGTCTTCGGGAAAGCGATGACGTCGCGGATGGAATCGGTGCCGCAGATGATGCCGATCAGGCGGTCGTAACCGATGCCGATGCCGCCGTGGGGCGGCGCGCCGAAATCCATGGCGTTGACTATCATGCCGAAGCGGGCCTGTACCTGCTCTTTGTCGTAGCCCATCAGGGCGAAGATCTTCTCCTGCATCGCGCGGCTGTGGTTGCGCACGGAGCCGCTGCCCAGCTCCACGCCGTTGAGGACCAGGTCGTACTGGGCCGAGCGGATATTGCCCGGGTCGGTGTCGAGCTTGTGCGCCTCTTCGGGCAGCGGGGCGGTGAAGGGGTTGTGGGTGAAGGTCCAGGCGCCGCTCTCGGCGTCCTTCTCAAGCAGCGGGAAGTGGCGGACCCACAGGAAAGCGAGCTTCCTGAGCTTGGCGGGCTTGAGGCGGGCTATCAGCTCGTTGCGCAGGCCCCCGAGGCACGGGGCCGCTACGGCGGCCTTGTCCGCGGCGATAAAGACGGCGTCGCCGTCCCTGACTTCCAGGCGTTCCTTCAGGGCGGCCTGCTCTGCGTCGGTGATGAACTTCAGCGTGGGCGACTCCCACTTGCCGTCCTTGAAGCGCAGCCAGACCAGGCCCTTGGCGCCCAGCTTCTTTACCAGCTCGGTCAGCTTGTCCATGTCGCCGCGGCTGAAGACCGCGGCGCCTTCGCCCTTTATCGCGCGGACCACGCCGCCGTCGGCCATGGCGCCGGAGAAGACCTTGAATTCCGAGGCCTTGAAGATATCGGAGCAGTCCCTGATCTCGAGCGCGTAGCGCAGGTCGGGCTTGTCGGAGCCGTACTTCAGCATCACGTCGGAGAATTCCATCTCGGGAAAGGGGCCGGAGACTTCGTCGCCGACGAAGGCGAAGATGTCCTTCATCATGCCTTCTACGACGCGGGCCACATCAACCTCGTCCACGAAGGACATCTCGAGGTCGATCTGGGTGTGTTCGGGCTGGCGGTCGGAGCGGAGCTCCTCGTCGCGGAAGTTGCGGGCGAGCTGGAAGTAGCGGTCCATGCCGCTCATCATAAGCACCTGCTTGAACTGCTGCGGCGACTGGGGCAGGGCGTAGAATTCGCCGGGGTTGTTGCGCGACGGCACCACGAAATCCCGCGCGCCCTCGGGCGTGGAGCGGGTGAGCAGCGGGGTTTCGACTTCGTTGAAGCCGAGGTTGTAGAGGTAGTTGCGGACCACCTGCGAGAGGCGGCTGCGCAGGACCAGGTTGGCGGCCATGCGGGGGCGGCGCAGGTCGAGGAAGCGGTACTTGAGGCGCGTCTCTTCGGTGACGCCCGCGTGCTCGCCGAGGTCGAACGGCAGCGGCAGCGCGGGGTTGAGCAGCTCTATCTCCGTGGCCTCCACTTCTATCTCTCCGGTGGGCATGTTCTTGTTGGCGTTGGCGCCGGGGCGCGGCCTCACCTTGCCGGTGACGCGCAGCACGTATTCGCTCTTGGCCTCTTCGGCGGCTTTAAAGACGGGGCTGTCGGGCGCGGCGACCACCTGGGTGACGCCGTAGAGGTCCCGCAGGTTTATGAAGACGACGCCGCCGTGGTTGCGCTTGCTGTCGTTCCAGCCGGAGAGCGTGACGGTCTGCCCGGAGTGCGAGGCGTTGAGCTCGCCGCAAGTGTGGGTGCGCAGCGCGGTGGCTTTTGAAGTGTTGTTGGTCATAATCAATCCTTGAAAGTCAGAGCAGCCTGGCCGGGGCCCCTTCCCGCGCGATTTTAGGGCGCAGGGCCAAGGTCCGGAGCGGACCGCCTATCATTATGGCGGCGGCGGAGACTGTCTGAGGAGCGCACTGTGTGCGCGACGAGTTCTCCGCCGGCGGAGGACCGCAGGCCCTCTTCTGCCGCGCCCGCTTATGAGCGCGGGAAGGGGCCCCGGCCGGGCTAGCCGGCTGCCAGCGTGGTCAGCAGGGCCGTAACTTCGGTAATCGGGACAATTTTCTGTTCGCCGGGCTGCTTGAGCGGCTTGACGGCGCAGGTGCCCGCTTTCAACTCGTCCTCCCCTATGATCAGCGCGAAAGCGGCGCCGCTCTTGTCGGCGGAGCGCATCTGTGATTTGAGGCTGAGGTCGAAGCTGGAGAAGTCGGCGCTTAGGCCGGCCGCGCGCAGCGCGGTCAGCAGCTCGTAGGCTTTCTGTCCCGCTTCCTTGGCGGCGGCGACCACAAAAGCTTTAGGCGAGCCGTCCGCCGCGGGCCTGTCCTTGAGCAGCATGGCCAGACGGTCCACGCCGAGGGCCCAGCCGATGGCGGGCGCGGCCGGGCCGCCCATGGACTTTACCAGGTCGTCGTAGCGGCCCCCGCCGCAGACCGCATCCTGGCTGCCCAGCGCGGAGGAGCGCACCTCGAAGACGGTGCGGGTGTAATAGTCCAGGCCGCGCACTAGGCCCGGGTTGACGTTATGCTGTATGCCGGAGATCCTGAGGAGCTCCTGGGTGCGGGCGAAATGCTCCGCGCAATCGGGGCAGAGGGTCAGCTTGGGCGCCGAGCCGGCGAGCCAGGGCCCGTCTATCTTGCAGTCCAGCGCGCGCAGCGGGTTGCGCTCTATGCGGCCGCGGCACGGCTCGCAGAGCTTTTCCGCGCAGCCCTGCAGGTAGGCCAACAGCGCCTGGCGGTAAGTCTTGCGGCACTCGGCGCAGCCCAGCGAGTTCAGTTCGACGGAGCAGCCTGGCAGGCCGGCCTTCTCTATCAGGCGCACCAGCATGGTGATGCTTTCCGCGTCGGCGTACGGGGAGGCGTTGCCGATGTATTCCGCGCCGATCTGCTCGAACTCGCGGAAGCGCCCGGCCTGGGGACGCTCGGCCCGGAACATGTTGCCGATGTAGTAGAACTTGCCGTTGCGGCCGCTCTGGCTCAGGTTCTGCTCGATGTAGGCGCGCACCACTCCGGGCGTGCCCTCGGGCCGCATGGCCACTTCGCGGCCGCCGCCGTCGGTGAAGGCGTACATCTCCTTCTCCACGATGTCGGTGGTCTCTCCTGTGGACTTGACGAAAAGTTCCTTGAGCTCCAGCGTGGGGATGCGGAGCTCCTGGTAGCCGTACAGGGCGAAGACCTCGCGCGCCGCCGCCTCGATGGCCGTGAAGCGCGCGGAGTCGGGCGGCAGCAGGTCCCTGAAGCCTCTCAGCGAATGGAGCGCCATCAGTTCCCCGCCATCGACTGCAGGCGGGCCTGGTTGAGTATCACCAGCTCGCCGCGACGGTAGTCGATGATGCCGCCGCGCTTGAGGGTGTTGATGGCGCGGCAGACCGGTACGCGCGTGGTGCCCAGGTACTGGGCCAGCTCGTTCTGGTCTATGGCCATCTTCACCGGCTTGGTATGCTTGTCCTTGGAAAGCTCCAGGATGGCTTCCGCCAGGCGGCCGAGGATGTTGTGGAACAGCATCGACTCGACTTCCTTGTTCGCCTTGTGCAGGCGGTCGGCCAGGGTGTGCAGCAGCTTGAGCGAGAAATCCGGGTTCTCGCAGATCAGGCGCTTGAAGTTCTTCCTGGAAATGACGAACAGTTCGCTCTCCTCCATGGCCTGGGCGGAGGCGGAGCGCACCCGCCCGCCGAGCAGCGACATCTCGCCGAAGAAGTCCCCCTTCTTCAGGTAGGCGAAGGTCTTTTTCTTGCCACCGCCCACCGTAGTGAAGATCTTGATGCGGCCGGTCTTCACTATGAAGAAGTTGTTGCCGAGGTCTTCCTTGGCGAAGACCATCTGGCCCGGCGCGTAGATCTTGATGCCTGCAATGGAGAAGATCTTCCGTATGTCGCCGTTGGAAAGATCCTTGAAGAACGAGACTTGCTTGAGCAGCGAGGTGACCATTTATTTCACTTCCGACATCGGCATCCCGCACTTGGGGCATTTGCCGGGCCTGTCCGACTCCACGCACTTCATGGCGCACATATACTTCTTGGCGGCCTTGGCCTGCTTCTTGGCCTCGGGCTTGGCGTGGGGGCCGGCGTGCTCCTTGGCGGAGGCTTCCTGGATCTGCTTTACGATGCCGGGGGTTTTGCCGGTGATGGTCACCCGGATGCCGTTCTCGATGTTCTCCACCTTGGTCTCGGCGCCGGGCACGGTGGTGGGGCAGCCGGGGCACTTGTCGGCCTTGGGGGTGTAGTGGACCAGGGCGAGTTCCTGTATCTTGGCCACGGTTTCCGCGTCCTTGGCGGTGGTGAGCACTTCCACGCCGCCTTCGATCTTCTTAGAGACGGTCTCTGCGCCGGCGATAGTCTCGGGGCAGGTTACGCCGCCGCACTTTTTGGCCGCGCCCTTCCCGGCATGCTTCTTGTGCATCGGGCAGTCGGCGCAGTCTTTCTTCGCGGGCTTTGCTTCCGCGGCTTTGGCGGAGTCGGCTTTCTTGTCGCCGGGGCAGTTGCCGCAGCTGGCAAAAGCCGCGCCGGCGCCGAGGGCGAGAGCTATGATGGAAAACAGTATGGTCTTTTTCATTGTAATCTCCTGCATTAATGTAAACTCGGACTTAAGTAGTCCGCAGATAATTATATAAATTTTATAAAGCGGCTTGCATGACGAAAAGCGGCGCAACCGGTGCGGCCTGGCCGCCCTGTACTCCCGGCGCAGCGCCTGAACTGGATGCCGCCGCGCCGCGGCTTAGCCTCAGCGGGTATTTAATCTCACGCGCTTTCTCGTGTCACCGCAGCGCCCGCTCAAGTTCGGCGAGCAGGTCTTCTCCGGCCTCAATGCCGGCCGACAGGCGCACCAGCCCGGCGGTGATGCCGCGCTTGAGCCTGTCTTTCTCCGGTATGGACGCGTGCGTCATGACGACCGGGTAGCAGGCCAGCGATTCAACCCCGCCGAGGCTCTCGGCGAGCGAGAAGATCCGTAGTCTTTTGAAGAAGCGGTCCGCCGCGGGCCTGCCGCCCTTCAGCTCGAAGCTGACCATGCCTCCGAAGCCGTGCATCTGTTCCGCGGCCAGGGCGTGGCCGGGATGGCCCTCCAGGCCGGGGTAGAATACTTTGGAGACCGCCGGGTGACGGGCCAGCAGGGCGGCTATCTCAAAGGCGTTGGCCTCGTGCGCCTTCATGCGCACCGACAGCGTCTTGATGCCGCGCAGCGTCAGCCAGGCGTCCCACGGGCCGGGGACCGCGCCAGCGGCGTTCTGATAGAACTTCACGGCCTCGAAAACCGCTTTGTCCTTTACCGCCATCAGGCCGCCGATCACGTCGCTGTGGCCGCCGAGGTACTTGGTGGAGCTGTGCACTACTATGTCCGCCCCAAACTCCGCGGGCCGCTGGAAATACGGCGTGGCGAAGGTGTTGTCCACGGCGAGAAGAGCCTTGCCTTTATGCGCGATCCCGGCCACGGCCGCGATGTCCGTTATATTGAGCAGCGGGTTGCCGGGCGTCTCGGCCCAGACCAGCCGGGTATTGCGGCGCATGGCCTTTTTGAAGGTGCGCGGGTCCTTCGAGTCCGCGTAGGAGATCTCCAGCCCCCACTTCCTGAAAACCCTCTCGAGGAGGCGGTAGGTGCCGCCGTACAGGTCGTCGCCGGCCACCACGTGGTCGCCCTTCTTCAGCAGGCCGCCCAGCACGGCGGTCTCGGCGGCGAGGCCCGAGGCGAAAGCGAGGCCGTAGGGAACGCCTTCCAGCGCCGCGATGCAGTCCTCCAGCGCCTTTCTCGTCGGGTTGCCGGTGCGGGAGTATTCCCAGCCGCGGTCCCGGCCGATGGCGTCCTGCTTGTAGGTGGAGGTCTGGTAGACGGGCACGTTCACCGAGCCGGTAAGCCGGTCCGCCTCCTGCCCCGCGTGTATCAGCGCCGTTTCAAAGGACATCTTTTTCATAGAAAGCCGGTCTCCTTCGTCATATTGTCGTGTTTCATTGCAGGGCTTCTTTCTTCATCTCATGCTGCTTCCACAGGTAGAACACCACCGGGTACACCAGCAGCTCCAGCGCGAAACTGGAGAACAAACCGCCTATCATGGGCGCGGCTATGCGCTTCATCACGTCGGAGCCGGTGCCGAGCGCCCACATGATGGGCACCAGGCCCATGAAGGCCGCGGCGACCGTCATCAGCTTGGGCCGCACGCGCCTGACCGCGCCGTGTACGACGGCCTCTTCCAGGTCTTTAGCCGTTTTCAGCAGGCCCTTCTTCTTCATGTCGTCGTAGGCGAGGTCCAGGTAGAGCAGCATGAACACGCCGGTCTCGGCGTCCAGGCCCATCAGGGCTATCATGCCAACCCAGACCGCTATGGACATGTTGTAGCCGAGCAGGTACACCAGCCACACCGCGCCGATGAGGGAGAAGGGTACGGCAAGCAGCACTATGGAGGTCTTCACCGCGGACTTCGTGTTCATGTAGATGAGCAGGAAGATCAGGAAGGCCGTCAGCGGCAGCACGAGCTTCAGCCGCTCGCGTACGCGCAGCATGTTCTCGTACTGGCCGCTCCACTGCAGCGTATAGCCCGCCGGGAGCTTGAGATGAGAGGCCACCAGTTTCTTGGCCTCCTTGACGTAGGTGCCCACGTCCACGCCGTCGATGTCCACGTAGACGTAGCCCGACAGCAGGCCGTTCTCGTCGCGGATCATGGCCGGGCCCTGCTTGAACTCGATGTCGGCTATCTGCGCCAGCGGCACGTTCACGCCGTTCTCCGCCGTCACCAGCACGCGGCCCAGCTTGTCCACGTCGTCGCGGAAGTCGCGGGCGTAGCGCACGTTGACCGAGTAGCG
>MGUG01000036.1 GCA_001799845.1 Elusimicrobia bacterium GWC2_64_44 | reverse complement strand
TCGGGCCCCAAGCACATGGCGCTCAAGCTCTCCCGCGCCCGCCTGGAATCCCTGGTAGAAGGCATCGTCAAGCGCTGCCAGAAGTCCATAGACACCGCGCTCGCCGACGCCAAGCTCAAGACCTCGGACATCAGCCGCATCATCCTCGTCGGCGGCCCCACCCGCATGCCCATCGTGCAGAAGTTCATAGAGGACTTCGTGGGCAAGAAGATAGAGCACGGCGTGGACCCGATGGAATGCGTGGCCAGCGGCGCGGCCGTGCAGGCCGCGGTGCTCACCGGCGACGTGAAGGACGTGCTGCTGCTCGACGTGACCCCGCTGACGCTGGGCATCGAGACGCTGGGCGGCGTGCGCACCCCGCTCATCGACAAGAACACCACGATCCCGGCCAAGAAGTCGCAGATCTTCTCCACCGCCTCCGACAACCAGCCCGCCGTCACGATCCACGTGATCCAGGGCGAGCGCGCCATGGCCACGGGCGAGGGCAACGTGTCGCTGGGCAAGTTCGACCTCGACGGGATACCCCCGGCGCCCCGCGGCATGCCGCAGATCGAGGTCACCTTCGACATCGACGCCAACGGCATCCTGCAGGTGCACGCCAAGGACCTGGGCACCGGCAAGGCGCAGCACATTACCATCAGCGCCTCCACCAAGCTGTCCAAGGACGACATCGCCAAGTTCGTCAAGCAGGCCGAGCAGTTCTCCGACGCCGACAAGAAGTACAAGGAGAAGGTGGAGGCCAAGAACGAGGCCGACGCCGTGCTGTACTCCACCGAGAAGGCGCTGAAGGAACACGGCGACAAGATCAGCCAGGACGAGCGCCTGGCCGTGGACCGCTCCCTCAACGAGCTCAAGGACGCGCTGAAGGGCGAGGACCTGGAGAAGATCAAGAAGGCCAAGGACGCCCTGCTGCAGGTCTCCCAGAAGCTCGGCGAGGCCGTCTACAAGGCCGCCCAGGCCAAGGCCGGCCCCGCGGGCGCCGCTCCCGGCGCAGGCCCCGCCCCGGAGGGCGCCAAGGCGCACGCCGGCGGCAAGGACGACGTAGTGGACGCCGAAGTGGTGGACGACAACAAGAAGTAAGCTGTCGGCGGCCGTCTGGCGGATAGCGGAGAGTGAATCCTCCGTTATCCGCCGTCGGCTTATATGCCGTGCCCCCGCTTTTGGTAGAATTCCCTTAATACTATATGGCATCCAACGATTATTACCGCACCCTCGGCGTGGCCCGCAACGCCGGCCCCGACGAGATCAAGTCGGCTTACCGCAAGCTGGCCATGAAGCATCACCCCGACCGCAACCAGGGGAACAGCGAGTCCGAGTCGGTCTTCAAGGAGATCAACGAGGCCTACGAGGTGCTTTCCACCCCGGAGAAGCGGCAGGTGTACGACCAGTACGGGGCCGAGGGCCTGAAGGCCGGCGCCGGCGGCAGGGGCGGCTTCGGCGGTTTCCAGGGCGGCGCGGACATGGGCGACATGTTCGGGGACCTGTTCGAGAACCTGTTTTCGCAGGGGCAGGGGGGCGGCCGCGGCCGGCCCCGCTCGCGGCGCGGCGCGGACCTGAAGTACGAGGCCTCCATCACGCTGGAGGAGGCCTTCACCGGCGTCAAGGTGCCGGTCAATTTCGAGCGCACGGAGCTTTGCGGCGAGTGCGACGGCACCGGCGCGCGCGGCAAGACCGGCATAAAGAAATGCCCCTCCTGCCGCGGCACCGGCCGCGTGCAGTATTCGCAGGGTTTCTTCGCCTTCAGCCAGGCCTGCCCCGACTGCGGCGGGCAGGGAGAGGTCATCACCGCGCCCTGCAAGGCCTGCAACGGCGCCGGGCGGCAGAAGAAGAGCGCCTCCATGAACATCAAGATCCCGGCCGGCGTTGAGGAAGGCGCCGTGCTCCGCGTTTCCGGCGGCGGCGACGCCGGCCTGAAGGGCGGCGATTCCGGCGACCTCTACATCCAGGTGAGCCTGAAGCACCATTCCCATTTCGAGCGGCACGGCGCCGACCTGGTCTACGAGTGCCCCGTGGCCGTCTGGCAGGCGGCCCTCGGCGGCGAGGCGGAGGTGCCCGTGATAGAGGGCGGCCGCATGAAGATCAAGATCCCGCAGGGCACGCAGCACGGCAAGGTGTTCCGCGTCCACGGGCGGGGCATGCCCTCGCCGGCCGGCCGCGACCGCGGGGACCTGCTGGTGAAAGTGCGGGTGGACGTGCCGCACGAGCTGACGCCGCGGCAGCGCGAGCTCTTCGTGGAACTGGCTGCGCTCGCCGGCCACGGCGCGCCCGCGGAAGAAAAGGACAAGGGTTTCTTCAAGAAGATACTCGGCACCTGATGCCCCAGTACCTGATACCGGCGGAAAATATCCGCGACGGCGAGTTCTTCGCCGGGCCCGACGAATCCGCGCACATAGCGCGGGCGGCCCGGGCGCGGCCCGGCGACGAGATAGAGATCTTCGACGGGCGCGGCAACCGCTACTGCGCCGTGCTGAAGGCGGTTTCCGGCGACAGGGTCACCGGGACCGTGAAGGGGGCGCTGCCCAGCCCCGAGTACGCGACGCGGCTCACACTCTGTTTTTCCGTCGTGGCGAGGCCGGCCCTGGAGAGCATCCTGGAGCACTGCACCGAGGCCGGCGCGTACGCCTTCCAGCCGGTAATGGCCTCCCGCGTGCAGTTCGACCTGTTCAGCGACTGGGAGCGGCGCGCCGGACGGCTGGCCCAGATAGTGGCCGCCGGCGCCAAGCAATGCGGCCGCGGCCGCCTGCCCGAGGTCCGCAAACCGGAAAAATTCGACGACCTGGTAATGGCTGGCGGGGCCTGCGTCTTCGCCGCCGCCGGCGGGAGCACCGCCGACGAGACGGCCAAAACGCTCGCGGGCATTGCCGAGGTTAAGCTTTTTGTGGGACCCGAGGGGGGCTTTACCAGGGGGGAACTGGACTTCGCGCGCGACAGGGGCGCGGCCTTCATGACGCTGGGGCTCTATACGTTGAGGGCGGAAACGGCCTGTCTCGCGGCCGCGTCCGCCCTGCTCACCCGGCTGGGCTGATCAATAGCCCAGCTTCTCTTTTATCGAATTCCGCAGCAGCAGCTTCTTCTTCTCCGACTTCTCGAAAACCATCGACACGGCCTTTTTGAGGTCCTCGATGCTGATGGGCTTGTTCAGGAAAAGCTCCACGCTGGCGTCGAGGTTGCCCTCGATGCGGGCCTCGTTGCTGGTGTTGCCGGTCAGGATTATCACCGGGGTGGAGCTGGTGCGGGGGTCTTCCTTGATGGCGCGGCAGACTTCCATGCCGTTCATGTCCGGCAGGCCGAGGTCCACTATGGCCAGGTCCACGTGGACCTCCTTCACCCAGTTCAGGGCGGTGCGCCCCTTGTCGGCCGTGAGGACCAGATAGCCCTGATGTTCCAGGAAACGCCGGAGCATTTCCTGCACGGATTCTTCATCTTCCACTATCAGTATCTTATGCATAACCCAATCTCCCAATTCCCCTAAAAGTCAAATATATCATAATTTAAGAATGTTTCAAATTGGTTTCGGGAGGAAAGTATCCAAAGTTACACCGGCGCGGGCGGCAGGCCGTAATTTGTAGAATGTAAGGGTGAAGATCTATTTTAAGACCGTCGGCTGCCGGGTAAACCAGGTGGAAACGGAGAGCCTGCGCGAGAAGTTCGCCGCACTGGGGCACGGGGCCGCCGAGACCCCGGAGGAGGCGGACCTGGTGGTGCTCAACACCTGCTCCGTCACCGCCAAGGCCGACCGCGACTGCGTAGCCTTCCTGCGCCGCACGGCCGCCGCCAATCCGCGGGCTTCCATAGCCGTGACCGGCTGCCTCGCCACCCTCGAGCCCGCCAAGGTCCTGGCCGCCGCCCCCGGCGCGGCGGTCTTCGCCAATAAGGACAAAGAGAACATCCCGGCGCAGCTCTGCGGCACACCGGCCGCCGCGGATTTTTTCGCCGTCGGGAAATTCCACGGCAAGGCGCGGGCCTTCGTGAAAGTGCAGGACGGCTGCAATTTGAAATGCGCCTACTGCCTGGTCAACCTGGCGCGCAGCGAGCTGCGCTCCAAGCCGTTGGCCGCGGCCGTGGAGGAGGTCAGGCGCCTCGCCGCTGGCGGTTTCTCCGAGATAGTGCTCTGCGGCACCCGCCTCGGCATCTACAAATGCGCCGAGAGCGGCGCCGGGCTGGCCGCGCTGATGAAAGCGCTGTTCGCCCTGGAGGGGGATTTCCGCCTGCGCTTCTCGTCGGTGGAATCGGAAGAACTGACGCCGGAGCTGCTGGGCGTGCTGAAGGCCGCCGGCCCCAGATTCTGCGACTATTTCCACCTGCCGCTGCAGGCCGGCGCCGACCCGGTGCTGAAGGCCATGGGCCGTCTTTACGATACGGCGCGGTACCGCGCCAAGGTGGGGGAACTGCGGTCGCTGTTCCCCGGCGCCGGGATCTACGCCGATATCATCGCCGGCTATCCGACCGAGACCGAAGAGGATTTCGCCGCGGCGCTCTCGTACGTGGGCGGCCTGGAGCTGTCGGGGCTGCACGTGTTCAGTTTCTCGCCGCGGCCCAACACCCGCGCCGCCGCGCTCAAACCGCTGCCGCCCGCGGTGGTTTCCGCGCGGTCCGCTGAGTTGCGCGCCCTCGACGCCCGGCTGCGGGCCGCTTACGCCGCCTCGCTGCTGGGGCGCGAGGTCACGGCGCTGGTGCTGCGCAATAAGGGCGCCACGGCGCTCGCGCTGGCCTCGAATTTCGTGAACCTGGAACTGCCCGGCCCGCTTAAGGCCGGCCGGCTGCTGCGCTGCCGCGTCACCGCCGCCCGGGCCGGGGCCTGCCTGGGAGAGCCCGCGTGAAGAAATGCCCCGCCTGCGCCTACGGCAACCCCGGGTCCGCCGTCAAGTGCTGCGTCTGCGGGCGCGACCTGGCCGCCGTGCCGGAGCGCCCTGAGCCGCGGCCGGAGAAGAGCTCCCCCCAACTGGGGCTGGCGGCCGCGGCGCTGCTGGTCTGCGCCGGGCTGTTCTGGCTGCTGCAGACCTACGCCTGGAAGCCGGGCGAGCCGGCCCCGGCCGACGACGACGAGAATTTTTCCTACGAGGGCGTGGCCTATTCCCTCACCAGGATGGCCGACCTGCGCTTCCTGCCCGCCGGTGATAAGCGGCGCGCGCTCGGGCACCTGGCCAGCCCCGACGAGCGCGCGGCCGCAGCGGCCGCCCGCGCCGCCGGGGCCTGGCTGCGCTCTGAAAAGGACGCGGGCCTCGCCCGCGAACTGTTCGAAGCTTTGCTCGCGGCCGCCGTCGGCGCGGGCCGGCCCGTAGTCCGCAGCCAGGCCGCGCTGGAGGCCGGTATGGCTATCGCCCTCGGGTTCCCGGCCGGGCCCTACGCGGAAAAGGTGCGCCTGGCGGCCGGCGGCCTGGCCAAGGACAGCGCTCCAGGGCAGCGCGCGGCCGGGTATTTCCTATCCTCGATGGCCGGCCTTGAAGACTATGTGCCGCAGATGCGCCAGACGCTGCTTTACGACCCGTCCTCCGAAGCCAAACTGCACGCCGCCTGCGCCCTTTCCCGCCTGGGTTATCCCGAAGGCCACGAGCGGCTGGTCTCCGACGCCGGCGGGCCGGACGCGGCGCTGCGCATAGAGGCTTTCTCCTGCCTCTCCTACTCCGCTTCCCCGGACGCCGGGCGCCTGCTGCTGGCGGCCGCCGCCGGCGACCTGGACCCGGAGGCGGCGCAAAGCGCAAAAAGCGCCTTAATATTCCGCAAACAACTTGCTATAATTAAAAAGTAACGCGCGTATATATTTAACTGGGGTGGGGGCGGCTGCTATATGGAAGGGAAAGACAAGAAAAAAGAATCCATCGACGAGATCCTCTCGGACCTGAACGGCCTGCTCAACAAGATGCCGTCCATCCTCGACGGCATCAAGATGCCGGAACTGCAGCCGGAGGAACCGCCCAAGCCCCGGCCGGACCACCAGCCCGAACCAAAACCTGAACCCCAGCCTGAACTCCGGCCAGAACCCCAGCCTGAACTCCGGCCAGAACCGCAGGTCACCGGGCAGGAGCCGCAGGCCGCGGACGCCGACAAAACCATGGTGCTGCAGCCCTTCTACGGCCTCGCCGAAGGCGAGCCCGAGCCCGCGGCTGACGAGCCGCCGCCGGCCGCCGACAAGACCATTATCCTTCAGCCTTTCGCCAACTTGGACGAGGGCGCTCCCCAGCCCGAGCCTGCGCCGGAGACCGCCGCGCCGGAGACCGCCGCGCCGGAGGCCCTCGCCCCGCAGAGCCTCGGCGATTTCATGTTCGGCAAGGACGCCGAGCCCGAACCGGCCGGACTTTCCGGTTCGCCCCTCGAGCCTCCGCAGGAAACGCCCGCCCGCGGCGCAGCCGCCGGAGGCCCCGCTCTTTCTATTTCGGAATTCACGCCCCCGGCCGAGGAAACCCCGGAGCAGCCGGCCCAGGCGGCCCTTCCCGCCTTCGACAACACCAGGGATTTCGGCATCCCCGACATAGACGCGCTGATACAGCTGTCCGAGGGCGGCCAGGCCGCTCAGCCGCAGCCGGAAGCCGCCCAGCAGGGCGAGGAGCCGGCGGCCTCCGGACAGGCGGAGATCCCTGCGACGCAGGCCCTGCCCGAAGTAGAACCGGCTACGGCCGAGGTGAACACAGTGGAGAACAAAGATATCCCTAACGAGGAGCCCTCCGGGCTCCGGCAGGACGAGCCGGCCGCGGAACAGCAGCCGCAGGAAGAGAGCGCTTTTGACGCTTTCGTGATAGACGCCGCCGCACCGGAGGGGGACCAGACCCCGGCCGGCGCCGAAGCCCTCAACCCTGAGCCCGCTTCTCCCGTGCCCGCCGCCGAGACCGGCGCCGAAACCCTGAACCTTGAGCCCTTCTCCGCCATGCCTTCCGGCGACGCCGGCGGCGAGGCGCTTAACCCCGAGCCCGCCGCTGCCGCGCCCGCGGCCGAGACCGGCGCCGAAACCCTGAGCCTTGAGCCCTTCTCCGCCATGCCTTCCGGCGACGCCGGCGGCGAGGCGCTTAACCCCGAGCCCGCCGCTGCCGCGCCCGCGGCCGAGGCCGGCGCCGAAACCCTGCACCTTGAGCCGGCCTCGCCCATGCCCGCCGCCGACGCCGGCGGAGAGACGCTGCGCCTGGACCTGCCGGCAGAACAGGCGCCCGCCTCTGAAAGCGGCGTCAGCCTGAACCCGGAACCGGCGGCTGCCGCCGAGCCGGGGCCTCAGTTCGGCGCTTTCCAAGGCTTCTCGGAAGCCCTTCCCGTTGAGACCCCCGCTGCGGAGCCGCAGCCGGCCCCCGCGCCCGGGACAGGTGGCATTGAACTTTCTTCCTCGCTGGGCCTGGGCTCGCCCCAGCCGGCTGGGCCGTCCGGCGCGGACGAGACCCTTCCCGGCGGCTCCGGCGTGGAACTCGGCGGCGGGCCCGCGCCTGCCGGCGACGAGACTTTGGTGGTAGCCCCGCGCGGCGAGTCCGGCGACGAGGAGAAGACGGTCATTTTCCAGGCCGCGCCCTCTACCACTTCCAGGGCCCAGGCCGGCGACCTGGAGACCCTGTCGGTCAGGCCGGTCCCGGAGGGGATCCCGGCCGAGCGCGTGCGCTCGCTGATGTTCGTCTATTCCATGGAGGACAAGGCCCTCTGCGCCACGGTGCTGGCCGAGCTGGACGCCATCTGCCTGAAGTCGGCCACCAAGCCGATGTTCATCAAGCGCGCCGGGGTCAAGGAGTGCGACCCCGACGTGAACCCCAACTTCCTGCAGCAGTCCGTGGCGGAATCCGGGGCGCAGGGGTTGATCTGCCTCGGGAACGTGCCCGGGGATAAAGTCTCCGAGATAGAGAGCGCCGTTTCCGCCGCCAACGGCTTCTTCCGGTATTACGATTCGTCTTCGTTCAGCCATTCAGCGGCGCTGGACCTGGTGACGGACCTGATAGTGCGCTAACCTATGCTTAAAAAATGGGACGTGGCCCCGGCGCCGACGGATAAAAATCCGAGCCGGCACAAGCTCTTGATCAAAGGGGAGATGAAAGACATCTTCATGATCGTCAAGAAGCTGGGCTCCGTCTGTTCGCGTCCCGAAAAGACCTCCGGCGAGTTCGATTTCATCATCTACCTGTCCAAGCTGGAAATGGAGACGATGAAGAAGCTGAAGGCCGTTACCTCGGAGCTCAGCGGCCCGGCCGCGGCCGAAGAGGACTCGTTCGGAGAGGAGCCGGCGCCTTTCGATACCCCGAAGCCCAAATTGAAGCTTGAGCCGGCCCCCGCGCCGGCCCCCGCGCCGGCCCCTGCGCCCGCGCCTGCGCCCCAGCGGCCGGCTGCCGCGCAGCCTGACCTGCCGCCCTTCGCCAGGCCCGCGCCGGCCCCTGCGCCCAAGGCGGAACCCGCTAAGCCCGCGCCCGCTCCCCAGCCGGCGCCCCGCGTAGAGCCGCCCAGGCCTGCCCCCGCGCCCGCTCCCCAGCCGGCGCCCCGCGTAGAGCCGCCCAGGCCCGCCCCCGCGCCCGCCCCCAGGCCGGCCGAGCCGCCCAAGCCCGCCGCGCTGCCCGAGGTTCCGGCCATAGCCGCAAAGGCCGACAACCCCGCCGCTACCGGGCGGCGGACCGGAATGAATTTTGTACCTTCGGCCACCACGCGCATGAAGCGCGACGAGCCGGCCACCGAGGCCGCCGCCCCCGCCGCCGCCCCGGTCCCTACCGCCTCCGCCCGCATCAAGGCCAAGTGGTCCATGGAGCTGCCGCTGATCCCGACCTACAGCTTCCAGACGCTGATAGCCGGCTCGCACAACCGCTTCGCCCACGCGGCCGCCATGGCCGTGGTGGAGAATCCCGGCGTGATCTACAACCCGCTGCTGGTCTTCGGCAGCCCCGGCACGGGCAAGACCCATTTCGTGAATTCCATCTCCTACGGCCTCTCGGCCTCCATCGGCCAGAGCAACATCTTCGTCACCGACGGCATCAAGCTGTCCAAGGGCGTGGAGCTGGCCCTCAAGGAAGGCGGCATAGCCCGCCTGGAGGAGATGTTCGCCAAGGTCAAGGTGCTCATCATCGACGACGTGCACCTGCTGATGGTCTCCGAGGCCAATAAGAAATATATTTCCAAGTGGCTTAACGACTTCGTCGCGCAGAACAAGCAGGTGGTGGTCACCTCGGTCTTCCCGCCCAAGTCGCTGTCCGGGCTGGAGGACGCCGTCGGGTTCCAGTTCACCCAGGGCTGGATGGTAGACCTGAAGCTGCCGGCCGCCCAGGCCTACAAGGCCATCCTCGGCCAGCTGATGCAGGGGCTGGAGGTTAAGCTTTCCGACGAGGAAATGACCTCCATCTTCGCCTCCGGGCCCATGCCGTTCAACGAGGTGGCCAAGGCCCTCGACGACATGAAGAAGCTGGAGAAGTTCATAGTGAACGCCATGAACACCGCCTCGCACGCGCAGCTGCTGGACATGGTGCTGGGCTACGGAGAGACCCCGGCGGACGCCGCGCTCACCGAGGAGGACACGCACCACGTCTCCGTCTGGCAGCCGGGCCAGTCCGAGAGCGCCTGGTTCAAGTGGGGCATCTTCTACCCCAAGGGCATGCGCCGGGAGGCGGATTTCGCCCTGTTCTGCCTGCACGAGCGGGCCAAGGAGCTGGGCCTGAACACCGAGTGGAGCCAGGTCTTCATAGAGGAGTACAACTCCGACGAGCTTTACGGCATCCCGTTCAAGATCGGCAACTACGCCAGCGAGCGCAACGTGAACGGCGCCATCATCCTGGGGCCGCAGCCCACCTCCGCGCTGGGCTCGCAGGAGGCGGAGTTCCGCCATATCACTTTCAAGATACTAGACAGCTTCCTCGTGCGGGGCACCTGGCTGCCCAGCTACAAGCTGAAATCCAAGGCGGCGTACGCCAAGATGCTGATGGACCTGATCTGAGATGCTGCAAGAACTCGTAGGCGCTGGAGCACTGGGAGCGGCGGGCGCGTTCGGCGCCTACTGGTACCTCAAGTTCCGCGACGTGCTGCCCAAGGAGTCAGCCCTGCGCGCCTCGCAGAAGGCGCTGGCCGACTTCACCACGTTCACGCGCGAGACCATGGAGCGCGCCTACGCCCCCGAGCAGCCCGAGCATTACGGCGACATCACCAACTACTACCTCATCAAGCTGCACAAGGCCTTCCCCGACAGCTCCATCCTGCTCTTCGAGAAGGGCGCCGGTCAGTGGCGGCTGGTCAATTACCTCAAGCATTTCAAGGCCGAGCCCAAGCTGCTGACCTCCTACAAGTGGAGCGCGCTCGACCGCAGCTCCGCCGAGGGCGAGCTGCTGCGCTTCGACGACGTGCGCGCGGGCGACTACGCCGGCATGGAGGAGCTGTTCTCCATCTTCGGCGTCCGCTCGGCGCTGATGTGCCCGTTCCGGCCCGCCGCCGGGGCGCCCGAGCGGCTGATCCTGTTCGGCGCCCAGTCGCCGGCGCTTTTCGACGCGGCCCATCCCTACCTGCGCTTCGTGGCCTCGCAGCTCTCGTCCATCTCCAAGGTCTCCGACAAGCTCTTCTCGCTCAAGAAGGAAGCTGACCAGCTCAAAAGCGAGGTCAACGCCGTGGTGAAAGAGCTCGACGTGGCCGGCTCGCGGCTGATCCAGCGCGCCAAGGAGCGCAAGGCGCTCTACGAGGTGGTCACCAAGGCGGCCGGCCCCGACAAGGACGCGCAGAGCGGCTGCTCGTCCATCCTCAACATCGTGGCCAAGATGATGGAGGCCGACGTGGTGGCCACGCTGCTCTTCGACGAGTCGAAGAACGAGCTGGTGGTCAGCCCCGGCGCCTACGGCATCTCCGACGAGGACCGCATGCTCTACAGCATCCCGGTCAGCAACCAGGCCAGCGCCTCGGTGCGCACTTTCCTTTCCCGCAAGCCGTTCATCACCGAGGACGCGCAGGACGACCCGGACGTGCTGACCCGCTACGCCAAGCTCTGGGAGATCCACTCGCTGATGATCGTGCCTATCTCGCTGCACGACCGCATCATCGGCGTGATGCGCGTGGGCAGCCGCCGCAAGGATTTTTTCACGCCGGACCAGCTGGAGTTCCTGTCCATCATCGCCGACGAGCTCGCCATCATCATCGAGATGTTCACGCTCTACGAGAACCTCTCCAGGACAGCGCAGGAGCTGGGCCAGCTCAACAAGATGAAGGACGAGTTCCTGGCCACCGTCAGCCACGAGCTGAAGACGCCGCTGACGACCATCAAGGGCTTCGTCTCGGTGATCCTCAGCGGCGAGGTGGGGCCGCTCAACGAGCAGCAGACCAATTTCCTCAACGTCACCGACCAGTCGGTCAACCGCCTGACCAGCCTGATCACCAACCTGCTAGACCTGTCGCGCCTGGGCGGCAAGGTGGAGATGGAGCTGGGCCGGGTGGACCTGGCCGAGCTGGTGCGCGTCTCCGTTTCCACCATGCTACTGAAGGCCAAGGAAGGCAGCGTGGACCTGCGCAACGAGGCCCCCAGGGGGCTGCCGCAGGTGAACGCCGACACGCGCTGGATCAGCCAGGTGATAGACAATTTGGTCATCAACGCCATCAAGTACGCCGGCAAGGGCGCGCAGGTGAAGGTCACCGGCGTAGAAAAGGGCGAGGTGGTGGTGGTCTGCGTGGAGGACAACGGCCCGGGCATCCCGGCCGAGGAGCAGAAGCTGGTGTTCGACAAATTTTACCGCGGCAGGACCAGCGTGAACCAGGTGCCCGGCACGGGCCTGGGCCTGGCCATTTCCAAGTCCGTGGTGGAGAAGCACGGCGGCAAGATCTGGCTGGAGTCCAAGCCGGGCAAAGGCTGCAAGTTCTGCTTCGCGCTGCCGGTAGCCAAGACGCCCAAAGAGGGCTAGGTCCAGCAAGGGGGAGCCATGAAAAATTCAGCCCTGATATTCGTTCCGCTGCTGCTCGCGGCGGCCTGCGCCACCGCGCCGGCCCCCGGGGCCTACAAGGCGGAGTCCGAGCCGCTGACGGCCGAGGGCGCAGGCGCCTTCGACGAGCGGAACCTGGGCGCCTCGCGCGAGCGGGCGGCCCTGGACGCCGAGAAGAACGCCGTGCGCCGCGCCGCCGAGCTCTTCCTGGACGAGGATACCCGGGCCGAGAACTCGGGCGTGCTGGAGATCGGCCTGCTCAAGGCGCCCCAGCTCTACGTGGCCAAGCGCAAGATCCTTTCCGAGGGCCGTGACGGGGCCAATTACCGCGTCGAGGTCCGCGTGTGGGTGCAGCACGACAAGGTGGCCTCCGCCCTGCGCTCTATGAACCTGGCCGGGCCCGGGGCCTCCGGGCTCTCGGCCGCCTTCGCGCTGCGCGGCGCGCCCGACAAGGCCTTCGACAAGGCCTTCCGCGACACCTTCGCCCGCCGCTCCGCCATAGTGATAAAGGACTACCCTTTCGCCTCCGATCCCGCGCTGCTGGCCGGGCCCGATTCCGGCCTGCTGTCCGCCGCGGCCGTCTCCGGCGCGGACCTGCTGCTCTGCGCCTCCGCCTCGGCGGCGCCGTCGGGCGCGGGGTTCAGCACCGGCTTTTATCCTTCCAGGTCCGAGGCCGCGCTCAAGGTCTACGACGTTAAGAGCGGCCGCGAGGTGCTTTCCCTGTCCAGCCAGGCCAACGGCATAGACGCCTCCGAGGCCGCCTCGTTCGCCAAGGCCCTGATCTCGGCCGGGGAGCTGCTGGCGCAGGACGCCGCCGTCAAGGCCGAGCGCCTGCTGAAGGCCGACACGCCAATGAAGGTCAAGATCTTCGGCGTCGCCGGCCTGGAGGCCGTCGGGAAAATAAAGGCGCAGCTGCAGCGCGTGGACCTGCGCGCCCTGCGCCTGGAAAGCTTTGCCGAGGGCGCGGCCGTCTTTTCTGCCGTGCCGCGGCGCCCGGACCCGCAGGAATTCGCCAGCACGGTGCTGCGCGGCGACTCCCTCGGCCTGGAGCTGGAGGCAGCGGGGCCGCACGAAGTGGTCTTCTCGCTGCCGAGGTAAGGGGTGGCTGCCCGCCCCGCCGCCCTGGCGCTGCTGCTGGCGGCGGCCTGCGGCTGCTCCGCCGGCGGCGCCTACCTGGTGGCGCCGGCGCTGAGGACGGCCCCGGACGCGCGCGTGGCGGTGCTGCCGTTCGACAACCAGAGCACGGCCGTGGACGCGTCCGACATCATGCGGAAGCTGGCCGCGGAAAATTTCAGCCGGTACGGCTACCTGCCGCTGCCGGAGGATGAGACGGACGAGAAGCTGCGGGCGCTGGGCGTGCTGGACGGCGGGCAGCTGCCGGCGGTGAAACCTGAAGAGCTGGGCCGCGCGCTGGGGACGGACCTGCTCTGCTACGGGGACGTGGAGGATTTCACCTTCCAGAACCTGGGGTTCGTGGTGCGCAAATCGGTGACCCTGAAGGTCAAACTGGTCTCCGCGGCCACCGGCGAGACGCTTTACGAGGGGAAGGGGTCGGGCAGAGATTACAAGATTTTCACCAACGCCGACGAGGCCAAGGCGGCTTTCGTCGAGCAGCTGGCGGTCAGGCTGGTGCAGAATATTCTGAAGACCCCGCTGAAGCGGGAGGCGCAGACGGCGGCCGGCAAGGCGCTGGACCGCCTGCCGCGCAGGTAAGGGAACAAGGAGGAAAGTATGACTAAATTCAAATTGCTGGCGGCGGCCCTGGTGTTCACGGCGGCCTGCTCGCCTTCCAAGTCGGTTAAGCAGCGCCAGACGCTGAGCGTGGACGAGACCGAGAAGGTGACTTCCAAATACACGGGCCCCAAGCGCCGCATCGGCGTGGTGGAGTTCGAGAACAAGTCCGCCTACGGCCAGGGCCGGCTGGGCGGCGCCGCCTCCGATATCCTGGTGACCGAGCTGGTGAAATCCGGCAAGTTCATCGTGGTAGAGCGGGACCGCATGGAGAAGATCCTCGCCGAGCAGAAACTGCAGGGGGGCGGCCTGATAGACTCCGCCACGGCCGTGAAGGTGGGCCAGGTGATGGGCCTCGAGGCCATAGTGCTTGGCTCCGTCTCACAGTTCGGCGTCAAGAAAGAGGGCTCCGACTATTTGATAACGCAGTCCAAGAGCCAGGTGGCCGAGGTCGCCGTGGACCTGCGCCTGGTGGACGTGCAGAGCGGGCAGGTGATCCTGGCCGACTCCGGCAAAGGCCGCGCCAAGTCCACCAAGGGTTCCTTCCTGGGCATGGGCACCAAGGGCGGCTACGACGAGACGCTCGAGGGCGAGGCGCTGCGCGCCGCGCTGGTGCAGTTCGTCACCAACGCCGCCAGCCAGCTCAACAAGAAGCCCTGGTCCTGCGTGATAGCCGACGCTTCCGGAGATGAACTGTACCTTAACGCCGGGCTGGACTCGGGCGTGAAGGAAGGCCTGGACCTGGACTGCTACCGCCAGGGCGCCGAGATCCGCGACCCGCGCAGCAACCTTGTCATCGGCCACCGCGAGGAATACCTGGGCCGCGCCGAGGTGGAGCGCTACTGCGGCGAGGGCGGGGACTGCTCCATAGCCAGGCTCTCGAAGGCAGCCGGCGCGGGCGCCAGGGCCGGCGACATCTGCCGCCTGGCCAAATAGGGGCCCGGGGGGCTTTTATCATCCCGACAGCCCCTTGTCGGGATGGTCTGCTATACTGGATTTATGCTGTCGAAGCTGCGCACACTGTGCCTTAAGGGCATAGACGGACGGGAGGTCAGCGCCGAGGTCTACATCGCCTCGGGGCTGCCGGCCTATACCGTCGTCGGGCTGCCGGACGCCGCGGTCAAGGAAGCCAAAGACCGCGTGGTGGCCGCCGTGCGCAATTCCGGTTTCGACTTCCCGGCCAAGCGCATCACCGTCAACCTCGCTCCCGCCGAGATCAAGAAGGCCGGCACCCATTTCGACCTGCCTATCGCGCTGGGCGTGATAGCCGCCGCCGGCGGCCTGGGCAAAGAGCCGCCCGCGCGGCTCGGGGAAACCTTTTTCATCGGTGAGCTGGCGCTGGACGGCGCGCTTCGGCCCGTGGCCGGGGTGCTGCCCATGCTGCTGGCCCTCAAAGGGGTTGGCCGCACGGCCGTGGTGCCCGCCGGCAATTCCGCGGAGGCCGCCGTCTCCGGCGTGGAGTGCCTCGCCGCCTCAAGCCTGAAGGACGTGGCGGCCTGGGTGGCCGGCACCGGCGAGCTGGGGCCCTGCCAGGGCGCGCCCGCGGCTGCGGCCCAGGTTCAGGCGCGGGACCTTTCCGAGGTGAAAGGACAGGCTTTCGCCAAGCGCGCGCTGGAGATAGCCGCCGCCGGCTTCCACAATATCATCCTGGTCGGGCCTCCGGGCGCAGGCAAGAGCATGCTGGCCAAGCGCTTCGGCGCGCTGCTGCCCCCGATGACCTTCGATGAAACCCTCGAGACTACCAAGCTTTACTCGGTTACCGGACTTTGCGCCGCGGGCCGCCTGGTCAGCGAGCGCCCTTTCCGGGAGCCGCACCACACCATCTCCGACGCCGCGCTGATAGGCGGCGGCTCCAGCCCCAGGCCGGGGGAGGTTTCCCTGGCGCATAACGGCGTGCTGTTCCTCGACGAGTTCCCGGAGTTCTCGCGGCCGGCCATAGAGGCCCTGCGCGAGCCGCTGGAGGCGTGCAAGGTGACGGTCTCGCGGGTAAAAGAGAGCGTGGCCTACCCGGCGCGCTTCCTGCTGGTGGCGGCCATGAACCCCTGCCCCTGCGGCTACCTGGGGCATCCCACGCGCGAGTGCTCCTGCACGCCGATACAGGTGCACAAGTACCGCGCCAAGGTCTCGGGGCCAATACTCGACCGCATAGACCTGCAGGTGCAGCTTTCCGCCGTTAAATACGCCGACTGGGAAGCCCTGCCGCGGGGGGAAAGCACGGCTACCGTGGCGGCGCGCGTGCTGCGGGCCAAAGAACTGCAGCGGCGCCGCTTCGGCGGGGCCAAGGCCAACGCCTTCATGGCTGGCGCCGAGCTGCGCCGGCACTGCGCCCTGCCCGACGGCGCCTCGGCCGTGCTGGAGACGGCCATGAACCGGCTGGGCTTTTCCGCGCGCTCGCTGGACAAGATACTTAAGATCTCGCGCACTATAGCCGACCTCGAGGGCGCTCCCGCCATAAGCAGGGAGCACCTGGTAGAGGCGGTGCAGTACAGGATGCTCGACAAGGCGGCCCTCGCGGCCGTTTAGCACTGGAGGCAGAATGAAGACAGCAGCTACATTTTTACTCGCTATGGCCCTTCCCGCCGCGCTCTGCGCGCAGCAGGCAACTCCTACCGGCGCCAAGCCGGACGAGGCGGCTAAAACCGCCGCGTCCGAAGCCAAGCCGGCCGCGGAGATCACGGTCATACAGCCGGGCCCGGCCAAGGCGGCCGCGCCGACCGCTGCCGCAGTCAAGTCCAAGTTGGGTGCCGCGCTCGGCGGCGAGGCCAAGCCCGCCGCCAAAACCGCAGCGCCGGCGGCGCAAAAGGCCGGCGCCGCCGCTCCGGGCCTGATAGTCCGCAAGGACGCCCCGCGGGTGCAGCCCAAGGAAGCCAAGAACGGCGGCTTCGCCGTGGGTAAAGTACATACGGTAACAAAGGGCGATACCCTGTGGGACCTGTCGGGCAAATATTACAAGAACCCTTTCATGTGGGGGCGTATCTATAACGCCAACATGAAGACCGTCGCGGACCCGGACCTCATCAATCCCAGGGAGGAGCTGTATATCCCGGACCTCGAAGAAGTCATCCTGCCTTACCGCCGCGTGCCGGCGGCCGCCGCCGTAGTTGCCGACGGTAACGGCGAAGAGGCCGAGAGCTCCGCTGCTCCCGCGGCGCGGCCTGCCCGCGCCTCCGTGGCCCTCTCCGGCCTGGCGGCGCCCGGCGAGCTGCTGCGCGACTTCGACCGGGACTTCATCTCGGATGAAATGCCCGAGGACCAGCGCGAATGGGGTTCCGGCGTGCGCATAGTGCCCGACAGCTGGGAAGAGGACGGCGTGGTGACGGCCAGCCTCACCAGCGACGACCCTTTTGCCGGCGACGGCCTGTCCGTGACGGGCCAGACGCTGGAGATCTCCATGGACGACGCCGGCTCGGTGCGGCCTGGGGATTACCTGGCCATTTTTCTCAAGGGCGGCGACGCCTATGACAAGGAAGGCAATTACCAGGGGCGGGAAATTCAGCCGGCCGGTCTGGCCGAAGTGATCAGCGTGGACGGCTCCGAGGTGAAGGCCCGCGTGATAGACGCCGTGACAGCGATCGCCAGGGGTTATATCGTAAAGAAAAAATAGCGGGGCAGGGGGGGGGGACGGATGGGGGCCGGGGCGGAAGAAGAGAAGCTGGCGCGCCTGCGCCTGAATTTTTTCGCCTGCCACAGGAGCGACTGGCTCCTGCGGCTGATGGCGGTTTACGGCGGCGCCGCCGAGCTGCTGAAGCGGCCGAAAGCCGAGCTCTGCGCCGAAAGCGGCGTGATGCCGGAAACCATAGAGCGCCTGGCCGTCCAGACCGCCGCCGCGGACCCCGAAGCGGAACTGCGCCGGGCGGAGCTGGCCGGCGTCTCTGTTTTCACCGTTCTCGACGAGGGCTACCCGGAACTTCTTAAAACCATCTACGACCCGCCGCTCGTGCTCTATGTGCGCGGCGAACTTAAGCCGCTGCCCGCCGCCGCCATAGTGGGCACGCGCAAGGCCACGGCTTACGGGCTGCGCACCGCCGCCCGCCTTGCCGGTGAGCTGGCCGGCGCCGGGGCCGCGGTGGCCAGCGGCCTGGCCCGGGGCATAGACACGGCCGCGCACCAGGCGGCGGTGGACGCCGGAGGCGTCACCTGGGCGGCGCTCGGCACCGGTCTGAACGTGATCTACCCGGCGGAGAACAAGCGCCTCGCGGAGCGGATAGTGGAGAAGGGCGGCGCGCTGATCTCCGAGTTCCCGCTGGACAGCTGGCCGGCGCCGGCCAATTTTCCCAGGCGCAACCGCGTTGTCTCGGGGCTTTCCCTGGCCACCGTGGTGGTGGAAGGAGGCTTCGAGTCGGGGGCGCTCATCACCGCGCGCTTCGCGCTGGAGCAGGGCCGAGAGGTGCTGGCCGTGCCCGGGCCGTTGGACTCCCCGGTCAGCCGGGGGCCCAACTTCTATATCAAGAACGGGGCCTACCTGGCGGAGAACGGAGAAGACATAATCGCCTGCTTCCCTCCTGAGCGTATGTTCGGCCTGAAGCCGTCGGCGGCGCGGAGGGAGCGCGCGCCGTCCGCCCCGGCGCTGAGCGGGCTTTCCCCGGACGCCCTGGACGCGTACAAGGCCATAGCGGCCGAGGCGGACGGGCTGAACGCGGACGAGCTGACCCTGAAGCTGGCCTGGCCGGTGCAGCGCGCCGCCGCCGCGCTTTTCGAGCTGGAGATCACCTCCCTGCTGCTCTCGCGCAACGGCCGCTACTGCCGCGCGGTCTGACCCCTTCCGGGCCGCCAAAGAGGCCGTATCTGGCAAAGGCTTTTGCCTTATAGGGAAAAATATAATATTATAGATATCTAAATTTATGGCTGAAAAAACTGTTAAACCCTCAAAAACCGGCAAGCGGCACCTCGTGATAGTGGAGTCTCCCACCAAGGAGAAGACTATCAGCCGTTTCCTGAGCGCCGACTATGTCGTGCGCAGCTCCTTCGGGCATGTGCGCGACCTGCCCAAGGACGAACTCGGCGTGGACACGGCCGGGCAGTTCACCCCCAAGTACGTGCTGGTGGAGCGCGCGAAAAAGATAATCGCGGAGCTCAACACCATCGCCAAGAGCGCCGACGTGATCTACCTGGCCACCGACCCCGACCGCGAGGGCGAGGCCATCAGCTGGCATCTGCGCGAGGCCATCAAGGCCGACGTGCCTTTCAAGCGCATCAGCTTCCACGAGATCACCAAGACCGCCATCGAGGAATCCCTCAAGAGCCCGCGCGACCTGGACATGGCGCTGGTCAACGCCCAGCAGAGCCGCCGCATCATAGACCGCATCGTGGGCTACAAGCTGTCCCCGCTGCTGTGGAACAAGATCAAGAGCGGCCTGTCCGCCGGGCGCGTGCAGAGCGTCACCGTGCGCCTGATCGCCGAGCGCGCCAAGGAAATAGCTGCCTTCACGGAAGAGGACTATTACACCCTTTACACCAAGCTCGCCAAGGTCATGCCCGAGGGCGACAAGAGCGGCTACAAGGACTTCGACTCCAAGCTGGTGCGCTGGGGCGGCGCCGCCGTGGAGCAGACCATCCTGCTCAAGCTCTTCGCCGAGGACTACC
>MGUG01000035.1 GCA_001799845.1 Elusimicrobia bacterium GWC2_64_44 | reverse complement strand
GATGGGCACCCCCGGCTACGACAGCGCCCCCGACAGCCTGACCGCCACCGAGATAAAGGTGATGGCGCTGCTGGGCAAGGGCCAGAGCAACAAAGAAATAGCCGCGACGCTCAACTGCTCCGTGAAGACGGTGAAGAACCACCTCAACAGCATCTTCCAGAAGCTCGGCGTCAACAACCGCACCGAAGCCGTGGTCAGGGCCATAGAGAAAGGCCTGATCTCGCCCGAAGACGGCCGCTGAGAGCCGCTCCCGGGTCAAGACGGCCGGTCCTGCAAGGGCCGGCCGTTTTTGCTGGCAGTTAATATAAACGCAACACGCGTTGTATAAAATATAGGGGACGTTGTTGAGTTGTTGACTTTTTGACATTTTTCCTGCGAACCGGCCTGTCGCAAAAAAGTCAACAACTCAACAACGTCCCCTTGAAAAAAGTTGTCTTTGCTGGTATAACATCAGTGGCCGCGCGGGCGGCCGGAAGGTATGAAAAAAGGCTTTAACTACCGGGACTCTCTCCTGGCCGTACAGGCCGGCGCGGCCGTTTGCGGCTCGCGCCTGCTGGCGCTGCCGGCCGCCGCGCGCCGCCGCCCCGGGCAGACCACAGTGGAGTACCTGCTGCTGCTGGCCGTGGTGGGCGGCATGGCGGCCATGATGGCCGTGATGTTCCACCGCCGCATCCTGGGGGGCATCTTCACGCTTGTCGGCATGATCATAGGCGCCGGCCAGCCGAAGCCCTGACTTATGAACGGAAAAACCGGGAAAACCGCCTCTTTCTGGCCTACCGCCCGCCGCTCCGGGCAGCTGCTGCTGCCTTCGCTGCTAATCATCCCTTCGCTGCTGCTGTTCGTCTACCTGCTGTTCGAGACCACCAAGGTCTCGCGCGAGAAGATCCGCCAGCAGTTCGCCACCGACTCGGCCGCCTTCATCCAGATGGGCGACTACACCAATTTGCTCAACCGCACGGCCTACGTCAACGGCGCTTTCCCGTACCGCATCTTCAAGGAAGCCTACGAGTGCCCGCCCGAGAACCCCATGCAGATGTCCTCCGGCTCGGGCGAGAAGTGCCCGTACGACATGCTCTACGAGGCGGGCGCCTTCCCCAAGTCCAAGAGCGATGTGAAGGGGACGCAGCCCTCGGCCCTGGACGGCGAAAAGAAGTGGGAGATAGCTTTCGACGACAGCGTGCGCCCGGAGTTCACCAATAACCCCACCTCCAAGCAGGATAAGGGCCAGTTCGACCTGATCACGCAGGACCAGGGCGTCAAGGTCATGCTGGAGTGGGGCACCGCCATCGGCTATTACAAGTTCTACTCGCAGGTCTACAGCCTGCTGGGCTCCGTGGAGGAGTCGCAGTATACCGTGTTCGAGCGCCTGACCGACAACTTCAACTTCTTCCGCAAGTCCTACTACCTCAACGCCAACACGGCGGCCTGCGTGCAGAACCCGCAGTCTTGCGGCAACGACGGCGTGTACAGCCAGGGGGGCTTCAAGTCCTCTTCGGCCACCCTGCGCAAGGGCAACGGTTTCTACATGCACTACGTCCTGAAGATCATGTTCTACGCCAAGGTCTTTACCGGGGGCAGCCTGCCGCCCTATTACCTGGGCAAAACCAACCCGCCCATGGACATGACCAGCATGACCCCGGACGGCCTGTTCCAGCTGGCCACAGTCACCGACGACCGCCTGCTCAAATTCCGCGACGGCATAGACGTTTACCAGGGCTGGGACGCGCCCGCCAACTATTTCAACGTGGACCTGAACACGCTGGGCAAGTGCAAGGAGACCGGCCGGCCCTGCGTGCACTCGCTGGTCACCTCCCAATGCCCCCAGATGGGGTCCGGCAACAACTGCGTGTGGCCCAATCCCACGCCTAAATACCAGACGAGGCTCTATCCATGAGGATCGCGTTCCGGGCCATTTATGGCCGCCTCGCCAGGGCCTCCGCGGCCCTCAAGGCCGGCCGCTCGGGGCAGGCCATGACCGAGGTGGTGCTGCTGTTCCCGCTGTTCCTGGTCATAGTCTTCATGACGGCCAAGATCTTCGCCATTCTGGTGTTGGTGCAGAAGCTGGAGATAGCCTCCTACTACGCCGCCCGCCGCTGGCAGCTGGAGTCGCATCTGAGCGCGGACTGGGCCAACTGGGACGAGACCACCCTCAAGAAAGACATAGAGAAGAACGTGCGCGGCTACCTGGGCTTCGAAACCCCCGCTGTTTCCAAGTTCCTTAACCTCAAGGATATGAAGATAGAGGTGGTGCGCACGCAGGTCTGGAACGTGATCACCCTGACGGTCACCACTAACCCTGCCGGTGTAAAGATACTATGCAAGTATCCTAAGCAGGCTGTATGCACTTACCCTTATGGGGCGGCCTGTATGAACGGCCATGATTATCTGTGCCAGGGCGGCAAGCAGCTGGAGGTCATAAAGTACGTGCCGAACCGTGACCGGCCCATTCAGTTCGTGCTGCCGGGCCTGAAGTAGTTTTGAAATAATGGAGGAAATATAAGGACTTTTCCCGCTTGACGGCCGTAGGCCGTGCCGGGAGCGCCCGCGTCTATGTTCTGGTTTAAACTCAAGCTTTTCTTTCAGCGCCACTGGCTGACGCTGGCCATCGTAGCCGTCTGCCTGATAGCCGTAGTCTTCCCCATCTGGTACCTGGCCGGGGTGGAGGAGAATACCCGCCGCTACATCATCAGCATGAACGTGGCCAGCATGCCCTGGATGGTGCTCAATACCGTCATCTTTGTCGGTTTCCTCTACCTGATGCAGAGCGGGGGCTTCAGCGCCCTGAAGAAGAGCAAGGTGGACACCGCCGCGGTTAATATCAGATTCTCGGATATAGTGGGCCTGGACGAGGCCAAGCGCGAGGCCTGGGAACTGGTGCAGCTCATCAAGGACCGCACCCGGGTGAAGGCCATAGGCGGCAAGATCCTCAAGGGCGCGCTGCTGGTGGGCCCGCCAGGCTGCGGCAAGACGCTGATGGCCAAAGCCGTGGCCACCGAGGCCGGGGTGCCGTTCCTGAACGTGTCCGGCTCCGAGTTCGTGGAGGTGTTCGTGGGCGTGGGCGCCAGCCGCGTGCGCAAGCTGTTCAAACAGGCCAGGGAATACGCCCAGGCGCACGGAGCCTGCATCATTTTCATAGACGAAATAGAGGTCATAGGCCGCCGGCGCATCCTCTACGACGCCTTCGGCGGCGGCTCCGAGACCAACAGCACCCAGAACCAGCTGCTGGTGGAAATGGACGGCCTGGATTCGGCCTCCAACGTGATAGTTTTCGGCGCCACCAACGCGGTGGAGAACATCCTGGATGAGGCGCTGCTGCGGCCGGGCCGCTTCGACCGCAAGATCTTCGTGGACAAGCCCAACCTGGCCGAGCGCGAGAAGATGTTCGCCTATTACCTGGCCAAGGTGCAATACGACCGCACCATGGACCTGGGGCGCCTGGCCCGCAAGGCAGTGGGCAGCTCCCCGGCAGACATCGAGAACGTGGTCAAAGAGGCCGCGCTGATAGCGGTACGCAACAACTCCGACAAGATCACCTACAAGGACATCAGCGCCGCAGTAGAGCGCATAGAGCTGGGGGTGGCCCACCGCCTCTCCATGACCCCGCGCGAGCGCGAGCGCATAGCCTGCCACGAGGCCGGCCACCTGGTCACCATCTACCTGTCCCACCCCACGGACGACGTCTTTAAGGCCTCCATATTGCACCGCGGCGGGGCGCTGGGCGTGGTGCACCATATGCCCATAGAAGAGCTGCATGTGCCCGACCGGGACAGCTATATAGGCTGGCTGCGGGCCTCGCTGGGCGGCTTTGCGGCCGAAAAGATCAAGTACGGCGTCACTTCCTCCGGGGTGGGCTCGGATTTTGCCGTGGCGGCGAGCATGGCCCACCGCATGGTATGGGGCATGGGCATGGGCAAGAGCGGCTTTATAGGCAACTATTCGGCCATACACAAGTCCGAGCGCTCCGCCGCCATAGCCGACCGGCTGGGCGAGGAGACCCAGGTGCTGCTGCGCGAGCAGCTGGCCGAGGTGGAAAAGCTGCTTGGCGAGAACTGGAAGATAGTGGAGCGGTTCACCGCGGAGCTGCTCAAGCGCGAAGAGTTGGATTATGACGAAATAGCGGTGATCTTCTCCGAGTTCGGCAAGCCTTCGCGCATGCTCAAGGACGCCCTGCAGGCCACCACAGGCCTGGAGGCGCCGCCGCCTCCGCCTCCGCCCGCCGCAGGCTGACGTTTACGTATTTCATGACCGAGCCCTTGCCTTTCAACGTCAGCATCGGAGGCTTAGCCGCCCTGCTGTCCGCCGCCTTCTGGGCGCTCAGCGCCATCTTGTTCAAACTGGTCAGCGACAAGGCCTCTCCATGGGGTTTGGCCCTGGTGAAATCCCTGGCCGGGGCGCTCCTGCTGGGGGGGATCGTTTCCCTTCCCGGCCTGACCGCGGTGCCGCGGGAGGCCATGCTTTTTCTGGGCCTGAGCGGGCTGCTGGGTATCGCCTTGGGGGATACGCTGTTTTTTGCCTCGCTGGACAAGCTGGGCCCCAGGGACGTGCTGCTGCTGGGCACGCTGGGACCGGCTTTCACCGTGCTGCTGGCTGTCGTTTTCCTGGGGGAAAGGCCTTCCCCCTACAACTGGGCCGGGATGGCGCTGACGCTTGGCGGCATCTACTGGGCCATGTCCGGGGAGGCCGGAAGCGACCCCGGACGCGGCGGGGCTATTGCGGCCGGAGTGAAATACGGGGTGCTCTCCGCCCTGTGCAACTCGGCCGGCATAATCCTGGCGAAGGCAGGCGTTTCCTCCGTTTCCGCCATGGAGGCGACTTTTATCCGGTTCCTGTGGGGGGCGGCGGGGCTGCTGGCGGCCGCCCAGTACACCCGGAGCCTGAAAAGCTGCTTTGTGCCCTTCGGTGAGGGCCGTACCGCGGCGATACTCGCCGCGGCCGTTCTCACGGCCGTCTTCGGCGGGTACTGGCTGTTCATGTTCGCGCTCAAGTACACGGACGCCTCCCTGGCCGCCGTCCTGAACGAGACAGCGCCCCTCTTCGCCCTGCCGCTCTCTATGCTCATATTGAAGAAGAGCGTCTCGGCCCGCGCCGCGGCCGGAGCGCTGGCCGCGGTCGGCGGAGTTGTCCTGATATTCGCTTAAAAAACAAGCAGTTACTGGTATAATCGTATGGCTGGAAAATGAACGAACAGCCCTCAGGAAACCGGGAACCCGGTCTTACGCTCGCCGAAGCGCGGGCCTATCTCGAAGCCGGCATGGACAAACTGCCGGGGATGAAGATCCTTTACGGGCACCCGTCCCCGCGGTTCTGGGAGCCCTGCGCCCTGCCGCTTCCCGAACTGCTGGGGCATGCCAATGCGCAGCGCCCGCTCTCGCTGTACCTGCATATCCCCTTCTGTCCCAAGACCGACCCGCCGGCCTGCGGCTTCTGCCAGTTCGCCAGGCAGGACCTTACTTCCTACGGGCTCGCTAAGGGCTACGTGGACGACCTGCTGGGCGAGATGGGGCAGCACGCGGACACCCTCGGGCGCAGGGAGACCGCCGTGGTCTATTTTGGCGGCGGAACGGCTAATATCCTCCGCCAGGCCGAGATAGCCAGGCTCATGGAAGGCGTGCACCGGCGCTTCAGGCTGGCGGAGTCCGCGGAGATAAACTTTGAGGGCTATCCCCAGTTCTTCACCCAGGCCCAGGTCCGTTTCCTCGCCGGGCTGGGCGTCAACCGCATCTCGATAGGTGTGCAGGTACTGAAGCCTGAGCTGCTCCGTTTCAGCGGCCGCGCGCCGGCCCCTGCGCGGATACGGGCGGCCATAGAGCTTTGCCGGAAACTCGGCATAGCCTGCTCCGCCGACCTTATCGTGGGCTGGTTCCAGCAGACCGCCCGGGACGTGATAGCCGACATAGACACGCTGCACGCCTGGGGGGTTACCGGCATAGTGATACACCCAATAGGGTTACAGGGTAATTCCTGTTTTGCCCGGGAGAAAGATAAGCTTCCCAAGGTGGAAGATTCCTGCAGGACTTTCCTGCTGGCGCGTGAGCGGCTGCTGGAGCTGGGCTACCGGGCCGACAGCTATACCGATTACCAGAAGGCGGACCTGCCCCCGGTGAAATTCCTGAGCCTTTACCGCAACGTCCTCAGCAACGACAAGATAGGCCTTGGCTACGGGGCCAATTCCGTGCTTGCCGGGGACCTTGCAAAGCCCGGGGTCACCTTCGTCAATGTATCGGGGCTCGAGCCCTATCATGGGCGCGTCCAGGCCGGGAAGGGCTGCGCGGAGGCCTATTTCCGCTTTGCCGCCGAGGACCTGCGGCTGCTGTATGTTCTCAAGGGGCTGGAAGGGGAGCCGTACCTGGACGCCGGAAAATACGAGCAGCTCTTCGGTACCGGCCTGGAGGCGGATTTCAGAGGCTGCTGGGACGCCCTGCGTGAGCGCGGCTGGCTGGACTGGCCGGCGGGTGAAGGTCCCAGGCTCAAAGGGGACGCTATTTTCCTTACGGCCCATATACAGCGCATGCTTTCGGAGCCGCGTAACCGGCAGCTTCGCAGGCCTGGCCGCGGCTGACGCACTCCCGGCCTACCCCTTGAAAAAGGAAGTTTCCTCTGCTATAACATTATGGTGATATAGAGGCCTTGGAGATGGCGAAGTAATACCAGTCCCCAGACCTTGGTTTTTATTTATTGTTCCCGCGGCGGGAGGACCTATGTCTGCCGAAGAAGAAAAAGAGCAGCCCGGCCAGGAAATCGGTGCCGAACCGGCCCCGGAAGAGCCGGGAATTATCGCGGATCCCATGGCCGGCGCCGACGCCGCCGCCGAGGCTGAAGCCGAGGCCCGGGAGACCGGAGCCGAAAAGAAGGAAAAAAGATTCTGGCCCGCGGCGCTGGCGCTGATGCTGCTGGTGCTGGCCGGCGGCGGCTATTACGCCCTGACCGGCCTGGACGATACCGCCCACAAGCTGGGCGGCGGTTCGGATTACGACCGTCTTTCCGCCAACAGCGACGTCTATGACGGCACGGCCGGGCGCGGCGCCAAAAACTCTGACTTTTTCCCGCTGGACGAGGAAGGCGCCCGCCAGGCCGCCTACAAAGCGGAGGGCGACGCGAAACTCGACAGGATGAACCCGGCGGTCATCCGCGGCAAAGGCCAGCTGGCCGCCGAAGCGTCGGTTTCGGCCGGTTCCCCCGACATACCGCAGCCGCTTGAGGACGTGCACGAGTCCAAGGGCGTTCCCCGGGAAGAGCCGCAGGAGGGGGGGATGGCTGAGAAACTTAAAGGGAAGGCTTATTTCGCGGCCGGGCCCGGGGGCAAACGCTCCAAGGGCCAGTCGGTTGGCGGCAATACGGCGGCTTTCGAGGGCACCGGCGCGCTGGCTGGCCGGGCCTCGCTGCAGCGCGAGACTTCGCAGGCCAAGCCACGGCAGGCCGGTAAAGGCGGGGTAATGGACTCGCTCAAGGGGGCCTTCAGGGCCACTTTCTACGGCGCGCGCCTCTCCTCCCAAGACTCGGCCCGCAGCTGGGTGTCGCGGGCCTTCGACGCCACCCCGGAGGCCGGCACGGCCATAGAGTATGACGAGAAGATGCGCTCCAAGCTTGACCGCGTAAATCCCGACTCTATCCCGTCCTTCCTGCGCGACCAGGACGTGAACTCGGCCGAGGCCAAGCGCCTGGCCACCTCCGAACCCGGCAAACCCAAGCTGGACAAGGAAGGCACCTACGAAGCCCTGCAGAAAGACAAGGGCTACCAGCAGCAGAAGCTGGCCAGCGACTTCGGCAACAGCATGCTCAACGGCATGTTCGCCGGCATTTCCGGTACCGGCGGCGGCAATCAGCCCGACCCGGAGGTCTTTTCCGACCCGGAGGACCAGAACGACTTTAACTCCCTGGGGCTGGGGGAATACCTGGAGTCCCAGGGCAACGGCGAGGAGTGCGGCTGCAGCGCCGGCTCGCCCTGCTGCTGCCTGCCGCAGGACTATTTCGCCTCCCAACAGGACCAGGGCGGCACCAACTGCCCTACGTACGGGCCCTTCCTGCCCAACGATCCCTGCGGCGCGGCCATCTATGGCGGCGACGCCGGCCTGGGCGGCGCGGTAGTGACCCCGTAACGACCGCCGCCGCGCACGGAGCTTGAATGAAAAAACTTCTGCTTATCCTTATCTCAGCCGCCGCCTGCTCCGGGAAGCTCCCTGAGCAGGAAGTACAGAAGATCTTCGCCCGACACAGCTGCGAGGCCCACGCCCCGGAGGCGGTAGCCGCCGCCCTGAAGGAAGGGGCGGCCGGGCTGGCCAGGCTGGACCCGCGTGCCGTAGTGCTGAAGGGCCGCAGGCCGCTGAAGGCCCGCCCCTCGGAAAAGAATATCTCCTCCGGCCTGCTGCTGGGCGAGCGCGACAGCGGGCTGGCGCTGCTTAAGGTCTTCTCGGACTCACCGGCCGAAGCGGCCGGCTTCAGGGACGGGGACCTGGTAACCGCCATTAACGGTGCGGCGCCCACCTCGGAGGCGGTAAATAACGGCATAGGCCGGAACACCAGCTACGTGCTGCGGGTGACGCGCCCGGGCGCGCCCGGCGCGGTGGAGGCGGAGGTGGCCAGGGGCGGCTTCTTCTTCCCGCAGGTCTTCGCTTTTTACGACGAGGGTTCCCGCACCGCTTTCCTGCGGCTGGGGCTGTTCTTCGAGGGCTCATCCGAGGCGGCGCTGGCCGCAGCGGCGGCCGCGGCCGGGCGCGGGGCCCAGGCGCTGGTGATAGACGTGCGGGACAACCAGGGCGGCGTGCCAGGAGAGGCCGCCGCCTTGCTGAAGGTTTTCGCGGCCAAGCCCGGCCCCGTGCTGGAAGTGCGTTCCCGCCACGCCGGGTACGCTTCTCTTTTCGCGGCCGGGGCCCGCGGCCGGTTCGCCGGGCTGCGCACGGCGGTGCTGGTGAACGCCGGTACCGCCAGGGCGGCGGAGGCTTTCGCGGCGGCCCTCAGGGAGACCGCCGGCGCTGTAGTTATCGGGGAAAAGACGGCGGGCAGCGTTTCGCTGCAGCGCGCCTTCTCCCTGGGCGACGGCCGCGGTCTTGAGCTGACCGTGGCGCGCATGTTCCCGCCTTCCGGCGCAAACCTCGAGGGTTCCGGCGTGGCGCCTGACGCCGCGGCCGGAGAGCCTGGCGCCGGCCGGGTGTGGGACAACTCCCGCGAGGCCACCCTGCTCGGCGACGCCGCGTGGGCCAGGGCGCTGGAAATATTGAAAACCCCGTCGGGTCCGGGACTTAAATAACCTGTCGGTCGTGGCCTTGCCACGGGGATTCGTGCCGGCTTGCGTCTTGCCTGACGCCCCGCGAAAGCGGCCTGAAATTTATGAACCTAATAATGAACGAGATAAAGCGGAAAACCGGCCTGCTCCTGCTCTGCCTGCTCCCCCTGGCCCAGCGCGCCGCCGCCGCGGAGGCGGAAAAAACGGCAGTCGTGCCGGATGTAAGCGAGGTCATTTCCGGCCATTTGCTGGACCGGCAGCCGGGGCTCGTCTACATGGAGGCCGACCCTGAGAAGGGTTGGTATTCCTTCCCCGTGGACCATAACCAGGCACTGAAGGAGGCCGCGGCCAGGATGGCGGAGAAGAACGGGCTCATAGTGCCCATTTTCCCGACAGTGTGCGTCCCGGTCGAGTCCTCGGATACCGGCTATTACAACTATGTGCTCAGGGACGGCGGCATAAAGAAAGGCGACAAGGTGCTGGTGGTCGGCAGCGGCTCAGGCGCGGATTCCTGGCTGGCCTGGCTGAACTCCGGCTCGGATATTTACGCCCTGGACATAAATCCGCTTGCGGTCGCTAACACCCGCGCGCTGGCCGCCCTGGCCGGCTTCCGCCTGCATTCGGTAGTGGGCGATATTACCGCCGTGACCCTGCCGGAGGGTTTCTCCGGGTTCGACCATGTGCTGGCCAATATGCCCTACCTGGAGGGCGACGCCGCTTCGTACGAGGGGAAGGCGTTCCTGGACGGAGACGATGGCCGGGTTCTGGACGGCTTCCTGGCCAGGCTGCCGGGCCTGCTGAAGCCTGGCGGTAAAGCCGTACTGCTCAATACTGAAGAAGCCCTGCGCAGGATAAAAGCGAAGGGAGTGTTCGGCGTAAAGGTGCTGCCTAGCGGCGCCCCGAACACCAAACTGATCCTGCTGTCGAACGGGAAAGAGGCCGGCACGAAGTGATCTGACTGGGCCATGCGGCCGCCCTGCCAAGCGTTGCGGCGCGGGTCCGGGCAGTTAACCGCCGAGTGTTTTCGTCGGCGGCCAGGTGTTGACCTGTCAAGCTGGCAGGGCTTGACAAACCCGCTCCATCTGCTATACTATATTTGCAGCGTGGTGCAGTTGCGGTGCGGTTGTGGCGTTGCGTAGCGTGGTTGTAGTGCGGTCGTGGTGTCCCGCCCTTTTGGCTCGGTGCGGAGTAGTTCGGTGCGGTCGCGGTTGCGGTCGCAGACAGACGCGGTGCAGTGTGAGCGCGGTGTGTGTCCCAAAAGGGCGGGACGTTTTTTGAAGTATCCGATAATAGCAAAGCCGGCTAAAGCCGGCGGCGCAAAGCTAAGACCCGTTATGTGAACGGGGGTCAGGCTGCCGAAGATGAAGAACCGACCGGTTTTTGTGCCGGCGTGTCGGAACGGATTTAGGCCGTTTCCGCTGTCTTCGGGGTATCAGCCCAGAACCGGGTTGAGGCGAAGAGAGCAGAAACGGCCCTTTTTTTGGGCCTGGGAGGCGAAATGTCCAGAGCCGTGACGGCGCGTGGATATTATGGCGGTCTGCCCGGAAGGGGAGAAGGATGCTGTATTGTATCCGGCGGTCGTTCACGCGCGTTTAACGTTTGCGAAACAATTAATTTATATTATAATGGTTTAATATCCGTGCTTTGCCCCTGGAAAAAAACGCCTGGGCAAGGTCTGGTCGTTTTTTGTTTGCCTATGCACAGACTACTATTTACTGTAATATTAATAGCGCTCCCCGCCGTGTTCGCCGCCGCCCAGCAGTCGGCTGAACTGTCCTCGGTCGAGGCCGAGCTGGCAGATGGCGACTTCAAGACGCGCCGCAAGGCCCTGAACAAGCTGTCCGGGATGCAGGACCAGCGCAAGCCGGAACTGCTCAAGCGGGCCATGGCCGACAAGGACCCCGAGGTCCGCGAGCGCTCGGCCCGCCTGCTCGCCAAGTCCGGCGACAAGACCGCCTACAAAACCCTTACCGACGCACTGGCCGCGGCCGGCGACGAAACCCGCCTGCCGCTGATAGACGCCCTGGGCGACCTGGGCGACAAGCGCGCGGCCAAGACCCTGGGCGCCCTGCTGTCCCACGCCGACCGCAATACCCGGCTGAAGTCGGCCGAGGTGCTGGGCAGGCTTAAGTCGGACGACGGCGTGGAGCCGCTGCGCAAGGCCGCCGCCGAGGACAAGGACGAACTGGTGCGCAAGGCGGCGGTCAACAGCCTGGCCAAGACAGGTACCGCCAGGGCGCGCGCCGCCCTGAACGCGCTGAAGGCCGGCAAGGACGCCAAAACGGCGCTCTGGGCCGGCAACGCGCTGCAGACGCTGCCGAAAAAATAAAGATCTATGACCGCTTGGGTGAACAAACTGAAGGGAGCCGCGGGCCTTAAAAGCCTGGCGGCCGCCCTTTTGCTCGCCCTGCCGGCCCTGAGCCCGCTGCCCGCCGGCGCGGCCGACGTAACGCTGGGCCCCGGCGAAACCTCGGTGGGTACCCAGCGCAAGGTCGTGTTCGTCCCCACCTGGGGCTACTGGGTCTTCTATAACGACGACGCCGGTGAGCCCGCCTGGACCTACTCCCCCAGCGGCTCGGGCGGCAGCTGGACGGCCCCCGCCAAGGTACTGGACGGCTCCGGGGCCCTGGATTACGCCGGCCAGCCCAGCGTCTGGTATAACGCCGTCTCCAGCTATGTTTTCGTTGGCGTGGGTCCCGCCTCCAACGGCGAACTGTCCAACGCCGATAAAAAGATACACCTGCGTAAGGGCCAACTGGACGAGTACGGCGGCATCACCTGGCTGTCCTACCGCGACCCGGACTTCGACGAAGGCACCCGCACCGCCAACGACGACGAGGACATGGTCAACGAGGCCAACGCCGCGGCCGGCCTCACCCTGGCGCAGAACAACAACGGCTATGTCTGGGCCGCCACCCTGGGCGGCGAGGGTTCAGTGGGCGGCTTCGACGACTATATCTCGCTGATAGGCGTCAGCAACAGCCTCAATGGCGTGGACATAGCCGACGGCCACCGCGAGGTGGGCGGGAGTATGGAGGACGACGCCCTGATCTCCTGGTCGCTGGTGCTGCCGCACGGCGGCGCCGCGGACCAGGTCTGGGCCTTTACCGGCTCCGGTTCTTCGAAGGATATTTACCTGTCGCGCATAAACGAGGCCTACACCCAGGTTTCCATCGGCAACTTCTTCAGCAACGCCATGAGCGCCACCGTGGACGATTCCCGCAACGTCTCCGGCGTTACCGACTCGGCCGGCCGCCTGCACGCGGTAGCCTCCTGGTCAGTGGACGGCACGGTGCGCTATAACACCTGCACCAGCGGCAATGTCATAGGCGCCGCCGTCTCCATAGCAGCCGGCTACACGGCCAAGCAGGTGTCGGTGTCCATCATTTATTACCCGGCCACCTCGCAGGCCAGGCTGTACGTGGTGTTAGAGAACGGCGCCGGCGAGCTCTACTATGTGGAAAGCGCGCTGTTCACCCCGGGCAACGCGGCGGCCTCGTGGGGCGCGCCTACCTTGCTCCGTTCGGATGGCACCAAGCCCGTGGTGGCCTATTCTGTCGTAAGCCCCTACCCGCTGGCCATAGTCTACACCAACTCCCTGGGCAACGTGATCTTCACCCGCGTGCCCACCTCCACTAACGGCGACCCCACGGTCACTTCCATCAACCCCAAGACGGTGGGCATAGGCGCCGGCATAGAGGACGCCATTGTTGACACCAGCTACGACATCACGCTGACAGGCACCAACCTCTTCAATAACCCGACGCCCTCGCTCTCTTTCGAGCGCAACGGGGAACCGCTGGACGGCGTCACCGTCACCAGCATGACCCCGATAGGCGTTACCAGCGTCACCGTCAGCGTCCACTTCACTGTGGACCAGTCCGTCTCCGCCGGACCGATGGACATGCGCGTCATCAACTACGACGCCCGCGAGGTGCTAAAGGTGGGCATCGCCACCGTCACGGTGCCCTCTTCGGAACTTACTTACCCGGTAGAGCCGATTTCCTATTCCAGCGGTATCGCCTCCATAACCGGCACGGCCAGCTTCGCCCCTGCCGCGGGCCAGGCGTCCATAGCCCCGCAGGTGCGGGTGACGCTGCTCAGCGGCGCCCAGGCAGGTTTCCAGTGGAACGGCGCCGACGCCTATATAGACCCCGGCGTTTACGGCCAGCAGTGGATACAGGTCACCGGCGGCGTCGCGAGCTGGACCCATACCGGCTGGTACAACGACGCGGTAGCCCAGGCCAGTGGCCAGACTTTCCAGATAGAGTCGCGCGGCCGCACCAACGACCGCGGCTTCGGCTCGCCGTCCAACCCCGTGGTCTTCACGGTGGACAAGACCCCTTCGGACGGCAACTTCTCTTTCCCCGAAGCCAACTCCAGCAAAAAAAGCATACCCTATATACAGGGCAAATCCACCGACACGGCCTCCGGCATCAAGTACATAGAGATGCAGCTGCGCGATTCCGTGGACAATGTTTTCGACCTGAACGACCAGTACTGGACCGGTTTTACAGCCACAGGTTTCCAGGCCGCCGCCACCTGGTACTACATGGTCAAGATCCCGTCTCCGCCCGGAGAGATCACCAAGTTCTCCTGCGGCACGGAGTGTACCTATAAGAATATAGATACCATAGTCAAGAGCGTGCCGGACAATGTGCTGCACGCCAAGCTGCCCACTTTCACCGACGGCCGCAAGTACCGCATCGCGCAGCGCCAGGGCGACTATTTCTCGCAGGGTTCGGCCAGCAGCAACCGCGAGTTCTATTACGACCTGAGCGCGCCCACCGTGACGGTCACCAGCCCGAGCCCCCTGATGGACCCGATGGACTATCCGGAGGGCCCGGTAAGCTTGGCCGACCCCGCCAACGTCTGGAAGAACTCCGTGACGCTGCTGGAGGGCGCCATCACCGACAACGTGGTGGACCCCGTCATAGGCAAGCGCTGGGTGCGCTACTGCGTCTACGAGCAGGGCGGCGGCACCAAGTGGGGTTCGGCCTGCGCCTCGCCGGCGCCGACGTTCGCCTCGGCGCAGTACGCCCCCGCCGGAGACCCGTTCGGCTACAGCATCGCCATCTCCACCAACTGGCAGGACGGCTACTGGTACAGCGTGGCGCTTTACGCCGAGGACGCAGCCGGCAATTCCACCGGCACCGCGCTCTCCCCTGCCACCAGCGGCTACTTCTACTACGACGGCACCGCCCCTACCAACAAGATCCAGTTCCCCGTGAGCGGCGGCAAGTACGGCCTGGGCTCCCTGACCGCGCTCATCGGCACCTCCAACGACCCCATCTCGCGCGTGGGCAGCGTGGAGTATTCGCTCGAATTCCCGGAAAACCTCTCCAAGTGGAGCAAGCCGCTTAAGAACTGGGTGTCCCAGACCGATTCTATATGGAACCTGGCGGCCACCACCACCACCGTCCCCTTCGATGTCTGGCAGTCCTCCGAAACACAGGAGGCCGCCAAGTGGACCAGTGGCGAGGAATACACCCTGGTGGCGAAGTCCCGGGACAAGGCGCTCAACTACGCCACCGTCTATTCCACCGTGGTCTTCAAGTACGACGCCACGCCGCCGGCCACCGAGGTGCTTAACCCGCTGCCCGGCGGCACTTATTCGGACACCGAGCTCACCAACATCGCCGGCACGGCCAAGGACATGCCTGATACCACGCGCCAGGCCGGCCTGAACCTGACCTGCATAGGCGTGCAGCGCCTGTCGGACCTGAAATGGTGGACCGGCACAGGCACCGGCTGGATGCCCCAGAACGAGCGCGACGACTCTTGCCAGGCCCCGGCGCTGGACTGGGCCCACCAGAGCATGGGCGGCTTCTGGTCCGACGTGGATTACCCCGGCCACCCGCCGGTGCCGGTGCCCACGGCCGACGAGTTCCTGGTCTACGCCTGGTCGCAGGACAACGTGGACCTGCCCGACGAGGACTACCGCAACAAGGGCTCCTCCGAAACGCTGAAGCTCTCTTTCCGCTACGAGGTGCAGCCGCCCACTTCCACGCTGCTGAGCCCGCTCAACGACAACTGGTACAGCAACCAGCCCGGCTACCAGCTGGCCTCCGTGCTAGGCACCGCCACCGACCTGCCGCTCGCGGGCCTGGCCTCCGGCGGCAGCGTCAGCGGCATGCAGGTGGAGATCCGCGACGACCTTGAGAACACCTGCTGGAACGGCACCGACTATTCCGGCACCTGCGGCTCGGCGGCCACCTGGAAGGACATGCCCAACGTCGCCGACAGCACCTATTCCTACAATACGGCCTCGCTGTTCGCGGCGGCCGCGGACGGCCGCTCCTACCACGTGCGTGTCCGCTCCATGGACAGCGCGCTGGATAAAGACAACGGGCCAAAACCCAATGTCGAAGCCATCTTTGTGCAGGGCCGCAACCGCAACACCTTTAAAGTGGACAAGAGCACCCCGGCCGCGCTGATACAGCAGCCGGCCTCCGAGAATGTCTACGTGCTCGACACCGTGGCCGGCACGGCCCAGGACTCCTACACGGCCATCAAGCACGTCCACGTGGCCTATTTCAGCCTTACGGCCCGCAAGTGGTGGAACCCGGCCTCCGTCGGCACCTTCGACGTAGGCGACGACGTCAACCCGCCGCCGGACACGGCCTTCGTGGAAGCTTCCACCAATACCGCCACGCCGGTGCAGTGGACCGTGACGGGGTCCAGCATCCCGGTCCTGGAGAACGGCCTTACCTACCTGGTCTTCGCTCGCGCGATGGACGCCGTCGGGAACAAGACCACCTTCCCCGGCTACGCCGGTTTTACCACGCCGCCCACCGGCTCCGCCCTGATAAGGATAAACAAGATAACGCCGATGCCGGACTCGTCCATATCCGTGCCCCTCGGAGGCATCCCGTATTACAGGCCCGCGGACCTGAGCTTTATAAACGGCTCCCTGGCCGCCGCCACTACGGCGCAGGTGATGATCACCAACCTTACCGCCGAGCCTGACCAGGTCTGGACCCCGGGCGGCTGGATCTCCACCGCCACCTACCTCGCCGGCTGCACCGACGAGTCCTACGAAGTCGGCGTTGCCTCGTGCGGTTACTTCGGCGTGGACAGCGTGGGCGGCGGGCTATGGTCAAAGAACATCACCGGCATCTGGCCCGCCGGCACCAACAGCTTCAGCCTGAAGGTGCGCGCGGCCGCCGACGCCACGCTGGAGCTCACGCCGTTCTCCGAGCGCTATTTCTATATCGACGGCGACGACCCGGCCAGCACCCTGGTGGAGCCCAACGCCGTGTACGAGCGCAGCCTGCCTTCCATCTACGGTACCGCCAGCGACTCCGGCGAGGGCAAGGTGCAGAACGTCGAGGTGGCCATCTCCACGCTGGCCGGCACCTACTATTGGGACGGCGACAGCTGGGAGGCTTCCGTGACCTGGCTCCAGACCGTGGCCGACGACGGGGCTTTCGATTCCGCGCTGGAATACTGGTATCTCAACACCGGCCTGCCGGTTTTTGAGAACAGCCGCACCTACGAGGTGCAGGCACGCATTACGGACAAGGCCAACCGCGCCAAATATTTCCCGGCGCCTTACCAGCAGTTCACCATTGACACCGCCTCGCCGACGGCCAGGATACTGCTGCCCACAGGCGCCTCCGGCGTCAGCGCCCTGCCGCAGATCTCCGGTACGGCCTCGGACAACGGCCGCAACGAAGGCGTGCAGATAGCCGTGCACCAGTGGGGCAGCCCGCAGCTCTGGTACGACGGCGCCGGCTTTAACTCTCTGCAGGCCGAGCCGGTTTGGCGGGACGTGGCCGGCGGCGGCAGTTTCCTGTCACCGGACGCCACCAGCTGGGCCTATGTCCCGGCCGGCCTCGACACCGCCATGACCGGCGGCCTCAAGTACCTGATACTGGTGCGCTCCACCGACGTGGCCGGCAATATCCAGGAGGACCTGGCCGTAAATATCTCGTCGCGCGTGATCTACGTGGACAAGCAGCCGCCGGCAACCTCGATCACGCTGCCGGCCGACTACGGCGACGGCGAGAGCGGCCGCTACAAATCCGCCAGTATCGGCAAGTCCGGCACCTCTTCCCGCTTCTACGGCGGGGCGCTGGATAATTTCTACGCCGCCAACAACGCCGGCGTGGAGAAGAGCCAGATCCGCCTGTCCTACCTGCTCTCCAACGACACCTGGTACTGGGTGGGCGCCGTCTTCAGCTCCGGCACCGCCGCGGGTTCCGTGTCGTGGAGGGACGCCTCCGGCTCCGGTTCCTGGCTGTATCCCACCGATATCATTTGGCCCGCGGGGGACAGGGAGTACAAGCTGGAAAGCCGCTCCATGGACGCCGCGCGCCCCTACAACGGCGGCACCGACGGCAACTGGGAGACGGCCGTCACCGGCGCCAACACGAAGCGCTTTATTGTCGACGACACGCCGCCCGCCGTGGCCATCACCACGCCGACGGAGCTGTCGCTGAACGCCAACACCAATATCTACGGCAGCGCCGACGGGGACATAGCCGGTTTCCGCAAGACGCAGGTGCGCATTTCCACCGGCACCGGCGGCACCACGCGCTACTGGAGCGCCGCGCTGACCCAGTGGGTTACCGAGCCTGAAACCTGGAACGACTCCTTCAGGATGGGGCCGACCTCCTGGTACTACACCGTTTCCCCGTCCATGCTGGTGGAGAAGGCCACTTATACTGTATCCGCGCGCGCGCTGGATTACGCCGGCAACTACTCGGTGGTGTATTCCACCCGTGACTTCCTGAACCAGCGGCCGGTCAGCGTCATTACCTCGCCGTCGGCCGTCGCCTACAGGACGCTTACTACCCTGTCCGGCTACGCCGACGATAACTCCGGCGCCAACGCCGTGCAGTTCAGCATGATGAACTATAACCAGGGCAAGTGCTATGACCCGGCGCTGAGCGGGGCCTGGAACGACACTACCTGCGCCTCGGACAACGACGCCCCGTGGATAACTCCTCAGGTGACGGTCTGGGACACCTCCGCCACCTGGACTTACACCATAGAGGACTCCTCCTGGACCAGCGGCGCTAATTACCGCGTCCGCGTCAGGTCCCGCGACGAGTACGGCAACTGGGACGTGACCTATGCCACCGCCACGTTCCAGTTCGACACGGAGATCCCCGGCTCCGCGGTTTCGTACCCGGCCAACAACGCCCACCTGCCGCTGGCCGCCAAGCAGATAACCCTGCTGGGCTCCACCTCGGACGCTTTCTCCGGGGTTAACGACCTTAAGTTCTACCTGCGCAAGTCCAACGGCGACTACTGGAACGGTATCGGCTGGGGCCCGGCGCAGCCTCTGCCCGGCTCGCCGCCTTACGCCAACTGGACCTACCTGGTGGACGGCGAGGCCGCCTATATAGACGGCGAGCAGTACACGGTCACCTCCTGGGCCACCGACCGCGCGACCAACCAGGAAACACCCTCGGTCAAGTCCACCTTCGTCTACGACGTCACGAGCCCGACCAATACCATCACCTACCCGTACAATAACGGCTATATCAGCCAGACCGGCAAGGTGACGGGCGAGGCCTACGACAAACCCTTCGGCGTGACCACTGAGATCAAGCTGCGCATTAAGCAGCTGACCGGCCCCAAGGCCGACCATTACTGGCGCGTGTCCGATTCCAGCTGGACCGTGGAAAATTCGCCCGAGGTCTGGAACAGCGTTACCTCTTACGGCACGCTGAGCCCCTCCGCCACCTGGTGGCAGCTTGCTACCACGCCCTGGCAGTCCGGCGAGACCTACGAGATGAACTCGTACGCCATGGACCGCGCCGGCAATGCCGAGCCGGTCTATTCCACGGTCACCGCCATCAAGGCCGACTTTACCGCGCCCTCGTCCACCATCTCCGTGCCCGGCGAAGGGCTTTCCTACGGCGAGATCCCGCTGCCGCAGGTCACCGGCACCGCGTTCGACGCCGCGCCGGGCGAACTGAACAATATCCTCCTGCAGTTCGGCTACAGCCCCAGCGGCCAGGGCGGCGCCATCACCTGGACCTACGACGGCCAGAGCTGGCAGAATAATTCCACCTCGTGGGTGCCGGTCTCCTCGGTGACCATAACCGGCGGGAACTGGTCCTACGACGTGCCCGATACCGTCTGGCAATGGAACAACGCTTGGTACTCGGTGCGCGCCCACGCCCGCGACAAGGCCAATAACACCGAGTCCACGGTCTGGCGCAAGAACATGTACTACACCGCGCCGTACCCCGGCACCTGGATCAGCGCGCCGGCGAACACCTCTCACATGAAGGCGAAACCCCAGGTGGTATCCGGCGGCGCCTCCAAGTTCACTTTCTCCACGGTCTCCAGCGTGAAGGTTTCCGTGGAGCGCAAGACCGACGGTTATTACTGGTACGGCAGCTCCTTCTCCGCCCCGGGTTCCGCGGAAGCCGCCCCGCGCGCGTACCATAACGCCTCCAACGTCTCCATCCTGGGCGACTCGAGCCTGTACTGGGACTGGGATACGAACATTTCCACGGAGGCCTGGACCGACAATACCTCCTACTACTTCCTCTCCAAGGGTTACGGCACCGCCGGCGAGGAGCAGCTTATAGACCTGGTGGGCAATACCGTAGTCTATGACGCGACGCCGCCCTCGATAGCCGTGGGCGTGCCGGCCGCGCTGATCTACCAGCGCCTGCCGCAGCTGTCCGGCGCCGTCTCGGACGTCTCGCCCGGCCTGCTGGACAAGAGCGAGATAGCCATACAGGACCTGTCGCAGTCCACCACCTACTGGAACCCGGTCACCACCGCGTGGCAGGACAGCATAGTCTGGTCCACTACTACCGTGGCCGGCACGGTCTGGTCGCTCGGCGTGAACCTGCCGGCCTGGACCGACGGCGGCAGCTACCGCATTACGCCCAGGGCCAGCGACCGGGCCACCAACCAGCAGTTGGGCGCGGCGGTGGATTTCATCGTGGACCGCAGTTCGCCGGTGGCGCAGCTCGACGATTATATCGCCGTCAACTCCACCGTCACCGCGGTCAGCGGCAATGTCCGGTCCTCGCTGGACGCGCTGCACGGCACAGCCTGGGACGTGGCCGGCCCCGGCGGCGCCGTCGGCAAACTGGACAAGGTGCTGGTGCATATCAAGCGGCCCGCGCAGGGCAGCGACGCGCTGCGCTACTGGAAGTGGAACACCGGTACCTGGGACGCTGCCCAGACGCAGGAGGCAGAAGTCTACTGGGGCACTTCCACCATCCACGCGCCCGGCCTTGCGATCTCTTCCTGGACCCACTCGCTCCTGCCGCCGCCGGCCGCCTTCACGCAGGGCTATTCGTACATACTGCGCGTGCGGGCCCGCGACACCGCGCTCCCGCAGGGCAACACCCAGCAAACCTACGTGCTCGACGAATCCTCGTTCACCATGGTCTGGGACGTGCAGCCGCCGGCGGCGTCGATAACCGGCTATGAGGACGGCGACGGGAACGGCAGCGTGAACCCGGGGTCCGCCTGGACCATAAGCGGCCTCGCCTCGGATACCCCGGCCGGGGTCGACAGCGTAGCCAACCTGCGGGTGCAGATAGGCAGGCTGGAGGGCAGCACTACCTATTACTGGACGGGCCTCTCCTGGTCTTCCACGCCTTCCGATTTCCAGCCGGACGCCTTTACGCCTCCGAACTGGGACTATACCCTGCCTTCGGCGAACTTCTATTCGGACCAGAAATACATGGTGGCCGTGCGCGGCATAGACAACGCCGTGCCGCAGAATTCCGGCGCCTTCGGCACCGTTTACGAGGTAGTGCTCGACACCACCCCGCCGGCGGTGCTGGTCACCTCGCCCACCGCTCCGGCGCAGCGGGCCGTTTTCACCATCTACGGTACCGCCAACGCGGACAAGTCCGGCCACGATAAGACCTACGTGCGCGTTTCCACCGGTTCCGGCGTGAACACCCGCTACTGGTCCGGCGCCGGCTGGACCGCCGACGGCAACGATCCCGCGGCCTGGATCCAGTCCGTCAAGCAGGGGTCTACCTCCTGGTATTACACCCTGCCCGGCGCCATGCTGGCCAGCGACATGCCGTATGCCGCCGAGGCCCGCACTCTCGACAGCGCCGGCAATTACTCGACGCTCTATTCGACCTATAACTTCACCTTCGACGACGTCGCGCCCCATGTCTCGATGTCGCATCCGGCCGAAGGAGGGACTTACTCGCACGTCAAGCTCTCCACCGAAGCCGTCGGCGCCTCCGACCAGGCCGATCAGACGGATCCCTACTCGCTTGTCAGCACGGTGACGGTGCAGGTAGAAGACCTGACGGCCCCGGGCTGCTTCAACGGCGCCGGCTTCTCGCCCTGCCCCGTCTGGCAAGGCGCGCAGGGCAACCCGGCCAACTGGACCTTCAATGACCCGGACCTGGTCTTTGTCAACGACCACCGCTACATAGTGCGTGCCAAATCCGTGGACTTCGCCGGCAACGAATCCGCGCCGGTCACCGCCACCATCAATTACGACCTGGAGCGTCCGACCTCGACCATAAATTACCCGCTGCAGGGCTCTACCACCGGCTTCGGCCAGCTGCGCGGCCAGGCCACGGACGAACAGTACGGCGGGCGCGCCTACGAGGCCAAGCTGGGCACCTATACCGTCAAGGTAGCCGTGATGCGCGTGAGCGCGCCGGCGGGCTGGTGGAACGGCGCCGACTTCGGCGGCGTGCAGCCGGCCTGGTACGAGACCTATACCGACACGGCGGCCGGCAATTTCCCGGTGAACTTCACCTACACTCTACCGGCTGGCATGAAGTCCGAGATGGACCTTGTCGCCAATGAGGGCGTCGCTTACTGGCTGGTGCCGTGGTCCTACGACCTGGCCAGCAACCGCGAGTTCGGCCCCAATTCCGGCGAGCCGCAGGCGGCCGATATCCCGCCCGGCATCGGCAAACGCATAGTGGTGGACAGGACCCCTCCGTCGGCGGGCATTTCCTCGCCCGGCGACGCCAACGGCAACGGCGTACGCACGCTGCCCGCCCTCTCCGGCACCGCGCAGGACGCCTACAGCAACGCCGCGGTGGACATCGCCATCCGCAAGTACGCCGACCCGCAGCGCTGGTACAGCGGCTCCGACTTCACGGTGTCGGGCGACAACCCGAGCTGGATAAGGATCACCGGCGCCAACGGCTTCCTGTCCCCGGACGCCACCAGCTGGGCCTACGCCCCGGCCGGCCTCGACGACGACTTCGCTTCCGGCTTCAACTACCTCGTGCTGGTCCGTTCCTCCGATACCGCCGGCAACCTGCAGACGCAGTTCGGCGTGGGCGTCTCCTCCATCATCGTCCGCGTGGACAAGGAAAAGCCCGGTTCCTCCATCTCCCGCCCTGTCGACGACGCCGGCGGGGTTACCGGCCGCTACCACCCGCTCGCGATAGGCCAGGCCGGCTCGTATTTCCGCGGTTCCGCGTTCGACCTGCCCGCTTCCACCAGCGCGGGCGTGAATACGGTGCAGGTGCGCCTCAGCTACCTGCAGTCCGGAGACACCTATTACTGGACCGGCGCCGCCTTCAGTTCCTGGACCGTGACCGAGGTCACTTCCTGGGCCGACGCGGACCTTTCCGGCGCGGCTCCCAGCTGGTCATGGGACTATTACACGGCGATAAACTGGCCGGCCCAGGACCGGGAGTACCGCCTGCAGGCCCGGGCCATGGACGACGCGCGCCTGCCCAACGACGGGGGGGAGGGCAACTGGGAGACGGCCTATACCACCAGGACCTTCATAGTGGACGGCACGCCGCCCGCGGTGCTGATCACCTCCCCTACGGCCCTGGCGCAGAAGACGCCCTTCACGATCTACGGCACCGCCAACGCGGACCTGGCCGGCCACGAATTCACGCAGATACGGCTCTCCACCGGCACGGGCACCGGCATCCGCTACTGGAGCGGCTCCGCCTGGACCGAGACCGTAGAGACCTGGATACAGACGACTAAAGAAGGGCCGACCTCCTGGTATTACACGCTGCCCGGGTCTATCCTGGTCGACGACAAAGCGTATACCGCCGACGTGCGCAGCAAGGACTACGCCGGCAACTATTCCTCGCTCTACTCCACCTACACGTTCGTGTACGACACGGTGGCGCCGTACGTGGCCGTCGCGCACCCGGCGCAGGGCGTCGCCTATTCCGGCATCAAACTCTCCACGCCTCTCGCCGGCACGTCCAACCAGGACGACCAGGCCGAGACCTACGCCAAGGTCAGCGGGGTCACTCTGCAGATCACCGACCTGGGCAACACCACCTGTTTTAACGGCTCGTTCTTCGTGGCCTGTCCTTTCTGGCTGGCGGCTCAGGGCGCCCCGGCGAACTGGACCTACAACAGCGCCTTCCTGACCTTCTCCGGCAACCGCCAGTACAAGATAGAGGCCAAGGCCGTCGACTTCGCCGGCAACGAGTCCGCGCCTTCCGCCGTGACCGTGAAGTACGACCTCAACACGCCTACTTCCACGATCACCTATCCCCTGACCGGCTATACCACGGGCTTCACGCAGATCCTCGGCACGGCCGCGGATTTCGCCGACACTTACCGGGCCGACCTGGGCACCTATACCGTGAAGGTGGCCCTCAAGCGCCTGACCGGCGCCGAGCTCGGGTGGTGGAACGACACCGACTTCACCGGAACCGACCCGAAGTGGTACGAGGCGAACCTGACCACCACTGGCATCAATACCGGCAAATTCGTCTATTCCCTGCCGAGCGGCATGGTCACTTACCTGACCAACCCGCTGAACCAGAATTCCCAGTACCGCATAGTGCCCTTCTCCTACGACCTGGCGCTCAACCCGGAATACGGGCCCAACAGCGGCCAGCCGCTGGATACCGACGTGCCGCCCGCCAACGGCGTCACGATCCGCTACGACAACGAGAAGCCGGTCAGCTACTTCACCGCCCCGGTGCTGCCCAGCTATAACAGCCTGCCCGTGATAGGCGGTACTTCCGGCGACAACCTGAAGGTGGCCAGCACCCGCATCACGGTGTTCATGACCTCGCTGAATAAATACTACAACCCGGCGCTGAACCCGCCCTGGTCTGCGCCCGGCGCGCAGGAGAACGCCGCGCCCTGGCTGCCCGTCACGGAGACCGTCTGGACCACCTCTTCCACCTGGTCCTATAACATCCAGGATTCCACCTGGACCAGCGGCGCCTCCTACCGCATCCGCGCCCGCGCGGTAGACATAACCGGCAACTACGACACCGTCTATACCACGGCGACGTTCCTCTACGATAGCGAGGCCCCCGTTTCCACCGTTACGGTGCCTTCCGAAGCGCAGCACCTCAACACGCTGCCGGGCCAGGTGCAGGGCACCAGCTACGACCCCGGCTCTTCCGGCGTTTCGGAACTGTCCCTCTACGTTACGCGCGACTCCGACGGCTGGTACTGGAACGGCGTCAACGGCTGGAGCGCCACGCCGCAGCAGCTCAGCGCCAACTCTCCCTACGCCAACTGGACCTGGGACATCAACCCGGCCATGTTCGCGGGCAATGACGGCAGGATCTTCTACGTGCGTACCAACGCCGGCGACGCCGCCCTTAACCAGGAAGGCTACGGGCTGAAATCCTCGTTCATCTACGACGTCACGCGCCCGACGGCGGCCATCTTCTACCCGTACAACAACGGCTATATCAGCCAGACCGGCAAGATCACCGGCGGCTCCTTCGACCGCCCCAACGGGCGCGTTTACGATATCCAGGTGCGCATTAAGCAGACCGCCGGCGCCGAGGCCGGCAAGTACTGGAGCATAGCCGGGTCTTCCTGGGCCGTAGGCGCCATAGAGAACAGCGTGCTGGGCTACGGCACCCTCAGCTCCGGCGGCACCTGGTGGCAGCTCAATACCGCGCCGTGGCAGAGCGGCGAGACCTACGAGGTGGACGCCTGGGCGCGCGACCGCGCCGGCAACTACCAGCTGGTCTACGCCACCGCCACGGCCGTCAAGGCCGACTTCACTAACCCCGTTTCCACCGTGACCTACCCGACGCACGGCGTAGACGTGCATTCCGAGCTGACCGTTATTTCCGGTTCCGCCTCCGACTTCGCGCCCGGCACGCTGGACAAGGTGAGCATCTCTTACTACTGCGTGGACAGCGTCTGCGCCGGCAAGTACTGGAACAACGTCACAGGCGCCTGGGACCTGGGGACGGAGAAATTCTACGACGCGACGACCGTGGCCGGCGGTTCCTGGCAGGCCACCGGGCCGTCCTCGCCCACCTGGTACACCGAGATGACCGGCGTGCAGTACCAGATCTTCGCCAAGGCGGTGGACCAGGCCGCCAACGAGGTCCCCAAGCCGGGCCAGGCCCTGCCCGATTCCGCTCTGATACAGTTCAAGCTGTTCCCGCCGCCGCCGGTCTCCTCCATCAATACCCCGCCCGCCGGTGTGCCGCATTACCGGGCCGACACCATACCGTCCATCCTGGGTACCGCCGTCTACGCCACCACCGTGGCCGTGCGCATACTGGATTACGGCCCCGACCTTAAGCTGGGCGAGGGCAACGACGACCTGGTCTGGAGCGGTGTGAGCTGGGTCTCTACCACCACCGCCTGGGCGGTCACTCCCGGCTACGTCGGGGTTAATACCTTCCCGGGTCCCGGCTGGGCCCTGACCGTGCCGGCGTGGAACGGCAACAGGCGTTATAGCGTGGCCTCCAAGGCCTCCCACACCAACGGCCTCGCCGAAACGCCTGCCCTCGGCCGCGAGTTCGTGCTGGACATCACCAACCCGTCCGCCGGCGTCACCATGCCCAACAAGGTCTACCTGCGCTCCCTGGGCGCGCTGGCCGGCACCGTGGCCGATACCTCCCCCGGCACCGTGGTTTCCGCCTACTTCAGGGTCAAGCGCCAGGGCGCTGAGGAGTTCTGGAACACTCAGGCCTCCACCTTCACCGCCGCGGCGCCGCCGTTCACCAACCTCACGGCCTCGCTGAACTGGAACGATACGCTGAAGACCGGCCTGCTCACCTATACCACCGACTATTTCTCCGCCGGCCGGGCCTTCGAACCCGACCATACCTACGTGGTGGAACTGGTGGCCACGGACAAAGCCGGCAACAACGGTTCCGCCGCGCCTTTCCAGTTCACTATAGACATCACGTCGCCTACCGCCAACATAGGCGCGCCGCAGGACGCCAACGCCAGCGGCGTGCGGCAGCTGGCAGCTCTTTCCGGCACGGCGCTCGACAATTTCCAGAACTCCGAGGTCTATATAGCCGTGCAGCAGCTGGACACCCCGCCGCAGTGGTTCAACGGCACCGACTTCCTGGCCGGCGGCGCGGCTCCGGTCTGGATAGCCCTGAAGGGCAATACCAGCGGCTTCCTCTCGCCGGACGCCACCAGCTGGATGTACGCGCCCTCCGGCCTCGACAGCCGCTTTACCGCAGGCACCAGCGGCCTGGCGTACCTGGTGCTGGCCAAGGGCCTCGACGTGGGCGGCAACGAGCAGGACCAGTTCTCCGCGCCGGTCTCCTCGCGCGTGATCAAGATGGACAAGATGCCGCCGGCCTCGCTCTTCACGCTGCCGGCCGATGACCTGGACGGCGTGAACGGCCGCTACAGGCCGGCCAATATCGGCAAGGGCGCCACCAGCACCCGCCTGCAGGGCTCGGCCAACGACAACGCCTACAGCCAGAACAACGCCGGCCTGAGCGACGGCCGCATCCGCCTGTCCTACCTGCAGGGCAACGACACCTGGTACTGGACTCCGCCCAACTTCACCCTGAGCGGGGCCGAGGCCGCCTGGCAGCCGGTGCAGGTGACGCCGGCCGGAACTGGCGGCACCTGGGTCTACCTGACCGACGTGAACTGGGACGCCACCGACCGCGAGTACAAGGTCGAGATAAAGACCATGGACGACGCGCGCCTGGCCGACGACTCCGGGGACGGCAACTGGGAGAACCCGCAGGCGCGCGGCGCCAACGTGCGCTACTTTATAGTGGACAATACGCCGCCGGCCGTCCTTGTCACCACGCCTACGGAGAACGCCGTCCGGGCGCTGCCGGGCATAGGCGGCACGGCCTCGGCCGACATCTCGGGCATCAACCGCACCGAGCTCAAGATCTCCACCGGCGCCGTCGGCAGCGAGCGCTACTGGAACCACGCCTCTTCGGTCTGGCAGGCGGGGGAATACTGGATCACGACGGCCAAACTGGGGCCCACCTCCTGGTATTACACTGTGCCGGCCGCCATGCTGCAGGACGACCTGGCCTATACGGCCGTGGCCCGCTCGCTGGACTACGCCGGAAATTATTCCTCGGTCTACTCCACTTATACGGTAACGTATGACATAACGCCGCCGCTGGCCTCGCTGTCTTTCCCGCTCGCCCGCACCTATTCCAGGGTGTTCGTTTCCACTCCCCTGGCCGGCACCGGTTCCAGCGCGCAGACGGCGCCTTTCACCGGGCCCAGCACCGCCGCCGTATCCATCTCCGACCTCGAGATCTCCCAGTGTTTCGACGGGAACGCCTTCTCCGCCTGCGCCGGTACGCTGTGGCTGCCCGCGCAGGGCACCCCGGCCGCCTGGAACTGGAACGACGGGGACCTGCCGCTGGAGAACGACCACCGCTACTACGTCCAGGCCAGGACCTCGGACCTGGCCGGCAACGATTCCGCCATCGCCGCCGTCACGGTCAAATACGACCTGGAGAAACCCACGTCCACGGTGCTGGCGCCGGCCGACGAGTTCGTGACCGCCATACCCTTCGTCTCGGGCCAGGCCAGCGACGAACGCTACGCCGCGCGCGTCTATGAGTCCGCCCTCGGCACCTACACCGTAAAGGTCGCCATCCGCCTGGTAGGCGGCGACTGGTGGAGCGGCTCGGCCTTCGACCAGCCGGCGCCCGCGTGGTTCGAGGCTTACGTCGACACCTCGCCTTACAGCATGGGTCAGCCCGGAGTAAACTGGACCTACGCGCTGCCTGCCGGGCTGCAGTCGGCCATAGCCACCAACAAGCGGCAGAACTACCGCTTCGTGACCTACGCTTACGACCTGGCCCTCAATAAAGAGTTCGGTCCCGCGGTCGGCGAGCCGCAGACGGCCGATATCCCCGCCGAGGCCGGCCGGATTGTGCAGTTCGACAACGAGGCCCCGATCTCTGTCACGACGTCTCCCGTCAATGTGTCCTTCCAGAGCAGCGCCCCGATGCTTTACGGCGTGGTGACGGACACCGGCGTCATCGCCGGGGTGCACGTGCTGGTCAAGGCGCGCGGCAGCTTCAACGCCACCTGGAACTGGGAGACCAATTCCTGGGACGACAGCTCCGTGAGCCACGTCAACTGGAGCACCGCCGCTTACGCCAACGGCGCCTGGTCGCTGGCCCTGCCCTCGCTGGTCACGGTGGACAGCCACAAGATCTCGGTCTGGACCCGCGCCTGGGACAAGGCCGGCAACTGGCAGGCCTCGCCCTCCAAGGCGCAGGTGGACGCCAACCTGAACGCGGATAACTCCGCCGCTTATTACTTCACCTACGACGCCACGCTGCCGAGCACCAACTTCACGGTGCCGAACGCCGCCGCTTTGGCCGTTTCCACCGGCCTGATAGCCGGCACGGCCTTCGACGCCGGCATCGAGCCAGCGGGCGTCAGCGAGGTCCGCCTGAAGCTCAAACGCTCCGACAACAGCTACTGGAGCTTCATCAATAACAACTGGGCCGCCGCCGCCGGCGACACTTTCGGCGTCAGCGGCATCCTGAGCTGGAGCAAGGTGGTCAGCCCGGCTTCCCAGGAGGACGGCTACGAGTACACGCTCTTCAGTTACGCCCGCGACCAGGCCCTCAACAACGTCTCCGGGGCGTACTACTCCAGCTTCACGTTCCTCGTGGACATGACCACGCCGACCTCCAAGGTGGCCTTCCCGGTGCATAACAGCTTCATCGGCGCCGTACCCGCCATCAACGGCACCGCGGACGATTCCGTGGAATATCTCAGGGCCTTCACCGCGCCGCAGAATTACGAGGCCGGCATCAGCACTTTCGCCGCCGGCGTCGAGGTGGCCATGCAGGAACTGCGCGGCAACCTGTGGTGGGACGGCGGGGCGTTTACGCAGCCTTCCCGCCAGTGGAAGGCGGCGGTCTTTGCCGGCGCCTCCTCCGGCACCTGGACTTACAGCTTGCCGGGCGGCGCCATCCAGGACGGCACCACCTATTACGCGATGAGCCGCGTGCGCGATATCCTGGGCCAGATGGAAACGCAGTACACGACCAACTACTTTACCGGCGACACCACGCCGCCCACCTCCCGCGCGCTGGTGCCCATAGGCGAGGTGGCCTCGGTGTCGGCGATCTCCGGTACGGCGCACGACACTTACCCCGGCGAACTGAAGGCCGGTTGGATGGTCAGGGTCTCGCTGCGCCAGAACACCGGCACCGGCGCGCCGCGCTGCTACGACAATGTCACCAATACTTTCGCCGCCTGCCCCGGCGGCCTGTACCCGAACAGCCGCATCTGGTTCACCACGGCCACCGTGGCTTACAACTCCGACCCGGCGCAGCCCAGCACCTGGACCTGGAACACCTCCGGGGTCCCGTGGATCAACGAGAGCCAGTACGACGTGATAGCGCTGGCCATAGACAAGGGCAACAACGAGAAGTCGATGGGCGCGTTCGAGAACGTGGACACGAATTTCCTGCTGAAGACCCCGCGGCCCGTGGCCTACATCGACACCCCGATGGGTCCCGACGACCGCAACTTCAAGGCGGCCGACATGCTCAACATCAAGGGCAGCGGCTCCAACCTGCGCGACGCCGACAGCGTGCAGGTGCGCCTGCGGCGCGACAAGGGCGCGACGGCCTGGTGGTACGAGCCCACGCTGTCGTGGGTCAGCTACGACACCTATACCTACGTCAGCCACGTCGGCGGCGCCTGGGTGCAGGCCATCAACGGCCCCGCGGCCTTCACCGTGGACAACGCCTCTTACACGGTCACCGTCACGCCTTACAACTCGGCCGCCGAGGCCGGCGACAACGCCGAGCGGCGCATGGTCATAGACAATACCAAGCCGGTCGGCGTCGTGCAGTCCCCGAGCGTTCCGAACATAAACCTGATGCCGGCGATCTGGGGCACCGCGAGCGACCCTACCAACATAACGCAGCCCTCGCTGCAGCAGGGCTTCGGCGGCGCCGTTTATATCAGGATCAAGGACGTGGAGAACGGTTACTACTGGACCGGCTCGAGTTTCTCGGTCAACAGCGTCAGCCTGGAGACCAGTTACACCCCGGATATCACCGTTAACTGGTCCACCGCCACCCAGGTAAATCCCGCCCTGCAGGACGGCCGCCGCTACCGGGTGCTGCTGCTGCCCAAGGACAAGGCCGGCAACGTCGAGAACAACGAGAGCAGCATGGCCTCGTACCAGGTGCTGTTCGATACTACCCCGCCGTCAGGCTACCTGGCTTTCCCCGGCAACAGGCAGGTCCTGCGCGGTCTGACGGGCCTCAACGGCACCGCCTACGACCCGCTGGGCGTGTATTCGCCCAATTACAAGTCCGACCTGCGCACCGTGGAGGTGCAGATCTACGACGTGCAGGCCGACAAGCGCTGGGAGCACGGTTCGGGCGGCTTCGCCATCTCCGCCTCCACATTCAACGTGGCCGTCGGCACGGATACCTGGTCCTACGCCCACCCCAACCTGGAGTCGGCGCTGGGGTCAGGCAAGGACTACGTGGTGAACGTGCGTGCGCTGGACTTCGCCGCCAACCTGCAGGCCGGCTTTACCGACGGCGTCTCCTCCAGGACCTTCATCTGGGACAGGACGCCGCCCACCTCGGTGATCACGCAGCCGCTGCACCAGCAGCAGTACAAGCCCGGCGGCCTGACCGGCAATAACGCTTTTAACGGCAGCGCGGCCGACACGGCGCTGCCGTTCGTGGGCGTGCTCCTCAGCACGCCGCAGATCCACCTGAGCTACCTGGCAGGCGAGACCACCTATTACTGGACCGGCTCGGCCTTCAGCTCCTGGACCGTCACCTTCGACGGGGCTTGGCAGAACGCCGTGGGCTCCGATACCTGGCGCTATCCCTTCGACGGCGCCAACTGGGTCTCCGACCGCGACTATACGCTGCGCGTGCGCGCCTTCGACAAAGCCGAGCCCATGGACGTCCGCGGCGGCAACGAGCAGAACCCCTGGACCGTGCACAATTTCGTGGTGGACGGCACGCCGCCCACCTCCAGGGTCTCCACGCCCACGGCGAACAGCTTCATCCAGGCCGGCCTGGCCGAGGTTTCCGGCACCAGCTTCGGCGGCCTGTCGGGCCTGGCCGCGGCCGGCGGCCTGAAACTGCGCATCTCGCACGTGCTCTCCGGCGACGTTTATTACTGGCGCGGTACCGCCGCCCTCGGCTGGAGTTCCATGACGGTCACCGACTTGCCGGTGGACTACACCTCTTCCGCCTCCACCATCACGTGGCGCTACCCGCCGCTTACCTATGATCCGCCCACCATCTCTACGGATAACCACGAGTACTTCATCGCCGTGGCCGGCCTGGACAAGGCGGGCAACGCCGAGGCGTTCTCCTCGATAAAGGTGACCTCTGACTTCAATTACCCGTCCATCGTCATCTCCACGCCGATGGCCGCCGCCAGCGCCTTCTACGGGCCCACCCGCGCCACCGGCGACCTGCTGGGCAGCTCGGTGGACAGTCCCGCCGGCATAGTCCCGCCGGTGCTCACCCAGATCTCTAACCTCTCCGAGAGCGGCGCCGTGAAACCCAAGTGGAACGGGTCGGCCTGGCAGGTGACGCCTTCTTCCTGGCTGGCCGTCTCCGGCGTGGGTTCCTGGTCCTATACGCCGCCCACCTGGCCGCTCAACAAGCGCTTCCGCGTGGAACTCAAGGCCACGGACAACGCCGGCAACGTGGTGCCCGACGGCGTCTACGCCCGCGACCTGATCTTCGATACCAACCGCGCGTCGAGCACTATCACCGCGCCCTCGCACCCCTTCCACAACGCCTCCAGCGCCGCGGTCTTCTCCGGCGGCGCGTCGGACTGGGTGGCCGCCCCCGCCGTGGAGGCGATGAGCGGCCTCGCGCCCAACGGCGTGGACGTGCAGATCGCCGACACCGCCGGCAACACATTTAACGGCTCCGCTTTCGCCGGCGCCGGCAACTGGCGCAGCGCGACCCTGACCCCGGTGGCGCAGGTGCCCGACGGCGTCATAGGCGTGAATATAATCTCCGGCGCCAACTGGTCCTACCCTTCCGGCGGGGACACCTGGCCCCCTGCGCTGACCGAGGGCTCGACCTATACCGTGCGCTCGCGCGCCACGGACCGCGCTTTCAACCAGGAGCTGTACCAGGAGCGCTCCTTCTGCTACGACAATTCCGCGCCTACGGCCACGATAACGATGCCGGGCAACAACCGCGCCTACACGGCCCTGCCCTCCATCTCCGGCACCTTCCTCGAGCAGTACAGCGCCCTGGACCCCGCCACCGGCATACAGATAGCCGTGCAGGATAACGCGCTGCTGACCTACTGGAACGGCACGGGCTGGGACCCCGCCGCCAGCTGGAACGAGGCCGTTCACTGGCGCAACGCCGACACCCTCGGCGGCGGCGTCTGGAGCCTTACCGACCCCGCCCTGGTGGCGGAATTCAACGCGCTGCTGGCTTCCAACGCCTCGCTGCAATACCGCCTCTATATCCGGGCGAAGGACCTGGCCGGCAACCGGTCGCGGCCCGGCGCCGCGGCCCCGCTGAACCCGGAGATCCTCTTCACGCTGGACCCGATCGTGCCCGTTTCCTCTGTGACCTACCCGGCCGACGGCGCCTATCTCAACTCGCCTATCGCCGGCGTAACCGGCACGGCGGCGGACCCGGGCATGGGCGTGGCGTCCGGGCTGGCCTCGGTCAGCATGCGCATCTCGCGCCTGGACTCCCTGAGCGCTCGCACCTATTATCACTGGGGCCTCAATACCTGGACCACCACCAGCGTCGGCGTCTGGAATTTCATGGCCGTCGACGGCGCCCTGAGCCCGTGGCTGAAATCCATTCCCGCCAGCGCCTTCACCGGCGCCAACAGCGCCGACGGCTACCGCTTCGAGGTGCAGGCGCAGGCGCTGGACAACACGCAGCCGGTCAACGGCGGCCCCAACACCGAGGTCCTCTACGCCACCGCCACCTTCCTGGTGGACTTCAGCACGCCGCTGGCCGGTATCGCCCAGCCCGCGCACCTGTCCTACAGGCAGACCGTCTCGGCGCTGACCGGCACCGCGCAGGATCCCGTGGCGGGCGGCGGCATACCGTCGGCGCTGTCGACGATAGAATACGAGCTGACCGACACCGACGCCAAGCCCAACCGCTACTGGAACTTCAACACTGGCCTGTGGCAGGCCGGCTATGTTTCCAGCGTCACCGCCGCCTCCGCTAACTGGACCGTGACGGCGCTGCCCCAGAACAAGGCCGCCGGCAGCGACTCCTGGGCCGTCGGGCGCTCCAGCGCCACCTTCCTGCTGCGCGCGAAAGCGACAGACAGGGCCGGCAACTATTCGGCTTTCGCCCTTAACTATTCCACTTTCACGCTGGACCTGATGCAGCCCGATTCCGCCATAACCTCGCCGCCCACGGAGAACGCCTTCTACATGGTGGTCAGCAGCATCGCCGGCACGGCGGCGGACTTTACAGCCGGCATCTCCACCGTGCAGATCCGCATCCAGCAGGACGTTTCCCAGGCGCCCGAGAATACCTGCACCGATCCGCTCAATAACTCCAGGTACTGGGGGCTCTCCGGCTGGCAGCCCGGCGAGGCCTGGCTCGGGGTCAGCGCTTACAATTCCGGCGACAATACCTGGACCTACAACGCCTCGGGGGTAGTCTTCCGCGCCTACTGCTACTACGTGATCAAGTCCAGCGCGGCCGACAACGTTAACAACGGCGAGCTGACCTGGGGATCGCGCCGCTTCCGCTTCATGCCGCCGCCCTCGGCGACGCGCGTCACCATACCGGAGAACCTGAAGTTCTACAAGGCGCTGACGCAGGTGAGCGGTACGGCCAACGCGGACGCCAAGCGCCTGGGCCTGGAAGTGCGCCGCGTGAGCGACAACTGGTACTGGAACTTCTCCACCCCGGCCTGGCAGGCGGCCGTTTCCAGCGTCTCCGTGGCGGTGCCGCCCGGCGGCGGCGTCTGGACCTACAGCACCAACCTGCCGCCGCTGGTGAGCGGGTCCTCCTACACCTTCAGCTCGGTGGGCGTCAGTTACTCCGACGTCTACGAGGTCGGCCCGGCCGTCAACCAGGTCTATTCCGACACGGCCCAGCCCGATGCGGCCGTGCAGCTGCCGGCGGCCGCGCAGGCCTACTACAACGCGCTGCCGCGCCTGGGCGGTACCGCCCAGGACCCGCCCGCGGTCAGCCCGCCGGCTTCCGGCGTGAACAAGGTCTGGGGCGAGCTGCAGGCCGTCAACGGCCCGGACTCCGGCAAATTCTGGGATAACGCCTCCTCCGCCTTCACGCCGAGCTGGAACCAGACGGGCAACCAGGGCGCCTATTTCGTGGCCGCGTCCTCGTGGGAGTACGTGGTCTCCTACCCGACGGCGGCCTACGCCAACGGCGTGCAGTACCGCGCCCGCGCCAAGGCGCTGGACACCACCTATAATAACAGCGCCTTCGAGGGCACGGAATCCGACTTCTCCGCCGCCAACCTCTTCAGCTTCGACGTGACGGTCCCCACCGCGGTGGTCTCCTCCGTGGCCCCCGGCCAGAGCCGCTCCGGCGTGAGCGTGGCCAGCGGCACGCTGGTCGAAGACCTGGTGCTCGTCAACGTGGGCCAGCAGCCCGGCGTGCAGATCTCCGGCGTCAAGGTGCGCATCCGCGACAACAAGCTCGCGCAGTACTGGGACGGCGGCGGCTGGAACTCCAGCCCGCTGGTCTGGGCCGACGCCGCGGTGCACGAATCCTCCTGGTCGCTGTCCGCCGTGCCGGCCTGGGCCGACGACGGTTCCTTCACGCTGTGGGCGGAGGCTTCCGACAGGGCCGGCAACGTGCAGTCGCTCTTCTCCGGCAACGGCTCCTCGGTCACCTTCACGACCGACAAGACCGCGCCCTCGCTGGCCGTGATCACCCCCGCGGCCAACAGCAAGATCTCCTCCGTGGTACAGGTGTCGGGCACGGCCAACGACCCCAACTGGCAGACCAATTCCGGCATCGCCAACCAGAACAACGTGGAAGTGCAGGTTTCCTACCTCTACCTGGGGGATACCTACTACTACGACGGGGCCGTCACTTTCTCTTCCTACACGCTCACCGACGCCACCTCCTGGAAGAACGCGATAGCCTGGACCGTGGTGGGCCCGTCCTCGGGCACCTGGACCTACAACCCGGGCGGCCTCGCTGGCGCCATAGAGGCCAACAAGGACCGGGTTTACACCTTCAAGGCCCGCGCGCGGGACAACGCCATCCCGACGCCCAACGTTTCTGCCCCGGTCGCCAACGCCAACGTCATCTACGACCACACCAATCCCGTCTCCAGGGTGACCTACCCGACGCAGAACCTGCGGGTGCGCACGCTGCCGTTCATAACCGGCACGGCCGCCGATAACCTGGCCGGCATCTCTACCCTGGCCCAGCTCGAGATCTCCATCGCCGAGGTTACGCCGGCCGCCGGCCACTGGAACGGCCTCTTCCCCGGCACCTTCACGCTCACCTCGGAGACCTTCCAGCCCCTGAGCGCCGTTTCTCTGGAAACCACCTATGTAGGCACCGCCTGGAGCTTCAAGGCCCCGAACCTGCGGGACGGCTACACCTACCGCATCAAGGTGCGCGCCTCCGACGACGTGGCGCCGCCCAATGTCGAAACCGCCGTCTCTGAATTGACCTTTATTTACGACACTACGTGGCCCGACGCCGTGGTCACCTACCCGTACAGCCTGCCGGATTCACGCGGCAACCTGAAAGCGCTGGCCACCGTGGCCGGCACCGCGTACGAAGAGTTCACTATCCGCTCCGCGTCCATCGCGGTGCAGGAGGTGGACTCCGGCCTCTATTACGATACGCAGCCCTCTACCTTCAACTCGCCCACCGCCAAGTGGATAACGGCCGTCATCACGGGCGCCGGTCCCAGCTACGCGTGGACGGCCGCCGCGCCGCCGCTGACGGACAACAAGAACTACAATATTTACGTGACGGCGGACGACCTGGCCGGCAACGCCCTGCCGCCCCCGTCGGCCACCGTGGTCCGCTACGACGTCGCGCCGCCCCTGTCGCGCCCGGTGACCCCGGTCGACGGCTCTTTCCTGAAAGCGCTGGCCGCCGTCACCGGTACCGCGCAGGACGTGAATTCCAACCCTTCCGCCTCGGCCGTGACCATCGGCTCGCAGATCAGGATACAGCGTGAGAGTGGCGAATACTGGACCGGCACTACCTGGGGCGCGGATACCTGGCTGTTGGCAGTGAGCGGTTCGCCCTGGACCAAGGCCGCCCAGCTGCCGCCTTCCGACAATTCCTCCGGCCTCGAGGACGGGAAGTTATATTCCGTGATGACGCGCGCCTACGACGTGGCCGGCAACACCGAGACGCCCACGGCGGTCAATACCTTCCGCTTCGACGTGTCCAGCCCCACGGCCGGCATCCTGACGCCCCTTAACGGCGCAAGGCACATCACCCTGCCGCAGGTGTCGGGTACCGCAAATGACGTCTTTAACGTGGATTTCCCGCGCGTAAGGGTGTATGACATTACGCTGAACCGCTACTGGCTGGATTCCGGGACCTGCGGCGGCCTGCCCAGGACCTTGTCTTGGGTGGGCAACGCCGACGCCTGCGTCGGCTTCCCCGAGATCTGGAACGTTTCAGTGGACTCCGCGTCCGCCGGCGGCGTCTTTAACTGGCGCTACGACTCGGCCGCGCTGGCCTGGCCCAACCGCGACAGCGGCCTGCGCGTGGAGACCAAGGTGCTCGACCGCGCCGGCAACTTCACGGTGACCTCCTCCACGTTCAGCTTCGACAACGTGGCGCCGGCCTCCCGCATCACCTTCCCGCCCGTGGACGGGGCGCTCTATTCCTCGATGACCTCCATCACGGGCACGTCGTACGACCTGACCTCGCTCGTCAACGACGTGCGTATCCGGATGTGGTATCTCTCCGGCCCCGCCACCTACTACTGGCAGCCCACCGTGCCGCACTGGTCCGCCTCCGACACCGGCTGGTGGTCAATAGCCAACGGCCCCGGCGGCAAGGACGTCACCAACCACTGGGACTACAACGACGTCACTTTCGACTTTGCCAACCCCGGCGCGAACAACTTCGCTTGGAAGGAAGGCACGCACGACGGCCTGGGCGGCGGAGATACCGGCAACGGCAAGACCTTCTATATCGTGACGCGCGCCGTGGACGCCACCACCAATCAGGAGATGTCGCTCTCCACGCGCACCTTCCGGTTCGACAACGTGCCGCCGCTGTCCGCGCCGGTGCAGCCCGGCCCCGAGACCGCCTATAACGCCAGCAACCTGCCGTTCCTGCACGGCACCTCGGCCGACGCGGTCACCACGGTGGCCTCGGCCAAGGTCTCCATCCGCGTGCTCGACGAAGCGGGCGGCCCCAAATACTTCGACGGCTCCACCGGGTTCGTCAACGACCCAGAGACCTGGCTGGACGTGTCCAACCTGTACCCGTCCTCCTGGACCTACAGCAGCGGCATGCTAGCGCTGGCCGACAAGCGCCATTACCTGGTCAGGTCCTCCGCCACGGACTCCATCGGCAACGTGCAGAATATCCCCGGCCAGTCGCGCTTCCTCTACGACACCACCGAGCCGCAGTCGGTGGTGGTCAACCCCGTCAATACGATGGTGTACAACGACAATAAGGCCCTGGTCGGCAATTCCTCCGACCCCGGCTTCACCACCGGCATCGACGGCACGGGTTCCGGCGTCTACCCCGAGGCCGCCAAGCCCTGGCATCGCGGCAAGATCGAGGTGCTGGTGTTCCAGGACGCCGACCCGATGCTGGCTTCGGGCGGCCCTATCAACGCCGGCGGTTACGACGACACCGGCTATTTCTGGAACGGCTCCACCTGGACGCCCTCCGCCGGCGGCGAAGTCTGGGTGCCGGCGCAGTTCACGGATTCCCTGGGCAACTGGCAGTTCACCGGCCTGGTCTGCGACGACGACACCGAGCGCGCGGCCCACACCTGCTGGGTGCGCGGCGAATCTTATTCCTCTTGGGTGCGCGTGACCGACAACGCCGGCAACACCGAGAGCATCGTGGACTCCGGCCCCAAATTCTACATCGCCGCCCCGGCGCAGAGCTTCCTGGTGACGGTGTCGGCCAACCCGATGTCCGCCGGCTCGGACATCAACCTGGAGGTCACCGCGAAGGACGGCGCGAACGGCACCGGCAGCACCGCGCGCGCTTACCAGGGTACCGTTAACTTCTACGCCGACGGCATGCCCGGCGGCCCCGAGATGATGGACAACGACGACGTGCCGGACGACTACCGCGGCCTGCCCAAGCAGTACGTCTTCAAGCCCAGCGACTACGGCGTCAAGCTCTTCCAGATCCGCATGCGCAAGGCCGGCGCCAACCGCATCGTGCGCTCCGAGGACAGCGTTAACCCCGCTATCTTCGGCTCGCGCAGCGTGACGGTGAACCCGACCACCGCCGATCGCGTGCAGGTGATAGCGGACTTCGACCCCGCCGGCCAGCTGCCTTCGGCCGGCCGCACCGAGGTGGGGGTGGAGGGCAGCACCGGCGCGCCGCGCACCAAGCCGGCCGGCTCCAGCGTACCTTTCCTGCTGCAGGTGACCGACAAGTACTGGAACCTCGTGGTCTCGTCGGCGGCGCATGTCTACCTGGCTGACAGCGACCCGAACAACAACAACCTCTCGGCCGACGGCTACGTGGACTTCATCGGTTCCACCACCGTCAACAGGACGCTGGTTTCCGCGACGGGTTCCGGCTGGACCGTGTCCGCCTCCGGCCACGGCGTCTATACCAACGCCCGCAACCCCTCTTCCGCGGTGCCCGTGGTGGCGCAGACGGCCGACCGCCTGCTGGCCCTGTTCCCCGGTGAGACCCGCGTACAGGGTAAATGGGACGTGCAGCCCTTCGGCAAGACGGGCAACTCTTCCGATCTGCTCGCCGGCGCCACTTTCCAGGTGAAAGTCTACGGCGTGGACCCCTACTACAACACCGACATCACGGCCGCCTTCAAGGTCTACTCGGCCATCACCACCGACCTCTACGACGTCAACCCGGACTCCAATACCCTGGCGGCCGGCGCCACCTCCTTTATCTTCACGCCGGTGACCGCGGGCACGCATACCATTAAAGCCGAGAGCTCCGCCCTGCCTTCGGCCACCTCCTCCTACTTCACCCCTGCGCCCGTGCGGGTCTGGTGGAACAGGCCGGTCAAGCTGCACGTTGTCGCGCCCGGCCAGGGCCTGCAGCCCGGCCTGCCGCCCTACGGCGCCAATCCGTCCACCGGCGGCAAGTCCGGCGGCCCGGCCAACCTGACAGCCGGCGCCACGGCGCAGTTTACCGTCTACCTGGTGGACGAATACTATAACGTCGTGCGCGGCACTACCCCGTTCATGACGGACAAGTCGTCCAACACGCCGCAGGTGCAGATAGATTTCCTCAACGACCCCAATATCCAGGCGCGCGGCATGCACGAGGATCCTTACCGGCGCAGCCTGATAAACGGCTCCACCGATTTCCCCGTGATCCCGGTCACGCGCAACCCGGCCCCCGGCCTGTCGGTGCGCGTGACGGACACCGGCCTGACCGGCACTTTCTTCAGCACGGATACCGTGACCGGCATTCCCGTGGACCCCGCCCCGGCCAGGCACCTGCTGCTGCTGGTGCCCACCGAAGCGGCTTCCGAAGGCGCTATAGGCTGGAAGACCGGCACGGCCGGCCCTCTGACAGCCGGCGCTACCTATACGCTCACCGTGCGCGCCGTGGACGACTTCGGCAACCTGGTCAGCGACGGCCGCCGCGTACAGATAACCTCCAATGACATCTACGCGTCCACGCACGCCGCCCAGTCGCTGGCCAACGGCTCGGCGGATATCCTGAGCTTCCTGCCCAGCGCGGCCACCGCCAACCTGGTGATCAGCGCCGCCGACGCCGACACGATAGAGCCCAAGCTGTCCACCAGCACCGACTACAACATAACGGTAGTGCCCGGCGCGGCCTCCCGCCTGATCGTGCTGCTGCCCACGCAGTACCTGGTGCCCGGCAAGGTGGTCGCGCCCTTCGGCGTGCAAGGCGAGATCTCCACGCAGACCGCCGGCGTCTACTTCGACGCGCAGGTCTACGCGGCCGACTCGCGCTATAACCGCGTGGACGACGCCGCGCTCGACAAGACGCTGCGCGTCACTACCAACGACACCTTCGCCGGCCCCGCCGCCGACGGCGTGCTGGGCAACGCCTACAGCATGGTGGACGGCAGCGCCACCATCAATAACGTCTTCCTGCGCACGGCCGGCTCCAGGACGCTCACCGTCAACGACAACAGCGGCACCGTGCCGCCGCTCGGCACCACCGTCAGCGGCGGCCTGCTGCTGGTGCCTCACACGCCCACCAGGATACGCGCGCTGGTGCCCGTGGAGACGCGGGTCTCCGGGTCCACTACCAACGGCCGCACCGGCCCGATCCCCGCGCAGCAGGCCGGCGTGCCCTTCACCGTAACGGTGGACATCACCGACGCTTTCTGGAACCTGACCCCCGGCGCCAGCCAGGAGATCCGCCTGCTCTCCGACGACCCGACCGCCATAGTCGTGCCCGCTTCCCAGATCGTGACCGGCTCGGCGACCTTCAGCGTGACGCCTATCCGGGCCGGCACCACCACCCTTACCGCGCAGACCGTTCCCCCGGGCCTGGCCGGCGGCCCCGTGCTCGCCCAGGACCTTACCAGCGTGGTCAACGTGAGCCCCGGCGTGCCGCGCCGCCTGCTGCTGACGCTGCCGGGCGAGGGCTTCAGACAGTCCTCTTCCAACGGCAAGACCGGCCTGGCCTCGGCCCAGACCGTGGACGGCACATTCGGCGTTCGCGTCGGCGTCGTGGACGATTACTTCAACCTGGTGCCCGGCCGGCCGGTGGACGTAAAACTTAACACCCCCACCGACGCCTATGCCCCCTCGGTGGCCACCGTGGCGGTCAACACCACCTACGGCTATACCGACCTGATCTTCCTGTCGATGCGCCGCGCGGCCACCCATTACCTGTCCGCCACGGACTTCGGCGGCTCGGGCCTGGTGGACGATCCCAAATCCTCCACGTTCACGCTGCGGCCCTCCGACCCCGTGGGCCTGCAGCTGATCCTGCCCGGAGAGATAGCGCTGCCCGGCTCGGGCGATTACCTGGCGGGGGCCAGCGGCAAGTCTTTGGCGGCCTCCACGCAGACCGCCGGCACCGGCTTCACGGCCACCATCAACCTGGTGGACAAGTACATGAACGTCTACCAGGACCTGTCGGTGGGTCCCACGGTGTACCTCGTAACCTCCGACATTTACGACATCGATTCCGACAGCGTGCCGCTGAACTTCGGCAGCAAGCAGCTGCCGCTGAACCTGGTCACCCGCACTTCGGCCGCCTCGGTCAAGGTCTTCCCGCAGGACGCGGGGGACAACTACGTCTGCTTCGGCAACCCGGGCGGCGTCTGCCGCAACGACAACACGGCGGCCAGGGACTCTTTCAAGGTCTACGCCTCCACCGCCGTGCGGCTGGAAGTGGTGCTGCCCGGCCAGACGCTGGCGGAGGGCAAGTGCGCCGTCAGCCCGCCGTGCCGCAGTTCCTCGCTCTCCTGGCCCGGCCGCAGCGGCCCGCCTTCCCAGCACACCATAGGCACCGGGGCCCTGTTCGCGGGCGTTTTCCTGACCGACCTGTTCTTCAACAAGGTCACGGAAGGCTCCGGCCCCTCGCAGGATACCAACCCGCCCGCCGTGATGCCCGAGGTGCGCGTCACCACGCCCAACGACCCGAAGCCCCTGGCCCCGGCCCCGCAGACGCTGGCCAACGGCAGCGCCGTGTTCGCGGTGGACGCCCGCACCTCCATCAGCAGCTACACGGTGATGGCCGCCACCACCCCGGCCTCGCCCGCTGACTACGCCACCGGGCTCTCCACGATGACGGTCAACCCCGGCCCGGCGGTCAGCATGTCCTTCGTCGTCGCCTCCACGATAGTGGTGGCCGGCGTGCCCTTCTCCGCCCAGCTTTACGTGCTGGATAATTACAACAACATCTGTTCCACCGGCCCCAACGTCTATCTTGGCACGGCGGCCTTCGTGGTGACGGACCGCGTCAACTCCATCCAGGACCCGACGCTGGCCGACACCGTTACCGGCTACATTTCGGCGGATTACGGCGTTAAGAGCCTGGTCAATTGGTTCACGCTGCGCAAGGCCGGCCCCGACACCATCGGCGCGCACGACTCGCTCAACGCCGCCATCGGCGTTACCCCGTCGCTGGCGCTGCAGGTCAACCCCGGCCCGCCGATGGTCTATACCGTCTCGCCCGACGCCGACATAGAGGTGCCGGCGGGCTCGCTGCTGGCGCCCGGCGTACAGCAGCTTACGGCGCAGCTCACCGACGCCTTCAATAACAGCATCTCCTCGGCGGGCCTGCCGGCCTACGTCTCCATCGGAGAGGTCTACGGCTCCACCGGCAGCGTGCGCTACAGGAGCGGCTCCAACTGGATCGACATGGGCGTCTCCACGCTGGTCTATACTGATTCGGACGGCAGGGTAGGCCTCTCTACCCCGATCGCCTACCAGGTATCCAGCAAGGCGGGGGACTGGGCCCGCGTCTGGCTAGGCACCACCACGCTGAACCCGGCCTCCTACGGCACCTACGCCGCCGCCCGCCAGAACCTGAGCGGCCAGCTGACCACCACCGGCGGCACGCCGACCAAGCTTGTTTATTACTCCAGCCAGACGGAAGCCCTGGTCGGCATCCAGGAAATGGGCGCCACCGGCGCGTTCTTCACCGTGGAGCGCCGCGACGACTTCGACAACGTGACCAAGCAGGGCGAGACGGGCGTCTACCTGGGCCTCCCGGCGGCCCAGGTGGCGGTGCATACCGGCCTCGGCCGGACCATGGCCACCTTCGGCAACGTGGGCGACTACGGCTTCCGCACCGTGCTGCACGACCAGTTCATCAACGCGGTGATCATCCCGCCCAACCAGACCAGGGCGTCCTTCCGCTACCACGACAGGACCTCCTCGTATTCCGGCACCTCGCCGGCCGCCAACACCTTCGAGGACAACAGGCCTGGCTACTGGCAGATAGAGGCCCGGTCCGGCTCCATGCAGCCGGCCATCCACCAGCTGCGGGTCAACCCGGCGCAGGTGGCGCAGGTGGCCTTCGGCAACGATCCCCGCTCGATGACGGCCGGCAAGATCACCGACAAGTTCGGCGATGTGCAGGTCTTCAAGGCCGAACTGCGCGATATGTTCGCCAACCCCTCCGTGGCCACCGCCCCGGTGCAGGTGGTGTTGTCCACCTTCACCCGCCAGTCCTCGCTGATCAACGACGCGTTCTCCTTCTCGGCCTCCAGCACGGTGTCCGGCGCCTTCCCGCCGGTCTTCTCGTCCACGGTGTCCTACGTTGACATCCCGCTGAACGCCTTCATGACGACCTTCTATTACATGGATACCACGGCTTCCACCGTCTATCCGTCCTCCGCCGCTCCGGTGCGGCCCGTCATCAGGGTCGCCGTTCCGGACCGCGAAGGCTGGTCGGCCTCGACCCAGTCCGTGGTGATAGTTCCCGACCTGACCTACCGCATCAACGTCAGCTACAACGCGGGCCAGGTGCTGACCGCCGGCGTGACCTCGCAGATGTTCCTGCTGTCCATCGAGGACCATTACGGCAACCCGACCCCGGTGGCAGGCGGCCAGGAGGATGCGGCGGGCGCGGGCGTGACTTTCTCCCTGGAGTCCACCTCCCTGGGCAACGTCAGGTTCTCCGCGCCCGACAAGGACACCTTCGCGCCGCAGCCCGGCACGGCCAACATGGCGCTGGGCCAGGCCTCCACCAGCTTCTACCTGCTGGACACGCTGGTCTCGCCCACGACGCATCAGCTCCGGGTGGACAACCTGCCCGCCTATCCCAAGGGCTGGCTGCCGGCCATCTCCTCCTATACCGTGGTGCCCGCGCCCCCGGACCACGTGATGTTCTACACCCCGCCGCGCCGCCTGATAGCCGGTACCACCACGCAGTACGCCGACTTCGTTACCGGCGTGACCGTGCCCACCGTGGTGACGGTGGCGCTCAAGGACAGCTTCGAGAACAATACGACCACCAATTCGCCGGTCAGCGTGCGCTTCTCGTCCACGCGCAATACCACTTTCGGCGGCATCGACCCCGCCGCGCCCGTGCTGGACTCCAACCCGAGCTGGAAGCTGCTGAAGACCAACCCGCTCGACCTGGACATCCCGGCGGGCTACTCTTTCGCCAATATTTACGTGTGGGACAAGCTCGTGGGCACCGCCCCGATCACGGCCAACTCCTTCATAGCCGCCTACGGGGTCAACCTGGCGCCCATCTCCCAGGAGCAATACATCACGCCCAGCACGGCGGCCTACTTCACGCTGCACCATGGCTACACGCTCGCCAGCCCCCTGCGCGTGCAGACCCCGGGCTCGCTGATCCTGCGCGCCCGCGACCAGTTCGGCAACGTGGCCACCGGCGACCCGGTCAACGGCATGTACTACACCGGCAAGATAAAGATGACGACCAACTCCAAGGGGTCGGCCGACCTGCGCGACTACATCAACAACACCACGGATTATATCTTCGTCCCCGCCGACCAGGGCGAGCGCACGCTGATGGTCTACGACACGATGGTGGAAACGCTGAAGGTCAACGTGACCGACTACCACCAGACGCAGATCTACGGCTATACCCTGGACAGCGCGCGCGGCCTGCCGCAGGGCTCCAGCGGCGACGTGGTGCTGTCGGGCCTGGTGATAACTCCGCGCGACTTCTCGCCCGAGGACCCGCTGCCCGTCTCCAAAACCTCCATCGGCATCAATAAGTACGCCATCTACCAGGGCGACGGCGTGATAGCCGACATCCCGGCCCCGGTGCCCATGCTGCGCCTGACCATGCAGACCTCGCCGGCCGGCGCGCCGCCGGCCTACCTGAAGTCCGTGCAGATCAAGAGCTCGGGCACGCTGGCTTACTCCGACATTATCCAGATCAACATGTACAAGGATAACGAGACGGCCGGCCAGCTGGGCGTCTTCGACGGCGAGGCGGTGCTCGGCGGTTCTCCCACCGACATCCTCATGTCCAGCGGCACCTACGACACCGACCTGCAGGGCTGGAGGTTCGACGACCTGAACACCAAGGTCTCCACCGCGGCCATCGTCTCCAACACGCCGCGCAACTTCTACTTCGCGGTACGCATGTCCACCGTGGCGGCCACGCCGCGCAGCTTCGCGCTGGTGATGAACAACCCGTCGTTCGTGGTGCTGAACTCCACCTTCGTGGGCGTGGCCTACAACAACTTCCCGATCCAGACCGCCACCTCGCCGGTGCGCAACCAGCCCGCCACCGTGCTGGTCAAGGGCACCGATATCGGCGCCTGGTGGCAGGCCGGCGTCAACGCGGCGCAGTATAACTACGTGGAGCAGAGCGTGGAGCGCGCCGGCTTCCTGAAGATAGAGGCCTGGACCGACAACTTCGTGGGTACGATAAAGTCGTTCAAGATCATCAAGACCGGCACCGGCTCCGGCCAGGACCTCAAGAGCGTGCGCCTCTTCCTCGAGGTGGACGAGAGCACCCCGACGGTCTTCGACCAGGCCATCGACAAGGAAATAACGGACCCGGCCAACCCGCCCACTTTCGACCCGGCCGACCCCGGCACCTTCGTGCTGCCGCTCTATAACCCGGGCGTGGACGGCGCCGTCTCCATCAGCACCAAGACCTTCTACGTCGTCTACGAGTTCGCTACGGACGCGATCCCCAACCTGACGCACGGCGCGCGCCTGGAGAACTCCGGCATCAGCCTGATCGACGGCGTCGTCGGCTCCTTCGCGCCCATCGTGTCGTCCACGGTGCCGCTGTTCGCCACCTCTGACATGGTCTACCTGTCCGACGTGAACAAGGCGGCCCCGAACGACTTCAGCAAACCCTCGTTCGTGACGCAGAACGACGTGAACAAGCCCGTGGCGCGCCTGACGCTCAATATCAAGGACACTATCGGTTCCGCCGTCTGGCGCGGCCTCAAGCTGGACCGCTGGGTGACCGCCGCCGAGAACGGCAATACCGCCGCGTGGAACAAGGTCACCGACGTTAAGAAGATCAGCATCTGGCAGGACTCGACGGGCGACGGGCTGCTGCAGACCACCACCACGGTCAAGGACACCGAGGTGCTGCTGGTCGGCGTCAGCAACCGCACCTTCCCGTACGACTCGCTGCGGCTGCCCCTGGTCTCTACCGATACGGTGATCCGCGTCGGCGACATCCAGAAATTCTTCCCCGCGGACAGCCCCTTCCCGCGCGCGCCCGGCCGCCTGATCGTCAACGACAACCAGGAAGACCCGTCGCTCAAGGAAGTCGTCTACTATTCCACCGTGGACGTGCTGAACAACGAGTTCGGCGGCATTACCCGCGGGGCCGAGGGTACCGTGCAGGTGGTCTGGGGCAGCGGCACCATTATCTCCGGCCAGGCCGTCCTGCCCCTGGTGGGCGACGGCGGCAGCATGGACGGCCAGGTCCTTTACAAGGAATCCAAAGACTACTTCGTAACTTACGACATAGATCCTCTGGCCAATGTGTCCAACTTTGCCTACATCGGCATGGCCATCCGCACCACCGACTATTTCCAGATAGAGGCGCCCAAGTTCATGAGCGCCGGCAATATCGGCGTCACCTCCCCGGGCAAGACGCTCTCGCTGATAGGCCGCGTCTCGGAGTATTCCGACAAGGTGACCGTGAAGGCCTCCGACACGTACACCGGCGCCACGCTGCAGCAGAAGGCCCAGAACCAGCCCATCCTGTCCTTTACGGTGGAGACGGACGTGGCCGACGCGATGTGGCGCTGGATGCTGGTGTACGCGACCGGCACCGTCATCAAGGAAGGCTCGGCCGTGAGCGATATCTCCGCCGTTAAGGTCTGGTACGACAAGGACGACAACGGCTTCCTGGGCGCCCTCGACGAGCAGGTCGGCACGGGCACCTTCGGCAATACCATCTACGGCCCGCTGGTGGCCAGGGTGGACCTGGGCGCGGAGCGGCGCGTGGTCACCTCGCTGCAGTCCCAGACGCTCGCGGTTTCCAAGCGCTACTTCCTGACCTACGACATCCGCGAGTCGGCCATGCCCAACGACTCGCTGGGTAACCCGCGCTACCTGGGCGCCTACCTGAAGGCGGAGTCGTTCCCGCAGAACAGCCCCGTCGCCGAGGACCCGGTAAAGAATTCCCTGTCGCTGCCCAACAGCTTCTCGGCGCTTAATTCCAACCTGACCTTCTCTTCCAGGGTGCGGGAGATCATTTCTGCTCCCAGCACGGTGACCGTGAATACCGAGCCCCTCTTCGCGCCCGACGGCGGCGCGTCCATCCCCTCGGTGCGCCTCGCGCTGGACGTGCCGGGCGGCGCCGCGGCCGGCACCATGGACCCGGCCTGGCTGGTCACCTCCACCGCCGGCCTGCCGGCGGCCGGCTACGCCATGGCGGACGGCGAGATAGTCCGCTACGAGGGCACTGCCCTGGGCGCCATCACCCTGGTGACGCGCGGCGTCTTTAACACCCCGGTGCTGGCGCACGCTAACGGCGCTGTCCTGGGCGGCATGGTCTACCAGGGCTGGGATAATTACCCCTACATGAAGATGACGCTGCTGACCTCGGGCTACGGCGTGCGCTGGCGCGGCTTCCGCCTGAACCGCAAGCAGCCGGCAGGCCTCAACGGCTACGACTCCGACGTGGGTATGATCCGCGTCTGGAAGGACAACGGCAACGGCGTGTTCGACAGGGACCCGGCCACGGGCATGAACACCTCCGACATCGTGATAGGCACGGGCCGCTTCGGCGTGAACGACCCGGTGGGCCGCGCCACCATCTACGTGGCGGACCCGGCTCTCAACAACCAGGACTACGTGGTGGTCAGTTCCACCCCGACGGCGATCTTCGTGTCGATGGACATAGACAAGACCTCCAAGTTCTCGCACGCGCAGCTGACGCCGCCCAACGACGTGCTGAACGCCGAGATCCCGTTCGAGTCCAGCTTCTTCTTCGGGCCCGACAACTCCGGCCACAACGCGCAGTTCCTGAACCCGGTGGCGGGCCCCAACACCGTGGTGATGCCCACTCTCAATACCGTGTCGCTGGTGCCCGAGGATATTTCGCCGGTCTCCGCCGTGCAGAACGACAAGAACGTCGGCCTGCTGTCCATGCGCATGAGCGTCGACAAGACCTCCGCGCTGCTGGAGGCCGTGAAGGTCAACCGCCTCGGCACGGCCAACGATTCCGACATAGACCTGATCAAGGTCTGGCGGGACTCCAACGATAACTGTCTGCTGGATTCCGTGGATACGTCCAGCAGCTCTGCCGGCGTCTATCCCAACATGATGAGCTACGGCAACGAGGCTTTCTCCTCGAGCACTATCAATATAGTGCTGAAGACGCCCGTAGTCATAACCACCACGCCGGTCTGCGCCTTCGTCAGCTACGACCTGTCCCAGTTCGCCATCGTCGGGTCCAGCGCCGGGCTGAACATCGGTTCCGCTGCCAATTTCACGATCGGCATCCCGAACACTATAAACCTGTCCACCTGGCCCATCAACACCGTCCCGGTGCTGGTGCGGGAGATCCCGTCGCCCGTTATGCTGGGCGCCAACGACATGGCCGCCGACCTGGTGCAGGGCGGCGGCGTAGGCCAGGCGCAGGTGGGCGTGCCGATGGTGCGCTTCAACCTGACCACCGAGGCCGGCAACGCCCGCTGGAGCGCCGTAAAGGTGCAGCGCACCGGCGCCTCCAACGACCCGAACGCGCCGTTCGGCAAGAACACCGACGTCAAGTTCGTGTCCATCTACCAGGACTCGAACCAGAACGACATGCTCGACGTGAACGACGTCAACATCTCCGAGGCCAGGAGCACCCTCTACAGGCCGTTCACCTCCACGGATACGGTGCCGTTCCAGCTGGTCCTGGAGTCCACCAAGGGCTTCCCGGTCTCCGGCCGCCTCTATGTCAGCGACGCCGAACTGATCACTTACTCCGGCTCCGGCATCGACGGTTCCGGCAAGCCGTACCTGAACGTGACTTCGAGAGGCGAGAAACTGGGCGACTTCATTACGCCGCTGATCAACCATCCCGCCGGGGCCAGGGTGCGCAAGGTGGACCTGTTCGACCAGGACAACGCGCTGAACACCCAGATCACGGTCTCGCTGTCGCAGACGCAGACGCTGAGCCCGCTGGCGCAGACTTTCTTCGCCGTCTATGACATCGGCGAAATGGCCATCAAGGCCAACAAGGTCGGCCTGATGATCCGTGACAAGTCCTGGCTCACGGTCAACGCGCCGCACGACATCTCCCCGACGGTCTATATCGGGATCACGAAGGCGCTGCCCAAGGGCAACTACAGCGACATCTATCCGTTCAGTTCCAGCCTGGTGCCCATCCGCGCCATCACGCTGGCCGTCTCGGGGACCAATGTCTCGCCCAAGTCGGCCGAGAAGAACACCCGCAACGTGCCGATGCTGAGCTTCAACCTGGAGACCCTCTCGGACTTCGTGGCGATAGGCCAGATCAACTTCACGCAGGGGGGCTCCATCAGCAGCGCCACCGCGGGCTACGGCGACGGCGACCTGGCCGTGGTCTCGCTGTGGAAGGACGACGGCGACGGCGCGTTCAGCCCGATCTCGGACTACCGCCTGGGCTACGCGGTGAATTCCGCCACTAACCCCTTCGAGAGCCAGGTCACGGTCACCATCATGGACGGCAACCTGCCTTACGTCATAGTGTCCACCGGCGGGCTGGTGCTGCACCTCTCCGCCGACGTCAGCTCCTCCACCGACCTCTCCGGCGCGGACACCCTGGGGCACCTGGCCAGCCTGTCGCTGGGCACCTTCAACGACATGCGCGGCCTGGGCGGGCTGCCGCTGGCCGCCGGCCAGAATTTCTCCGACAGCTACCCGATGACCTCCAACCAGGTCCTGATCGCCCCGGCCGTCATCCCGCTGACGCCGGTGTACAAGAACATCATGCTGGCGTCCAACGGCTACCCCGCCTACGCGATGACCGACTCCAGCGGCAACGTGGTGCTGGGCGCGGGCAACCTGCCCATCGCCAACACGGCCAGCGTCTCCTACGGCGCCGTGCCCGCCGGCTGGAAGGGCTGGATCTACAATTACACCGCCTCGGGCTGCAAGGCCGACGAGCCGCTGATAGATATCAACGGCGACGGCCGGCCCGATAACTTCGACTTCTACGGCTCGGGCAAGTGCCTCAACGTCACGCTGAACAACTCCGGCCTGCCCACCTTCGACATAGACGGCGACGGGCTGCTGGACTTCGAGACCAACCTCGACTACGTGTCCGACCGCATCGTGGACGACGGCACCGGCAAGCCGCTCTACTTCATAGGCGACAACGTGAGGAACTCCCGCGTCGAACTGGCCGTTTCCGAGCTGGGCGCCGTGCCCTCGGCCTGGTCCGCCAGGACGACCGAGCTGACGGCCCTCTGGAACCCGGCCTCCGGCCCTGTAGTCTCCTACGAGGTCTCGCTGGGCGGCAACTACGCCGAGCCGACCGGCATCAAGAATTCCTGGCAGACCGTGGGCACCGCGCTGACCGGCAAGGTGACCAATGTGGCGCTGTCGCCCGGCCACTTCACCAAGCTGATCAGCCGCATCGAGGTTAACTCCTCCTCGTTCACGGTGGACTCCACGGAGGGTTTCGCCGCGGAGGGCATCGCCTACGTGGGCAACGAGATCATGCTGGTCAACAAGCTCGACGCCAAGACCTTCAAGATCGTGGAGCGCGGCGTGCAGGGCTCGTTCAAGGGCCCGCATACCTATTGGGGCGAGACGGTGTCCGACCGCGCCTACGTCATCTCCGTGCGCGGCCTGATGGCCTCGGGCCAGTACATCCCCAGCGAGAACGGCGTGCCGGTGCTGATCTACCGCATAGACACCACTTACCCGACCACGCCCGGGGCGCCGGAGCCGCAGGTGGCCAAGGGCGTGGCCTCCGGCCAGGCCTACGCGCTGAAGTGGAACCAGGCGCAGGACCTGGAGTCCAATATCATGTCCTACGAGATCCAGGAGCGCGAGGGCACGAGCCCCGTCTGGAAGACCATCGCCGCCATCCCGGGCTTCAAGACCGGCGGCGCGCTGAACAACATCTATACCGTGGGCGACCCGGGCGTGCCCGGCGAGACCCCGCGGCCGCTGGGCCAGTATTACGCCTATCGCGTGCGCAGCTGGAACTTCGCCGGCGAGCATTCGGAATGGTCCACGGTCTCCACCCCGGCCGGCACGACCATAGGCGAGGAGCTGCTCTCCAAGGTCTCCAGCTACCCGAACCCGGTGGACCTGCGCAAGGGCGGCGTGGAAGGCCGCGTCGACCTGACCTATACCCTCAACGATAACGCCGAGGTGACGCTGACGATCTACGACCTGCTGGGCTACGTGGTGCGCGAATTCAAGTTCTCCAGCGGCGGCCCCGGCGGTCAGCTGGGCCCGAACCACGTGCTCTGGGACGGCAAGAACGGCCTGGGCGGCGTGGTGGGCAAGGGCGGCTATATAGTGCGCGTGAAGGCCTCCAGCCCCAAGGGCAGCAAGGTCATCATGCGCAAGGTGGGCGTAATTCACTAGGCTCGATCATGCCCTTTGCTCGCTCATAAGCGGGCGTGGGGGAAGAGGGCCTGCGGTCCTCCGCCGGCGGAGAACTCGTCGCGCACACAGTGCGCTCCTCAGACAATCTCTGCCGCCGCCTTAATGATAGGCGGTCCGCTACGGACCTTGGCCCTACGCCCTAAAATCGCTTACAAAGGGCATGATCTCGCCGCATCATAAGCGAGTGCAGGGCGCGGTAGGGCCTGGTCAGAGTGGGCCGGGGGGGGGCTGGACAAAGGGGGGTTTTAGGGGGTATACTATAGGTATTGACATGTCAATACCTCCCCCTTGACAAACCCATATTATCTGCTATAATATTAATGCCGTAAATCTGTAACAGCGTTGTAATGCCGTATTGTTACGATAATAGCAAAGCCAGCGAAAGCTGGCGGCGCAAAGCTTAGACCCGCTAAGTAAGCGGGGGTCAGGCTGCCGAAAACGATGAAAAGCAATCTTTGTATTGCCTTTGCCCCCTTGGCTATATGGGCTGAAACGAAGCGTATAATGCGCTTCAGCCTCGCCATGGGGTTTTTTATTGCCTTTTCGGCCGTTAACGCCCTGGCGCAGAGCGGCGGCCAGCCCGGCGCCTTCATGAGCTACGGCGCCGGCGCCCGCGGCCTGGGCATGGGCGGCGCCTTCTTCGCGGTGGCCGACGACGCCTCCGCCTCCTACTGGAACCCCGCCGCGCTGACGATGCTCGAGCGCAAGGAGTTCACCGCGATGCAGGCCACCCTGTTCGCGGACACCACCCTTAACTTCTTCACCTACGCGCACCCCACTACCAGCAAGGGCACCTGGGCCGTCAGCATGACCCAGCTGAAGTCGGTGGGCTTTGAGAAGATCTCCATCACCGCCAACCCGGCCGGCGACGAGATCATCGACATCAAGACCCTGGGCACCTTCGACAGCGTGGAGCGCGCGCTGGCCTTCTCCTGGGGCCGCGAGGTCTCCGATAAGCTTTCTTTCGGCATCATGGCCAAGAACATCTCCCGCACCCTGGACACCTCCGCCGACTCCTTCAACGCCATCGACATCGCGATGCTGCAGAAGTTCTCCAAGACCTACCGCGCCGCCATCGGCATCCAGAACGTCTTCTCCATGGCCTCGGGCGACACCGAGGACAAGCTGCCCCTGACCCTGAAGTTCGGCCAGGCGCTGTCGCTGTTCAAGGGCAGCCTGCTGTTCGGCTTCGACCTGGTCAAGCCCCAGGGCGCCGACATGAACTGGCGCTTCGGCGGCGAGTACTGGCTGATGTACTGGAGCGCCCTGCGCTTCGGCGTGATGGGTTCCCCCGAGATCCAGGAGGCCGATTTCGGCCTCGGCATCAAGTACAAGAGCCTGGGCTTCGACATCGCCCAGGGCGTGCACGCCCTCGGCACCACCACCCGCTTCTCCGTGACGATGCGCCTGGGCCAGAGCAACAAGGCCAAGCACGACCGCGAGGTCCGCGAGATCATCCGCCAGGCGCTGCAGTACTTCAAGTCCGGCTACTTCGGCCGCGCGATGGAGAAACTGCGCTCCGCGATGGACGCCGACCCCGGCAACGCCGAGATCCGCCGCATGGTGACCCGCCTGCAGGGCGCCATCGACTACGTGCCGGACGCCACCGGCGGCGACGAGGTGCCCACCCTGACCCGCCGCGGCATCATCTCCTACGTGGACGGCAAGGACCTGCGCGCCTCGGTCAACGTGCTGCGCCACGCCTTCAACAAGGACCCGAAGAACGACCGCCTGCTGTCGCTGCTGAACATGGTGGAGAAAGAGGCCGGCGTGAGCGAGCTGACCCGCAAGCCCGAGGGCCCCGAGATCTTTACCTATATAGACCAGCGCACCTATGACGCCCGCCAGGCCATCTATGACGGCAAGTACGACCTGGCCATGAAGCGCGCGCAGGACATCCTGGACCTCGAGCCCAACAACGAGACCGCGCTCGAGATCATGGGCAGCTCTTTCTACCTGATGGACCAGAAGGAGAAGGCCAAGGTCATCTGGGAGAAGGTCGTGGAGATCAACCCCAACAACACCATGGTCCGCAACTTCCTCAAGCAGGTGCGCTAAGAGGGGTGGGGCAGGCCGGCGAGGGTATGCCTTCTCCGGGTACGCTCGGCCACACCGTGGCTTCGCTCTGTCAGCTCGGCCCTCGCGCTACGCAAGCTCGGGCCTCGTGAGGCCCCTGCGAAGGCATACCCTCACCGCCCCTCCGTCCGTGTCAGTACTATTCTAAGCGAGCAACCGGCGGAGACCGCAGGGGTAGGACAAGCAAAACCCTCATGAGGCCGAGGCTTGCGTAGCGCCGAGGCCGAATGCGGAGTGAGCGCACGGTGTGCGCGAACGCGTTTTGCGGTCCTATCCCTGCGGTATGCCGCCCAACCACGAGCGCCCCCAGCCGTAAAGAATGAACGATTCTGAAACTTTTCTGTAATAGGATAAAGATAAAATAAATACTGTATGAGGAAGCTTTTTGCGGTCCTGGCGCTCATTGCGGGCTTCGGGGCGGCGCGGATGTATGCCGCGGACGCCCCGGATAATCCGTTGATGGAGACTTCGCTGCTCGAGAAGCAGGATAGTTTGCGCCGGGAGGCCGAGACCAAGATCAAGAAGGAAATCCTCGACCCCATCCTCGGGGCCGACCGGTCCTTCGTCTTCGCCGACGTGGAACTGGAAGTGATAGCCAAGAAGGCCGAGCAGACCAAGGAAGGCCTGGGCATCATGCAGAAGTACAAGGAGAAGGGCGCCGGCGCCGACAGCCCCGACACCGATTTCATCCTGCCCGGCATTCCCAAGCCCCGCTCCGTGCTGGGGGGGGAGAACAAGCGCCCCGAAGCCGCCTCGGGCCAGCAGGCCCAGCAGGCCAAGGGCGTGCAGGAGATCCGCTACGGCGTGGAGACCGAGATCACCCGCTTTCAGCTCACCGTCATCCACGACGAAACTTTGCAGCCCGCCGCGGTCAAACTGGCCCGCGAGCGGGTGGACGACTTCCTGCTGCCTTACAAGATACGCAAGAAGGACGCGCCCACCGTGCTGTTCAAACCGACCAAGTTCAAGGCGGCTAACCCCCTGGACGACCTCAAGAAGCCGTCGGTCTACCTGCCCCTGCTTTACGCGCTGCTGTTCCTGCTGCTGCTGCTGTTCCTGTTCGGCCCGCTGTGGGGCTTCTTCCGCAAGTACATCAAAGCCCTGATGGCCAAGCCCGGCGCCGAGGTCAACATAGAGGACAAGCGGGAAGAGGGCGGAGGCGGCGGCGGCGATGAGGAGGGCAAGGAGGAGACCGAGGGCCACCAGAGCATAGACATGAACTTCCTCCAGAAAGAGGACGAGAAGAAGGAAGAAGAGGACGAGAGTATGAAGAAATTTGAACCGTTCACTTACCTGAACGAGGAAAACCTCAAGCGGCTCATCTACCTGTTCCTGCTGCGCAAAGAGGACCCGTGGGTGATAGCCGTAGTGCTGAGCTATATGAAGCCGGACCTTTCCCGCCAGGCGCTGTCCATGCTGCCCGTGGAGATGCAGAGCCGCGTGGCGCTGGAGGCGCTGACGGTGCGCCAGGCCACGCGCGAGCAGATAGACGCCATAGACAGGGATATAAAGGAGAACGTCGATTTCGTGATGGGCGGCATCGAGCGCCTGTCGAAGATGCTCGAGGACTCGGACCCGGCCACGCGCAAGAACATCATAGAGTACCTCAAGACGCAGAAGCCCGACATCTACGCCAAGGTCAAGCGCATCGTGCTGATGTTCGAGGATATCATAGAGTTCGCCGACCGCGACATCCAGACCATTATCCGCGCCCTCAACAACGAGGATATCGCGCGCGCCGTGGCCAAGGCCGACCCGGCCATCTCGGAGAAGTTCTTCGCCAACATGTCTTCGGGCGCGGTGAACGCCATCAAGGAGATCATGGAGTACTCCGGCAACGTCACGCAGGCCCAGCAGGACGAGGCGCAGATGAAGATCCTCGACGCTATCAAGGCGCTGGAGGCGGAGGGCAAGATCGCCTCGCGCGGCGGCTCCTCGCAGGAGATCTACCTGATCGACGGGGCCGAGATGTCCTCGGGCGACGAGCGCCGCAGGAAGTACGAGAAGCTTTCAGGAGGCGCCGCTCCGAAGGAAGAGGCCCCCGCCGGCCCCTCTCCGGAGCAGGCCGCGCAGGCGAAGCAGTACGCCGACGCCGGCATCAATATGTACAACCAGGGTCAGGTGCAGGAAAGCCTGCAGTACCTGGAATACGCCTCGTCCGCGAACCCCGGCGACGCGACTACCTGGCAGTACCTGGGCGCGGCCTATTACGGGCTGCAGCGGGTGGACGAGGCCGTGGCCGCCTACGAGAAGTACGCCGCGCTGTCCGGTGACCCCGCCGCCACCGAATGGCTGGCCGGTTTCAAGGCCAGCGTAGGGAGATAGATTTAGGGGACGTTGTTGAGTTGTTGAGTTGTTTCATGTATGGACCATGCTTGCCCCCTAGACACTTTGCGAACAACTCAACAACTCAACAACGTCCCCGACCCTTTAAATTGTTAACAATCTTGTAACCAAAAAGAAATCGGGTTCTTTTAGAATATAGATGTGATACCGGCTCTAGGCGCAATGTTTATGGACGACAAGGACAAGAACAAATTTAAACCTGGCATGCCCCCGCTTCCCCCGGGCATGGCCAAACCCAATCTGCCGCCGCTTCCTCCCGGCGGCAAGCCTTCTCTGCCGTCCATGCCCCAGCTGCCCGGTATGCAGGCGCCGGCCTTCCCGGCCATGCCCGGAAACTTCCAGCAGCCCGCGCCTCCCGCCGGCCCCACGCAGGCGCAGAGGGACGCCGCCGAGGCGGAGTCCCGCCGCATGCAGGAGGAGAAGGACAAGCTGGAGAAGAAGATCAACGACATGGAGAAGCTCCTGTCCGCCGAGAAGGAGAAGGCGCTGCTGGCCACGCTGAAGAGCCAGCAGGACGAAGTGCTCTCCTCCCGCGTGGAGACCTCCCTTAAGGATATACAGGAGAAGATGCGCCGCGACCGCCGCGACCACGAGGTCGAGGAGGAGCGCCTCACGCTGAAGTCCAAGATCAAGGAGATGGAATCCCGCCTGGCGCAGGAGCGCGAGACCTGGATGACCACGCTCAAGAACCAGATGTCCGAGCGCGAGACCCAGGGCCGCGACACCGAGGGCCATTTCATCTACCGCCTCCAGGAGATGGAGCGCCGCTGGCTGGACGAGAAAGCCCAGTGGCAGAAGGAAATTTCAAGCCGCGAAGAGACGATCCGCTCGCTGAAGACCTCCGCGGAGCGCCTGCGCGACGTAGAGGACGAGTTCCGCAAGGTCTCGCTCGAGAAGTCCATGACCGAGCGCGAGGCGTCCAAGCTGCGCGACGACGTGGCGCGCGCCGAGCGCGAAAAGGCCTCCATCGAGGGCTGGATCAAGATGATGCCCGAGAAGGAGCGCGAGATCGCTGACCTCAAGGCCGAGAACGCCTCCCTGCGCGGCCGCGAGGAGACCTCCCGGCTGGAGGCGTCCCACCGCGAGGAGAAGGTCCGCTACGAGGCCGAGAAAGTGCAGGGCGAGATAGGCCGCCTGCAGGCCGAGATCGGCACGCTGTCCGACCGCAAGAATTCCGAGATGAACGAGGCCCTGCGCAAGGCCGCCGAGGGCTATGAGGCCCAGCTGCAGGAGAAAGAGAAACTCCTGGCCGACGTGTCCGGAGAGAAGATCCGCGCCATTTCCGAGCTCATGAAGATCAAGGGCTTTGTGGCCCGCGTGCAGGCCATCAACGCCGTGCTGGAGAAGGAGCGCGGCCAGCTGAAGCTGGAGAAGATGCAGCTCGCCCAGAACATGGCCGGCCAGCTCGAGGAGCTGCGCAAGCTCAGGCAGGAGAGCGACGGCATAAAGGGCGCCCACCAGGCGGAGCTGGAGGCCATGGCCGCCCGCGCCGCGGCTGAAGTGGAGAAGGTCCGCACCGAGCTGACCGCCGAGTTCAACCGCCGCCACGAGGAAAAGATCTCCGAGCTCAACCGCGCCCGCCAGGAAGAGCTGGCCAGGGTGACCGCCGAGAAACAGGCCGAGCTGGCCCGGGTGACAGCCGATAAGCAGGCCGAGCTGGCCAAGGCAGCCGCCGATAAGCAGGCCGAACTGGCCCGCCAGGCCGCCGCCCAGCAGGCCGAGCTCGCCCGGCTGTCCGGGGAGCGCCAGGCCGACTTCGACGCCAAGCTCTCGCAGCTGCGCATGAAGTACGAATTTTCCGCCGAGGAAGAGAAGTCCGCGCTGAAGCGGCAGCTGGAGTCCGTCTACACGGACCAGCTCAAGGAAGCCCGCGCCGCCGCGGCCGCCGCGCAGGAAGCGGTGGCCCGCCTGGAGGCCGAGAACCGCCGCCTGGCCGGCGACGCCTCCACCTTTGACCGCGCCCTGGCGGAGAAGGCCAGACACTTCGAAGAAGAGATGTCCCGCGCCGCGGCTTCGGTGAAGCTGCGCGACGAGCAGGCCGCCCTGCTGGCGGGCCAGAAAGAAGAGGTAGAGAAGACGGCGCGCGCCCTGGAGGCCGACCGCCAGCGCCTGGCCGCGGAATATGCCGCCCTGCGCGAAGGTTATGCCGCCCTGGCCGCCCAGAAAGCCGCAGCCGACGAAGCCCTCCGCGGGCAGGGAGAGAACCTGAAGGCCCAGGCCGAGAACCTGCGCCTCGAGGCCGAGAACCGCTCCCGCTTCGAATCCGAGCTGCTTTTCCTCAAGCAGAAGATCCAGCAGATGGAATTCCAGGCCCAGGAAGCCGCCTCCCAGCTGGAGGCCGAGCAGGCCAGGGCCGCCGGCCTGCAGTCCGCCGCCGCCGAGCAGGACGCCGCTCAGAACGCCCGCGCCGCCGAGCTGGCCGCCGAGCTGGAAAAATACCGGGCCATAGAAGCCTCCCTGGGCGGACGGCTTAAGTGGGCCCTGAAAGGCAAAAAAGAGTAACTGGGGCCTGAGACGGAGCGTGTTTAACGGCGGGGGGGACCGGGGTCGTCCGCCGCCTTTATTTTTATTTAAAGTATAATTAAAAGACATGATCAAACTCGAAAAACTGAACGGCTCGCTCGTGGTGGTCAACGCCGAACTGATCGAGAGCGTGGAGGGCTCGCCGGACACGGTGATCAACCTGGCCACCGGCAACCGCTACCTGGTCAGGAACCCGGTGGACGAGGTCATCGCCCTGGTCGTGGAGTACAAGAAGAAAGTTTATTCCGAAAGGAAATGCATTAACCCGCTGGAGGGTTACGAGAAAAAGTAAGGAGACGCTGCTCTCATGGATATAGGCACATTAAGCGGTATCGTGGTCTTCATGGGCTTCGTGCTGGGGTCCGTCTACCTGCAGGAAGGCATCGCGGGCTTCAAGCCCTTCATGAACATCGAGGCCTTCCTGATCGTCATGGGCGGCACCTTCTGCGCGCTGCTGGTCAATTTCCCGCTCTCCTCCGTGATCGGCTCCGGCAAGATCCTCAAGAAGGTGCTGACCACCAAGGGCGAGGACACCTCCAAGCTGGTCACCACGTTCGTGTCGCTGTCGCAGAAGGCCAAGAAGGACGGCTTCCTGTCGCTCGAGTCCGACGTGAAGGCTATCGACAACGACTTCCTCAAGCGCGGCGTGCAGCTGGTCATCGACGGCGCGGACCACGAGTTCATCCGCAACATGCTCGAGACCGAGATCGACTTCATCCGCGAGCGCCACAAGAACGGCCGCGAGATCTTCAACGCGCTGGGCACCTACGCCCCGGCGTTCGGCATCATCGGCACCGTGCTCGGCATGATCCTGATGCTTTCCTCCATCGACGACGTGGCCCAGGTGCCGCGCCGCATGGCCCTCGCGCTCGCCGCCGCCTTCTACGGCCTTGCGTCGGGCTACTGGCTGTTCATGCCCATGGGCGGCAAGCTCAAGAACCGCTCCGACGAGGAGCTGTTCGTAAAAGAGATCATCATCCGCGGCGTGCTGCTGCTGCAGAGCGGCGCCACGCCCAGCGTGGTGGAGGCCAACCTGAAGGCCTACCTGGACCCGACCGCCCGCGCCGCCATCAAGAAAGAGACCCCGGCCTAGCCCCGGGAGCGATTACCTATGCCCGTAAGAGCCGTAAAAGGAATGATCCCGGAGGACGACAGGCGCGTGGCGCCCGTAGGCGAGCCCGCGCCCCCGTGGATGGTCAACTACGCCGACCTGATGACCGAGCTGGTCTGCTTCTTCGTCATCCTCTACGCCCTCTCCGCCGCCCTCAACAAGGACATGCAGAAGGCGCAGGCCGACATCCAGGAGATGATCAAGGAAGGCAAGATGTCCGGCAGCGTGACGATGGACAAGGAGGGCATGCGCATAACGATGGAGGAGCAGAGCGACATGGCCTTCTTCGAGAGCGGCAGCGCCGAGCTCACCGACCAGATGCGCGCGCAGCTCGATAAGATCAGCCCTATCCTTTTGAAACTGGCCGAGAAGCAGGACATAGTGGTGGAAGGTCATACCGACGATATCCCGATAGCCACCAAGGAATATGCCAATAACTGGGAGCTGTCCACCGCCCGCGCCACCAGCGTGGTCATGTCCATGCTGGGAGCAAAATTCCCGCCCAAGCGCATGGCGGCCGTGGGCTATGGGGAATACCACCCCAAGGTCCCCAATACTTCCGTCGCCAACCGCAAGACGAACCGCCGCGTGGTGTTCTTCATCAAGAATAACGCTTATCCCGACGCGCCGCAGCCGCCGGGCCTGGTAAACGCCCCCGCGCCTAAACCGGCCGAAGGGGCCGAAGCGCAGCTGCCCGGCCCCGGCGAAGCTCCGGCCCCGCCCGCCGAAACCCCGGCGGCGCCCGAGACCCCGGCGGAGGCCGGCGAGGCCCCCGCGGAGGGAGGCAACTAGATCTATGAAGAAGCGACTCGTTAAATTACTGGCTGTTGCGCTGCTGGCCGCCCCGCTGGCGGGCTGCATGGGCGGGCTTAAGCGCCTGAAGGTGGTGGATTTCACCGACTCCCGCGTCGGCGACCTCTCTCTGACCAGGAAGGTCACCGGCAAACGCGAGTTCCTGTTCTTCTCCACCACCAAGATGGGCACTTTCCTCGACGGCAACGTCCAGGGCGTGATCACCGATTACCAGGGCAACCCCATAGAGGGCGTCACCGTGAAGGTGCTGCCCGACGCGGGCAAGGGCGGGGCAGGCGGCGGCGGCGACGGCGCGGACGCCTTCGCCATGGAAGAGAACGCCGGCGCCGGGATCAACCTCTCTTTCGCGCCCGGCATCAGCGATACCATGGGGCTCTTCAAGATACACTTTTCGCTGCCGGTCACCGACAACGAGGTGGACGTGCGCGGCAAGCTGGTCTATAACCCGGGCTGGGACCAGCAGCGGCTGAACCTGGGCAAGGCCTACGAGCCGCAGATGAAGGAATCCCCTTTCCGGCTTTATTTCAACCTCGACACGGGCTTCCTGGCTTTCGCCGAGGGCGTGCGCAAGATCATTGTGCAGCCGGTGGGCGAGGGCAAGGGCCGCATGCAGAGCCTGCCCGGCGCCAAGGGACCGGAGCCGGCCAAGCCGGCGGCAGGTGATACTGCCGCGCCGGCGGGCGGCACTCAGGCGGAAGAGGATTTGTTCAAAGGCTTCGACTTCGGCCAATAAAGAGCGCGCTCCGCCAAAGAAAAAGAGGGACATCGGTCCCTCTTTTTCTTTTCCGCTTGCTGCGCGTGAGGCAGATTTCAGTTTCTAATTCTTCGTCTCCGTACTTAAATCTGCCGGGAGCCCCGCTTGTTGTTTGGTAGAATGTCGCAAAAGGGATATCCGGAGCGATTCCGGAGGGGCACGTGGACTTTCTCATGCTGATGGTAACTATTAGAACATTACTGTGTTGCTTTTGTCTGCTGATGTTTATGGCGTTGGCAGTGCCAGCTTTTTCGGCGCCACCCGACTATCCGGTTGATATGGGCGAAATCCTCTCGCTGATCCGTTCTCCGGAGGAATCCGAGCGGACTCGGGGAATCGGAGCCGCTTCGAGACTTGGGCCGAAGGCAAAGGCGGCTATTCCTGATCTGGTAAGGTTCTTGAAAGCGGGGGACGAGGAGGTTCGCGCCCATACAGTTTTTGCACTGGGACTCATCGCTCCTGATGTGGAGAATGTTATTGCTGAGTTAGTAAACAGGCTCGCAGATCCGAGCGCAAAAGTAAGAAGTTATGCTTCGGCCGCGCTTTCGAGATCCGGTAATGCGGCCGTGCCAGGCCTTGTACGTACCGTATCCGGACCGGGAACAGAGGCCAGAATCGCGGCAATCAATGCTTTGGGAATGGTTCGGCCTATAGCGGAAGAAGCTATCCCGCTGTTAGTCAAACTTCTTGCCAAAGAGCCGGAGTACGCTAGCGCACGAACTGCGTTGTGTGCCATCGGGGAGGCGGCCAATCCTGAACTTAAAAAGGCTGCGGACGCCACTGACGCGAACATGCGCCTCCGTGTCATCGAGACCTTTACCTGTATGCAGGGGAAGCCGGTTAATTTCGCTCCGGAGATAATAAAAGCGCTGCGTGACCCGGACCGTAAAGTCCGTAAAGCCGCGATGTCCGCGATCACAAAGATAGGCTCTGAAGTTAAAGGTGTGGCGCCCGCACTTATAGAGGGTCTGCGCGATCATGACCCGGAGTTACGGAGAGGCGCCCTGCGCGCGATGTTAAGCGTGGGCAGCGGTCTTGAGGGCGCTATTCCTGATTTAATAGCAAATCTTGCCTCCTCTGATAAGGAGATACGCATGGATTCTGCGCGGGTATTGGGAGCGATCGGCCCTGTGGCCAAGAGCGCGTTGCCCGCTCTTGAAAGTATGCAGCGCGATCCTGATGCCCTTGCCGCGCAGGCGGCAGGATTTGCCTTAGGCAGGATCAGGTATTCTGCGGCCGCGCCGGAGTCAAGCCGGGCTCCCGTGAGGCCCCGGAAAGTCAAAGGCGATGTGCAAAAAGCGGGCGGGGTCTTTTCTGTGATGGCGCCGATCGGGGTTTTTGACAAGGCAGCGCCATTCGTTACGGTAGAATCGAGTGCGCAGTTTGAAGGGAATGGGAATGTCTACTTTTCCGGGAGAGTGCCGGTAAGTATCAATGCAAAGGATGTCGGAGGTCACGGCGTCATGGCCGGTGTGGCTACGACATATTTTCTTCTCGATGAACCGGCTACGGCGGAGTGCCTGCAGGAACCCTACAACCAGGCCGCTAGCCGTGGAACTTGCCCTAACCCAGTATACCGGGAGCCGATTCTGCTTCCGGAAGGTGTGCATAACTTGCATTATTGGGCGGTAGACAATGCCGGAAATTCAGGCAAGATCGCGGGTATGGAAGTCTTTGTGGATGGAACGCCTCCAGCCGCAGCTTTGAGGGTAAACGGTAAGGCACTGTTGCCGGGTGCAACGGGCTATGCCGAACCGGGCAACACCATCAGCATTGTCTCTGCCGATCCGCTGTCGAGCAGAGTGGCCAGCGGGCTAAAAGCAGTATATATGCTTATAGACATTTCTTTCGAGGAATGCTCTTATTCCGACTATAGCGGCGGAATTGACGGCATTGGAAGCTGTGAAAATTATACTTACTCCGCGCCGTTCCAGTTGCCCGAAGGTGAGCATGTCATCTATTATCAAACGGAAGATAATTTAGGCAATGTCGGGGAAATGCAGATGGTTTCAGTTATCGTGGGAGATAGGGGCGGAGGATCTCCTAAGCATCCTCTGTCATGGAAATAGGAATTAGGAATCAACGTCCCCTTTAGATAAAATAGAGGGAATGAAGATCGTTGTCGCCATGTCGGGCGGGGTGGACTCGTCCGTGACCGCGGCCCTGCTTAAGAAAGAAGGGCACGAGGTCATCGGCGTGACGCTGCGGCTTTTCTCGGAGCGCAAGAACGCGGTGAAGTGCTGCGGCGGCGCCGACAGCGCGGCCAAGGCGCGCGCCTCGGCGCAGGCGCTGGGCATACGGCATTACTTCAAAAGCGCGCAGGGCCTGTTCTCCAAAACCGTCATAGACAATTTCACGGCCTCCTACCTGGCCGGCGCCACGCCGAACCCCTGCGTGGAATGCAACCGCCACCTGAAGTTCTCCTACCTGCTGGACCTCGCGCTGTCGCTCGGCGCGGACGCGCTCGCCACCGGGCACTACGCCGTGATAAAGAAAGAGGCCGGGGAGTACGGCCTCTACCGCGGGGCCGACCCGCTGAAGGACCAGAGCTATTTCCTTTACTGCCTGCGCCGGGCTGACCTGGGGCGGGTGCTGTTCCCGCTGGGCGGCCTGACCAAAAAAGAGGTGCGCAAAATAGCGGCCGAGTTCTCGCTGCCGTCGGCGTCCGAGCCGGAATCCAACGACATCTGCTTCATCACCGAGGGCGACTACACGCATTACCTGAAGAAATACGCGGGCGTTAAGCCGCGCCCGGGGTACATCGTGGACCTCAACGGCAAACGCCTGGGCAGGCATAACGGCTTTTTCAATTTTACGGTAGGGCAGCGCCGCGGCACCGGGGTTTACGGCGGCGAACGGCTCTACGTGGCCGAGGTGCGGCCGGAGACCAACGAGGTGGTGCTGGGGCCGCTCGCGGCCGCGCACGGCGCCGCGTTCACGATGAGCGGGCTTAACTGGCTGACCCCGCCGGGCAGAGCGGAATTCTCCGCCGCGGCGCAGATCCGCTACCGCCATAAACCCGCGCCCTGCGCCGTCAGGCCGCTGCCGGGCGGGCGGGCGGAGGTGCGGCTGGCGGCACCGCAGTTCGCCGTGGCGCCCGGCCAGGCCGCGGTTTTTTACGAGGGAGACAGGGTGCTGGGCGGGGGGACGATAGAGAAGAAGCTGGAAGAGGAAAAACCATGAAGAAAAAGATAGCCGTGGTCTTTGGTGGCAAGTCTCCGGAGCATGAAGTGTCCATTGAATCCGCTAAGACCGTTTGCGTCAAGCTAGCTGACGCCGGTTTTTCGGTGCTTCCTTTCTACGCGCCCAGGGCCGGGGCCTGGCGCCTGGTGAGGCTGGCGGACCTGCTGGCCGGCCGGCGACTCGCCGGCCCGGAGCTGGAGCCGTCGCTCGGTGCCGGCTGCTTCCTGAAGCGGGGCGGCGGCCGCGTGAAGCCGGACGCCATGTTTCCCATCGTCCACGGGTCCACCGGCGAGGACGGCGCGATGCAGGGCTTCTTCGAGCTGGCCGGCCTGCCCTATACCGGCTGCGGGGTTACCGCCTCGGCGGTGGGCATGGACAAGATAATTTCCAAAGAGCTGGCCGCCCTGGACGGCGTGCCGGTGCTGCCGCACGTAGTGATCCGCGCCCACCAGCGCGACGCCATGGGCCCGCTGCTCAAGCGGGCGCTCCGGCTCGGCTTCCCGCTCTTCGTGAAGCCGGTGGCCCAGGGCTCCTCGGTGGGCGTGGCCAAGGTCAAGCGCCCCGCGGAGCTGCGCCCGGCGGTGCTCAACGCTTTCCGCTTCGACACGGCGGTCATGATAGAGAAGGGTGTGGACAGGGCCCGCGAGATAGTCTGCGGCGTGCTGGGCTCTCCCGAGGGCGCGGCGGCCAGCGTCTGCGGCGAGGTGGTGCCTAAGGGCAAGCACGAGTTCTTCGACTACGAGGCTAAATACCTCGACGACGACGGCATGGACTTCCTGCTGCCGGCGCCGCTGCCGGCGGCGGTTTCGGCGCGCCTGCGGGACCTGGCCGTGAAGATCTTCCTGGCGCTGGGCGGCTCGGGCATGGCCAGGATAGACTTCTTCGTGGACCCGAAGGACGTAAAAAAAGTCTATTTCTGCGAGATCAACACGCTGCCAGGGTTCACTTCGCACAGCCTCTATCCGCGCCTGTGGGAGAAGACGGGGCTGAAGCCGGCGAAGGTACTGAAGGAGCTGGTGGGCATAGCTCTGCGCGCGGCGGCGGCCAAGCGGCGCCTCACTACCGCCAGGAAATAGTTCCGGCCGGGCAAGAAAAAAGGAGGGGAAAGTTCCCCTCCTTTTCTTTTTAACGGGACGCGCTACTCGGCGCCTTCCTCGTCCTCGTAGACGTACTCGTATTCGTCCTCGCCCTCGGCCGCGGCGGCTTTTTTGGCCGCCGGCTTGGCAGCGGGCTTGGCCGCGGGTTTGGCCGTGGGCTTAGCCGCTGGCTTGGCGGCTTTGGCGCCGGGCTTGCCGCCGCGCGCGCTGTCCTTTACCAGCGCCTGGAAGGCGGCTACGGCGCCCTCGTTCACCGGCACCACGGTCTTCTTGGCGTGGTCCACGAGGAAAGTGTAGGTCAGCGTGCCGGCCTGGCCGGGCACCAGGGCGTCTATCTCGTAAGAGCCTTCCAGCTGGGTGGCCCTGACGTTCCAATTGGTCCCGTTTATGTTGCCGCCAGCCTTGCCGGCGTGCTCATAGATCTTGTTCTCCAGCGTGTTGACAGCGGCCGGCTTGGTCTTGTAGGTGCGGGTGATATAGATCACTTCCGGCACCACCTTGGCGGGTACGTCGGGCAGTTTCTGCTGCGCGCTCCTGACCTGCTCCTGGGCCGCCACGCGCTGGGCCTCCTGCTGCTCGGGGGTCAGGGGCGTCGCGGTCTGACCGGGCTGACCCCCGGCGGGAGGCTCCTGCCCGGCCGCTCCCTGCTCGCCGCCGGTGGGGGATGCTTCCGGCGCGACGGCGGGGGCCGCCTCTCCGCCCAGGAAGGGGATGTTGGCTACAAGGCCCGGCAGCACCGGGATCTGCTTGAAGATGTCGGGGGCGAAGGTCTTCAGCCCGAAGAGGCCGCCACCGATCGTCGCCGCCAGCAGTACCAGCGTAAGTATGATCTTAAGGAACTTCTTTATTATGGGGACTATCCTCGAGGGCTTGCTGCCTTCGTCCTTTATCTCCTGCTTCGCGGGCTCCTTCGCGGGTTCGGGTTTCGCTTTTTCAGCCGGCTTGGGGGCCTGCTGCACGCCGAAAACGGTATCCGAGTTGCGCTCTATCTTCATCTCCTGGTGGGCCATGGCGGGGGCGGGAGCCGGCGCGGCGGCCTGCCGCTTGAGGGTGTCTTTCAGGTCGCCTACCGCGTTCTCCAGGTAAAGCAGCTTGTCCATGACCTCGCGCTGGAACTGGGAGTTCTTGATGGAGGAGATCACCTCGCCCATCTGGTCCAGCTTGAGGCGCAGCGGGTCCACGGCCGAATCCACGTCCCTGCGGGTGGCGGACGAGGCGGAAATAGCGTCCAGGCGCTGTATCAGCGCCTGCAGGGCGCCGAGGTCCATGGCCGGGGCGGCCGCGGGGGCGGCGGCGGGCGCAGGTGCGGGTTCGGGAGCGGGGAAGGTTATAGGGGCGGTGACCGGCGCGGGCTGCGGGGTAGCCGCAAAAACCGGCAGGGGCTCCGGCGCGGGCGTGAATTCCATGGCGGGGGCCGGCGCGGCGGCCGCAGGCTTAAAGGTTTGCGGCTCCAGGGCCAGGCCTTCCGGTATCGCGGCCTTGGGCAGTTCCTGGCCGGACAGGGTCTCGGTGCGGCGCACTATGGTGGAGAGGCTGATAGGGTCGAAGCCGGAGGTGGCCTGCTGCGCGGGTGCGGGCGCGGCTTCGTGAGCGGGCGTGCCGTTCCCCTTGCCGAAATGGCTGACGGTGATATCGCCCAGGGAGTCGCTGTGGCCCAGGGGCGGCATGGGGTCTATAGGCTTGGCGGCGGTAAGAGGCTTGAAGGAAAGGGTCGCGGCCTGTATGGCCGGCTGCGCTATGGGCGCGGCGGACGGCGTAGGGGAGAAGCGCTCGGGAGTGAACTGCTCGGCCGGGGCGGGAGCGGGAGCGGGCGTCGGCGCGGGAGCAGGGACGGCCCCGCCCAGCAGCGCGGAAATTTCGGGGTAGGTGGAGGCTTCCTTCCAGTCTTCGGTCTTTTCTCCCACCGGGGTCTGGGGGCAGACGAGCAGCGCAGGAGAAAAAGACGGCAGTTCGAGCAGTTTCTCCTTCTCGAAAGGGCCTAAGATCTCGTTATTGACGTACGCCCAATATTTCATAGCTTTTTCCTGTTCACCGCGCGCCGCATACCGCAACAGCCTTAATTAAAGGAAGTATTATTAACCTGTTCTCCGCCTATGTAATTCTAGCGCCTCCCTGTTACAGAAATAATAACTAAAAATTAAATCCTTTTTGTATACTTGAGCTATGGATGCCAGAATATTGCGCTCTCTCATCTATCTTTTCGGCGGACTTATAGTGATTTTCACGCTGCTGATGGGCGTTAACCACATTGGCAGCCTGCTGGAGGGGGAGAAGCCCTCGCTGCCCGGCCAGGAAGCCGCGGACGAGAGGCCGGAGAACGCCGAAGCCATGGCCCAGCAGGCCCTGGCCGCGGCCAGGTACTCCGCCGGCTCCAATGTGCGCGCATCCATGATCCCGGGCACGCGCCAGGGGCTCTCCACCGCCGCGGTCAACGCGGACGGGGCCATAAACGTGGTGCGCAGCGGGGATTTCAACGGTGTGGCCGAGTCTCCCAAGGACATGATGTCCATGCTCAACGAGATGGGGGGCGGCAAGAAGAAGCCCGCGCCCATCCGGCTGAAGGATTCCGACTTCAGCAAGAAGATACGCAACCTGGGCAACGAGCCTGGCGCGGAGCCCAAGCTGCGGGTCTCCACCATGCCGGAGCTGGGGCGCGGCGCGGCCCAGGAAGGCCTGACCCTGTTCACCGCGCCGGTGGAATTCAAGGTCTTCAAGTCCTCCGAGACCTGGTGGGCCTTCGCCAATTCCCACAAATGCCGCCAGGAAGGCGACGCCTCCGCCCTTGCGCCCAGGCCCTCGCAGCTCGCGGCGCCGGATTTCTCCCGCGACGCCGTGGTGGTGCTTATCTCGCTGTCCGACCTGCCCAACGGAATTTTCCGGATAGCGAAGCTGCAGAAGAGCGGCAAGAACCTCGTGGTCAGCTACAAGGTGGACCCGATGGCCATGGCCGCCGGTGAAGGCGCCCACGATTACTACTCGGCGGCCGTGCTGCCCAAAGATCACACCGTAAAACTCTCCCAGGTTCCCTGAACTGCCGGACAGGCAAAAACGAGAACGGGAAGCGCAGGCTTCCCGTTCTCGTTATGTCAGCCGCGGACCGCGCGTCAATACGCGAAGGTGCGGCCTTTGTGCTTGTTCAGGGTTTTCCTGGCCCAGTCGGCCAGCTCCACGGCGCGGGCGCGGTTCATGGTGTCGTGCTCCCACTCGAACTCCGACTTGCCGCGCAGGTGGCAGTACAGCTCGGGTTTGGCGCGGGCCTGCGCGTAGAGCTGCGGCGGCACGTACAGCGGCGCTATGCTGACCTTGTCGAATTGGAACCGCTCTATGAACGCTACGGTGTCCTTCACCTTCTCCTCGGTATCGCCCGGGAAGCCGACGATGAAATTACCGTACACGTTCAGGCCTTCCAGGTTAGACAGGCCTTCGGCGATGGTCTTGCGCACGTAGCCTTTGCGCATCCGCTCCAGGATGTCGTCGTGCACCGACTCTATGCCCAGGTAGCTGAGTATGCAGCCGGCGCGCGCCATCCTGCCCGGCAGCCCCGGCTGGGCGGTGAAATCGTCCACGCGGGAGAAGCAGCTCCAGCGGAACTTCTCGCCGGACTCCGCGAGCAGCCGCAGGAACTCGTCGATGAACTCCTTGCTGCAGGTGAAGCTGGAATCCACGAAGTGCAGCTGCCGCGCGCCGAACTTGCGCACGTCGTTGAGTGCCTCACGCAGGACGTCGGCGGGCTTGCGGAACACCTGGCGGCCCTGGTTGGAGGTGGTGCAGAAAGCGCAGCTGTGCCAGCAGCCCCGCGAACCCTCCACGGGGATGACCTTGTTGGAGGAAGTGGTGAAGCCCCAGTCCGGCAGCTGGGTGCCGCCCTCCGCGCCGTAGTAGGGATCGCCTTTCAGTATGGGGGAGCCGTTCTCGTCCTTGTGCACGCCGTCCATGGAAGCCAGGGGACGCCCGGCCTTCAACTCGCCCAGCAGGCGCAGCAGCACGTTCTCGCCGTGGCCGGTTACGGTCAGGTCGGCCAGTTTGCGGGTGGCGGGGGTCTGCACCGCGTTCTGGCCGCCCAGGATGATAGCGGCCCCGGGGCACAGGCGCCGGGCGGTGGCGACTATCTGCGCGGTGGTCTCGGTCCTCCGCATAGCCACCGTGCTGATGCCCACGGCGCGCGGCCGCCGGAGCCTCAGCAGCAGCGCGAAGCGCAGGCGGCTAAGCGGGGAGGACAGCACGTTGTTGACCACGGCCACGGAGTAGCCGGCTATGGCCGCGTGCGTGGCCAGCAGGACTATGCCCAGGCGCGGCGACACGATATCCGTCACGCGAGTCACGCGGCGCAGGAGGTCCAGCACTTTGGAGGAGAAGGTCGTCTCGGTCCTGTCGGGCAGGTCCTCCAGGAAGTCCTCGTCTCCCGCCAGCAATATATCCAGTCTCTTTAAGTTCATGCGCTAGATCTTTTTTCTGAAGGTTCCCGGCTTGCCCGCCAGCTCCTCGAAGCCGAGGCGGCGCAGGTAGCCGGCGTGTTTCTCCGAGGCGGCCGAGGCGCAGAAATCGGTGAAGCCCGCGAAGGTCTCCGGGTTCTGCGGGCGGTTGAACAGGAAGCGTGCGCTCTTGAGGTCGCGGTAGTCTTCGGCCACGTAGTCCAGGTGCACGCGGATGTCCGGTTTTTCCTCGGTGTAGACGAACAGCCCCACCGGCAGCAGGTTGCGCAGGATGAACACGCAGCGGGGGTCCTTCAGCGAGGACAGGTCGAAGTCCGGGAAGAACTGCCAGATGCCGCGCGCGTGGTAGGCCAGGAAGTTCGCCAGCAGCGGGTCGGCGCCGCCCACCGGCATGAGCTTGAAGATCTCCTTCTTGGACTTCAGCGCCACGATATGCCACAGGTCTATGCCCGCCACGAACAGGTTGACGGCCAGCACGGGCCACGCGCGGGTAAGCCCGGCATAAGCCACGAAGACTACGGCCCCGATGAGGTTGAGCACGCGCAGGCGCAGCACGTTGCTGGTCAGCAGCGAGACCGCGACCAGCGCGGAGGCGAGATAGCCGATAAGTTCCGTCATATGTTCTTCCTTGAGGCGAGCCCGGCGGCGAAGAGGATGGCCGCTTCCATGCCCGAGGCGTCTGCGCGGCCCTTCCACGCTATATCGAAGGCCGTGCCGTGCGCGGGCGAGGTGCGCGGGAAAGACAGGCCCCAGGTCCAGTGCACCGCCGGGCCCTTCGCGGGCGCCAGCTTGAGCGGGACCAGCGCCTGGTCGTGGTAGAGGCACAGCAGGCCGTCGCTGCCGCCGGCCAGGTGGTCCGCCCAGGCGGCGTCGGAGGGCAGCGGGCCCTTCACGCGCAGGCCGCGCCTGCCGAGTTCTTTCAGCGCAGGGGCCAGCGTCTCTATCTCTTCGCGCCCTATCACGCCGCCGTCGCCGGCGTGCGGGTTCAGCGCGCAGAGGGCGAGCCGCGGCCGCTTGAACCCCCGCGCCTTCAGCGCCGAGGCGAAGAGCAGGGCTTTCTGTATTACCAAATTTTTGGTCAGGACGGCGGCCAAGCGCTTCAGCGGCACGTGTTCTGTGACCAGCGCGGCGTTAACGGCGCCGCGCGAGAACAGCATCAGCGGCTCGCGGCGCTCGAGCAGGCGGAACAGGTCCGTGTGCGCCGGGGCCGGGGCGCCGGCCAGCGCCCAGGCCTCCTTGGAGACCGGGGCCGTCACCAGCCCTGCGAAAGCGCCGCTCTTTACCAGTTCCACCGCCGCCAGTACGGCGTTCAGCGAGGCCGCCCCGCCGGCGGCCGTGGGGCCCGGTCTTTTGAAGTCCAGCCGTCCCGCGTCGGCGGGCAGCAGCGGGGCCAGGGCCGGGGTCCAGCCCGCGCGCCGCAGGGCGGCGCTGTCGCCTGTGACCGCGGGGCGGCAGGCGCGGCGCACCGCCGGGCTTTGGAGGGCCTTTACGGTGATCTCCGGGCCTATGCCCAGCGGGTCTCCGGCGGTGATGAGCAGTTCTGGTTTCATAAAAAAGCCACGGGGCGCGGGCGCCCCGTGGCTCGCTGGTCGCGGGGCCTTACTTCTTCTCGGCGATAAAGATCTGGATCTTCGCGTTCTTGCGGAGGTCCTTGATGTAGCTGCCCAGCTCCGCGGCGAAGGAGTTCTGCGCCAGCACCTGCTCCAGGTCGTCCTTGACCGGCTCGAAGCGCAGCTTCTGCGCGGCGCGCTTCTCTTCCAGGCGCAGGATATGCCAGCCGAACTTGGTCTCCACCGGCTGCGAGTTCCCGCCGACCTGCAGCTTGAAGGCGGCCTCTTCGGCCTCGGGGGGCAGCATGCCCTTGATCACGTAGCCCAGGTCGCCGGCGCGGGCGGCGCTTTCCTTGTCCTCGGAGTACTTCTCCACGGCCTCGTCGAAATCCAGCCCGCCTTCTATCTCTTTGCTCACGGCCAGGGCCTTGTCTTGCGCGGCCTTTTTTTCCTCGGGCGTCGCCGTCTCGGCGACCTTTATGAGGACGTGGCGCAGGCGCAGGCGCTCGGCGGTGATCTCGCGGAACTTGCCGGCCACGGCCAGCAGGTCCTGCTTCGCCTCTTCGTCCAGGTCCTTCGCGGCGGCCTCTCCGTCCTTCAGGACCAGGGAGATCTTGTCGAAATAGGCTTTGGTCTCGGCGTCGCCGGGCATCTTGGCGCGGGCCTTGATGGTCTCCTGCACCAGCTTCTGCACCATCAGCTGCTTGCGGATGCGCTCGCGGAACTCCTCCAGCGAAACGCCCTCCTTCTTCAGCTCGGCGCGGAAGGCGGCTTCGGCCTTCTCGGGCGGCATCTGCTCGCCGGCGGGGGTGCGGGCGAAGCGCTTGCGGATCTCGCCCACGCCGTTCTCCAGCTCGCGCTCGTAGACCTTCATCTTCAGCGACTCGGCTTTCTGCCGCAGCAGGGCCTCGTCCACCAGCTTGTCGAGCGCGGCCTTCTCTATCTGGGCTTCGGCGTCCTTCTGCTTGAAGAAGTCGGGCATAGCGGCGGCGTACTGCTCGGTCAGCGCCTCTTTGGCGCGCTTGTAGTCGGAGATGGTGACCGGCTCGTTGTTCACGCGCGCGGCCAGCTCCTCCACCACGGCGGCCGCGGCGGGCGCGGCGGCGCACAGCAGCGCGGCCGCGAGGAATTTATTTATAGTTTTCATCGGTAACCTCCACTTTGTTCTTCTCCTGGAACTTGGCCAGGTAGGCGTCGAATTTCTTCTTCTCCATGATCTTGCGCGCGCGCTCCAGCGCTTCGGGCTGCGCGGCCCTGTCCTGGCCGAGCTTCTTGATGATGTGGAAGCCCATCGGGGTCTTCACTATGCCCTGCGTCTCGCCGGTCTTCATCTTGAAGGCCATGTCCTCCAGCTCCGGCATGAACTCGCCGTACATCACCGGGGGCAGGCGCACGGTTTCCTTGTCCAGCGAATACTCCCTGGCCGTTTTGTCGAAGTCGGCCCCGCCCTTCAGCTTCTTCATCACCTTCTCGGCTTCCTCGTAGCTGGGCAGCAGGATGTGGGCGAGCGTGACCTTGTTGGGGTATTTCTGGTAATACTCCTGCACTTCCTGGTCGGTCACCTTCAGCTCGCCCTCCCGCATGTCCTCTATCCACATGCGGGCCAGCATGAAATCCTTGTAGGCCTGCAGGGTGTCCTTCATCTCGGCCTCTTTCTGGCGCACCCGGCCCTTGTAGTCGTCGCCGGAGGCCACGCGGCTCTTGCGCGCGGCCAGCAGCATCAGCCGCTCGTGGATCAGCACGTCCAGGAACTGCTTGCGCCCGGGCTTGGAGGAGAGGTACTCCTGCGCGGCCGGGCTGATCTCGGCGAACTTTTCCTGAAGATAGGTCTCCGTGATCTTCTCGGAGCCCACCTTGGCTATCACCTTGCCGTCCTGCCTGCCGCAGGCGGCCAGCAGCAGCGCCGCCCCGCAGAGGGATAAAAGTCTTTTCATAAGGGAAATGTATCATTTTTCACGGTCAGCGGAAAAGCGGGAAAGGAGCGGCTGAAGGATAATTTCATATAATTAAAATATGGGCCTGCTGAAGAAGTTCCTGGATTACCTTGACGGACTGTCGGCGCGAGAGCTGGTGCTGAAGGCCGTCTACCTCATCGGCATCTTTTCCGCCGCCGGCATCCTGACCGCGTCGCTGCTGATGCGCAAGATCCTCTCCGATATCCCGTCCATCGACAAGCTGGACGAATATACCCCGTCGCTGACCACCTACGTCTACGACATCAACAACCAGGTGATAGCCGAGTTCTCCGTGGAGAAGCGCGCCATGCTGCCGCTCTCCAAGATCCCCGTGGACATGCAGAACGCCGTGATCGCGATGGAAGACCGGAACTTCTTCCGCCACTGGGGCATCTCGCCGCGCGGCATCATGCGCGCCCAGCTGCGCAACATCATCGCCCACCGGCGCGCCGCCGGCGGCTCCACCATCACGCAGCAGCTTTCGCGCGGCATCTTCCTGAAGCCGGAAAAGTCCTATGTCCGCAAGATCAAGGAGATAGTGCTGGCGCTGCAGATAGAGCGCAACT
>MGUG01000034.1 GCA_001799845.1 Elusimicrobia bacterium GWC2_64_44 | reverse complement strand
CTTCGATCTTGCGGTACTGCACGGCCTTGTTGCCCATCCAGGAGGCGAACACGGCGCCGATGGAGCCCCACAGCTGGTCCATGTGGTTATCCGGGAATTCTTTGCCGATGACTTCCTTCACCTTGGCCTTGAACTGCTCGGCCAGGGTCTTCAGGTCGTCCGCGCTCAGGTCGGTGTCGGACTTGGCGCCGCGGGCCTTCTTCATGGTCTCCATGAGGTGCTCGAGCTGCTTGCGCACGCCGCGGTTGTCTTCCACTTCGATGCCGGCGGCCTTCTCCATGACGACGTCGGCGTACATCATGATCAGGCGGCGGTAGGAGTCGTATACGAAGCGGGGGTTCTTGGTGAGTTCGATAAGGCCCGGGATCGTGGCGGAGGTCAGGCCGCAGTTAAGGATGGTTTCCATCATGCCCGGCATGGACTTGCGGGCGCCGGAGCGGATGGACAGCAGCAGGGGGTTCTTCGCGTCGCCGAACTTTTTGCCGGTCAGCTCTTCCACCTTGCGGATGTTCTTTTCCACTTCCTGGGTGAGGCCCTTCGGGTAGGAGCGCTTGTTGCCCCAGTAGTAGGTGCAGATCTCGGTGGTCAGCGTGAAGCCCGGGGGAACGGGCAGGCGCAGGGAGGGGTGTCCGGCCATCTCGGCGAGGTTTGCGCCCTTGCCGCCGAGCAGGTTCTTCATGGACTCCTTGCCGTCGGCTTTGCCGCCGCCGAAGAAGTAGATCATCTTCTTGGAAATTTTCGCGGGATTCGTGGACTTCGCTTTGGATTTAACAGCCGTCTTGGGCATAATCTTGAGCTCCTGTTGTCGTTTACCATCTGGCCCGCGGGTGCGGGCGGAAACCCTTTGGGGGGGCTTTCCTTAATAATACAAAATGGGGGGGGGCGTGGGCAATGAATTAAAAGCGCCCCGGAACGCCCCCAAAAACCGCTGCCGCGGATTTAGGTATACTATCCGCCGCCCCCCTGAAGCCTTACAAGCGGGGGCTTGCCCGGCTTATGCGACTCACCGCTTCCAAAAAGACCCTTTTCACCGCCGCCGCGCTCTCCGCCGCCCTGCTGGCGGCCGCTTACGCCGCGGCTTACCTTGGCCCTTACCTTCCCGTGAGAGAAGCGCCGGCCGGCATTACGGATATGCATTGCCACGTAGCGGGGATAGGCGCCGGCGGCAGCGGCGCCCTGGTCTCAGAACGGCTGCGCCGCGGCCCGCGCTTCGCCCTGTACCTGCGCGCTTTCGGGGTGACAGCCGCGGAACTGGAAAAGCACGGGGACGACCTCCTCCCGGCCCGCATTTCGGAAATGGCGGAAAGAAGCCGCTTCGTGAATAAAGTGGTCATCCTGGCGCTGGACGGGGCGATAGGCCCGGGCGGCGAGCTGGACGCTGCCCGCACCGAAGTTTACGTGCCCAACGAGTTCGCAGCGGCCGCCGCGGCCCGCCACCCGAACCTCCTGTTCGGCGCGTCCGTAAATCCCTACCGTAAAGACGCGCTGGCGAGGCTCCGCCGCGCGAAAGAGCAAGGCGCGGTCCTGCTAAAATGGATCCCCTCCATAATGGGGATAGACCCGGCCGACCCTGCCCTCGCGCCCTTCTACAAAGAACTGGTACGCCTCGGCCTGCCGCTGCTGACGCACGCGGGGCAGGAGCGCTCTTTCTCCGCCGCGCGCGACGAACTGGGCGACCCGGAGCGCCTGCGCCTGCCGCTCAAGCTCGGCGTGACCGTCATCGCGCCGCATATCGCCTCCACCGGGGTTTACGACGGAGAGCGGAGCACCGACCGCCTGGCGCGCCTGATGAAGGAATTCCCCGACCTTTACTCCGACATCTCCTCCCTGACCCAGGCCAACAAACCCCGCTACCTCGAAGAGGCCCTGACGCGCCCCGAATTCTCCGGCCGCCTCATGTACGGCTCCGATTTCCCGCTCATCAACACCCCGCTCATCTCCCCGGCCCGTTACTACCGGCGCGTCCCGCCGCGGACGCTGCTGAAAATAATCTTCACCCGCAACCCGCTCGACCGCGACGTGCTCCTCAAACAGCACCTCGGCGTCCCGCCCGAGATCTTCGCCCTCTCCGGTAAACTGTTCAAGTAGGAAATTTTCTTCGTCAGCAGTACTTTCCAGGGCATAGCCGGGGAGGGGTTCCGTGCGACTTTGGGGAGGGCGCAGCCGCAGGCACATTCTCCGCGAGCGATTTTAGGGCGCAGGGCCAAGGACCGGAGCGGACCGCCTATCATTAAGGCGGCGGCGAAGACTGTTTGAGGAGCGCACTGTGTGCGCGACGGATGGAGCGAAGCGACAGGTCTTCGTTCTGAGCCGGCGGAGGTCCGCAGGCCCTCTTCTGCCGCGCCCGCTTATGAGCGAGCGGGGAATGTGCCTGCGGTTATTTCGTGAACTTGCGCTCGAGGAATTCGATGAGGAGGGGGGCCAGGACGAAGAGGACTATCAGGACCGCGAAGGAGAACGCGGTGCCGCCGACGCTGCGCAGCCAGGGGTCAAGGCCGCCCGCCTGGAAGAGCAGCGCCGCCCCGATGATGCCGAGTATCCGGTTGCGCTTCTTTACTTCGGAAAGCTTCACTCCCTGATCCCTTCCAGGTCCAGCATGAAAGCGTATTCCAGCGCCGCCAGCTTCAGCGACTCGAAACGGCCCGATTTGCCGCCGTGCCCCGTGTCCATGTCCGTCTTCAGCAGCACCAGGTTCTTATCCGTCTTGAGGTCCCGCAGCTTGGCCGCCCACTTGGCCGGCTCCCAGTACTGCACCTGCGAATCGTTCAGCCCCGTCGTGATGAGCAGGTTCGGGTAAGCCTTCCGCTCCACGTTGTCGTAGGGGGAATACGACAGGATGTAGTCGTAATTCTCTTTGACGTTCGGGTTGCCCCACTCGTCGTACTCGCCCGTGGTCAGCGGGATGTCCGGGTCCAGCATCGTCGTGACCACGTCGACGAAAGGCACCCCGGCCAGTATGCCGTGGTACAGCTCCGGGGCCAGGTTGGCCACCGCGCCCACCAGCAGCCCGCCGGCGGAGCCGCCCTCGGCGTAGACATGTTCCGGCGAAGTGTAGCCCCGCTCTATCAGGAACTTCGTCGCGTCGATGAAATCGTAAAAGGTGTTTTTCTTCTTCAGCTGCCGGCCGTCCTCGTACCAGCGCCGGCCCATCTCCGAGCCGCCGCGGATGTGAGGGATCGCGCAGATGAAGCCGCGGTCCAGCAGCGAAAGCCGCAGCGAGCTGAAATAGGGGTCGGAGCTGTAGCCGTAGGAACCGTAGGAATAGATATGCAGCGGGTTGCGGCCGCTCTTCAGGTCAAGGGTCCTCTTGTAGACTAAGGAAACCGGCACCCGCTCCCCGTCGCGGGCCTGTACCCACAGCCGCTCCGCCGCGTACTCCTCCGGCTTGAAGCCGCCCAGCACTTCCTGCCGCTTCAGCAGCTTCTTCGCCCTGGTGGCCAGGTCGATGTCGTAGACCGAATCCGGCGTGGTCAGCGACTCGTAGGTCACGCGCAGCGTGCCGGTCTTGTATTCCAGGTTATCGCCCAGCTCCGTCATGTAGGCGGGCTCGTCGAAGTCTATCCAGCTCTCCGCGCCGTCGGCCCGGCTGAAAATATGAAAGCGGCCCAGCGCGTTGGCCCGCTCCTTCAGCACCAGCCAGTCCTCGAACACGTCGATATACTCCACCAGCGTGTCCTCGCGGTGGGGGACGATATCCACCCAGGCCTCGCTGCCGGTGGCGGACGAGAAACAGACCGAAACTTTAAAGTTGCGGGCGCGGTCGTTGTTGAGGACGTAAAACTTGCCGCCGCCGTCCTCCACGTCGTATTCCAGCCCGGGCCGCCGCGCCTGGAAAACTACCGGCGCCGCCGCCGGGGCGTCCGCGTCGATCAGGCGGTACTCGGTCGACAGGGTCGAGCCGGAGCGCAGGAAGATGTACCTGTCGGTATTGGACTTGGAGACGCCCACCTCGAACGTCTCGTCGGCCTCAAAATACACTTCGCGGTCGGCCGCGGCGCCCAGCTCGTGCGCCAGGACCCGCTCCCAGCGCAGCGTCTCCGGGTTCTGCTTCACGTAGACCAGGGTTTTATTGTCGTTGGCCCAGGTCATGTCGCCGGCGGTCTTCGCTATCCTTTCCTTCAGCGTTTTGCCGGTTTCCAGGTCCTTGAAATAGATGTCGTAGAAGCGGCGGCCGCCGGTGTCCATAGCGTACGCGATCATCTTGTGGTCCGGCCGCACCTCGGGGAACTGTACGGAACAAAAAGCCTTGCCCTTGGCCAGCGCGTTCACGTCGAGGAGGACCTCCTCCCTGCCCGTAGGCGAGCCCTTCTTGCGGGCGAAGACGGGATACTCGCTCCCCGTCTTATAGGTCTTATAATAGTAATAGTCCCCGTACTTGAACGGCACGGTGGAATCGTCCTGCTTGATGCGGCCCTTCATCTCCGCGAAGAGCTTTTCCTGCAGCTTTTCGGTGTGCTTCATGGCGGCCGCGGCGTAGGCGTTCTCCGCCGTCAGGTACGCCAGGACCTCCGGGGTCTTGCGGTCCTTCAGCCAGTAATAGTCGTCCGTCCGGACATGCCCGTGCTTCTCCAGCTTGTAGGGTATTTTCGCGGCCCGCGGCGGCTCCGCCGCGAAGTTAATGGCAGTCATAGCAGTAAGGACGAACCCAGCGAGCAGAACGTAGTTCATGCGCCCCCCGTCTCTATTTTTCGGAACGCCGCTCAGATGCCCATGCGGGCCAGTATCATACAGATCTCGTTGGCGACGGCGACTATCTGCGGGTGGGACACCTCGAAGCCTTTCACGGCGTAGGAGATGCCGGAGATGGAAAGGTTCTTCAGCTGCATGCTGGCGTCGGCGCGCGTCACCTCGTGCGCCGCGGCCTCGGTGAAGTAGCCGATGCTGCGCGCCTCGTCCATGCGGGACTCGGGAAGCTCGGCCAGCTCGGCCTTCAGCTTGCCGAGCAGCGCCACCAGCTCCGTTTTGTCGGACGAAGCGCCGGCGTTTATCTTGGCGATGGCGGACTCTATCTTGGAAAGGGTATCTTTTATCACTTTGCCTCCAGGCTTGAAACTCAAAACTACCAAATCCGCCCCCGGGTGTCAACTTCGCGGGGGGGGGTTTTGCCGCGCGCGGGGGATATGCTAACCTTTCTTTATGAAGGATGGCAGGGCTGAACTGATCTGTACCGGCTCGGAGCTGCTGGGCGGCAAGCTGAACCTTTACGCCCCGCTGTTCGCGGAGCGCCTGGCCCCGCTGGGCTTCGCCCTCGGGCGCGAGCAGTCCTGCGGCGACAGCCTGGAAGAGATAGCCGACGCCGTGAAAGGCGCGCTGAAACGCTCCGTCCTGGTGCTGGTCTGCGGCGGGCTGGGCCCCACCTTCGACGACCTCACCCGCCAGGCGGCCGCGGCGGCCCTCGGCCTGCGGCTGATCTACTCAAAAGATTGCGCGCGCATCCTCGCCTTCAACTACGGCCTGAAGAAGCTGCCCCCTAATTTCAAGAACCAGTGCCTGCTCCTGGAGGGCGCAAAGCCGCTCGAGAACTCCAACGGCACGGCCTTCGGCCAGGTACTCAGGCGCGGCGGCAAAATGCTCGCGCTGCTGCCGGGCCCCCGCCAGGAATGGGAACCGATGTTCGCCAACTTCCTCGATTCGGAGATCTCCTCCGCCTTTCGCCTGCCGCCCTCCGCGCAGATAAAGCTGCGCGCCGCCGGCCTCTGGGAAACACGCGCCGAAAAGATGCTGCGCCCGGCCATGCGCCGCTTCCCCGGCCTGGCGTTCACCATCCTGGCCGGCCCCGGCACCGTGGACTTCCTGATTTCCGGAGACGATTCCCGCGGCGCCGTGGCCAGGGCGGCGGCGGCCTGCCGCAAGCTGCTCGGCCAGGCCCTGTACGGCGAGGGGGAAACCACGCTCGCCGCGGCGGTGGGGGAGAAGCTGAAGGCCGCCGGCAAAACCGTGGCCTGCGCGGAATCCTGCACCGGCGGCCTGGCCGCCAAACTGATCACGGATATCCCCGGCAGCTCGGACTGGTTCCTGGGCGGTGCCGTGTCCTATTCCAACGCCGCCAAGGCGCGGCTGCTGGGCGTCGGGGCGGCCACGCTCAAAAAGTACGGCGCGGTGTCGGCTCAGACCGCTCGGGAGATGGCGGCGGGCGCGCGCCGGGCCTTCGGCTCCGATTACGCCTTCTCCACCACCGGCATAGCCGGTCCAGGCGGGGCCACGCCGGGCAAGCCGGCGGGGCTGGTCTGGTTCGCCCTGGCCGCGCCGGGCGGCGTGAAAGTTTTCAGCAGGCAGTTCCGCGGCGGCCGCGCGCAGGTTCGGGACGGCGCGGCCAACTGCGTATTGGACGAGCTGAGAAAAATATTAAAATAGAGGGAACAGCGACGAAGGAGACCACGATGACCAACAGACTTATTTTGACCGCGGCCGCAGCCCTGCTGCTCACCGCCTGCGGCGGGAAGAAGGACCAGCCAGCGCCCGCGCCGGAAGTGAAAGAGCCCGCCGCGGTGCAGACCGCCTCTTACGTCAAGAAGATCACCTATTTCCGCCTGCCCGGCGCCGCCGGAGGAGAAGTGGACCTGGCCTCCTATGCCGGCAAGCCGGTGCTGGTTATGTTCTTCACCGAGACCTGCCCCTACTGCCGCAAAGCCGCCCCCTTCATCCAGAAGGTCGCCTCGGCCTACGCCCCCAAAGGCCTGGCCACGGTAGGCATCTGCGTGCAGGACAGCGCGCAGGCCGCCAATAACTTCGCCGCGGATTTCGGCGTCACCTTCCCGCTGGCCTACAAAGGCAAGGAAATCGCCCGCAACTACAGAACGCAGGGCGTGCCGTACATCTACCTGCTTACCTCCGATCACGAGATCTACGACGTCTGGGAAGGCTACGACCCGCAGTACGACGCCCCCATCACCAAGGCCGTGGAAACGCTGCTGGCGAAGAAATAGACCGAAGGGCTGAAAAGGGGGAGACTATGGGCGCGGCTATACATAAAGGCACCATCCTGGTGCACCGGGTTTTCGACATAGCCGGGGAAATAGTCCTCGGCCGCGCGGAACAGCTGCTCAGCGCCGACAAGGGCCCGCGCCTCAGGTTCGCCACCGACACCCGCAAAGCCATCATCATGAAGGAGTCCCCGCTGAAGGCGGACCTCGGCGAGGAAGTCCTGGACCTGCCCTCCGGCAAATATCCCATCCGCATCTTCGCGCGCGTCTGGAACTACGGCGTCATTTCCATAACCACCGAGCTGGCCATCCCGCCCGGCACACCCTGGGAGCGGCTGATCAAGATGGCCGCCGAGCTGGAGAAGTCCGAAGAGATAGACCTGCTGGCCATCTCGCGCAAGGACGCCATGAAAAAGCGCCTCCTGCCGGCCCTGGTGAACCCCGCGGAGTGGGAGATCAACGAAGACTACATCACCTACATCATCGAGAAGGCCGACGGCCTCGAGGACCCCAAAGACTTCATCCGCAAGGTGGACGTGGCGGCGCTGATCCTGGCGGAGGACAAGGAGCGGCTGGGAGAAGAATCCCGGAACTTCATCATCGACAGCGCGATCCAGTATTCCACCTCCGACCTGGCCATCATAGACTGGAACTCCGCCCTGCTGATAGAGCCCGACGGCGAGCGCGACGCTGCCGACGTGATCGAATTCTCGCTGACCCACCTGCTGGAGTTCCGCTATTACGACGACATGCTGGGGCGCAAGCTGGAAGAGCTCTATGACACCATGGAGACCAAGCAGGAAAGCGTGGTGCACATTTTCCGCAATTTCTATTCGGATATCGCCGAGGACGCCAGCCGGAAGTACATGGAATTCTCCGAGTTCCTAGGCCGCGTGGAGAACTCCCTGAAGACGGTGGGCGACCCCTACCTGGCCGTAGTGTTCAGGGCCTCGGCGCTGGAGTTCCACTTCGACGACTGGCGCAAGAGCATCTCCCGCAAGATGGAGACGCTGGCGCAGATCAGCCAGATCCTGCACGGCGAGGTGAACACCCGCCGCAGCCACTGGCTGGAAATAATAATAATCCTGCTGATCGCGGTTGAAATGATACCGATGATGGTGGACCTGTGGAAGTTCCTGCAGCGGTACTGACCGCTCCCTAGTCCAGCGCCCTGATAGCCGCCGCGACCGTCTCGCGCGCCTTGCCGCTCACGCCGGAGCTTGAGCGGTATTTTATTTTCAGGAAATTGAGGGGCTTGCCGTTGAGCTTGAGGCGGAAGTCCAGGTGGGGCCCGCTGGAGAGGCCGGTGGAGCCCACGTAGCCGATCACGTCGCCCTGCGAGACCCGGCGCCCGGACCGCAGGCTTTTGGCGAAGCGGGACAAATGCCCGTAAGTGGATTCGTAGCCCGCGCCGTGCCGCAGGACGATCAGCCTGCCGTTGCCGCCTTTCCACCCGGCGTAGGTCACGGTCCCGTCGGCCACGGCGGAGACCGGCGTGCCCGACGGGGCGGCGTAGTCTATGCCCTGGTGCGGCCGGTAATATTTAAGCACGGGGTGGAAGCGGCGGTTGGTGAAGTAGGAGGAGATGCGGCGGTAATGCAGCGGCGCGCGGAGGAACATGCTGCGCAGCGACTCGCCCTTTTCGTCGTAGTAGGACCCCTGCCATGCGGCGGCGGCCTTCCGCCCGGTTTCGGCCCCGTCGTAGACGGCCGCCCGTATCTTCTGCGAGATCACCTTGCCGGCCGGGTCGGTCTTATAATCCCAGGCCAGCGCCCAGCGGTCCCCTTCGCGCACCTCGGTCAGGAAGTCCACCGACCAGGAAAAGATGTCGGCGTAGTCCAGGATCGCGGCCGCGGGCACGCCCGCCGCGCTCATGGATTCCCACAGCGAAGACTTGATCGTGCCGGCGAGCTTGCCGGAGGCTTCCTTCAGTTCCACGTCACGCACAGTCACACCGTACTCCCCGGTCTCGGAGACGGAGAGCTCGTAGTAGCGCAGAGCCTGGGTGATGGAAAGGGCGGAGAGCGAGCCCGAAGTGGAGAAGGTCAGCTCGTAGGAATCCTCCGGCCGGAGCCGGCGCAGGTTGAGCTTTCCCGAGAGCACCGACGAGACCTCGTAGCGCTCGGCCTCGTCGAGCCCTTCGGCTTTCAGCACGGAATCCAGGCTGCCCGTGAAGGTGCCGCTCGAAACCCGCAGCTCCGGCTCGTCGGGGAGCGCCAGCTCCCAGGGCCGTGAGAAATAAAGGCCGGCGGCCAGGAGCAGCGCCGCACAGGCGCCGCTCAGCAGGTACCACTTGGATCTTTCGCTCTGGAGTTGCATCGCGCGGCCCGGGCGTCAGCAGTAGAGGTACTCTTCCACCAGGTTCTTGATCTCCTCTTCCTTGCCGTAGAGGCGCTCGCTGAGGCTGCGGTCGTCGTAGCTTTTGAGGCGCTTTATAGTGCCGTCTATTACCTGCCGGGGGAAGACGTCGCGGGCCTCGAAGGCGTCGCGGTGCTTCTCGAGGGACTCGGCCGAAGCCCAGCATGAGGCCGGCAGCTTTGGCAGTTTCTCCAGCAGGCCGGCATGAGCCTTGTCGCTGACGTTCTTGTCCACGAAGAACTTGTCGGCGTAGGCCAGCGCGTCCTTGCGCTCGAAGCCGCGGCGGGCGGCCACGCAGAGGCCGGCCATCAGGAAATGCAGGTTGGCCGAGCCGTCTGCGGAGCGGAACTCCACCGTCTGGGTGTGGTCCACCACGGGAGCCGCGGAGCCGGGGTTGGCGTCCTTCACCATCGAGGAGGCGTTCAGCCAGCCCAGCGGGATGCGCACCAGCGCCGAGCGGTTGCGGTAGGCCCAGCAAACGTTGATGGGCGCCTCCTGATGCGGTACCAGGCGGAAGTAAGAGGTGGGCACGGTGTTGCCGAAGGCCGTCATCGGGGCGGCCAGCTCCATGAAGCCGGCTATGGTCTTGCGGGCCGGCGCGGAGAGGACGCCTTTGTCTATCATCGCGTTCCTGCCGTTCTTGTAGAGGCAGGTATGCACGTGGAGACCGGAGCCTGCGTGGCCGATAGAGATCTTGGGGGCGAAAGAGACCACGACGCCGTACTTGTGACCTATGCCGTTAATGATCCATTTGGCCACGGCCAACTGGTCCGCGGCTTCGGAGGCGGGCACGGGCAGGAACTCTATTTCCTGCTGCGCCATCTCCGAGTCCTCGGTGCGGATGAAGCCCACCTCGGCGTGGCCGTACTTGATGCGGCCGCCGGCTTCGGCGATGGCGGCCATGGCCTCGGCGCGCAGGCCCTCCCACTTGGCGAACGGGAAGGACTCGTGGTAGCCCTTCTGCGTGCCGGTCGGGTACAGCGGGTTCTTGGGGGAGATGACGTAATACTCCAGCTCGCCCAGCGCGTGGAACTCGTGGCCGGAGACCTTGCGGAACTCGGCTTCCGAACGGCGCAGCACCTCGGCGGGGGCGCCGGCGAAAGGCTTGCCGTCGGCGGTGTAGAAGGAGCAGAGGATGTCCACGGCCGGGACCTGAGAGAACGGGTTAACGAAAGCGGTGCGGTAGCGCGGCACCACGTAGAGGTCGCTGGAGCCGGCGTCTATCATACCCTTGAACAGGCTGGAGCCATCGACGCGCTCGCCGGCGGACAGGATGCGGTCCAGGTAGCGCTCGTCGTTGATGATGAAATTGAGGGTCTTCAGGCGTCCGTCCCCGGCGGCGTAACGGAAATTGACCATCTTTATGCCGTGGGCCTTGATGAAGCGGACCAGGTCGGGGCGGGTGAAATCGCGCGGCTCCTTGTCGAGGAAAGCGGCTATCTTGTTGGCGTAGATCTTGTTCTTCTGCATATCTGCCTCCGGAGCTCGTAATAGGAGAAATATTAACAAATTAAAAATCCAACAGGAAGTTTAACTGGCGGCTCTTTTTTTGGTAATCTTTTCAGGAACGCATTAAGTGTCAGGTTTGGGGATATTATGAAAACCACAGCGGCGGCGCTGCTGCTCCTTTTAGCCGGGCCCGCCCGGGCTGAAACGGAATTCCACGCCACTAACGAACTCTCGGCCACTTATAACGAAACCGCGGGCCCCGGCAAAGCAGCCGCTTCGCTCACGCGAGGCCTTAATTTCCTGGAAACGCTCAACCTCTACGGCAGCGGCAGTCGCGGCGCGTGGGACTACAGCTACACGGCCGGGGCCAAGGCCACCGATGACGAGCGCAACGACGCAAAAAAAGTCTCTCTCACCAACCTGCAGGGCCGCGCCACCAACAAGGTACACACGCTGACCGCCGGCGACGTGTTCGAATCTTTCTCCCAGTACTCGCTGGCCACCTCGCTGAAAGGCGGCTCCTACCGCTTCAATAAGGAAGGGACGCGGCTGCCGGAGGTCACCGGCGTTTTCGGCTGGGCGTACCCGCGCTGGGACTCGGTCTGGCAGGAACCGCGAACCCGCTCCGTTACCCGCCAGGCCGCCGGCCTGAGGGTGAAGCAGGAACTGACCCCCGACCTCTGGGCCGCCGGCAGCTACGTGGGCACGAAGGACACCGGCCGGATCAACCCGGCGGACGCGCTCTACGACGCCAGGAACTACACGTTCGACTTCGGCTACAACCCCATCCCCGGCCTTACGGCCGCCGGAGAGTATTCGGCCTCGGATCACGACGAAGCCACCTCCGGCGCCTCGGAGCGGGGCAGCGCGGCGCGCCTGGAGCTGACGGGCGACGCCGACCCAAGCCGCGTCACCCTGGAATACGAGAACGTGGAACCGGACTTCCTGTCGCCGCTGGGCTCGGCTTCGCCGGACCGACGCAAGGCGAAGGCTAAATGGCGCTACAAATACTCCCCGCGGGTAACGGTTACCTCCGGCCTGCTCTGGTACCGCAACAACCTCGACGGCCAATTGGCCGGCACCACCCGCAACTGGAAGCCGGAAGCCGCCGTCGCCGTCAAACGGCCTTTCGCCGCCCGGCCCTACTCATCCGCCGACCTCTCTTACCGTTTCGACCGCAAATACGGCGCCGGCAGCAGCGGGGCGGACCATTACCTGAACGCCAATTACCGCGACCGCTTCGGCGAGCTGGACTCCGACACGAACATAGGCTACACGCTCTACAGGACCAAGACAGCCGTACGCGACGCCAGCGAGGTGACGTTCAACACGGCGCTCAGCTCCCGGCACGAGGCCGGAGCCGTGGTGTTGAAGCCGGCGGCTCATCTAGGCACCTGGTACTCCCGGGACGAGCTGGCCGACACCGCCGATAAGCTCTACGAATACTCGCTGGGGCTGGGCTTGGAAGCCCCGGGCGCGAACCTGACGGCGGACCTGCGCGCGGGGCAGAACCTGCTGCGCAAGGAGGCCGGGGAGGATTCTGACAAGTTCTTCGCCGCGCTGTCGGCATACTGGCGCCCCAGGATGCTCGCTAAACTCAACGAGTCCACGCTTTTCCTGCGCGCGGGCTACAACAGCTACGACTTCACCACCGCGGCCAATAATTTCCGCGAAAAGACCGTGACGGTCGGGCTTAACGTTTCTTTCTGATACCGGAGACAATATGAAAAAACTTCTGATGCTGGCTGCGGCGGTGCTGGTGATGGCGGGGTCCGCCGACGCTAAATGGTGGATCTTCGGCAAGTCCAAAGCCGAGGTGGGGCTCAAATATCTCTTTATAAACAAGCTCTCGGCCGACGAGACCGGCCCCAAGGTCAAGCTGTTCCGCGAAATGCTGGGGGCGGGCGGGCTGGTAAAGATAACCGGCCGCGCCTCCGGCGGCAAGACCGGCGCCGTGCGCATCACCCTCGACGACAAGGCCACCTGGGTTGACGTCAAGTTCTCCGACAACGGCACCTTCGAGCATTCCTTCAAGCCGGAGCCCGGCAGGACCTACGCGATGCTGATAGAGGTCACCGACACTGCGGGCAGGACCAACAAGCCCGAGGACACCCGCAAGGAGATCTCGCTGTCGGAAGAGAACATACAGGCCAAGGTTAAAGAGGCCCTGGACGCTCTGTTCGCGGCCTACGCCGCCGAGAACCTGCAGAAGTTCATGGGAGGCGTCGGCGAAGACTTCGCCGGGGACAAGGCCATACTCGAGCGCGCCGTGAAGCGCGACTTCGACGCGCTGAGCAGCATCAGCCTGCGCTACACGCTCAACAACGTGGCCGCCGGAGCGCAGGGCCGCGTCTTCGTCTCGCTGACCTTCAACCGCCTGGTCTTCGTCAATAAAAGCGGCCAGACCAGCACGGACAGCGGCTCCACCGAATTCGTCTTCGGTTCCTCCGAAGGCGGGCTCTCGCTCTACAGCATGAAGCAGCCCCTGATCTTCGGCCTCTCGGACGCCGAGGGCGTGGCCACCGGCGAGGTGCTGGGCAATACCGGCTCTACCCTGGTGCTCGACGAGAGCGGCAATCTGGGCGGCGGGGAACTTGTGACGATAGACTGCCGCGGTGCCTCGTGGACAGTAATGAAATACACGTTCGCGTCCGAAGCGCAGGCCTGCGACACCGGCGGCGGCGGCGCGGACATCTGGTTCTACGATTGGGCGAACAACATCGGCTACGGCGGAGCCACTCAGCACAAGAGCTTCTCCAGATCCCTGGCCTCCCTTACTGCGGCGGAAGTGCGTGACCTTGCCGGATACACCGCGGCGGGCAATGTTACCGGCATTTCGACCGGTCTCGCGTATTGCTTCGAGCTCAGTGGAAGTTTCTACTGTTTGGAACCGGTAACGATACCGACGTCAGGCAATCCTCTTGCCGCGTTCAAGGTAAAGCAGTTCTAAAGCACAAAGCAGCGCGGCGCCGTGCAGTACCGGCGCCGCCGCTTTATCCGATAAATATGAAAACACTTCTCCTCTCCCTGACGCTCCTGGCCGGCAGCCTGCCGGCCGCGGCCGCGCCCAAGACCTATGCCGACGCGCAGAACGACCTCGGCTGGCTCTCACACTCCGTCGCATTCCACCGCAAGACGCTCGGAGAATCCATAAAGCAGCAGAGTTCCAACCTGGAAACCCTGAACCGCCTGAACCAGACCAAGATAGTGGTGGAAGACATGATACGCCGGGACAATTTCGCCAAGGCCTGCAAGGTGGCCGAGGTAGGCTTTACGGTAGCCACAGTCGGCGCCGGCGGCGTGGCCCTGGCCACCACGCAGGGGCTCAGCGTGCTCTCCAGGGAGGGGATAAAGGTAGCCGGCAAGTACATCGCCCAGAAAGGCGCGGTAGAGGCCGGCAAAGAAGCCCTCGGCGTGCCGGGCTGGAGCGACGCGGCCAAGGCCGGCGTCTTCGTCTTTAACAAGTTCGACGAGAACGAGCTCAAGGGCCAGCTCTCGCGCGACAACGTGGCCGCGCTCCTCAAGGCCAAGCAGCTGCTCGAGAACGACGGCGACGGCAGGACGCTCCAGGACAAGCTGCCCGAACTGCGCCAGATGATACTGGACATGGAAAGCGAGGTCGAGGCTACGGCAACGAAGATCAAGGCCGCCGACAAACTTATCGACGACGCGCTGGCGGAAGCCAGGAAACTTGCGGCAGAGGGCGCCCTGTTAAAGGACAAGGAACAGAAAGCGGCCGAGAAAGCCTACGAGGAGGCGAAGAAAGCCAGACCGGCCGGCCTCGTGAACACGGAAGTCTCGCGCCCCGCTGAGGTGCCCGCGCCGCAGGCCGGCCCGCAGGACACGCCGGAAGAAAAGCGCCGCAAGATGCAGGCGGCCATTGATAAATATATAGCTTCCCTCAGCGCAGCTATAAACCGCGCCAAGAAAGCCGCCGACGAGGCCTGGCCGGGCGTAAGCCGGCCCAAGGGGAACGTCCGCTTCCAGGCCGGCGACGAGTTGCAGGACCTCTACGCCGGACTGGCCTACCAGGAGGAAAATCTCGGAGGTGAGCGCACCTATATGCGGATGGAGTCCGTAGAATACTCGGCGGACAGCGCGGCCAGGAGCATAGCTGCCTGCCGCGCGGGGCTGGAAACGCAGCGCGCCGACATCAAGGCCAGGATCGAGCCGTTCATAACCGGCATAGCCGGCAGTCTTGGCCAGTGGCGCTCGGCCTACAACGCCTACAAGCCGCTGGGGTATCATGTGCCGGAACCAGACGATCTAAAGAACATGACGCTCTGGAACTCCTACTACGAGCTCCCGCTGAAATACGCCGAGACCTACCTGCAGGGCACCGAGGGGCTGGAGGGCAAGTTCGCGGCCGTAGCCGCCAAGGCGCGGGCGCAGAAGGACGCCATCTACTCCGAGACAAAAGAATTCATGGCCGCGCTCGCGGCCAGGCACCAGGCGTTCAAAGAGCATAGGCCGCAGGCCGCGGCCCGCATGGAGAAACTCACCGCCGAGGCGGCCAAGCACTTCGAGATCCTGAACACGCTGGGGCACAACTTTGTCATGGAATTCTCCTACGACGGAAAATACGACCTGGCCAACCTGGAAGCCCGGGTGGCGGCGGCCAAGCCGGCCTTCGCCGAAGCGCAGCGGCTCTACGCTGCCGGCGCGCTGGTCTACAGCGACCTGTACGCCCGGTACGACGAACTGCAGCGCCTGGACGCCTCGCCGGCCAGGAGCGAGGCCGGCAGCATCGCCGGCATGGCCGCCAACAAGGCGCACAAGGACGAGATGGCCGCCGCGCTGAAAAAGCTGGAGGGCCACTCGCCCAGCCTCAACGGCGCCGACGGCACGCATTTCTCCGGCGGCGCCGGCGCCGAGCAGATCTTCGCCGCGGAGGCCGCGCTGAAATACCTGAGGGCGCAGGAGACCAGGCTGGTGGCGGTTTATACGCGGGCGATCTCGGCCTTCAAAGCCAACACCGCCGGCGACCTCGCGCGACTGGGCTCGCTGCCAGACGAGGAGTACGGCAAGGCAGTGGAGAAGCTGTTCGAACCGGTGCAGAAAGCGGAACAGGAGCAGGCCCGGATCATAGAAGAGACGCGCAAGGCGGAACTCTTCGGCCACGCGCTGCTGGAGCGCACCGGCTTCTGGACCGTGCAGGCCGGGGCCAAGCGCGACGAGCTGGAAAAACTTACCGGGGCTTTCTGGGGGGGGCCTAAAGGCAAGGCGATCTCCGATGCCCGGCGGGGAGCGGAGGTGCAGGCCGCGCAGCACCGCAGCGACCCCGGCCTGGCCGTGGTGAGAAAGATGTACGAGGATTTCGCGCGGGCCTACCAGGGCCGCAACGCGGCCAAGGTCATGCAGTTCATAGCCCCGGACTGGACCGCCGGGGACGGCACCACGGCAACAGACCTGGAGGAGCAGTTCCGCAACATCTTCCGGATCTATGACGAGATAACGGTCTCTATCACCGGCCTGCAGGTGGTGAACAACTCGCCCGGCAGCTACGCGGCCTCCTACAGCATGGCCATAAAGAGCCGCATCTACCAGAAGAACATCAGGCGGGAGGAGAATTCCTCCGTTTACGAGACGGTGACGGTGGAGGGGAACTCAGCCAGGATCAAAAAGACCGAGTCCGGGGGCTACTGGGAGATAAAATAGCGGGGAAACAAGGTTTTTTCACGCGGCAGCCCCCCGGAAGCGGGGGGCATTTCGTTGACTGGAGAGATAAGTAATTAATATAATAGGAAACGACAATAAGGAACATAACCTACAACAAAGAGAGTGTATATACAATGGCATTAACCAAGAACAAGACCAGAGAGATCACGGAGAAGTTCTCCGCTAAACCCAACGATACCGGCTCCGCCTCCGTGCAGGTCGCACTGGTGACCGAGCGCATCCAGTATCTTTCCAAGCACCTCATCGCCAGCCCCAAGGACCACGCCTCCAAGCGGGGACTGTCCAAGCTGGTCTCGCAGCGCAAGCGCCTTCTGTCCTACCTGGAAGCCAACAACCGGGAAGAGTACAAGAAGGTCATCAAAGCTTTAGGCTTGAGGAAATAACAAATGACAAATTACCCTAAACCGCTCCGCCTGGAAGAACAGGTGGGGGATAAGTCCATTTCGTTCGAGACCGGAGCCATCGCCAAGCAGGCCGGCGGCGCCGTGATCATACGCATCGGGGACACCGTGGTGCTCTCCACCGCGCAGCAGGCCAACAAGCCCAAGGACACGCCCCCGGCGTTCGTCCCGCTCAGCTGCGACTACAAAGAGCGCACCTACGCGGCCGGCAAGATCCCCGGCGGCTTCTTCAAGCGCGAGGGCAAAGCCCGCGAGAAGGAAGTCCTGGCGTCCCGCCTGACCGACCGCGCCGTGCGCCCCCTGTTCCCGGATTACTTCAACACCGAGACCCAGGTGGTCAACATGGTGATGTCCTTCGACGGCGTCAACGACGCCGACGTGATCGCCATCAACTCGGCCTCGGCCGCGCTGATGATCTCCGACATCCCGTGGAACGGCCCCGTGGCCGCGCTGCGCATGGGCAAGATCGACGGCAAGTTCATCATGAACCCCACCAACGAGCAGCGCGCCGTCTCCGAAATGGAGATGGTGATCTGCGGCACGCTGCAGGGCATCCTGATGGTGGAAGGCGGCGGCCACGAGCTGCCCAGCTCCGACCTCATCGGCGCCCTTGAAACCGCCAAGCCCGAACTCGAGAAGCTCTGCAAACTGCAGATCAAGATGAAGGAGCAGGTGGGCAAGGTTAAGACGCCCATCGCCACCCCCGAGATCAAGCCCGAACTCAAGGCCGCCGTGGAAGCCATGGCCCGCCCCGAGATCGAGAAGATCCTCTCCTCCAAGCCCGAGAAGCACGCCATGGAGCGCGCCCTCGACGCGGTCACCGCCAACGCGGTGAAAGAAATGACCGCCAAGTACCCGGCGGACCTCACCGCCTCCTACCAGACCAAGACCGTGGTGGAAGACGTGAAGTACGAAGTCTGGCGCCGCATAACGCTGTCCACCATGATCCGCACCGACGGCCGCAAGACCGACGAGATCCGCGAGATCAACATCGACCCCGGCTTCCTGCCCCGCACCCACGGCTCCGCCGTGTTCACCCGCGGCCAGACCCAGGCGCTGGTGACCGCCACCCTGGGCACCTCCGACGACAAGCAGATGCTCGACGCGCTGGAAGGCAAGACCTTCGACCGCTTCATGCTCCACTACAACTTCCCGAGCTACTCGGTAGGCGAAGTGAAGCCTGACAGGGGTCCCGGCCGCCGCGAAATAGGCCATGGCCACCTGGCCAAGCGCGCGCTGCTGCCGCTGCTGCCCACCGAAGAAGTCTTCCCGTATACCATCCGCCTGGTGTCCGACATCCTGGAGTCCAACGGCTCCTCGTCGATGGCCACCGTATGCGGCGGCTCCCTCGCCATGTTCGACGCCGGCGTGCCCCTGAAGGCCGCCTGCTCCGGCATAGCGATGGGCCTGATCACCGACGGCGCCAAGTTCGCGGTCCTCTCGGACATCGCGGGCCTGGAAGACCACTTCGGCGACATGGACTTCAAGATCACCGGCACGCGCAAAGGCGTGACCGCGCTCCAGATGGACGTTAAGCTCGCGACCGGCATCCCGATGGACATCATGAAGCAGGCCATCGAGCAGGCCAACCGCGGCCGCAACCACATCCTGGACATCATGGAGAAAGTCCTGCCGGCCCCCAGGGCCGACATCTCCGAGTTCGCCCCGCGCATCGTGAAGCTGATGATCCCGCGCGACAAGATCGGCGCCTTCATCGGGCCCGGCGGCAAGAACATCCGCGGCATCCAGGAGCGCACGGGCGCCGAGATCGCCGTAGAGGACGATGGTTCAGTGTTCATCTCGAGCTGCGACAAGGCCAGCCTCGAAGCGGCCAAGACCTTCGTCGAGCAGTTCAGCATGGAAGTCGAAGTGGGCAAGGTCTACAAGGGCACCGTAGTGTCCATCGTGGACTTCGGCGCCTTCGTCGAAGTGCTGCCCGGCAAGGAAGGCCTCCTGCACATCTCCGAGATCGACGTGAAGCGCATCAACCGCGTGGAAGACGTCCTGAAGATGGGCCAGGTTATAGAGGTAAAGTGCATAGAGGAGAACAACGGCAAGTACCGCCTCTCCCGCCGCGTGCTCCTGCAGCAGCCCGGCCAGCCCGTACAGCCCGTAAGGAAGTAAGTAAGATCCGGCCCCCGCGCCAGTCGCGGGGGCCGGAATCCCTATCCCGGAGAGCAGCCAATGAAAAAAACCACCAAGACCCAGGAAACCGCTTTCGACCAGGTTCAGAAGTTCTACCAGTTCATGAACTCCAACAAATTGGAGGTCATCGAGTTTTCCAAGGACAGCACCTACATCAAGCTGGTGCGCAAGCACAACAACGCCGTGCACCAGATCCCCGTTTTCGCGCCCGGCGCCATACAGCAGCCGGCCGCCAAGCCCTCCTCCGCGTCCGCCAGCCAGCAGGCCCCGGCCGTGGCGGGGGAAACCATCAAGGCCCCCATGTCCGGTATTTTCTACCGCTCGCCCAGCCCGTCCAGCCCGCCCTACGTCCGCGAGGGCGACGCCATAAAGGAAGGCCAGGTCATCTGTGTGATCGAAGCCATGAAGGTCTTCAACGAGATCAAGGCCGAGTTCAACTGCGTCATTGAAAAAGTTATCCAGGAGAACGGCAAGGCGCTCGAGCCCAACGCCGACATGTTCCGGGTGAAGAGGTAACATGCAGGACGCCGCCAAATTCACCGACACGCTGGCGCAGACCGCCGGGAACCTCCTTGAGACCCTCAAGGCGGCCGGCGGCGACGCCTCGTCCTGGGACCTGAAGCTGAAGCTGCACCTTTCCAGTTCGTCGCTCTACCTGGCCCTCGGCTGGCTGGCGGCGCAGGGCAAAGTGGCGCTTTATCCCAAGGACCTCAATTTCAGGGTAGTACTGACCGAAAAATAGCGCACGCCGCCCGGCGCGCGCGACAACCATGCGCGACTTAGCTAGAAACAGAGCACAGGCCCAGGGGAAAAAGAAACCCTCGGCGCTTTCTTACGCCCTCTATTGGCTGGGGGCCTTCGCCTTCAACATCTGGCTGATCTGGGTGCTGCTGTTCAACTCCGGCCAGCGCGGGATCATCGGCGAGAAAGTGAATTGGGCCTTCATGGGGTTCCTGGGAAACACGGCCTACCTGTTCCCTTTCATCTTCCTCTACGGCCTGGTCGCGCTGCTCCTCAACCTCAAGAAACCGCTGCAGGGGCTGATCACGCTCACCTCCGGCATATTCCTTATATTAGGGGCGCTGTCGGCCATCATCGAACGGCTCAACACGCATTTCGGCCCGTGGGACCCGGCCGGCGGCATGCTGGGCGGCTTCATCGACCAGGTGCTGTTCAGCATGGTCGGCGGGGTGGGCGCGGGCCTGCTGTCCGCCTTCATCCTGTTCGCAGGGGTGCAGATACTTTTCAACATCTCCTGGCGCAAGGTGCTCAAAGCCCTCGCCTCCACGGCCGCGGACGATTACCGCAACTGGATCAACGCCAAGCGCGAACTGAACGCCAAGCTCAAGATCATCTCTGATAAGGAAAAAGCGGAAGGCCCGGTCTACGAGGCCAAGCCTATCCCCGAAGCCGCCGCCCTCAAGCCCGCCCCTGAAAAGGAAGCGGCCCTGAGCTTCGTGCCGCCCAAGACGCAGATAGTGCGCCCGGACATGGCCAGGGAAACGCCGCCGGAAGCCCGGAAGTCCGCCGCGCCTGAAAAGGGCGAAGCCGCGGGGGAGAAAGAACCCGCCAAGAAATACGCCGGCCCCGTTTTCAGGGATTTCAAGTTTCCGTCCACCGACCTGCTCTCCGCCTCTGCCGAGACCGGCTTCGGCGGCCCCAGCGACGCCGAAATGGCCGCCTCCAAGCAGAAGCTGGAAGAGACGCTCAAGAGTTTCGAGATAGCCGCTTACGTGGCGGACATCTACCCGGGCCCCGTCATCACGCGCTACGAGGTGACCCCCGCCCCCGGCGTCAAGATCAGCTCCATCGTCTCGCTGGGCAACGACGTGGCCCTGGCCATGAAGGCCGTCGGCATCCGCGTGACGGGCCATATCCCCGGCAAGTCCGCCATCGGCTTCGAGATCCCCAACCAGAAGCGCGCCAAGGTGGGCCTGCGCGAGGTGCTGGAGAGCCAGGCCTTCACCGCCAGGAAGGAGCCGCTGATGTTCGCCATCGGCCGCCACTCCGAGGGCTCCATGGCCATGGCCGACCTGGAGGACATGCCCCACCTGCTGGTGGCCGGGTCCACGGGCTCGGGCAAGAGCGTCTTCCTCCAGTCGTTGATCCTTTCCATCATGTACCGCCGCACTCCGGACGAGGTGAAGTTCGTCTTCATCGACCCCAAGCGCCTGGAGCTCAGCACCTACCAGGGCGTACCCTATCTCTACGACCCGAAGGTGACCGCCGACAGGGTGGAGGTCATCACCGACGCCAAGGACGCCGCCAAGACCCTGGCCGCGCTGACCCGCGTGATGATGAAGCGGTACAAGAAGTTCGAGAAGGCGCGCGTCAAGAACATAGCCGGCTACAATAAGTGGGCCGACGCCAACAACGAGCCGCGCGAATACTATATCATCGTCGTCATCGACGAGCTGGCCGACCTGATGGTGCAGGCCAAGAACGTCGTAGAGGAGAACATCCAGCGCCTGGCGCAGATGGCCCGCGCCGTGGGCATCCACCTGGTGCTGGCCACCCAGCAGCCGTCGGTGGACGTCATCACCGGCGTCATCAAGGCCAACTTGCCGGCGCGCGTGGCGCTGAAGGTGACCTCCTCCACCAATTCCCGCGTCATCCTGGGCGAGGGCGGCGCGGAGGCCCTTATAGGCAAGGGCGACCTGCTGTACCTCACCAAGGAATCACCTAAGCCGCTGCGAATACAGGGCGCCTACGTTTCCGAGGCCGAGATCAGCCGCGTGGTGGAATATCTCAAAACCCAGGGCTCCCCGGCGTACATGCCGCTGGTGGAGGACGACGAGGAAACCGCCGGCACCGGCAAGGGCAGCTCCTCAGAAGAGATGATAGCCGCGCTGCGGCTGGTAATGGAGCGGCGCCGCGTCTCGCAGGACCTGCTGAAGGCGCACTTCGGCTCCTCGGCACGCGCCACCAACATCCTCAGCATCCTCGAGACCAGCGGCTACATCCACAAGCCGGAAGGCTCCAACCGCTGGGAGATCGCCTTCGACAAGATAGAGAATCAGTTAAATTCGCAGGCGGCCGCGATAGCCGCCCAGCCCCCGGCGCAGGAACCGGCGGGCGAGGAGTTCACCCGGAATGAATAAGATACTTACCCTCACCCTGCTCCTGGCGCTGCCCCTCTGCGCCGCCGCCCAGCAGAAAGCTGCCCCCAAGCAGCCAGCCAAGAAAAAGGAAGCGGCCCCGGCCGCCGCGCCTGCCAAGCCCGCCGAGGCGAAGCCAGCCGCGCCCGCCGAGGACCCGGCCGCCTCCGTCATAGAGAAGCTGAAGGCCTGGGACGCCAAGCTGGAAAGCCTGAAAGCCGATTTCACCCAGGAAGTTAACTTCAAGGAGGCGGGCCTCAAGCAGACCATCGAAGGCAACCTACGCTACGTCAAGCCCAACCTCCTGCGCATCGAGCACCTGAAGCCCTCGCGGCAGCTGGTGGTCACGGACAAGACCGACATCTGGATCTACAAGCCCGACGACAACCAGGTGGTGCGCACCGGCTGGGAGGCCTGGCGCCGCACCCAGGACCAGAACTTTTCCGGCATACTGGATTTCGGCAACTACGCGGCCCTGACCGCCCGCAACGAGACCCGGGTGGCGGGGGGGAAGGATGGCGCGCCGCTGACCATCACCTTCATACCCCGCTCGGGCAAGGACTACTCGCTGACGCTGACCCTCTCGACGGAGGACTTCTTCCCCGTCGAGGCGGAGCTCACCGTGGAAACCACCGTCATCAAAACCCGCCTGACCTCGGTGGAAAAGAACGCCGCGGTGGACAAGGGGCTCTTCAAATTCACCAAGCCCAAGGGCGTAGAGACTCTGGAGTTCGGCAACTGACCGCCCGATGACACTCGCCAACCGCATCACCATGGGCCGCATGGCCCTGAGCCTCGCGATCTTCGTGCTGATCATCTCCAGGACCTTATGGTCGGAGATAGGGGCGCTGTTCCTCCTCACGGTGGCGAGCATCTCCGACGGCATCGACGGCGCGATCGCGCGCCGCACCAAGACCACCACCTCCTTCGGGGCCATCGCCGACCCCTTCGCCGACAAGATCCTGGTGATGGCGGTGTTCCTCGCCTTCGCCTCCATTAAGGAGCTGGCCGTCCCGCTCTGGGCGGTTTTCCTGATCCTGCTGCGCGAGCTCACCATCTCTACCCTGCGCGTCCTGGCAGCGCTGCACGGCGACGTAATGAAGGCCGAAGCGGCCGGCAAGATCAAGACCACGATACAGCTCATCGCCGCCTTCACCATCATGGTGCTGGTGGTGCTGATAGTCTGGGGCGCCAAACACCCGCTGCCGCCCCCGCTGGCCGAGGTCGTGCGCCTGGCCAAGCCCATCTCCTGGTGGCTGACCGTAGTTACGGCTTTCTTCACCGTGATCAGCGGCGCCATCTACCTCTACAACCACCGCGCGCTCCTCTATAAGTCCTGGAGCCAGCGCGGCCAGGGGCAGTAAATCCGGTGCCCGCCAAGGATTTCATCTTCCGTTTCCTGGCCAGCGGCGGCTTCGTCAGCTACATCCCCGCCAAGCTCACCGGTTTCAAAAAGTTCACCGGGTCCGGCATGGCCGGCACCCTGGTCGCTTTGGCCCTCGCGCCTTTCCTCCCCGCCGACAACGCCGCCTACGCGCTCTTCTGCCTGGCCTTCCTGCCCTTCTCCGTCTGGGTCGCCGGCCGCGCCTCGGAAAGCTACGGCACCCACGACGACCCCCGCATCGTCATCGACGAGATCATAGGCTACTGGATCGCGCTGCTGTTCCTGGAGCGGACCGTCTTCAACCTGGCCGCGGCATTCGTTTTCTTCCGCGCGCTAGACACCTTGAAGCCCTGGCCGATAAAGAAACTGGAAACCTCCTTCCACGGGGGTTTTGGTATAATTATGGATGACGTGCTCGCCGGAGCGGAAGCGAATCTGCTCGCCAGGCTGGCCGCGCTGATATTCTTATGAGACCCACGCCGCTGCTCCTGATCTGCCTGCTGGCCGCGCCCGTCCTCTCCGGGGCGCAGCAGAACGTGGTGCTGCCCGCCGAAGACCGCCCCATCATCGTTCCCGCCGTCGTACCCGCTGCCGCGCCCGCGGCAGCCCCCGCCGCGCCGCAGCAGGACGCCGCGACCCCCGCGCCCGCGCTGGCGCTGCCCGGCATGGCCGCTCCGGCCCCCAAGCAGGGAGCTTCCCAGCCGGCCCGCTACGACGAGGGGAAAGTCCCGCTCAGCGGCATAGTACTGATGCCCACGGCTTACCGCGGCCGCGGCCGCAACGCCATAGGCCTGGGCCTGGATTTCAACGCCGCGTATTACATAGGCCGCCTCTACGGCAAGAATTCCTACGCCTGGACCGTCGAGAAAAAGAATTACCTGGACCGCGTCGGCCTCTGGCTGCTGTCGGCCGATTCCAAGATGCAGGTGCAGACCGAAGGCCGCTGGCGCCCGGCCATGGCTGCCGGGGTACAGGGCATACTCAAGTTCCGCGACGCGGCCCAGCCGACGCTGAACCAGCCCTCCGTCTCCACCAAGATAGACTCCAAGAACACGGACAGCTACGCCAACGCCTACGTGGCACTGACCAAGCGCCTGCACCCCAAGTTCCTCGTCAACGCCGGCTACTCCGACGGCGACATGCCCAAGGTCATCTACGGGCTTTCCGAGTTCCTCTCCAAAGAAGCCATCAACCTCAGCAACGACCGGCCCTCCGGAGACGCGCTGCAGATCCCGACCGGCATGCTCTTCGGCGGAATCCTGTGGCTGCCTAAAAAAGATTCCCCGATCGGCCTGGAGATAATGGTGCCGCAGGGCGCGCCCCAGAGCCCCAAACTCTTCAACCTCCACCTCGGCACCCTGCTCAAGCTGAATTTCGAACTCTCCTACCTCACCTTCAACGGCGGCTGGGACCTGATGGGCATGTTCCAGTTCCGCTACAACTACCTCCCGAAGTAAATTTCCTTATTCCCAGACGAAAAACCGCCGCCAGGCGGTTTTTTATTAGCTATACATCCATTGGCGGCCGACGGGCGGAGCGGATAAGCAAAACCCTCGTGAGGTCCGAGCTTGCGTAAGCGCGAGGACCGAATGAGGAGTGAGCGCACGGTGTGCGCGAACGCGTTTTGCGTTCCGGTTCGCCCGGCGGACGCCAGGGCGGATAGACTATCTGGAATTAAGCTGCTGCAGGTAGCGGGCCGCAGTGGCGTGGGCGGGGTTGAGGCGCAGCGTCTCGCGCAGCTCGGCGCGCACGCGCTCCCAGTCGCGGTTCCAGTAGAGGATGGCCAGATTGTAATGAGCGTCGGCCAGCCCGGGGTTGCGCTCCGCGGCCAGCGCGTAGGCCTTCTCGGCGGCGGCCCTGTCGCCCATCTTCTCCGCTGCTACCCCGTAATTCAGCCAGGCGTAAGCGCTGGAAGCTGAGATCGCTTTTTTGAGCGACGGCAGCGCGTAGTAGCGGGAAGCGAGCGGCAGCAGCCGCTCGTAAACGTCGGCCGAAGCCCGGAAACAGCTCTTGGCCGCCGCCCAATCCGAGCGCGCCGAATAATAAAAGCCTTCGTAGAGCGGGGCGTCGGGCAGGTCGGGGTCCAGCAGCGAGGCGACCCGCAGGTCGCGCAGCGCATCCGCGTCCAGCCCGCCGGCCGCGCTTAGGCGCGCCGCCCCGGACAGCAGGGCCTGCGCGTAGGACGTGCCGAGGTCGCGGTCGAAAAAATCCCGGTATGAGCGGTCCAACCGCGGGAAGGAGTAGAACTGCCAGGGGCGCGGGGACAGGCCGCCGGCGGGCGGATACAGGCGGCTCACGACGCCATGCGGCAGGGACGGCGCCCCCGCAGGCAGCTCGACGTCCATCGTGGCGTAGACGCCGCCCGGGTTGCCTCGGGCCAGCGCCTCCCAGTCGGCGGGAGTGCCCGGGTTGAGCGGGTAGAGCGCGAGCCCAGGGTCATAGCGCCGCTTGGAGGCCTTGTACCACGGCGCCGCGCTCAGCCCCTGCGCCACTACGTGCAGGTCCGGGCGCAGCCCCTTGACCGCCTGCAGGTACCAGAGCGAGAACAGCTGCACGTCCTTCTTGGCCACTACGACGGCGCCAGGAGGCGCAGTGCGCAGCACGTCGGAGGCGTAATCCTCCGCGGCGAAGAGCCAGCGGCGGTTGGAGCCGTAGGACCCGCCCTGGAACACCAGCAGCGCCGCCGCGGCGGCCAGGGCGTAGACGGGAATTGCGCGCGACCGCGGAACCACCTGCGAAAGAGAGTATATCCCGGCGGCGCACCAGAAAGCGGCGCACAGGTCGGGCAGCAGGTAGTAGGGCTCGACGATGGCCAGCGCGTGCGGGTTGGGGGGCATGTTGGCCAGGTAGAGGAATACCGGCCCCGAGAAAAAGAAAAGCGCGCCGAAGGCCAGCAGGCGGCGGGGGGCGCGGCGCCACTCACCCCAGAGCCCGGCCGCGGCGAAGGCCAGGCCGAAACTGAAATTCTCCCACAGGTGACTGGCGTAATGGCGCAGGGCAGGCAGGAAGAGCTCGCCCGGCGCGTAGTTCAGCGAGATCAGGTCCAGCGTGGAGCCGTAGCTCTTGCGCGTGATCACGGCGAAGAAGGTGGCCGGGTCCGCCGGATGGCTCCAATCGAACAAAGGCCAGCCCGCCGAGCGGAAGGGCAGGTAGAGGTACAGGGAAAAGCCGAGGAAGAAAAAGCCGGAGGCTTTGAGCAGGCCCGTCCAGCCGCCGGCGCGCAGCTGGGGGGCAAGCAGCACGAAGACGGCCGGGGCCGCGAGCAGCAGGTCCATGCGGTTAGCCATGCCCAGGCCCAGCAGAAAAGCCGACAGGATGACCGCGCGCCTGCCGCCCGACGAGGCGGTATACAACAGCAGCGCGGCGAACAGGAAGTTGAGCGAGTACATCTCGGGCACGCTGGAGACGGTGCGCAGCGTGAAATTGAACCCGAGCAGCATGGCGCCCAGGAAAGCGGCGGCGGGGGAAAAGGCGGAGGCCGCCACCCGCCAGAAAATCAGCACCCCGGCCAGGCCGGCGCCCGCCGAGAGGAGGTTGAGCCGCCAGGCCGGGTTGCCCAGGGGCAGCAGCGTGAACAGCTTGGCCGTCAGGATATAGAGGGGATAGCCCGGCTGATGCGCCACGCCGAGCGTCCACGCCGCGCTCGCCATCTCTCCCGCGTCGCGGTAAGGCGGCAGGGCCGGCGGCAGGCAGTAGAGATAGAGGGGCCCCAGCGCCGCCAGCAGCAGCGCCGCAAAGATATTTTCCCGCCGCAGGAGGCCGGGCTCGGCCGCGTTCAGGTCTTGCATCGGTAGTTATTTTATAAGTTATTGGCCGTCTTGGGCAGGGCCGCCCGCGCCTGCGAGCAGCGGGCGCAGTTCCGGCTCCCGGGCCGGGGCCAGCGCCAGCGCAGCCAGGAAGTCGCGCCGCGCCCCGGCGAGGTCCCCGGTCTCGGCGCGCAGGCGCCCGCGCAGCTCGTAATTCCCTGCGTCGGCCGGCGCCTTCTCCAGGGCCGTGCCCGCCGCGCCAAGCGCGTGCTCCAGCTCGCCGGCCCGGTACATAGCCGAACCCAGCAGGTAGTAATAGCTCGAGTAGCCGGAGATCTCCGGCCAGTCGGTAGCGGAGGCGTAGTCCCAGGCCGCGCACGAGTGGTCGCCGAGCTCGGCGCAGGAGGCCGCGCGGTCCAGGTAATAGCGCGGGCGACCGCCGCTGAGGCGGATGGCCTCCCCGAAATTTTTCACCGCCAGCCGGTGCAGGCCGCGCCCGGCGTAGAGGCGCCCCAGGCGCCAGAGCGCCGAATGGCTGTCCGGCTTTAGCTTCAGGATCTTTAGCCCGGCCCGCTCGGCGCCCGCCGAATCGCCCTGAGCCTCGAGGCAGAGCAGGCTGAGCTCCAGCCCGTCGGTCTCGCCGGGCCGCAGGCTGGTGTAAGCCGCCGCGTCGGAAGCGCAGGGACCGTATTTCCGCAGCTCGTAGCCGGCCTCGGCCCGCACCAGGTAGCCGTCGTCGTAGGTAGGGTCGTAGGCCAGGGCCTTCGACGCAAGGTCGAACTGCTTCGACCTGTCGCCGTAGAGCCTGCCGTAGACCAGCGCCTTGAGCAGGTGGGAAATTTCCTGCGCGTAACCCAGCGCTATCGCCTTGTCGGCCGCGGCCAGCGCTTCGGGGCCCAGGCCGGCCTCGAAGCAAAGCCTGGCCCGGTAATAATGCAGCAGGGCGTCGTTGGGATGCGCGGCCAGCCGGGAGTCCAGGTACGCCGCGGCCGCCGCATAGCCGCGGGAGGCGGAGAGGGAACTGACGGCGCGCCAGTCCACGCGCTCGGAGCGGGCGGTCTCGGCGCGGTCCAGCGCCGAAAATACGGCGAGCAGGAGCAGCGCTGCCGCCGCTCCTGATGCCACTATTATCCGGGAAGTCCTGCTCATGTGCCGGCTTTTAACGATATAAATAAAGGCAGGGCTGCCTTTTGGGGGGTAGGGTGAGGGAGGCAGCCCTGACGCCTATATTCTAACACCGCGACTGACCTTTGTCAAGCCTGTGTGTAACTTTAGTCACACACGCCCGACAGCAAAAAGAAAGAGCCCCGGGCCTGCGCCCGGGGCTCCGGGAGTGCGCCTCCCTTACCCTTACCCCTAATCTCCTGAAAGCCCCTGCCGCCCGCCGTTCCAGGCCTCGATGCGCGCCAGCAGTTTTTCGAACTTGAAGGGCTTCACAAAATAGTCGTCGGCGCCGGCGGAGAGGATCTTGGCCTTGATGTCCTCGGAGTCGTAGCCCGTCACGGCGATCACCAGCGTGCGCTTGTCGCTGGCCTTGATGATCTCGCAGACCTTGAACCCGTTGATGTCGGGCAGCATGATGTCGAGCAGGACCACGTCGGGTTTTTCACTGCCCACCAGCGAGCCCGCGGTGAACCCGTCGGCCGCCGCGAAGACCTCCCAGTGCCCGCGCGCCTCGCGGAAATACCGTTCCATCAGCTTCAGGAACTTCTGGTCGTCCTCCACGATCAGCACTTTCCGCGCCGTTTCCATGCGCTCGGAAAGGGCCTTGGGGGCCGGCATCTTGTTTTCTTCCAGGAAGGTTTTCAAATCCTCCGCCTTTATCCGCCGGTGTCCGCCGAGCGTGGTGAAGGCCTTAAGCTTTCCGGCATCCACCCAGTTGGCAACAGTTCCCGGCGATAACTCAAGCATCTTAGCCACTTCAAAGGTGCTGAAAATATTTTGTCTCATAGACGGCGTCTCCAGTGTTGTGATTTTTGCGAGTTTTGGCCTTTTTGATATTGTAGCATAAATCCGTTATACTGCAAGCCCCTGCTGCGGAAACAACGGATACGACCGCCCGGCCGCGGGCCCGGAGGCCCCCGGGCTGTTGCGCGTGGGCCGTTTGATTTGTAATATATTATTGTTATAATAATACAGACTTAAAACCGCGGTTTTGGGGGCCTTTTGCTGGGAAAGAAAGTACTGGTGGTTGACGACGACCCGAACGTGGGCCTGCTCGTCTCCGCCGTCCTCAAAAAATACAACTACTCCGTCGCCACCTTCAGCCGCGGCGAGGACGTGCTGGTCTACCTGAAAGACAGCAAGCCGGACCTGATCCTGCTGGACCTGCGCATGCCGGGCCTGGACGGCTACGCGCTCTGCCGCCGCATCCGCGAGGCCCCGGACACGCGCGACATCCCCGTCATCATCCTCAGCGGCGTGGCCGAGGTGGACGCCCGGGTGAACACGATAGAGCTGGGCGCGGACGATTTCATCACCAAGCCCTTCGACGTGCGCGAGCTGCGCGCCCGCATCAACCGCATCCTCAAGCGCAAGAGCGCGGACACCGCCCTGAACCCGCTGACCCGCCTGCCCGGCAGCCCGGCCATCGAGGAGGAGGTGCTGCGCCGCATCGCGGAGGAAAAGCCCTTCGCCTTCTGCTACGTCGACGCCGACAATTTCAAGGCTTACAACGACGTCTACGGCTACGCCAAGGGCGACGAGGTCATCAAACGCATCGCGACGCTGCTGGCGGAAAAGGCCAAAGCCGTGGCCGGGCACGACTACTTCGTCGGGCACGTCGGGGGGGACGACTTCGTGCTGATCACCGGCCCCGAGACCTGCGAGCCCGCGGCCAAGGCCATCACCGAGGAGTTCGACAGGTTCATCGGCGAGTTCTACAGCGAGGCCGACCGGGACCGCGGCTTCATCACCACGATGGACCGCAAGAACCAGACCAGGGATTTCCCGCTGATGTCGCTGACCGTGGCCATAGTGGCCCCGCGCTCCCAGCGCCACTACGCCAAGATAGTAGAGAGCGCCGCGGAGCTGAAGCGCTACGCTAAGGAGCTGTCCACCCGGCGCGGCAGCATTTACGTAAGGGACCGGAGAATCTAAGGCTTCTACGATGGAAACAGAACCCAACATAGCAGGTACGGTGTTCGCCGGCTGCAAGATCATCGACAAGATAGGCCAGGGCGGCATGGGCTCGGTCTACAAGGCCCACCACGAAGCCCTCGACAAATACGTCTGCGTTAAGCTGCTGGCGCCGGAGCTGGCCCGCGAGCAGCGCAACATAGAGTTCTTCCTGCGCGAGGCCCGCTCGGCGGCCAAGCTCGAGCACCCCAACATCGTCCACGTCTACAACTTCGGCCAGGAGAACAACGCCTATTTCATAGTGATGTCCTACGTTGAGGGCAAGAGCCTGCAGGACCTGGTCAACGAGAAGGGCGCGCTGCCGATAGGGCAGGCCGCAGAGATCATGACCGGCGTGCTGCACGGCCTGTCCCACGCCCACTCCAAGTCCGTCATCCACCGCGACATCAAGCCGGCCAACATCCTCGTAGGCACCGACAACGTGCCCCGCATCGTGGACTTCGGGCTCGCGCGCAGCATCAGCGAAGAGAAGCAGCTGACCATGGCGGGGGAAATGGTGGGGACCGCCTACTTCATGTCGCCGGAGCAGGGCCTGGCCGGCAAGGTCGACGCCCGGGCCGACCTTTACGCCGCGGGCGCGACCTTCTACTACATCCTCACCGGCAAATACCCTTTCGACGGCAAGAGCTCCATCGAGGTGATCCACAAGCACATCGGCGAGCCCGTTCCCAACATCATGCTCATCAACCCCGACGTGCCGCTGTGGGCGTCGCGCGTGATAGACCAGCTGATGCGCAAGAAGCCGGAGGACCGCTACCAGAGCGCGGCCGAGGTCATAGAGGTCTTCACGAAGCACGTCGGGGAGGACACCAACACGGTGCCGGTCTCCGCCGAAAGCACTTTCGACATCCCCGAGGTGACGGCCCGCCTACAGGCCGCCCAGCGGCCGCAGGCCTCGCTTGAAAGCTCGGCCCCCAAGCCGCCGGAGCAACAGGCCCAGACCCAGCGGGCGGCCCCGCCGCCCCCGCCGCCGCCCAACGCCCCGCCGCAGATGTTCCCCGGCGCCAAACCCGCGCTGCAGCTGGCCGCCCTGCACAACGGCCTCAAGATCGCCGTCCATTTCGCGCTGACGATGGCCGGCACGGCGGCCTTCGTCCTGGCGGGAGCCTCCGGTACCGCGACGGGAGTGCTGGCCTCGCCGTTCGTCTCCAACCCGGTCACCGCAGGCTTCCTCGCCGGGGCGGGCGCCGCCCTGTACGGCTGGGCGCTGTGGCAGAAACCCTACAAGTTCACGATGGCCTACACGTTCTGCGCGATGGCCGCCGCGGCGGCCGCCTATTCTGGCGGCGCCTACCTGCCGGCCGCGCCGGGCGCGGACATAGTCGCCAAGGGGATGCTGGCGGTGCAGCTGGGCTTCTCCAACATGTTCTCTCCCGCCAACCTGATAGTTTACTCGCTGTTCTTCTACCTGGCGGCTTCGAAGGTGGTCTTCAAGGGCTGGGGCTTCAAGGCCGGCGCGGCCGCCGCCTACCTGGCTGGCCTCGGCTTCACCTACCTCTACTTCAAGGCCGGGGCAGACGTGACCCCGGAGAAGATCTGGCTGTCCGTGGGCGGGCTGCTGGCCCTGGTAGGCCTGGTGGCGTCGCTCACCCAGAAGTCCTTCTCGCTCTTCTTCAGCCCGCAGCTCTTCTTCCTGGCGGCCAACCTGGCCATGTTCGCGATGTTCACCAACCCGCAGGTTGAGGCCATCACGGCGCAGAAAGAGCAGGCGGAGGCCGCGGCGGCCCAGCAGACCAACCGCGCCAACCTGGCGGCCTGGCAGCAGGAAATGCTGGCCGCGCAGGCCGAGGTGGCCTACGACGACGAGGGCCGCCCGCTGCAGCCGCACCTGCCGGCAAGGCCCGCCGAGGTGCTGCCGCAGGCCCGCGGCAAGCTGCAGAACGCGGCGCGCCTGGAATACTACAAAGCGCTGAGCGCGCGCATCAGCGGCGCGCTGGCGGGATCGGCCGGCATCATCTTCATCGCGTTTTTCCTGGCGCTGCTGGCCAACGCCTACTTCATCGAGGAACTCGTGGAATCTTTCAGGCAGCAGGAACTTTTCTAACGTAGCGGAGGCACGGTGCGCAAATTCATACTGTCCGACATTCTCTGGGGAACGATGCTGGCGCTGGCCGCCCTCTTCTTCTATTTCACCCAGACCGGCCTGGAGACCGCCGAGCTCAAGTTCTACGACGTGCGCGCCAGCATGAACGCCGGGGCCCCCGAGCGCAGCGACATCGCCGTCATCGAGATCAACGACGAGAGCATCTCCAAGATAGGCCGCTGGCCGTGGTCGCGGACCAGGATCGCCGACATGCTGGTCTGGCTTTCGTCAGAGACAGCCAAGCCCTCGGTCATAGGCCTCAACATCCTCTTCTCCGAGCCGGAGAAGAACGGCGGCACGCAACTGGCCGACGTGCTGAAGGAAAAATATACCGCGCTCCTCGCGGAAAAAAAGATCCGTGAGACCGGCAAGGAATCCGAATTTTTGAAGGCCCTGGAGGCGGAGCGCCACGAGATGGACAGCGACGCCAAACTGGCAGGCGCCGTAGCCGCCGCCGGCAACGTGGTATTGCCGCTCGTCTTCGACACGGGCGCGCCGGTCTCCAAGCTCAAGCCGGAGCCGGAGTGGATGAAGCGCCTCGCGGCCTCGGTCTCGCACAAGACCGTGCCGGAAGGCGGGGGGATAGAGGGCTCGGGCATCACCGCGCCCATCGACGTGCTGGCCTCGTCAGCGGCCGGCGCGGGACACGTGAACGTTTTCAGCGATCTGGACGGCACGGTGCGCAAGGAATACCCTTTCATCCCTTACGGCGGCCAGGCCTTCTACCCGTCGTTCGCGGCGGAGATAGTGCGCGTGAGCCTGGGGCTCGCGCCCGACCAGGTGACGGTCTCGCCCGGAGACTCGGCCGTCTTCGGCAAGAGCGTGATGGCGCTGGACGAGGCCTCCTCGGCCCTGATCGCCTACAACCGCACCAAGGCCTTTAAATATTATTCCTTCTACGACGTAATGAACGGCAAGGTGGTGCCGGAAGCCTTCAAGGACAAGATCGTCCTCATCGGCCTGACCGCGCAGGGCGTGGGCAGCCTGTACGTGACCCCGACCGACAGCGCCATGACCACCCCGGACTTCACCGCCAACGTGGTGGACAACATCCTCTCCGGGCGCTTCATCTCGCGCCCCGGCTGGGCCTTTCCCGCCGAGCTGGCCTTTATCTTCATCGCCTGGGTCTTCACGGCCTTCCTGCTGCCGCGCCTCAAGGCCGGCACCGGCGCCATCCTGGCCGGCGTGCTGCTGGCCGCCCTGGTGACCGCCGGCTTCGTGATGTTCTCCAAGGGCCTGTGGCTCAAGACCATGTACCCCGTCGCCGTACTGGTGGCCGGCTACATCTTCGTCATCAGCAAACGCTTCTTCCTGACCGAGAAGAAGAAGGAGCTGATAGAGGTCTCGCAGATAGAGACCAACAAGATGCTGGGGCTGTCGTTCCAGGGCCAGGGAATGCTGGACCTCGCCTTCGAGAAGTTCCGCCTGTGCCCGCTCGACGACAACATGAAGGACACGCTCTACAACCTGGCGCTGGACTTCGAGCGCAAGCGCCAGTACAACAAGGCCGTGGCCGTCTACGAGCACATCTCCGGCGTGGACCCGGAGTTCAAGGATATCAAGCCCAAGATCGACATGCTCAAGAAGGCCGCCGACGGCGCGGTGTTCGGCGGCGTGGGCGGCAAGGGCGGCGGCGCCGAGGCCACCATGATGATGGCCGGCTCGTCGGCGACCCCGATGCTGGGCCGCTACGAGATCAAGAAGGAGCTGGGCAAGGGCGCCATGGGCATCGTCTATCTCGGCGTGGACCCCAAGATCAACCGCTCCGTGGCCATCAAGACCATGCGCTTCGAGGAAGGCCTGGAAGAGGGTCAGATGAAGGAGCTCAAGGACCGCTTCTTCCGCGAGGCCCAGGCGGCCGGCAACCTGCAGCACCCGAACATCGTCAAGATCTTCGACGCCGGCGAGGAGCAGGACATAGCCTACATAGCCATGGAACTGCTCAAGGGCGACGACCTGAAGAAGTGGGCCACCAAGGCCACCCTGCTGCCCGTGCCCAAGGTGCTGGAGTACATAGCGCTCTCCGCCGACGCGCTGGGCTACGCGCACAAGAACGGCATCGTGCACCGCGACATCAAGCCGGCCAACATCATGCTGCTCGACGACGGCTCGCTGCGCGTCTGCGACTTCGGCATAGCCCGCCTGACGGAATCCTCCAAGACAGCCACCGGCACGGTGCTCGGCACGCCGTATTACATGAGCCCCGAGCAGATAGCCGGCAAGAAAGTGGACGGCCGCGCCGACCTCTTCTCTCTGGGCGTTACGCTCTACGAGATGCTGACCGGCGAGCGCCCGTGGAAGGGCGGCGAGTCCATAGGCACGCTGCTGTTCCAGATCACCAGCGACCCTTACCCGGACCCGATGGTGATCCGCAAGGACCTGCCGACGGGCATACTCGCCGTGATAGACAAGGCCCTCAAGAAGAACCCCGAGGAGCGCTTCCAGTCAGGCGGCGAGATGGCGGCCGCCCTGCGCGACGTTCTGGCCGGCAAAACGCCGCAGCTCAATACCCCGGCGGCTCCCGCGGCCGCGCCAGCCGCGGCCCCCAAACCGGCGGCCGCTCCGGCCCCGGCTGCCGCCCCGAAACCGGCCCCAGCGCCCGCTGCAGCGACGACTCCCGCTCCGAAGCCGGCCCCGGCGCCCGCTGCCGCGTCGACACCCGCGCCGGCGCCAAAGCCCGCCGCGGCCCCGGCCGCGAAGCCCGCTGCCACCGTGCCCCCGTCCGGCCTGGAGCTCGCCCCGAAGGCGGGCAACATGAATTCCACTGCCCCGGCGCCCGCTCCGGCCCCGGCGCCCAAGCCTGCGCCGGCGGCGGCCCCTAGACCGGCAGCGACCGGCCTCGACAGCAGTTTCCCCGTCATCTTTCCGGAAGAAGGTAAAAAATGACATTTAAAATAGACTTCGCGGGCGCCTCCGACGTAGGCAAGGTCCGCAAGAACAACGAAGACAGTTTTCTGCTCGACCCCGGCCTGGAACTGGCCATAGTGGCCGACGGCATGGGCGGGCACAACTCCGGCGAGGTGGCCAGCCAGCTCGCCGTCAAGGTCACCCGCGACAAGTACGAGTCGATGAAGCTGACCGGCATGAAGCCCACGCCCTTCAACGACAAGTTCACCCTCGAGGCCAACCAGCTCGGGTTCGCGGTGCAGCTGGCCAACTCGGTCATCTACGAGGCCGGCACGGCCGGGCCCGAGAACAAGGGCATGGGCACCACGCTCAGCGCCGCGCTGCTCAACAAGTCAAAACTTTCCATCGCCCACATCGGCGACTCCCGCATCTACCTGCTGCGCCAGAACGTCATGCAGCAGCTGACCGAGGACCACTCGCTGGTGATGGAGCACGTCAAGAAGGGCCTGCTGACGCGCGAGCAGGCGGACGTCTCGCCGCTGCAGAATATCCTGACCCGCGCGCTGGGCACGCAGAAGACCCCCGCCGTGGACCTGGTGGAGACGGAGCTGGAGGAGGGGGACCGCCTGCTGTTCTGCACCGACGGCCTCTTCAAGGCCGTCAAGGAAGGCAGCCTGCAGGAGCTGCTGCGCATACAGCCCGACAACCAGAAAGCCTGCGCGGAGCTGCTGGCCGCGGCCAACGCCAACGGCGGCCCCGACAACATCACCGTTATCCTCGGCACCGTCAAGAAGAAGACGCTCAAAGAAAACCTAAAGGACATGTTCAAAAAATCATATGCCTAAACTTTTGCTCAAATTCGAAGCGGCCTTTATCAAAGAGATAAAGTTGGACAAACCCGCCTTCTCGCTGGGCAGGAAGCCGGACAATGACATCGTGCTGGACAACGCCGCCGTCTCGGGCCACCACGCCAAAATGTACGAGTCCGGCGGCACCTGGTTCGTCGAGGACCTCAACTCCACCAACGGCACCTTCGTCAACGGCAAGAAGACCCTCAAGTGCGGCCTGAAGCCCGGCGACACGATCACGCTGGTCAAGTACTCGCTGGTCTTCGCCGACGAGAGCGTAACGTCGGCGGCCAAGGCCCCGGCCGAAGCCCCGCTGCCGCAGCAGCGCCAGAAAACGCCCCAGGGCGCGCTGGAAGTGCTGGAGAACCCCGGCGACGCCCGCAAGGAATTCGAGCTGACGGGCCTGTCCACCTACATCGGCAAATCCGCCCAGGCCGCCATCCCGTACAAGGCGGGGGGGCTGTTCGGCGGAGGGCCGGAGCTCGCCGTGGTCATCACCATGCGCCCCGAGGGCTACTACCTCAACCCCATCAAGGAAGACTACGCCAAGTACAACGGCAACCCCCTGAAGGAGAAGGTGGCGCTGCAGGACGACGACACCATAGAAGTGGGCGCCACGCGCTTCCGCTTCTTCCTGCGCAAGTAAGCGAGGCCAGCGCCCCGGAGAAAGACCGCCGAAGCCGGCGGTTTTTCTTTTTTAGCAGTCTATGGCAAAGAGTGCTTGACATGCTTTCCGGGGTTTGATAAACTAGCAGTAAAGAAGCTGAAGTGCTAAATTTGAATCCCGCCTACCGCGGGACAAGATCAACCGAAAACAACAGGAGGCAGTAACATGGCAGACACCGCAACCAAGATAAAGATACAGCCCCTCGGCGACAGGCTCATCATAAAGGCCGCCGAAGCCAAGGAGATCAAGAAGAGCGGGATCATTATCCCCGAGACCGCCAAAGAGAAGCCGCAGGAAGGCCTGGTCGTGGCCGTGGGCAAAGGCAAAACCACCGAAGACGGCAAGCTCATCCCCATGGAAATAAAGACCGGCGACACCGTGCTCTACGGGAAATACTCCGGCACCGAGATCAAGATCAACGATGAGGAATACCTCATCATGCGCGAGGAAGACGTCCTCGGCATCGTTAAGTAACTATATAAGGAAGGACAAAGAACATGGCTAAACAGATAATTTATTCCGAAGAAGGCAGGATGCGCTTGAAGGCCGGCGTGGACAAGCTGGCCAACGCGGTGAAGG
>MGUG01000033.1 GCA_001799845.1 Elusimicrobia bacterium GWC2_64_44 | reverse complement strand
GAGTTGGCTTTTGTTTTTTTGACCCTGTTTTACATGGCCTGGTCAACCATGACCTGCTGATCCTGCAGAACAAGTTAACGTCGAACCTATTCACCCCCCTTTGTCGCACCCTTCGCTTACGCTCAGGGCGGCTGCCGCCCGGCCTTCGTCGGCCGGGTGCTCTACAAGGGGAACCTAAGGTTCCCCGTTTCATCGTCGCTTCGCCGTCGCCCTGCGGCTCCGGCTTCGCTGAACCCCTCCTAAGAGGAGAACTGCAACGATAACAAAAGGGTTCTCAAAGAACAAGTGCTACAACTATATTTTAGCAGTTTTTCATTGGGGAGGACAGGGTCCTTTGGTCACACGCGCGGAGCACGCTTATGAGCGCGCGGAGGGTGCGGCCAAGCCCTGACAACTAGCGCCGGTCGGGGTGGTAGTGGGTGTAGACTTTGCGGATGTGGTGGAACTTCTCGTAAAGGGTTTTCTCGGCCAGGGTGGCTATCTTGTCGCCGCGGCTCACCGGCAGGTCGCCGTCCACGCAGAACTTGATGTTAACGGTGAAGTGGGGCCCGAAGCGGTGCGCGTGCACCTCCTCCACGGCCTTTACCCCCTCCACACCGGCCAGCGCCGCGCGGATCTCCTCGTCGAGCTCCTTGCCGGGCACGGTGTCCATCAGCTCCATGGCCGATTCCTTCAGTATGCCTATGCCGGTCTTCAGGATGAAGAGCGAGACCACCGCGCCCGCGAGCGGGTCCACCCAGCCGTAGCCCAGCAGCGCCAGCGTGATGCCGACCGCCGCCGAGGCCGAAGCCATGATATCGTTGACGTGGTCCTTGGCCAGGGCCGTCACCACCGGGTTGCGCGTCATGGCGCCGATGCCGCGCGTCTTGATGGCCAGGCCTATCTTGAGCGCTATGGTGAACAGGGCGGTCCACAGGGCGTAGATGGAAACGCCGGACTTCTCCGCCCCTTCCTTGTAAAGGTGGAAGCCGCGGTCCACCGACTCCCAGAAAATGGCCACGCCCGTGGTGATGATGAAGGCGCCGACCACCAGGGCCGCTATGGTCTCCAGCTGGCTGTGGCCGTAGGGATGTTCGTCATCCGGCGGCAGGCGCGACAGCTTGACAAATATCTTCACCGCCACGTAATAGATGAAATCCGAAGTGGAATTGATGCCGTCGGCGAGCAGCGCGGCGCTGTGGCCCACTATGCCGACTATGGTCTTGAGCAGGGCCAGGAAGATATTGGAATACAGGCCTATATCCACCGCGAAGTCGCAGGCGTCATTGCGTGTTTTCTGGCTTTCCTGATCCATATCTTAAGAAGGCATATTATACCAAGCCTGCCCGGTCAGCGCGGTAAACTGCGCGCGCGCTTCACCAGGTCTTCAGCCGGCACAGAGAAGAACCGGGAGGCCCCGCTCCCGAAAGCAGAGAACAGCTCGCAGGCTTTCCCTGCCGCGAGACAGGCCGCCACTCCTGTGGCCAGCCGCGCAGACTATCAGCGCGATCTGCCTGTACGAAACCCCCGCCGAACCGGTTCTTTTCCACGGCATAATCCACCCCCCCGGAGAATTATATATCTTTCCCGGCCGGCCGCAGCGCGGCGGCGGCCGCGGCTATCTCGGGCAGCGGGTCCACCACCGCGGAGATGCGTATGCCGTCGCCCGCCCGGGAAGGCAGGAAGGACAGCCGCGCGCCGAAGGCCTTGCGCCAGCCGGCTATGGCCCCGGCCTCAACCTTGGCGCCGGGCAGGAAGAAGATCTCCAGCTCCCCCTCTTTCTGCGTGACCGAGCGCACGGCCCGCTTGGCCAGGATTTTTTTCAGCCGGATTATCTCTATCAGGTTCTTTAGGGGCTGCGGGGCCGGGCCGGAGATATCCTCAAAGCCCTTCAGCACGTCCGCAAGTTCCGTTTCCTTGGCGTTGAGCAGCTTCTTGTAGAAATTCAGGCGCTCCATGTCGTCGCCGACATAATCCTCGGGAATGAAGGCCGGCACCAGGATGTCTATCTTGGGCTCGGGCAGCTCGCGCGCGTCGGCGCGGCCCTTGATGCGGTCTATCTCGCCGTTGAGCAGCTTGATGTACATCTCGAGGCCGATAGAGCTGATGAAGCCGTGCTGGCGCACGCCGAGAAGCTCGCCCGCGCCGCGGATCTCCAGGTCGCGCATGGCGAGGCGGAAGCCCGAGCCCAGCTCGGTGAACTCCTCCAGCGCCGAAAGGCGCTTCACGGCGTCCTCGCTGATCTCCTTCTTTTCGGCGTCGTCCTCGGATATAAGCGCGGCCTTTTTGCGCAGTTTCTCGGCGCCTTTCTTCATCCAGCTCGGGAAATACAGGTAGCAGTAGGCCTTCTGCTTCTCGCGCCCGATGCGCCCGCGCAGCTGGTAGAGCTGCGCCAGGCCCATCTCGTGCGCGTTCTCCACTATCAGCGTGTTCACCGTCGGGATGTCCAGGCCGGACTCGATGATGGTGGTGGCCATCAGCACGTCGTACTTGCGGTTGAGGAAATCCCACATGTGCGTCTCTACCGCCTCGGCCTTCATCTGGCCGTGGATGACCGCCACGCGCAGCTCCGGCATCAGGCGCTGCAGGTAGGCGCGGCGGCTGTCTATGGTCTCCACACGGTTGTGCACGTAATACACCTGCCCGCCGCGGGCCAGCTCGTAGGTGATGGCCTCGGCGGCGCCCTTCTCGGCGAAGGGCCGCACGAAGGTGGAGATGGCCTGCCGCCCTACGGGTGCGCTCTCTATGACGGACATGGACTTCAGCGACGAGAGCGACTGGTAGAGCGTGCGCGGGATAGGCGTGGCGCTCATCAGCAGGCAGTGCACGCCCTTGGCCGCGGCCTTTATCTTGTCCTTGTCCTTCACGCCGAAACGGTGCTCCTCGTCGGCTATCATCACGCCCAGGCCCGCGAACGCCACGTCGGGCTGCAGCAGGCGGTGCGTGCCCACGATGATGTCTATCTTGCCGCGGGCGAGGTCCTGCAGGATCTTCTTCTGCTCGGCCTTGGGCACGAAGCGGGAAATAGCCTTGATGTTGACCGGGAAGCCGGCGAAGCGCTTGATGAAGTTGCGGGAATGCTGGTCGGCGAGGATAGTGGTGGGCACCAGCACCGCGGCCTGGCGGCCGTTGGCCACCGCGCGCATGGCCGCGCGCATGGCCACCTCGGTCTTGCCGAAGCCCACGTCGCCCGCCACCAGGCGGTTCATCGGCAGTTCTTTCTCCAGGTCGGCCAGGACCTCGGCGATGGCGCGGGCCTGGTCGGGCGTCTCGTCGAAAGGGAAAGAGGCCGCGAACTCCTCCTCCAGGTGGCCGCCGTGCGGCAGCGCGGCGGTCTTGAGCGCGGCGCGCTCGGCCTCGAGCTTGAGGATGTCCAGCGCCAGCGCCTCCACCTCGGCCTTGACCCGGGTCTTCATCTCGGTCCAGGTCTTGGTGTCCATGTGGGACAGGCGCGGGGCCTTGCCCTCGGAGCTGATGTATTTCTGCACGCGGCTGAAGTCGTGCAGCGGCACCAGTAACTTGTCGCCGCGGGCGTATTCCAGGAACAGGCAGTCGGAATCCTCTATCTGCTCGCCCGCGGCGTTGCGGAAATAGGCCTTCTTGATGCCGAGATAGCGGCCCACGCCGTAATCCTCGTGCACTATGAAGTCGCCGACCTTGAGGTCGGTCCACTTGAAAAACTTGTTCTTGGGCTTGATCGAGGCCGGGTCGAAGCGGTAGCGGCGGCGGAACAGCTCCGACGAGGTTATCGCCGCGGTCTTCGACGGGGCGTGCACGAAGCCCTCGTCGATGTAGCCGGTGGCGATGTGCACCAGCCCGCCGACCCCGGCGTCGGAGAGCGACTCGGCCACCCGCTCGGTCTCGCCGCGGTTGATGCAGAACAGCGTGGTGTTCAGGCCGGCCTTTTTCAGGCGGCGCAGTTCCCCGGCCAGCAGGGCGATGTCGGAATTGAAGTTCAGGTTGGAGGCGGCGCCGAAATCCTCCGCGCCTTCCCCCGCCAGCGGAGCCGCGAAAGAGAAAGCCTCCGCGGCCGGGAGCCCCGCGCCTTCGGGGAGCGCGCAGTCGAGAAACAGCTTCCAGCCCGCCCCGGCGAAGGACAGCAGCGGATTGCCGGGCCCGCCGAAAATATTGGGCGGCACCTGCACGTCGGTCAGGAAACCGGAGGTATGCTGCGTGTCTATCTCGAACCAGCGGATGCTCTCGAGCTTATTATCGGAGAAGAAAAGGCGCACCGGCTTGTCGAAGCCCGGGGCGAAGAAGTCCAGCACCGAGCCGCGCGCGGCGAACTCGCCCTTTTCCTCCACGAAGGAGACGCGCTCGTAGCCGGCCTTAATGAAGAGGTCTATCGCGGCGGAGCGGGCGTAGGAGTAGGACTGTTTGAACGAGAAGCGCAGGTCCGAGTACTCGGCCTCCGGCATCAGCGCTTCGGAGAGCGCCTCGGGGGAGGCCACGTGGATATAATTGCGGCCGGGCTCCGGCGAGTAGAGGGCGCGCATGGCCTTGGCGCGCTCGCTCAGGTCCCCGCTCCACAGGCAGACCTCGAAGGGCGGCAGCCCGGGCAGCAGCGAGGCGAGCGAGTTAAGGGCATGCAGCCACGAAGGCAGGGCCTCCTCTCCGGAAGCTCCTACCAGCAGGTTGCACGGCGCGCCCTCGTAAGCCTTCAGGGCGTACCACGCCCTGGCGCTCAGGTTGGGAGCTCCCTTGATCTCTCTGACGCCCATCGGCTTAATGATATAATTTTGTTGTCGGGCTACTCTATGCTGAAATGGGTGGAAATAGACCTTAAAACGCTGGCCGGGAACGCCCGCGCCATAAAAAAAGCGCTTGAGCCGGGCGTAAAGTTCATGGCCGTGGTGAAGGCCGACGGCTACGGCCACGGCGCGGAAAAAGTTGCGTGCGCGGCGCTGGCCAGCGGCGCGGACTGCCTGGGCGTGCTGACGGCCGACGAGGGCGCGGCCCTGCGCGCGGCCCTGCCGAAGGCCCGCATCCACCTGCTGGCCCCCTCCCTGCCGGAGGAGGCGCCACTGATAATCAGAGCCGGCCTGACTCCCACCGCTGATTCCCTGCCCTTTATAAAAGCCCTGGACCGCGCGGCCAAGCGGCCCGTGGCCTACCACCTCGACATCGACCAGGGCCTCGGCCGCTGGGGCGCAGCTCCCGGAGAGGCCGAGGCGCTGCTGCGAGCCGCGCTGAAATGCAAGAAAGCCCGCCCCGGCTGGCTGTCGGCGCATCTGGCCTACCGCCCGGCGCAGAACATGATAGAGGCGGAGGAAAAGCTGCAGGCCTTCGCCGCGCTGGCAGGGCGGCTGCGGGCGCTCGCGCCGGAGCTGAAGGCCCACGCGGCCAGCAGCGCTATACTCAGCGATTTCCCGCGCTGGCAGCTGGACATGGTCCGCATCGGCAACCTGCTCTACGGCATCTACCCGACGGATGTGTACAGGAAGAAGCGCCAGGGGCCGCCGCTGCCTGGCCTGGGCCGGCCGTGGCAGTTCTACGCGAGGATAATTTCTATAAGGTCCGTCAAGAAAGGGGAGTCGCTCGGCTACGCCAGCGAGTTCACGGCCCCGCAGGACATGCGGCTGGCCACCATCCCGGCAGGCTATTCGGACGGGCTCACTATGGAGCCGACCGAGAGCAAGATAAAGATCACGGCGGGCTTCCGCTACTGGGGCGTCATAAACGGCAAGAAGGCCCCTTTCGCCGGGAGGACCGGCATCGTTCACACTTTACTCGACGTCACGCATATCCCCGAAGCCAGGCCCGGCACGCCCGTGGCGCTGCACGTGCGGCGCACCTCCGCAAACGCTAAGATTCCACGCATATATCGATGACGGCACCCCGTTAAGCGACGAAAATGATCCCAGACTACATCGGAATCCCTTTAATGTTCCTCCTTCTGGTAGCGATTTCTTTATTTATCCTACTTATTGTTAATTCACTTGCTAGGCCAAAGCGCGAAGCCGACGCCGCAGCAACATTCAAAGAGTTCGTAGACCTCACCGCAAGCAGGACCTCACAAGAGTCAAAACTCTTAAATCAAATCCATGATGAGTTACGATATGGCAAATCCGAAACTGAAATCTATGCCTCACTTCAAAATCAGGGATACAATATCGGAGCTATTGCAGACGCGATGCGTGTTTACAAGACATTTATAAATTCCCACAAAAAAAGCAAATAAAGCTACGTGTCAGGCGAAGCTGGTTCCTAATTACCATAGATAAAGGCAGAAGACCCTGCCCCGGATAGCCGGGGCGCGGGCGCTCAATTAGGAATTAGGAATCAGCGTCCCCTCTAATGGACGGCGTCGCAGAATTCTTTGGGCTCGGTGCCTTTGACGAAGGCTTCGAGGATCTTTTTCTTGCAGGTGGGCAGGGCGAGCTTGCCGGTCTCCTGGTCGACGGTGACAAAGACCACGCCTTCGGGCACGGGGAAGTCGCGCACGGGCTGGTCTTTCAGGACGGCTTCCATGATCTCGGTCCACCACGGCACCACGGTGCCGCCGCCGGTCCAGTCTTTCATCGGCAGGGACATGAAGTCGTCGTAGCCCATCCAGGCGGCGGCGGTGAGGTCGGGGGTCATGCCGATGAACCACATGTCCTTGGAGTCCTGGCTGGTGCCGGTCTTGCCGGCCATGGGGCGTTTGAGCCTGGAGGCGTAGGAGCCGGTGCCGCGCTGCACCACGCCTTTCATCATGTTGACGAGCACGTAGGAGAGCTGCGGCGAGAAGGCCTCGGTCTCTTCTGGCACGGCCTCTTCGAGCACGCGGCCGGCGGCGTCTGTCACCTTCAGCACGCCGAAGGGCGCTGCGTGGATGCCGCCGTTGGCGAAGGTGGAGAAGGCGCTGGCGATCTCGATGGTGCTGACGATCGAGGTGCCGAGGCCGATGGACGGCACGGCCTCCAGGTTGCGCTTGATGCCGGCGCGGTGGCCCACGTCGGCCACCAGGGTGGGGCCCACGCGGGTGACGAGGTAGATGGACGAGAGGTTGCGCGACTGCTCCAGGCCCCTGCGCAGGGTGATGCGGCCCTGGAACTTGCCGTCGAAGTTATTGGGCACCCAGATCTTGAAATCCTTGTTGCCGACGAAGGGCAGGATGGCCTGGTCGATGGAGTATTGGTCGGTGGCGCCCTCGAGCAGCCGCCAGTCCTTGCCGTCGTAGTAGTAGGCCATCGGCGTGTCTTCCACCAGGCTCGCCGGCGTGTAGCCGTTCATCAGCGCCGACATCCAGACGAAGGGTTTGAAGGTGGAGCCGGCCTGCCGCGCTGACTGCGTGGCGCGGTTGAACTTGCTCTCGCGGTAGTTGCGGCCGCCGATCATGGCCTTGATCTGGCCGGTCCTGGTGTCGAGGATGAGGAAAGCGCCCTGCAGCGTGGCGGAGGCCTTGGCGACCTCTTCCTCGCCCTCCACCTTCTCCCTGACGGCTTCCTCGGCGGCCTGTTTCTTCCAGGCGTCCTGGTCGTACTTGGCCAGGTTCTTCTCCATGATCTCTTCCGCCGGGATCTGCATGGCCAGGTCCAGCGTGGTGTAGATCTTCATGCCGCCCTTCCACAACTGGTTGAAGCCGTACTTGGGCTCCAGCTGCTGGCGGACATACTCCACGAAGTAGGCCCCGTGCGCCGCCGCCACGGAGGATTTCTCCGCGGGAATAGGCTCCGCCTCGGCGGCTTTGGCCTCCTCGGCGGTGATAAAGCGCTCGGCCACCATCCGCTGCAGCACCAGGCGGCGGCGCTGCCTGGCGGTTTCGGGGTTGATGAAAGGCGAGTAGTTGCCGGGGGACGGGATCAGCCCGGTCAGCAGCGCGCATTCGCCCAGCGTCATCTCGGGGACGTCCTTGCCGAAGTAGAATTTGGAGGCCGACTGCACGCCGTAGACGCCGTGCCCGAAAAAGATCTGGTTGAGGTAGAGGGCGAGGATCTCCGGCTTGGAGAAGTTGCGCTCTATCTGCAGCGCCAGCACTATCTCCTTGATCTTGCGGACATAGGACTTTTCCGGCTTCAGGAA
>MGUG01000032.1:86141-87247 GCA_001799845.1 Elusimicrobia bacterium GWC2_64_44 | reverse complement strand
CCGCGAGTCGTCGGCGGCAGCGGCGGCAAAGCAGCCTATCCAGATCCCTACCGTGGTGGGCATGGCCCGGCGGGTATGAGTGTAGCCGGGCATGGGGAGGCGGCCCTGCTTTTTGGCCAGCACCGCAGCCGCGGCGGAGAAAGCGGCCAGGCGCGCCTTAAGCTCCGTCAGGGCCTCGCGCTCGTAAAGCCGCAGCGCCGTGAGCACCTGGTCGTTGCGCGATCGCCCAGTGTGCACCTTCTTGCCGGCCTCGCCGTAACGCGCGGTCAGCCAATTCTCTATGGCTGTGTGACAATCCTCGTCCTCCATCTTTATAACGAACTTTCCCCTGGCGTCCAGAGCCATTATCGCCTTGAGCCCGGCGGTAATGTTCGCCAGTTCCTTAGCCGTCAGCAGGCCGGCCTTGCACAGTGCCTTCGCGTGCGCCAGAGAGGCCGCGCAGTCGTGCCGCACCAGCCGGCGGTCGAAGATATAATCGTCCCCGACGGTAAAGGACTCTATGTCCTTGTTGAGCTCGCCGCCTTTGGCCCAGAGTTTCATTTCGCGCTCCGTCTTTTCATTATGGCGCTGTGCGCCATAAGCCGGGTGGCGTGTATCTTTATGAAGCCCTCAGAGTCCTTCTGGTTGAAACCGCCCTCGATATCCATGCTCGACAGGTTCTTGTCGTAGAGCGAGCTGGGGCTGTGGCGGCCGGTGATGATGATGTTGCCCTTGTAGAGCTTCAGCGTCACGGTGCCGTCTATGGCCTCCTGGCTCTTGTCCAGGGCGGCGCGCAGGAAATCCATTTCAGGGCTGAACCAGAAGCCGTTGTAGATAAGCTCGGCGAACTTGGGCGACAGCATATCGCGCAGCCGCATCACCTCGCGGTCCATGGCTATACCCTCAATGTCTTTATGCGCGGCCAGCAGAATGGCGCCGCCGGGAGTTTCGTACACGCCGCGCGACTTGATGCCCACAAAGCGGTTCTCCACCATGTCCAGCCGGCCTATGCCGTTGCGGCTGCCCAGGTCGTTGAGGAGCATGAAGAGCTTCAGCGGGTCCTTCTCGGAACGGCCGGTATCCAGGTTCTTTACGTTCACCGGGACGCCGTCCTTGAACTGGATGCT
>MGUG01000032.1:0-86096 GCA_001799845.1 Elusimicrobia bacterium GWC2_64_44 | reverse complement strand
CAGGATGCCGGCCTCGTGGCTGATATGCAGCAGGTTGTCGTCCTCGCTGTAGGGCTTCTTTATCGTGGAGCTTATCTCTATGCCCTTCTCTTTGGCGTAGTTGATAAGGTCCGTGCGGCCTTTGAACTGGTTGAGGAAGGACTGCATTTTCCACGGGGCCAGCACTTTGATGGCGGGGTTCAGGGCGTAGTAGCCCAGCTCGAAGCGCACCTGGTCGTTGCCCTTGCCGGTGGCGCCGTGCGAGACGAAAGCGGCGCCCTCTTTGGCGGCTATCTCTATGTGGCGCTTGGCTATCAGCGGCCGCGCGGCGGCGGTACCCAGCAGGTAGCGGCCCTCGTAGACGGCGTTGGCCTTGAAGATAGGGAAGATATAATCGGTGACAAGTTCCTTCTTAAGGTCCTCGATGTAAACTTTCTTGGCGCCCACCTTAAGCGCCTTGCGCTTGGCCGCCTGAAAATCCCCGGCCTGGCCGACGTCGGCGATGTAGCAGATGACCTCGTAACCCTGCTCGATGAGCCACTTGAGTATCACCGAGGTATCCAGCCCGCCGCTGTAAGCCAGCACCACTTTCTTATTCTCTTTCATGTCCGTTCTCTCCTTATATATAGCCGGGGCCGCCCGCGAATCTTGTATAACTATACAAAATGTTGTATAATTATGCAATAGGCGGGTTGGACGGGACGAATATGACAAAAACGGAACGCATTTACGCCATACGCAAGATCATAGCCTCGGGCGCGGTCGGCAGCCAGGAAGACCTGCGCCTGGAACTTGCGCGGGAAGGCTGCAAGGTGACGCAGGCCACGCTGTCGCGCGACCTTAAGGACCTCGGCGCCGCCTGGGTGCAGGGCCCCGACGGCGGCCGCTACGCCCTGACGGCGCCGGGCACCGTCCCCCCGCTGCGAACCCTGCTGGGCGCGAGCGTTACCGATATAGCCGCGAACGAAACTTTAGTCCTCATCCGCACCCTGCCCGGCGCGGCCGGCACCGTGGCTGAATTCATAGACTCCCAGCGCCTGCCCGGCGTGCTCGGCACCGTGGCCGGCGACAACACCGTGCTGGTGATCCCCTCCAGCGTCAAAAAGCTAGCCCAGCTGCTGACAGTCCTCAAAGAAAAACTGCTGGCCCGCTAAAGCCAGCCCGCCAAAAGTAAAACCGCCGGCCCCGCCCGGCGGTTTTCTCTTTTAAGAATACTATCTAGCCGCGCAGGGTGGCGGCGGCGGCCAGCAGGGTGACGCCCAGCATGGAGAGGGTGAGGTAGAGGGAGAGGCCGCGGCCCTTAGCCGGGGTCCAGCCGCCGCCCAGGAAGCGCAGGAAGACCAGCGGCAGCAGCAGGGCGTTGGCGGCCAGCGGCAGCACGGCCGCGCCGCCGACAAAGCCGAAGACGCGCAGGAAAAGGGTGAGGAAGGCGAAGGCCGCTACCCAGGCCGCGGTCATCCGGCGCAGCTGCTCCGGCGCGAACCTGTCGAGAAAAGAGGGCACGAGGCGGCGCTCCACGCCGGCGCCGGAAAGGAGTATCAGCCAGAGATGCGGCAGCTGCCACGCGCCGAAGAGGATCATCAGGTAAATGAGCCCCGGCCGCGCCGTCCCGCCCGCTGCCAGCCAGCCGACCAGCGGCGGCAACGCGCCGCAGAGCAGGCCCGGCGCCAGGGCGAGCAGCGTCCTCCTTTTTAGCGGCGTATAGGCCGCGTTGTAGAGCAGCACCGCCAGCGCCCCGGCGAGCGGCGCGGCGTAAGAGCCGGCAACAAGCGCCAGGCACGCCAACCCCGCCGCCAGCAGCAGCGCGGCCTGCGCCAGCGCGGCCCCCGGCCGCAGCCGGCCCGAAGGCAGCGGCCTGCCCCGGGTGCGCGTCTCCGCGCCGTCTATGTCCCGGTCCTGCCAGTTATTGAGCGTGCAGGCCCCGGCCGAAAGCAGGAACACCCCGAAGCCGGCCCCCAGCGCCGCCGAGGCCCGGCCTGGCAGACAGGCGGCGCAGCCCAGCGCGGCGGCGGAGCCGGCGAGGAAAGAAATGGGCGGCTTGGCGAGGCCGGCCAGGTCCAGCAGTGCCGGCTTCAGCGGGGCGGCCGGGGCGGCGCCGGTCATTTAGCGCCCACCCAGGCCTCGTACTCTTCGGGTGTAACCACGCGCAGGTCGGCCATCATGTCGGCGTGGCCGGAGCCGCAGTACTCGGCGCAGAGGATCTTGTGCGTGCCGGTCCTGGCCGGCAGGAACCAGGCGTAGGTCTTCAGGCCTTTCAGGGCGTCCATCTTGACGCGGTAGGCGGGCACGTAGAAGCTGTGGATCACGTCGAGGGAAGAGAGGTTGACCTTCACCGGGCGCCCCTGCGGCACCACCATCAGTTTTTCGGAGCGCTTGCCGTTGGGATATTTGAAGACCCAGGAGAACTTCATGGCGATCGCTTCCACCTCCAGCGCGCCGCGCGGCACTTCCCTCAGGCCCAGGTAGGACTGCCAGCCGAAGTAGAACATGGAAAGGGCAATGAAAGTAGGTATCAGCGTCCAGGCCAGCTCCAGCAGGGCGTTGCCGCGGATGTCGGCCGCCTCGGGATTCCTGTCGCGGCGGTAGCGGAACAGGAAATAGACCATGGCCGCCGTCACCGCGAGCAGCAGCGCCATGCTGAAGGCGATTATGTAGATGAAGGCCGCGTCTACCTGCCTGATTACGTTTTCCATGTTCACCTGTAGAGCACGTCGCTGAAAGTCAGCGCCATGAAGACCGCGAGCGTCAGCACCGTCGCGAGGAAGCCCCCCGCCACGGCCGGCCCCGCCTCGCGCAGGCGCATAAAGAACACCAGCACAAGCGCGCTCTTTAAGCCGGCTATCCCCAGCGCTACCCCCGCGCGCAGCGGCCCGGTGTAGAGCCGCGCGGCCGCCACCGAGACGGCCGTCAGCGCCAGCAGGGCGCCCAGCACGGCCAGCAGCCCGCCGTAAGACTGCCCGGGGCTTTCCTCTTTTTCGTTCATAGTCACGCCACCAGGTAGAACAGCGGGAACAGGAAGATCCACACTATGTCCACCAAATGCCAGTACAGGCCCGAGTTCTCCAGCACGTTCAGCCGCCCGCCGTGCACCGCGCCCTTCCAGACCAGCGCCCAGCAGACGCCCAGCGCCAGGCAGCCGATACTGACATGCAGCGCGTGCAGCCCGGTGAGCGCGTAGTAGAGCCCGAAGAAAGCCTTGAAGCCGCCGGGCTCGGCGCTCAGCCGCGCGCCGCCCGGGTAAAGCCCGAGCGCGAACTTGCGCGACCACTCGCCGTACTTGACCAGCAGGAAGACCGCCCCCAGCAGCGCCGCCGAGCCCAGGAAGGCCAGCGCGGCCTTCTTCAGGCCCCGGCGCACGCTCTCCACGGCGGCGGCCACGGCGAAGCTGCTCGCCAGCAGCACGCAGGTGTTGAGCGCCCCCAGCGGCAGCTCCAGCTCCAGGCCGCCGGCCGCGAAGGCCGCCTGGTAGCGGTGCCGGTACACCGAGTACAGCACGAAGAGCCCTCCGAAAAGCATGATCTCCGTGTAGAGGAACAGCCACATCCCCAGGCGCACGCCGGCGGCGTCGGTACGCTCCATGCTAGCCGCCCCGCCTGAAATCGTAGGGATAGGCCGGCGGCCGCGGCTCGGCCAGGAAATTCTCCCGCGGCGGCGGCGACGAGGTCTGCCATTCTAGCGTGGTGGCGTCCCAGGGGTTGCCGGGCGCGTCGCGCCGGCGCCGCAGGCTCAGCAGCAGGTTGGCCACCAGCAGCAGCAGTCCCGCCACCATGATATAAGCGCCTATCCCAGCCGCGAAGTTGAGCGGCCGCAGCTCCGGCAGGTAGGTGTAGTAACGGCGCGGCATGCCCTGCAGCCCGAGGATGAACTGCGGGAAGTAGTGCAGCAGGAAGCCCGCCGCCAGCAGCGCCGACCCGAGATAGGCTTTTTTAAAATCGTACATCCGGCCGAAGAGCTTGGGCCACCAGAAGTGCAGCCCGGCCAGGAAGGCGAACCCGGTGCCGCCGAACATAACGAAGTGGAAATGCGCCACCACCCAGTAGGTGTCGTGGATATGCACATTGGGCCCGGCCGCGCCCTGCACCAGCCCGGAGAGCCCGCCGATGGTGAACAGGAAGACGAACCACAGCGCCAGCAGCAGCGGCGGCGACATCACGATGGAGCCGCGGTACATGGTCGAGACCCAGTTGAAGACCTTCACCGCGCTCGGCACCGCCACCAGGAAGGTCAGGAAGGAGAACAGCAGCACGGCCACGTCGCTCATGCCGCTGACGAACATGTGGTGCGCCCACACCAGCGAGCCGATGATCGCTATGCCCATGGTGGCGGCCACTATGGCCTTGTAGCCGAAGATGGACTTGCGCGAGAAGACGGGGAAGATCTCCGAGATGATGCCCATGCCCGGCAGGATCATGATGTAAACCGCCGGGTGTGAGTACATCCAGAAGAGGTGCTGGTACATCAGCGGGTCGCCGCCGCGCGCCGGGTCGAAGAGCCCCACGCCGAAGACCCGCTCGACGATGATGAGCAGCAGCGTCACGGCGATGATGGGCGTGGCGAGGAGCTGCACCCACGCCGTGGCGTAGACGGACCAGGTGAACAGCGGCAGCTGCAGCCAGCCCATGCCCGGGGCGCGCAGGCGGTGCACCGTGGTGATGAAGTTCAACCCGGTGAGCATGGAGGACAGCCCCAGCACGAACACCGCGAAGACCGTGAACGTCACCCCGGTCTGCGTCGAGAGGCTGAAGGGGACATAAAAGGTCCAGCCGGTATCCGGCGCGCCTTTGGCGAAGAGCGAGCCGATGGCGAGCAGGCCGCCGGCGACGTAAAGGTACCAGGTGAGGAGGTTGAGCCGCGGGAAGAACACGTCGCGCGCGCCTATCTGTAGCGGCAGCAGGAAATTGCCCAGGATGACGGGGATGCCCGGGATGATGAAGAGGAACACCATGATGACGCCGTGCAGCGTGAAAACCGCGTTGTAGGCCTTGGCGGTCAGCAGGTGCTGCCCGTGCGCCATGAGCTGGGTGCGCGCCGTCAGGCCGAAGGCCGCCCCGGCCAGGAACCAGAAGAGCACCACCCACAGGTAGAGCAGCGCGATGCGCTTGTGGTCGGTGGTCAGCAGCCAGGCCCGCCAGCCGGTCTGGCCCGGCGCGGAGGGCTCCTCGTAGAAAGAGTCGCTCACGCCTTCCTCCCGGCGCCCCGCCGCAGCAGCAGGAACAGCCCCGCGCCCATCGCCCCGAAGACGCCCAGCGTAAGCGCGCGCGCCGCCCTGAAAGTGTAGCTGCCGCTCTCCGGGTCGAAGGCAAAACAGTAGGCCAGCGCCTTGCGTATGGCCACCGAGGGCGCACCCTTGGTGGCTTCGGTGACGGCCATGGCCAGGTCGAAGGGCAGGAACTGCGGGCCGTAGAGGTAGCGTATCACGGTGCCGTCGGCGGAAAGCACTATGAGCGCGCTCGGGTGGGAGAATTCGTGCGGGGCGGTGCGCCTGAAGCGGTAGCCTGCGGCCCCGGTGAAGCGCAGGATGGAGGCTTTGTCGCCGGTGAGGAAGGTCCAGCCGTCGCCCAGGCCGCCGGGCAGGCCGCCCTCGCGCAGCGCCCGCGCCTGGCGCGCGTCGGCGGGACCCTCGGTCTCGTCTATGCCGAAGGCCAGCACGCGGTAATCCCGGCCGGCCTTGAGCCCCATGGCGCCCCGCGCGCCGGCGAGGTTGTCCAGCATATCTGCGCAGATGTGCCGGCAGGAATAGTAGACCGGCAGCACCAGCGCCGGCCTGTCGAGGTAAGCCGAGAGCGGGCGCTTTACGCCTTTCTCATCGGAGAACGGCGTGTCGAGCGGGACTTTCTGGCCGGTCCTGTCGTCCAGGCCGACGCCGCCCAGGACAGCGCCGTCGGAATGCGCGGCCGCCGGCCGGGCGGTGGCGAGCCAGGCCAGCGCCAGGGCAAGGCACCACGCCGCGCGCATCATTCCTCCCTTCTGATCATCGTAGTCTCGTAGGCGCCGGTCCTCAGGTTCAGCCGCGCCTTGCCCCAGAACACGTGCTGCTTGGCCATCTCGTTCGTTGTGCCGTAGGCGAGCATCAGCACCACGGCCTCCGGGCGCAGCGGTTTGTCCAGCTTGTCGCCGGTCTCGAGCGGCAGGGTAAAGCCTATCTCCGTGCCGGCGGCGTCCTGCCGGCCCCAGGTCTCGCGCAGATCGTCGGTGCCGCCAAGGTCGATGTCTTTCCTATGCAGCTTGGGATCGGTGCCGTGCTGGTCCGTCACCACGGCGCGGCCGCCCTCCAGGTAGCCCACCATCATGTTGGAGCCAAGCATGCCGCGCTCCGGGTCGAACCCGGCCGCCAGCCACCCCTGCACCGGAGCTTTCAGTTTTACGCGCAGCAGCCCGCCGTCCAGCCGCCAGTGGAACTGCATCTTCTCCACAGTCACGGCGTAAGTGTAGCCCTTGTCGCCGGCCGCGGCGTTGCCCGTCTCCAGGACTTTCTCCGCCTTCTTGCCGCAGGCTACGGCTAGCGCGGCCAGCAGGGCCGCCAGCGCGATGTAGTTCTTCCTCATACTTCCCCCGTTGCCGAGCCTTCAGCCGTAGACCAGCTCGCCGCCTATCAGCCCCAGCGCCGCGGCCAATAAAGCGGCCAGCGCGCACCAGGCCGTCATGGCGCGCCAGGTCAGCGCCCCGGCGCGGTACTTGTAGATGATGAACCCGAGCACCGCCATCAGCAGCGCGGTCAGGCCCAGCTTGGCCGCTATGAGCCCGTTCAGCTTGCCGTGCAGGCGGTGCTGCCAATCCAGCAGGCCGGAGACGGCGGCTATCGGCGCGGTCACCAGCGCCAGGATCAGGCAGTAGTAGACCGTCTTCGCGAGGTCTTCCCACTTCAAGGACGCCAGCTGGAACAGGAAGGCCCCCAGCACCAGCCCCATCGGCAGATGCGTACTGGCCGGGTGCAGCGGATGGGTGTAGCCCAGCGACGCCAGCGTGCTATAGACGAATTCGATCATATTCCCCCCTCTCTCTTCGGAACGCTCTTGTACCACGATGCCTCAGCCGACACGGACGCTGGCGCGCCGGCGGCCGCCAGGAACAGGCCGTTGAAGCGCTCCGCGAGCGCCGGCCCCACGGCCGCCGCGTCGTCCTCGTGCTTGAAGAAGACAAAAGCTTTCTCCCAGCCCTGTTCCTCCACCTTCCGCGACCAAGCCTCCAGGTCGGAAAGGGCGTAGTCCGCCCGGCGCAGCCTCAGGTAGCCCCAGGGCGCGGTGGAGATCAGCTCCCGCAGCGGGCTCTCGTCGGTGTCCTCCTGGGCCAGGCAGAACCCCTTTTCTCCCAGCAGGCCGAAGGTCTCCTGGTTCAGCCAGGTCGGACTCCTGAAATCGAAGGCGCACGGAGTTTTTGCCGGCAGCTGCCGGAGAAAGGCCTTGAGCAGCGGCAGGTCGAATTTGAAAGTGGCCGGAAACTGGAACAGGACAGCGCCCAGCCGCGCGCCCAGCCCGCCCAGCGCGCCCAGCAGGTAGCGGGTTTCCTCCCCCACGCCGTGCAGCCGCTTGATGTGCGTGATCGTCTGCGGCGCTTTGACCGTAAAGCGGAAGCCGGGCGGGACCTCCGCGGCCCAGGCCTCCGCCACCTCCCAGCGCGGCATGCGGTAAAAAGTGTTGTTTATCTCCACGGCGGGCAGCCGGGCCGAGTAGAACTCCAGCATTTTGCCCGGAGAGATCTTTTCCGGATAGAATTTCCCCTTCCATTCCTTGTAGCCGAAGCCGCTGGTGCCGGCGTAGATCTTCATGGTTCAGTCCTCCCGTTTTCAGTTGCCGCCGCGGCGGCGGTCTCCAGCGCCGCTTCGCGCGCTGCCTTATCCTCGCGCAGTCTCAGCATGGCCGGCTGCCGCAGCAGACCGTCAGCCGTCCATTCCGTGTACTCCACCTCGCAGACCAGCTCAGGTTTCACCCAGGTTACCCCGGTCTCCAAGGGCGGCCTGGCCGCGAACGGGCAGCTCTTGCGGGCCAGGGCCAGCAGGCGCGCGTGCAGCCTCCCCGGGTCTGCGCCGCCCGTTCCTCCGCCGGAATGACCGATGTAGACCAGCTCCCCGTTCCTGTAAGCGCCCAGCACCAGGCTGCCGAACCAGCGCCCTGCCCCGCGCGGCCGCGTGAACCCGGCTATGACGCAGTCCTGCGTGACGCGGTTCTTGATCTTCAGCCAATCGGGGCTCCTGGCCCCGGCGCGGTAAGGGCTCCCAGCCCGCTTGGCGACTATCCCTTCGAGCCCCCTGGCCTTCGCGGCCCGGAAAAAATTTACCCCGTCTTTCGGTACGTGCTCCGAATACCTGACATGCCCGGCGGCCGGCAGCAGGCCCTTCAGCAGCGCCTTGCGCTCCGTCAGCGGCAGGCCGGTAAGGTCGCGGCCGCGGTAGAATAGAATGTCGAAAACGTAATAGACCAGGTAGCCGCGCCCGGCGCTGTGGTCCTGCAGCAGCTGGAAGCTGGGGCGCCCGTCTTTGTCCGCGGCCACTATCTCGCCGTCCAGCACGGCCTCCGCGGCCAGCTCCTTAAGGGCGGCCGCCACAGCCGGGAATCTCTCCGCGAGGGATTTCTTGTTACGTGAGTACAGCCTGACGCCCTTCTTCCCCAGCTCGGCTACCGCGCGGTAGCCGTCCCATTTCACCTCGAACACCCAGCCGGGATGGTCGAAGGGTTTTTTGGCTGCCCCGGCGAGCATCGGCTCCACGCCGCGTGGCATCGGTCTTAACGGGGCTTTCTGCAGCGCCTCGTCCACCGCCCCCCCGCCGGCCTCCGGCCGCGCCGGCCCCCCGCCTACAGAGAGTTCCTCCACGGTCCTGCCGGAAACCACCGAGCGGTCCTTCCCCAGCACGTCGGCGGAGGTGGCGAATCCGTCTTTCTTCTTCAGCAGCAGCCAGGACTTTTCGTCCTGCCGCGTTTTGACCAGGGCGAACTCGCCCTTGAGCTTGCTGCCCGCCAGCACGAACTTCAGGTCGCCTTTCTCCAGGCCGGCCAGCAGGGCTTTCTCGCTGTCCTTTTTGTCCTTCGCCGCGGGAGCGCTGTAGAAGCCGCGGTCCCAGACTATCACTTCCCCCGCCCCGTAATTCCCCTCGGGTATGACGCCTTCGAAATCCTTGTAATCGTAAGGGTGGTCCTCCACCTGGACGGCCAGCCGCCTCACCGAGGGGTCGAGCGACGGGCCCTTGGGAACCGCGAAGCTTTTCAGCACGCCGCCCAGTTCCAGCCGCAGATCGTAATGCAGCCGGCGCGCCGCGTGCTTATGCACCACGAAGACCAGGTGCGGCGCCGCCGGGCCGCGGCGCGGCGCGGGGCCGGGCTCCGGCGTCCTGCCCGGCGTCCGTTTTTCTTTATAGGCCCGTAATTTCACAAGTAAGGCAGCTCCTGTTTTTTTACCAGCAAATCCCGGAAGAGATCCCCCTGCGCCCTGGCTACGGCTTCGGCGGGGGTGACCTGCAGTTCAGCGGGGGCGGCCGGGCCGTTGAGGCCCTGCAGTTCTTTCCACGCGAGAGGAAAAGACACCGTCGGCACGGGACCCGCCCGCAGCGAATAGACGGCGACCATGGTCTTGGCGGCGTCGTTCTGCGACCAGTTGATGAACACCCGGCCCTTGCGCAGCTCCTTGGCCATCTGCGCCGTAACCAGAGCGGGGTAGCTCTTCTGCAATACGCCGGCCACGGCTTTAGAAAAAGCCTTGGTCTTGCCGAAATCGGCCGCGGTATTAAGCGGCACGAATACGTGCAGGCCTTTTTTACCGGAGGTTTTAACGCAGCTGAAAAGCTTCATGCCGTCGAACAGCCCTTTGAGCATCAGCGCCACTTTGACGCAGTCCCGCAGTCCGGCGCCATCGCCTGGATCCAGGTCGAAGACCACGGAATCGGGCTTCCCGGGAGTCGCGGCCCTGGCCAGCGGCACGTGCAGTTCCAGAGAGGCGAGGTTCTCCACCCACAGCAGCGTCTGCAGGTCGTTTACCAGGCAGGCGGTCAGCTTTTTTTTGCTCCCGTAGGGGATCTCCGCCGTCTTCAGCCAGGCCGGGCGGCCCGCCGGACAGCGCTTCTCGAAAAAATATTCCGCGTCCGCCCCGTCGGGATAGCGCTTGAGGGTCAGGGCCCGGTCCCTGAGGTGGGGCAGCAGTACCGGCGCTATCCGGCCGTAATACTCCAGCACGCGGGCTTTCGTAAAGCCGTAGGACGGATAGAGGTCTTTCTCCAGGTTGGACAGGGCCAGCTCCCGCCCGGCCACCTTGACGGTGTTGACGCTCATCGCGCGCCTTTCATCCTGCTCATGCTCTCTTCCAGCGCCGCCACAAGGTCGGCCACGCCTTCCGCGGGCTCACCCTCCAGTTCGGGCGCCTGCACCTGGGCGCCGCCGGCCTTCTTCTTCAGCAGGGCCAGCAGCTTTTTCCGGCGCACGTCGGAATATTTCCCCGGCGTGAAGCCGCCCAGCATTTCCTTTACGCATTTTTTCACGGCGTTCTTTTCTTTCTCGTCCGCGGCCTTGCCGGGCGCGTACTGCGCGTCCGCAAGCAGCTCGGCGCTGTAATGCAGCGTGCTGAGCGCCAGCGCACCGTCCTTGCTCCTGACCGTCACCAGGTATTCCCGCTCGCCGAGCACGAATTTGGCCAGCCCGGCCTTATTGGTCCGCCGCAGCGCCTCCGCCAGCAGCCGGTAGGATTTCTCTCCGCCTTTCAGCGGCACCAGGTAATACGGATGGTCGAAATACAGCGGGTCCACTTCCCGGAGGTCTATGAATTCGGCTATCTCGATAGTGCGGCTTCTTTCCGGCGCTACCGATTCCAGTTCCTCGTCCGTCACCATCAGGTGCTTCCCCGGCTCCAGCTCGTAGCCCCTCACGATCTCTTCGGGCGGTACCGCGGCGCCCTCCCCCGGGCAGAACATAGCCCGCTTGACCGGCGAGTAATCCTTGTTGTGGAGCAGGTGGAACGAGACCCGCCCCGGCTCCACGGCCTTCACCAGCCGCACCGGGATAGCCACCAGACTAAAGCTGACCGTGCCGCTCCAGAGCCCGGTCGCCGCAGCCTTCTCCGGGCTCACCGCCTTGCCGGCTTCCGCCGTGCCTTCTTTTTTCTTCGTTCTCATTTTGCCGCCTTAAGGCTGGCTTCCAGCGCCGCCAGCAGCTTGCCGCCCTCGGTATGCCTGAGCTGCCGGGGCTGCAGCAGCGAGATCTTTTCGCCGCGCGCTTTCCGCTCCAGCAGGCGCCGCAGTTTCCCCTGGTGCTCGTCGGCGTACTTGCCCGGCTGGAAAGGCACGCTCAGGCGATCTATCAGCTGGGCGCCTATCTCCAGCTCTTTTTCGGACAGGGAAAAATCCTCCAGGCCCAGTGACCCGGCGGGGATAACTTCGTCGGCGTAGCGCAGCACGCCCAGCCTCAGGGTTTTGCCGCCGGAGGCGAGGGCGCCCAGATAGGCGCGCTTGCGCATCACCCAGGTGCAGATCCCCTCCGCTTTCATTTCCCACAGCGCGGCGGCCAGCGCGGCGTAGCCCGCGGGGGCCTCTCCGGGCTCCAGGAAGTAGGTGCGTTCCCGGTAGACCGGGTCTATCTCCCCGGCCGCCACGAATTCATGCACCGCTATCTCCCTGCCGCCCTCAGGCTCCGCCTGCTCCAGGTCGGCCGGGGCTATCAGCACGTATTTCCGTTCTTCCAGCCGGAAGCCCTTCACCTGTTCCTCCGCCGGGATAGGCGTCTTCTCCAGGGCGCAGATCATCTGCTGGCGCAGCCGCACCCTGTCGGTCTTGTGCAGCAGGTGGAACTCGACGCGGTCCTGGCTGACCGCGGTATGCAGCTTCACCGGGACGCTGATGGTCCCGAAATGTATGTTGCCGATCCAGATAGTTGCTGGCATGATGGTTCCTTAGCGATAACAGCGCCGCGCGGCCTCCGCGCTTGCTTTATAAAGATATTACCCAACCCGGGCCCGGGGCCGGCGCTCTTGTTTCCGCAAATAATTGATCTTTTTGCGTAAAACGGCCGCGGACCGCCGACACGTGCGCCCGTCGTGGCGGCGCTGAAGGCCGGCCGGTTGACTTGCCTGCGGGCTTGTTGTTAAATTGCGTGAAGGGCGGCGGTGCCGCGGGGCGCCGCCGGAACAAGGGGGGGATCATGAAAATAATAGTTATCGGCGCGTCCGGCACTATCGGGCGGGCCGTGGCGAACGCGCTCGAGGGCAGGCACGAGGTGGTGCGGGCCAGCGCCGGCAAGTCGCCGGTCAAGGTGGACCTGGGCAGCAAAGAGTCCCTGGCTGCCATGTTCAGGACCGTCGGCCGGGTGGACGGGGTGATCTGCGCGGCGGGCCTGGCGGCCTTCAACCCGCTGACCGAGCTGACGGACAAGGACTTCGCGCTGAGCTGCGGCAACAAGCTGATGGGGCAGGTGAACCTGGTACGGACCGGCCTGGACTACATCAGCGACCGCGGGGTCATCATCCTCACCGCCGGCATACTGAGCCGCCGGCCGATGAAGGGCTCCGCGGCCATAAGCATGGTCAACGCCGGGCTGGAGGGGTTCTGCCGCGCCGCGGCGCTGGAGCTGCCGCGCGGCATACGCCTCAACGTCGTGAGCCCCGGCTGGGTGACGGAGACGCTGAAACTGTATAAGATGGACCCGGCCGGCGGCACGCCGGCGGAGGCCGTAGCCCGGACCTACGTGAAGGCGCTCGAGGGCGGTATGAACGGCGAGGTGCTGGACGCAATTGAGGCAGAGGCCGCGGCGGGCGCGCGGTGAGGGCGGCTCATGCCCGGCTGGCTTAAAGCGGCGCTGATCTGTGCGCTGGCCGCGGGGCCGTGCTCCGCCGGGACCGCGCGGCTTTCGGACATCCGGGTGCCGCCGGGCTTCAAGATAGAGGTCTTTGCCGACGACGTACCAGGCGCGCGTTCGCTGTGCCTGAGCCCGTCCGGAGTCTTGTACGTCGGCACCAGGACAAAAGGCAAGGTCTACGCCCTGGCCGACCGAGACGGGGACAAGAAGGCCGAGCGGGCGGTGGTGATAGCCTCAGGGCTGGACATGCCCAACGGCGTTGCGTTCCGGGACGGCGCGCTCTACGTGGCGGAAAGAAGCCGCATACTGCGCTACGACAATATCGAGAGGGACCTGAAGCGCCCGCCCAGGCCGGCCGTGGTGAGCGCGGCCTACCCCGGCGACGCCAGCCACGGCTGGAAGTTCATCCGGTTCGGGCCCGACGGCCTGCTGTACGTGCCGGTGGGTGCGCCCTGCAATGTCTGCGACCCGGAGGAGCCCGTCTACGCCTCCATCACGCGGCTCCCCCCCGCCGGCGGCGCGCCGGAGCTCTTCGCGCGCGGCGTCAGGAACACGGTGGGCTTCGACTGGCACCCTAAAACCGGTGAGCTGTGGTTCACCGACAACGGCCGGGACTGGCTGGGCCCCGACTCGCCCTCCGACGAGCTTAACCGCGCCCCGCGCGCGGGGCTGCACTTCGGCTTTCCCTATTTCCACGGCCGCGTGCCGGACCCGGAGTACGCCGGCGACCGCGCGCCTTCGGCCTACGCTCCGCCCGAGCGGGAGCTCGGGGCGCACGTGGCCGCGCTGGGCATGCGCTTCTATACCGGCGCCATGTTCCCCGCTGAATACAAAGACCAGATCTTCATCGCCGAGCACGGCTCGTGGAACCGGCTCTCGCCGGTAGGCTACAGGATAACGCTGGTAAGGCTGAAAGACGGCAGGGCGGCAGGCTACGAGGTGTTCGCGGAAGGCTGGCTGAGGAAGGGCTCGGCCTGGGGCAGGCCGGTGGACCTGGAGGTTCTGCCCGACGGCTCGCTGCTGGTCTCCGACGACAGGCTGGGGATGATCTACCGGATCAGCTACTCTTCACCTCGTAATCCAGGCGGACCAGGCCGGAATTGAAGCGCCGGGCGGCGGTGTTCTTGAGCGCCAGCGTGCGGCCAAACGCTCCGAAGAGCGGCACGCCGCCGCCGAGCAGCACCGGCACCACCGAAACCGTGAGCCCCGTTACCAGCCCGGCTTTCAGCCCCGCCTGGATGGCGCGGCCGCCGTCCAGGTAGACGCGGCGCGCGCCTTCGCCGGCGAGGTCCTCGAGTATCGGGCGCAGCTCTCCGGAGACCGCGCGCTCCTGCTTTACCGGCTCCAGCGGCCGGTGTGTCAGCACATAGACCTTCCGGTCCTTATAGGGCCAGTCCGGGAATTTTCTGGTGAGTTCGTAGGTATTGCGGCCCAGCAGCACCGCGTCCACGGAGGCCAGGAAAGCGTCGTAGCCGTAATCCTCGCCGGAGGCGTTGACCCCGTCCAGCCAGGCGAGGCCGTTATTCCCGTCGGCGATGTAGCCGTCCAGGCTGGCCCCCACAAAAACGCATACCTCAGGTAATCCCATACCCCCCCCCTTTGGGACCCCGTGCGGAGCCCAATTCTTCGCGGCCGCCGTCGGGCCGGTTAATGCCCGTTTATGAGTTCGGGGTAGAGCCGCTTGGCGCAGTCCGGGCAGCAGCCGTGGGTGAAAGTGATGTTGGTATTAGACTTGATGTAGGACTCGACGTCTTCCCAGGCGTTCTTATCGTTGCGTATCCGCTTGCAGCTGGAGCAGATGGCCAGCAGCCGGCTCTTGTCCCCGGGCTGTGAAAGGGCCTTATCAAGACGATACAGGCGTTCGGACTCCGGCGCGGCCTGGCCGCCGGGCGCCTTTATCTTTGCCATCGTGCGTACCTGTGAAACCAGTTCTTCCAGTTCGAAAGGCTTGCGCAGGAAACCGTCCGCGCCGGCCTCTACGGCCTTTACGCGGGTCTCCTTGTCGCTCAGGTCAGCGGCCACGAAGACGACCGGGATATGCTTAAGCTGTTCGTCAGCCTTGAGCCGCCGGCATACCTCCAGGCCATCCATGCCGGGCATGATCAGGTCGAGCAGCACTGCGTCGGGGTCCTCGCTGCGGGCAAGGGCCAGGCCCTGCGCGCCGCTGTCGGCCGTAAAAACGACAGATCCGGGAAAAGCGCGGTTCAGCGCGTGTTTCACCGCATCCAGGTTCTCCCTGTTGTCGTCTATAGCTAATACCTTCAGTTTTTGTGTTTCCATACCATGCTCCGTGACCGGACCCGTTGGCGAGTCCTGCCAGAATTGTAGCAAAATGGCGCGGCGTGGTTTCAATCTTTACCCATGCATTTTGCGCTGCTCGTTCCCGTATTTACGCGTGGCCGCTCCGATGCCGGAGTCGGCGGCGGATAATTTACTAGAATCTACCCAGAAGATTTTGGCAGCGCAAGAGCCCAGGACCATGAAAATACTGTTAATAGACGATGACCCTATGATAATCGAGGCCATAAAGGCGGCCTTCGATGAGCCGAACCTCAAGGTGACCTTCTCGGAGGGGTTCTCACTGAAGGAGTACCGCGAACAGGTCGCAAGGCAGCAACCGGACATAGCCATTGTGGACCTCAACCTGCCGGACGGCAAAGGTACGCAGATACTGCATGCGCCCCTGGGGGACAATCCCTTCCCGGTGCTGATAATGACCGGCCAGGGGGATCAGCAGTCCGCCGTTGAGGCTATAAAGTCCGGAGCGCTTGACTACATAGTGAAATCCGGCGAGGCCATCGCCGCGATGCCGCATCACGTGGAACGCGCGCTGCGGGAGTGGAAGAGCCTGCAGATGCAGAAATGGATGAGCGAAACCCTGAAGTCCAGCCAGTCCTTCATGAAGACCGTGCTCAACACCATACACGGAGGCGTAGTGGTCATGGAGCGCAGGACCGGCAAGGTCATGGACGCCAACAGGTATGCGCTGGATCTGATAGGAGCGCCCAAGGAAAAGATCATTGGCGCGCCGGCCCGCGGCTTGTTCCTGGCCGGGGACGAGGCCGAATGCCCGCAAAGCCCCGGCTGCGCGTCCGAGAACCGCGAGAGCACGGTCATCAAGGCGGACGGCACGGTCGTGCCGGTGCTGATGACCCTGGTCCCGGTAGCGCTGAACGGCCAGGAATGCGTGCTGGGGCACTTCGTGGACATCACGGAGCGCAAACGCGGCGAGGCGAAGGCCGCACAGGCGCAGAAACTGGAGGTGGTGGGCCGCATGGCCAGCGGCGTGGCACATGACTACAACAATCTGCTGACGCTGATATTGGGCAACTGTTCTTTTCTTCTGGAGGAGCTCACCCCGGGCGACAGGAAGCGCGAAGAGGTCTACAGCATCAAGAGGGCAGCGGAACAGGGGGCCAGCTTAGTGCGCCAGCTGCTGGCCTTCAGCCGCAAGCAGGTCATGCAGCCGAAGGTCCTGGAACTCAACGGCGTCCTCTCGGCGATGGAGAAGCTGCTGCAAACCGTGGTGGGAAAGAAGAACGCGCTCCTCTTCAGACTGGACGAGGGGCTGCCGTCCATAAAGGCCGACGCCAGCCAACTGGAACAGGTAGTGCTGAACCTGGCCTTGAACGCGCGCGACGCCATGCCGTCCGGCGGCACCCTGGTACTGGAAACCGGCCTGGCGAGATCGGCCGTCGCCGGCGAACTTCCGCCAGGCGATCATGTCTTGCTGAAAGTCACGGACAGCGGCACCGGGATGGACCCGGCGGTGCTGTCGCGCATTTTTGAGCCTTTTTTCACCACCAAGGAGGAGGGCAAGGGGACCGGCCTCGGCCTGGCCACTGTGCAGGACATAGTCTCCAAAAGCGGCGGCCAGATCCGGGTCAAGAGCGCGCCGGGCGAGGGGACCTCTTTCACCATCTTCCTGCCCGCCATTCCGGCCGCACCGGAGGAGAGGCCGCAGGCGGAAGCGGTTAGCCCGCGAACTGTGCCGGCGACCGCTTCTGTGCTGCTGGTGGAGGACGACGAGGACCTCAGGCAACTGACGGCCAGAATACTGACCGCGGCCGGCTACAGGGTGACGGCCGCGGCCAACGCCAAAGAGGCTCTGACCCGCATCCTGGACAGCTTCGACCTGCTGCTGCTGGACGTTTTCCTGCCGGACATCTCCGGAGTAGCACTGGCAGAAAAGTTAACGGCGGGCGGCAAGCCGTCCAGAGTACTGTTCACTTCCGCGTTCATTGAGAAACCGGAGACAAGGGAGATATTTTCGGACCCGAAGAACCTTTTCCTGCCCAAGCCGTTCACCAGGGAAGCGCTGCTTGAGAAGGTCGGGGAAGCACTGCGATCAGGCAAAGACGGGGGCTAAGGCAGTTTCTGGACCCTGCCGCGTGTCAGTCGCCACACTTTCAGGACCATTTCAAGCGTGTGGAAACAGATCGGTTTTGGAATGTAGTCGAAGGCTCCGTTCTTAAGGCACTCACGCGCCACTTCCTCGTCATCGTTGCCGGTTACCATTATGGCGTCGATCTCAGGCCTGCGGGCTTTAAGTTCTTTCAGGACCGTTAGCCCGTCCTTTCCCGGCATATCTATGTCCAGCAGCAGCAGATCGGGATTTTCGGCCGCGGCGCGGGCCAGGGCCTCGTTGCCATTGGTCGCCTCTAAGACGTCATAGTCCCTGGGGACCAGGAACTTGCGCAGCATACCGCGTATCTCCGCCTCGTCGTCAGCTATGAGCACCTTCGGTGTACGGGGGGCCGCGGCCGGGCTCGCAGCGGCGCGACTGGGTACCGCCGTGGCCGGATGCGGGAAGAACCGCGCCACCTCTTCGAGCACAGGGGCAAGCCCCTCGCCCTTCGAGAGAAAGGCCGCGGCGCCTTTTTCAAGATAGGCCTTCATCGCGTCAGTCCCATCGTAACCGCTCAAAATAAGGACTACGGCGGAGCGGGATTCCTCCCTGATCTTTGCAAGCACCTTGGAGCCGGTCAGGCCCGGCAGGTCCCTGTCGAGTATCACCAGGTCCGGCTTGTTTCTCCTGAACGTGACCACCCCGTTGTTGCCGTCAGCGGCGGACAACACCTCGTGTCCCAGTTGTTCCAGGATAATAGTGAGGGCGTCCCTCACTATCGCATCGTCGTCTATTACAAGTATCTTGGCCATGCCGTCTCCCGGACCGTTTCGCGTCCCGCTAATTATAGCGGTAGCGGAGCGTTCATGCAACTCCAGCCCGTCGGAGCCTGTATCGAGTAGCGCAGCGGCCCTGCCGGACTTCGCTGCGCAGTTCAACTCGCTCGCGGGACATGCTCGCCGCCCTTCCACCCATGAGGCGCGGGCATCACAGCAAAAGAAAAACCGCCGGGGCTTCCGGCGGTTCTCTTTTGCGAGGCTAAGTCTTAGAAGCCCAGCAGCTGGTCCACCGAGGTGGAGGCGCCGTTGGTCAGCGGGGCCATGGGGACGGTCACGGAGACGTCCTGGAACACCGGGATGTCCGTCATATCGACGGCTTTGCCGGGCGCGCCGGGGATGGTCTGCGTCACGCAGTGGATGGAGCCGCCGGCGACTATGCTGTCGTCGGAGGGCACCGGCACCACGGTGTAGCCGGCCGATTCATAGGCGGCCTTGGCGTTGGCCTCCTCGGTGGAAACCGAGTAGGACGGGATGATGGCCACGTCATTGACCACCAGCGAGTTGGTGTAGGTGTACCAGGCGTCGGTGGCCCAGGCCTTCGCGGTGACGATCTTGTAGGGCTGGCCGTTGGGGGCCTTGTTGGCCTTGAACCAGGCCATGGCCTTGTCGCAGGCGGTCTTGAAGGGCTCATCGGCGGTGACCGCCAGCAGCACGGTGTTGTCGTTCAGGAGCTTTACGTACATGTCGATGTGGCCGGTGCCGTCGGCCGGCTCGCCGGGGTAGCCGGCGTAGTCGAAGGTGACGATCTTCTTGACCTTAAGGTAATTCTTGAGGTGCGTGTTCACCTGGTCCTCGCTCATGTTGGAGTTCCAGAGGTAGGTGCGCTTGGTCATGAACAGGGTACCCTGGCTGTCCACCATCAGGTTACCGCCGTCCATGATTATAGGCATGCCGTACACGCCGATGTTCTTGGCCTTGCCGAGCACGCCGGGAACGGCGTCGTCGTTGCGGCGGTACTGGTAGTGGCGGTAGATGGAGTCGACTATACCGGGGCGGCCGCCGGCCACGCCGAAGGGGCCGTAGTCGCGCATCCACACGGTATCGAGCGGGGCGGGGATCTTGGTGTACTTGGCGGCGGGCACGCCCGAGATGGAGACAGGGCCGCCCACGGCCCAGAGCTGCGCGTTGGCGAGACTGGTAACGGCCTTGGCGATGCCGGTCAGCATGGGCGTATAGGCGGCCCAGCCGATGGCCACCGCGCTGACGGGCTCGTACTCGGCCGGCATGCGGAAGTCGGAAGGGGTGACGCCGCGCATGGTAGGCGCCATGATGGGCGCGCGGCCGTCGGCCTTTTCGCGCGACTGGTCTATCCAGTTAGGAAGGGGTTTATTGAGGTCCAGGGCGAAGGCCCCGGTGGTGAAGGTGGTCAGCAGCAGCAGCGACAGGAAGTTTATTTTCTTCATTAGATCCGCCTTTCAGCAAGTTTTACGGCTTACTACTATTATATTGAGATTGAGAAGCCCCCGCACGGGCCCAAAGGTATACGGGGGCCTAGGACTTTGGACCTATACTAATCCGCCTGAGGCTGCCAGGACTGCAGCAGGGCCAGCAGCAGGGCGGCCACTATGGGGCCGAAGATGACGCCCAGGAGGCCGAACATGTTGATGCCGGCGAAGATGGAGACCAGGGCCAGCAGCGGGTGCATGTCTGCGTGGCCTTTCATGACTATGGGGCGCACCACATTGTCCATCAGGCCGGCCACCACGGCGACCAGACCCATCAGCGCCAGCTTGAAGAGCGAGCCGTGGAAGTAAAGGTAGATTCCCGCGGCCACGCAGACCGGCATGCTGCCCAGGATCGGGATCCAGGCGAAGATGAAGGTGGCCCCGCCGGCCAGGAAGACGCCCGGCACGCCCAGCACCAGGAAGCCCAGCATCACCACCAGCGCCTGCGCCGCCGCGGCGGCCGAGGTGGCCCAGACCGTGGAGGCGGCGGTGGCGCGGAAAGAGTGGGCCAGCCGTCCCTTCAGGGCGGCGTCCATGGGCAATTTTCCGGTCAGCCAGGCCATGAAGGCTTCGCCCTCGAAAAGCAGGAAGAACCAGGCCAGCATGGAGAGTATCACCTTCAGGGCCAGCTCGGGCAGGGCGGCCGCCTGCACCAGTATCACCTTGCTCAGCGCCGTCCCGGCGCTCTGAGCGAACTCCAGGCCCTTGGCCTGCAGGTCCCCTGGGTTCTCTATTACCCACTGCACCGGCTTCAGGGCCGTTACGGCGGCCACGGCCTGCCGTATGAACTCGGCGCCGCGCTCGTCGGCCAGGTAGGCGGCCAGCGCTATGGCCTGCTTTATGGCCGTGACGGCGAAGGCGGTGACCGGCGCTATGATGGCCAGCAGTATGATGGCGATGGAAAGCCCGGCGGCCGTGCGCGGGCCCAGGCGGCGCTTCAGCAGCGCGTCGTAAAGCGGGCGGCTGAGTATGGCCAGCAGCAGCCCCATGAACAGCGAGAAGAGGTAGGGCCAGACCATGGCCAGGAATATGCCCAGGCAGATAGCCAGCAGGCCCAGCAGCGTGGCGGAGGAATTTTTTCTGGCAGTGGTCATGTTGTCTCCTTAAGGTTCGCAGAGGTAGGCCGCAGCGGGTTTGGCCTTGCCTTTCATGGCGACGGTGAGCGCCTCCGCAGCGCTGAAAACTCTCCCCGCCGACTCGTAAACTCCGGCGGACAGCAGGGCCTTGCCGGGCTCGCAGTTGCTCTCCAGGCGCTGCGCCGTGTTCACGGCGTCGCCGATGAAGGTGTACTCGCGCCGGCCCGGGGCGCCCACGTTGGCCCGCACCGCGCGCCCGCCGTTAAGGCCGATGCGCACGGTGAAAGGGTTGCCTGCGGCGTTAAGCCTGCGGAACAGCAGCAGGATGTCGCGCGCCGCCAGCGCCGCGCCCTCGGCCGTGGAGAAGCAGGCGAAGATGCAGTCGCCGATGAACTTGTCCACGTCGCCGCCGTGGCCGTAGATGAGGTCGGTGGCCGGCGAGAAGATCTCGTTGAGCGCACTCACCACCTCGGCGGAAGAGTGGCTTTCAGAATAGGTCGTGAAGCCCTTTACGTCCATGAACATGAAGACGCCGTTGAACTCGGCATCCTTCAGTTCGGCCCCGCCGGCCGAGGCCACGGCGCCCACCTCTTTCCACACGCCGTGAGGCGTGTAGGCGTGTATCAGCTCATGCTGCCGCCGCAGCAGCGCGCCGTCCTTGTAGGACTTGCGGCTGAGGTTCGCGAGAAAACTTTCGGTGGTATCCAGCATCTCCTCGCTGCGGGCCAGCAGGGCCTGCGCGGCAGCGGCGCCTGGGACGGGCAGGGCGGCCTTCGGCACGGAAGAGACGGCCTTTTTATCGGAATACAGCGCCAGCAGCGCCACCGTGGTAACATGGTAGATGGAGACGCTGCGCTTAGCGCCGCCGGTCGGCACTATCTCGCCGCCGGAATAGAGGCCGAACACCGGCACTTCCCGGCCGAACACGCCCCGCACAGCCTCCAGCTCGTCGTTGACGCGGCTGTGCAGGATGTGCGAGCGCGAGCAGCAGCTCACCATGAACACCAGCGCGGGCTTCCTGCCGGGCCGGCCCGCGGCGCATTCCTTCGCGGCGGCGCGAGCGCCTTCTATCAGGCTGGTGCGGCTCGCCTGTATCAGCCGCACCTTCCTGCCCTGCAGGTCCTCCGAAGGGAAATAGGTGATGCAGCCTTTCTTGAAATCACAGGAGACCGGCAGCTTTATCACGGTCTTGCCGGCGCCGGGCGCGGCCACGGAGAAGCCGTAGCGCTGCACCATCAGCTCGAAGAACTTCTCCTTGGCGTCGCGGCCGAGGAACTGGCGGTAAAACTCTATGACCGGCACGCCGTTGAGCTCGTAGACAGCCGGGCCCTCGGCCCGGGTTATGGTCAGTTCCTCTCCCACCGGCTGCCAGCCGTGGCCATAGCCGAAGGCGGCGCTCACGCCGGGCGGCAATTGCAGCGCCGCCAGCCGCGCGCCTTTCTGCGTGAGCTCGCAGCCGCAGTACTGGAAATTGGTCCAGAAGTCCGGGTGACTCATGCCCAGGTCGTAGTCGCCGCAGGTGAGCCCGCCGAACACCGGTGAAAGTTTTTCGGCCACGGCGTCCACCATGCGCTGCTCGTAGCCGGTGGAGATGGAGCCGAACACCAGCGACAGCGCGCGGCCGGCCGGGGCGTTCACGCCTTCGGCGAGGGAAAGCCCGGTCTTGCGGCAGTCTTCCGAGGTCTGCGCCACGCTGAACTGCGCTTTCAGCTCCGGGTCGGACAGCAGAAGGACGACCACGCTGCCGCGCGACACGCCGGCGTTGCTGATCTCGGCGTAGCAGGAGCCGCCGGTGAGTATGGCGGGGTCCAGGTGGCGGCACAGCGCCTTATGCACCTTGGCCTGGTCCAAAGCTATGGAAGAGAAAGCCAGCGCCAGCCCCGGCTTGGGCACCGTCTTCAGCGCCTGCCTCACCGCGGCCTCGGCCGCTTTAGCCGGGTCCTTGTGCAGCCCTAATCCGATAGCCAGTTTCATAGCGCCCCCTAGAATTTTATCCCGGCCAGCAGCGAGGTGAAAGACGAGGCCTCGTTCGCGCCATCCCCTGTATAGGCCCGGCCGGCCCCTTCGATGAACAGCCGCCACGGGCGATAGTAGAAAGAAAGCCTGGCCCCTGCGGCTAACTGCGGATCTATGCCGGAACTGGAGCCATAAAGCGGAGAACCCGGCAGGCCGAGGTAGGTGAAGAAGGTCACCCCGCCGCCGAAGACGGCCACGTCGGCCTGAAGGGCCCCGCTCCAGCCCCGGGAGATGCCGAAAGGCAGCTCGGCCCCGACCGGCAGCCCGAAGAAAATGGAGTAGGCGGTGTCAGGTTCCACCACCAGCCTGCCGTCGCTAAGCGTATAGTTGAGCGGGCTGCGTATATCGAGAACGGTCAGCCCCAGGAGCCCGCCTGCATAGAACCGGTAGCCGTCCCGGCCCCGCGGCGCCCACAGCAGGGACGCCTCGGTGGAACTGGCGAAACCGCCGCCGGTCTTGCGGCCCAGGCGCAAAGGGTCCACCTTGCCGGACAGGGAAAAACCGCAGACGCGCACGGAGGCACCCAGCTTTTTTTCTCCTACCGCCGACAGTTCAAAGCAGCCGCCGGGCCCGGAGATCTCTATGCCGCCGGACTTAAACCGGCTGCTCCCGGCTTCCAGCCAGAAGCCCCTGCCGCTTTCCGCGCCCGGGAAGGCCGGGTGCGGCGGCATATGCAGCGGCACATGGAACTGCGCCGCGCACACCCCTCCGGCCAGGAGCGCCGCCAGGCCCGAAGAGATTAAAAGCGTCAGGGCTTTGCGCATATGCCGTATATTATGTCTTATTCTCGCGGGATATTTGTAGGCCGGCTGCCGCAGCGGAGTGCGGCTTTTGGCCCTTGACATAAATTCTCCGGCTGATAAACTGTAAATACAGGCGCGAAATATGATATTCAGGACGATACTAATGCTGGCGGCTTTAACCCTGGGGACTGTGCCCGGGGCCGGCGCCGCGGCCATAGACGACCTGCCAGGCACAGGCGCCGCCGCCTTACCCGTCCCCTCCCCCGCCGCGCCGGAGCGCGCCCGCACCGTGGTCTGCGTGGACCCGGGCCACCCCAACACCTTCAACTCCGCCACCAGCATGGTCAACGGCACCAACGAGAACCGCATAAACTGGCAGGTGGGCGTCCGCCTTGAGCGCCAGCTGAAAGAAGCCGGCTACGAAGTGGTGATGACCCGCAACGCCGAACTGCACTCGGTGGAGAACAAGGACCGCGCGCGCATCTGCAACGCGGCTCGCGCCGCCCTGGTGGTGCACCTGCACTGCGAGAGCACCCCCGGCACTGGCTTCGCGCTTTATTACCCCGACCGGCAGGGCGTTTACGATTACAAGAACGACCCCGAGAACGGCTTCCGGGGGCCTTCGGCGCAGGTGCAGTCGGACAGCCGCGCTTTCTCGTCAGCGATGTTCAACGCCATGCGCGGAGAACTGGCCGGCACCCTGGCCGCGCAGGGCGTGTACGGCGATTCGCGCACCGCGGTCGGCTCCAACCAGGGCGCGCTTACTTTTTCGATATTTTCGGAGATCCCCACGCTGACGATAGAAATGGTAGTGCTCACCAACAAGAAGGACGCGGAGTTCATCAAGGCCGCCGCCGGCCAGGAAAAGATGGCCGCCTCCATAGCCGCCGGCATCCGCCTCTACCGCGCCCCTTAAATAATTCCGGGGACACAATACTTAATTTCGAATTAAGTATTGTGTCCCCGGAATTTGCGGCGTGACGGACTTACACTTCCGGATTCCCGCCGGCCACCACGGCCAGCAGCAGGGCTCCGTACTTCTCCACGCGTTTCTCGCCCATGCCTTTTATCTCCAGCAGCGCCGCCGGCGTAGCGGGCTTTGCTGCGGCTATCTCCACCAGCGTGGCGTCCTGGCAGATGACGTAAGGCGGTATGCCGGCCTTGTCGGCCAGCGCGCGGCGCAGGGCGCGCAACCGGTCGAACAGCGCCTCGTCGTCGGTGGTAAAGTCCGCGGAAACGGTCTTAAGTGCCTTGGCTTTCTTCTTGCCTTTTGCCGGCTGGGCGGGCAGGCCGAGCTTAACCGAACCCTTATTCTGGCACAGGGCGCGGCCCTCGGCCGTAATGCGCAGCAGCGGGTATTCGCTGTCCTCGGTGACTTCCAGGAAATCCTGCACTATCAGCTGGTCTATCCACGAGCGCACGGCGGGCTCGCCGGCCTCTTTGAGCAGGCCGAACACCTGCAGCTTGTCGTGGCCGTTATGCTCCATGCGGTCGTTGGGGCGGCCCAGCAGCAAATTCACCACGTAGCCGGTGCCGTAGCGGCCCTCGGCGCGCCAGGCGGCGCTTAAAACCTTCTTGGCGGTCAGCAGGGCCTCGTCGTCGGGCAGACCCTTGGTCTCGCCCAGGCACACGTCGCAGGCGCCGCAGCCCTCCTGCTCCCGGCCTTCCGGCGGATAAGGCGCGCTGAAATGCGAGGCCAGCAGGCCGTGCCGGCACACCGGGGCCGAGGCGTAGCGGCCGATGTCGCGCAGCTGCTTCTCCAGCGCGCGCACGCGCTCGGGCGGCAGGGTAAAATCTTTCTTGGCCAGCCAGCGGTGCGTGGCCAGGTCTGACGCCGAGAACAGCAGCGTGCACTCGGCCGGCGCGCCGTCGCGGCCGGCGCGGCCGCTTTCCTGCTGGTAATGTTCCACCGAGCGCGGGGTATTGGCGTGGATGACATAGCGCACGTTGGAGCGGTCTATGCCCATGCCGAAGGCGATGGTGGCCACTATCACGTCGAGCCGCTCGTTGACGAAATCGTGCTGGGCCTGCTGGCGCTCCGTGGCGCCCAGCCCTGCGTGGTACGGCGCGCAGGAGACGCCCTCTTCTTTGAGCTTCGCGGCGATGCGCTCCACGTCCTTGCGGGTCTGTGCGTAAACAATGCCGCCCTCGCCGGGGTGGCGCTGCACGACCTCGAGCACCTGCCTGGACTGGTCCCGGCGCGGAAAGGCGCGGTAGAAAAGATTTGGGCGGTCAGGGTGCCCGACGAGTATGGCCGGCGAGCGCAGGCCTAGCCGCTCCAGTATGTCCTGGCGCACGGCGGGTGTGGCGGTAGCGGTGAGCGCCATGCGCGCGGCCTTGGGGAAATGGTCCAGCGCCTCGGTGAGCTTGCGGTACTCGGGGCGGAACTCGTGGCCCCAGTGAGACACGCAGTGCGCCTCGTCCACGGCGGCGAGGATGAGCCGCGGGGCTATGGCCTCGTAGAGGTCCCCGGTTAGCAGGCGCTCGGGGCTGACATAGAGCAGTTCGGTTTTATCGGAATTCAGGTTGGCGTAGGCCTCGCGCTTGGGCCCGGCCTTGAGATTTGAATGCAGCGCGTCGGCGGCGAGCCCCGCTTCGCGCGCGGCGGCCACCTGGTCATCCATCAGCGCTATCAGCGGAGATACCACCAGCACAAGCCCCGGCCCGGCCACGCAGGGCAGCTGGTAGCAAAGGCTCTTGCCGCCGCCGGTGGGCAGCACCACCAGCGAGTCGCGCCCAGCCAGCGCGGCCTCTATGGCCTCGCGCTGCAGCGGCTTGAAGGCGTCGTAGCCCCAGCGCTTCTTCAGTATCTCTTCCGGAGTCATTACTGATATTATAGCAGGCCAGCCCGACAAGGGCGTGTCGGCGGAAATATTAGGAATCAGGAATCAGCGTCCCCTATCCCCATGTTTTGTAGAATCAGGAGCATGAAAGAGCGGATCCTGCCCATACTTGCTTGCTTGGCCGCGCTGTTCCTGACGCCGCGGCTGGCGGCGGAACCTGCCCTGGCTCCGGACGGCAGCCTGATGCAGTCGCTGCGCTTCGAGATGGAGATGGAAGACCTGGTCCGCGAGGCGGTGCTTGGGAACAAGGAAGGCGCCGCGCTGGCCGCCGGCCTGGCGAAGCCCGGCAAACTGCCGCGCGTGCTGTTCTCGGACCTGGAGCAGCTGCGCGGCGTTGTAAAAAAAGCGTGGAACGCCCTGTATTACAACGGCGACATCTACATCAGCAAGAGCCGCATGCTGCGCTATTTCGGGGCCGAGGGGCGGCAGGAAGAAGAGGTGGACTGGCCCAAGCTGCGCAAGGACCTGAAACGCAAGAAAGCCGCCGCCAGGGAAATGGCCTTTGCTTACGTCCACGAGCTGGTGCACGTGAGGCAGGGGCAGAACTACCCGGCCGAAGCCATGCCGGAAGTGGAGAGCGAACACGAGGCCTTCCTGCTCTCGTCGCTGTATTTCCTGGAAGAGACGGAGAAGGACCCTTCCCTCCTGGCGCGCCACGCGGTAGAACCTGTATACGGCAATAAAAAGAAAACCACTTTCGCTAGTTCCGCGGCGGTAGAGCTCTTCCTGGTCTGCCTGGGGAAGAAGGGGTATAAGGATTATCTGGAAAACATCTACCGCGGCGCCATCGCCGCTGCGGACGGGCCGGTGGACGGGGACGACCCGCAGCGCCTCGCTTTTACCAGGTCCGTCGACGCTCTTTTCGAGCGGGCCTGGCCCGGGCTCTGGCTGAGAACGGCCGTCTCCGGCGGCGGGGCCGCGCTGGCGGCGGGCAGCTACCCGAGGGCCCTGCGCTGCCTGGTGCCGCCGGCCGGGGAGGGTGCGTCCTACGGGCTGCCCGCGGAGAAATTGGTGGAACTGTCGGCGCTGGGCGAGAAGGCCCTCGCCGCCGCGCTGGCCGCCCTGCGGGCCGGCGAGAAAGGCGACTTCGAGAGGCACTCTTACCTCTTCCGCGAAATGGAAGAGGCGCACCGCCGGCTGGGCCGCCAGCTGCCGGCCGACATAGCCGCGCTGCGCCCCGCGGTCTATGCCAGGGCCAGGATATTCTACGCGCAGAAGGCCGCGGCCGAACCGAGCGCCGGCTGGCGCGGCTACCTGCTTAACCAGGAACAATATTTTACAGAACGGTGACCCGGAGTTAGGAAGCAGCGTCCCCTCAGAACGAGCCCGTTGTAATTTCTCCGGAGCGTTCGTAATTGGCGAAGATGACGCCCTTCGGGGAAACAGAGCTGCCGGTCATTTTAAAAGCCGCGGGGATAGTGCCTTCGCCGAACAGGCGTTTGCCGGCGCCGAGCGTGACCGGGAAGAGCTTGAGCCATAGCTCGTCGACCAGGTCGTGTTTGAAAAGAGTCTGGGCCAGATCGCCGCTGCCGTGCACCTGCAGCTCGGGCCCGTCCGCCTGCTTCAGCTTTTTAACTTCCGCAGCCGCGTCCCCTGACAGCAGAACCGAGTTTTCCCAGTCAAGCCGCAGCGGCGAGCGGGAGGCGACATATTTGGCCGTCTTGTTCACGCCGGGCCAGTCGGCCGCATGCTGCGGCCAGTAAGAAGCGAAAATGTCGTACGTTTTCCGGCCTAGCAGCAGCTCGAAAGGCCGGCTCATCTGCTCTTCCATTATCTTGCCGCAGAACTCGTCGAAGTAGGGAACTGTCCACCCGCCGTATTTAAACCCGCCCGACATGTCTTCCGACGGCCCGCCGGGCGCCTGCATGACGCCGTCCAGGCTCAGGAAGCTGAGCACGATAAGTTTTCTCATATTACCCCCCCCCCGTTTTCAATACTGCTGCCAATCCACGTTGCGCGTCAGGTACATTATCAGGGACAGCACGGCGAACAAGCCTACGGTCCCTATCAGCAGGGAATAATCCTGCAGGTTGAGCGTGACGTACAGGAAGCCGTAGATAGCCGCCAGTTCCGCGCCTACCAGCAGCGAGCGTTTGCCCCCGCCCAGCACCGAACTGGTGTAAAGCGTCACCAGCACCGCGGAAGCCAGCGCCGCGCCCAGGTAAGCCCAGCCGAAGCCGATGAACTCCGCCAGCGACAGCAGGCCGAGATAGAACAGGCACAGCGCCGCTCCGGTAAGCGTATACTGTACCGGGTGTATGCGCAGCGACGCCAGCGTTTCGAAGAGGAAGAACACGGCGAAGACCAGCGTGAAGAAGAGCACCCCGTACTTGATGGCGCGCTCAGTCATCCGGTAAGAATCCACGGCGGTATAGAACGAGACGCCGAACATGGAGCCCTGGAGCTGGCCGACCGGCAGCGCCTGCGCGCCGTACTGGGGATAGGGGCGCCCGTAATACGACACTTTCCACAGCGCGTCGAAGCCCTCCGGTTTTATCGTCCGCTCCGTCGGGAGGAACTGCCCCTTGAAGCTCGGGTCCGGCCAAGGCGAGGAGAGCCTGACCTCGTTCTCCACGCCCAGCGGGGCGAAGCTGACGCCGCCGCTGCCCTTCAGCCCGACCTTGAGGGAGAAAGAGAGGTTGCCGGCCTTGGCCTTGGCGCCGACGCGGGCGTGAACCCCGTCTGGCATTTCGCCGACGCTGGTCCCCGGCGTCATGCGGTAAGCGTCCCCGCCGAAGCGCAGTTCCAGCGCGTCGGTGGTCCCGCGCAGGTCCGTCACGCCGAACGCCACGCGCGCGTCCGCCCACTGCAGCTGCCCGCCGTCGAGCTTGAGCGAGGCCGGGTCAGGGGCGGCGAACTTGCCGGAGAAGGTGATATCGCCCTTGTAGACCACGGCCTCGTAAATGCCCCGGTGCAGTTTTTCCGGCAGCAGCTTGCCGTCCACGTTCAGGCGCTCGGGCAGGAACCAGGCGTCGGCGGTGGCGGTCTCCACTACCTCCACTTTGCTGACCACGCCCTTGATGACCGTATCTTTCAGCGTCTTGTACGAATAGCGGTACGGCACTATCAGCACCGGCCCTATCAGCGCCTGCTCTTTGCCCCAGGAAGAGGTGATGTCGGCAACCGCCTCGTTGCGCCTGCCGAGGCGCTCTTTCAGGGTGGAATCTATCATGTTCAGCGGGACCATGAGGCCCAGCATGATCGCTATCACCACCGCCAGTTTCACGCCGATGCGCTGCGAAGGTGACTTGGTGTTTCCTGGAATTGTGTTCATGCTGCCTCCCTGCTGACAAGCCGGAGAACGGGGCCCCGGCGCTTTTGCCTATTATGCTACAAATCAGTTATGAACGCAAACCACCTGCCCCGACCGGCGTTTCTTTGTAGAATTTAAGCCATGAACTTCTATTGGAACGCTTTCGGGCCGGTCAACCTCGGGCTGGACCTGGCCATCACTTTCACTTTCTTCATGCTGGCTTTCCTCAACAGCCGGCTGCAGCCGGCCAAGACCAGACTGACCGTCTGCCGGCAGGCCCTGCTCGGGGCGGTCGCGCTGTGGGTGATGGCCGGGGCCTACATAGGCGGCATCATCGGGTTCTCACTGATCGCGCGCATGTTCTGGACGCTCTGCACGGCGGCCATACCGCTGCTGCTCGCTTTCTTTGCGGCCAGGGACAGGAAAGCGCTGCTGCTGCTCCCCGCCCTGCTGCTGCTGGCCTGCAAGTTCTACGGCGAGATCTACGAGCCGAATAATCTGGAAGTCCGGCGCGCCACTATCACCGTTGGTGGTCTGAAGGAACCGGTTAAACTGGCTCATATCTCCGACCTGCAGACCGACGGAACGGGCGCGATGCACGCGGAAGTACTGCGGCAGGTGAACGGCTATGAGCCGGAGTTCATTTTCTTCACCGGCGACGTGCTCAACCATCCCTCGCTGGTGCCTGAAATACAGGCTTACCTGCAAGGCTTCAAAAGCCGGCAGGGCTCCTTCTTCGTGGGCGGCAACGTGGACGGCGGCCTGCAGCTTAAAGAGTTTTTCAAGAGCACCGGCTTCGTGGTCCTGGACGGGGACTACAGGAAGATAAAGACGCGGGCCGGTACGTTAGGGATAGTCGGCCTCGGCCTGGGGGACTACGGCGACAGGCGCCTTCTGCAGAAGCTTCTTGCCGGGCTGGGCAGCACGGACGCCACGCTGCTGCTGAGCCACGTGCCCGACGCCATGCGCACGGCCGCCGGCCTGCCTGTGACGGCGCTTTTCTCCGGCCATACCCACGGAGGCCAGGTATGCCTGCCCTGGTTCGGGCCCGTCGTAACCCTCAGCGGCGTCAGCCGCGGTATCGCCGCCGGCGGCATACACAAGTCGGACGGCCTCTATGTGATAGTCTCGCGCGGCCTGGGCCTGGAGGGACAGATCGCCCCCCGCGTACGGACTTTCTGCAGCCCGCAGATACTGCTGCTGGAACTCAAGCCGGAATAAAGTCCGGTAAAAGCCAATTAGATCAGGCCTGCACCGAGGAAGACGGCTATGGCCGCCAGCATGACGGCGGTGAGGGTCTGCACGGAGCCGATAGTGGCCTTGTGCAGGAATTTAAGGCCGATGACCACGCCCAGCACTGAGGCGCCGGTGGCCGCGGCTATCACTCCGGCCGGCAGGGCGCCGGGGCCGCGCGCGTCGCCGAGGATGAAGATAGTGTAAGCGTAGATCAGCGAGCGGGCGAAATCCACCATGAAGCCGATCACCGCGTTGGTGGCCACGAAGGCCTCCGGCGTAACGCCGGTCTTCACCAGGAAGGCCGAGCGCAGCGCGCCCTGGTGACCGGAGAGCCCGCCGAAAAAGCCCGACAGCAGCCCGCCCAGCGGCAGGTACTTACGGTCGAACTTAAGGCCCTTGAGCCCCGGGACCAGGTCGAAGGCGGCAAATCCCAGCATCAGCAGGGCCAGCAGCGCCTTCAGCGGCGTCACTCTGGCCGCGCGACCCATTAATTCATAATCGAAGGACACGCTTCCCGACGCCGCCGCGAACAAGTGCAGCGCCCAGGCCCCGGCGAAGGCCGCCGCTATGGCCGGCAGGCCGAAGCGCAGCACCAGGTCCCTGTCGGCCTTCAGCCCGACGAGCAGGATCTTGAAAAGGTTATTGCAGCCGTGCACCACCGCCGTGGAGGCGATGGCCGCAGGCAGCGGGAAGAACAGCGCCAGCACCGGCATCAGCAGCGTGCCCAGGCCGAAACCGGAGTAGAAGCTGAGCACGGAGGCTATCAGCGCGGCGAAAGGAACTGCGAGATATTCCATGCTCCCTACTTTTTCGCCAACAGGTCCGGTTTTATGCTGACCACGTAGTAGATGCCGTTGAGGTTGGCCATGGTGTCGCGGATGAACTCGGTCATGGCGTGCGGCGACGGGTTGTCGCGGAAATCCTTCACCTCGCGCGCCAAGGCCAGCCGCAGCGACTCTTCGGGGGATTTGTACAAACTGATGCCGCCGAACACGTTCCAGTGCCGGCTCTTGTCGGAGCCGTCCTCTTTGTTGCCGGGCAGCAGGAAGTTCTCCAGCGCCACGGAGGCCGGCAGCTTTTCGCGCGGGATCACCTTCACCCAGGCGAAGGGCACGCGCACGGCCTCGTCTATCAGGCCCACGGCGGCGCGCTTGTCGCCGCCCTTTATCTCCAGCGCCCTCCGGAAGAGCAGTACCATGGGCAGGTTGTGGTTCTCCAGCGGCGCGTCTTCCATTTTGCGCGTTGTGCGGGCCGCCGCGCGGAGGTAGCGCCTGTCGTACTGCGCGAACAAGAGCAGCCGCCTGAAATTATGGCGCGAGGCAGAGCTCTTGTAGAATTGCCAGCGCGCCCTGTCGAGGTAATTCTTAAGCGCCTTGTAATCACGCGGCGGGGCTATGTTGGCCAGGTCGGCCTTTATGCCCATGTCGGCCAGCAGATGCGCCTCTATGGCCTTGAACACTTCACCGGCAGGCGCCTTGCCGACCGAATAGTCCTTGTAGAGTTTGGACTCCAGAACTTCACGCAGGTGGTCGCGGAAATAAAGGCTCTGCGCCACGAATTCCGGCTGGTCGCGAACGGTAAGCGTCTCGGCGTCCTCAATGAGGCCCATCAGCTCGAGCAACAGCTCGTACTCGCTGCCGTTCTTCCACAGGGCGGCGCAGCGGGCTATCTTTACGGCGGAATATTCCTTTTCCTTGGGCAGCAGGCCTGGCAGGCGTCTGGCGTAGGCCAGCGAGAACCTTATCCCCTCGCTGTAGATCTCGCGCAGCAACTCTTCGCGATAACCAAAAGCTTTCTCCACCCTTAACCGGCCCAGGAAGCGCAACGGCGAGGCGGCCTCGGCCGGGTGCTCTATGGCCAGCACCGGGCGCTGTATGTATTCCGTCTCGGGCACGTAGCGGAAAAAGTCGCGCGGGTAGGGGAAGGCGCGTTTTTTGCCGGTAAAATAGTCGCGGGTCTTGTAGGGGTCCCCCGTTTTATACAGCTCCCCCAGGAAATACAGGTCCTCCTCGTCCAGCAGGCCGTTGTGGTTCACATCCGCCCTGAAGACGGTATCGGCCGGCAGGGAGAAGGGATCGGCGGCTATGGCGCCGAGCAGCGCGGCGTCGGCCTGGTCCCATTTGTTGTCTCCGTTAAAGTCGCCCAGCATCACCAGGCGCGAGCGCATGTTGATGCGGTTCACCGGCAGGGTGTAATAGGCCGCGGCCAGCGCCCCGGCGGCGAACAGCGCCGCGTAGGCCGTAATTTTAAGCGCGCTTTTCATAGTTTTTACCTTTCACTTCGCTGAGCACGGCGCGCTCGGCGAAGTCGCGGGCTTCCTGCAGTTCCCGCTCCTCCAGCAGGCGCTCTATCAGCCGGTCGAAGTACGGGTTGACGATGCCGTTGAGGAACCTGAACAGGGCGGATTTCTCTTTCAGCTCCAGCTTGGTCAGCCGCGGGCAGGCGCGGCACGACGGGCTGCCTACGCCGTAGGCGTCCAGGTCCGCCTCGTAGATGCGCCCGAGCAGCAGCATGCCGGCGCGCAGCGGCTCGCGCAGCAGCCGGAACCACCAGGCGCGGGCATAGGCGGCCTCGACCAGCTTGATGGTGCAGATCTTGCAGACCAGGCTTTTCACTTCAGCAGCTCCGGGGTTATCTTCAAAGTGTAGAGCAGCACCGGGCGGTGCTTCTTGAAGCCCAGCGCGTTATTGATGGCCATCATCGGGGCGTTGCTGTCGGCGTTGCCGGTGGCCACGAATTTCACGCCGGGGTATTCCCGCCTGATATGCAGCAGCATGCGGGCTTTCAGCAGCTTGCCAAGGCCGCGGCTGCGGTACTCTTTGCGCACGCCTGTCAGCAGCTGCCGCACGACGTGCGGCAGGTCCGGCATGTAAACGGTTCCGGTAAGGCCGCTTATCCGGCCGTCGGCCTCTCGGGTGTAGACGGTGGTCTCCAGCAGGCCCTGCTCCCGGCACTTGGCCTCGCCGTAGCGGATCTGCTCCGGAGTTATCTCCATGCGCATATTCAGGGCGCCCAGGGGCTGCTGGTTGATGGTTTCGGTAAAGGCCTGGGCGTAATCGCGGATGTCCGCCTCGGGGATCTCGCTCACTGAGAGCACGGCGGTGCCGGGATTGCGCCGCACTCCCTCGGCGTCCCAGCGCTCTATCATGGCCCAGTCTGCGTCTTTGAGATACAGCCGGTTCTCGCCGTGCTCCAGGGCCAGCGCCGCGCCCAGCTTCGCCAGGAAGCGGTGGCCGCTTTCCATGGCCGACGGGACCATCAATTCCGTGAACTGCGGCTCTTTCAGCGCCATCTCGCGCAGCACGTGCCGCAGCAGGGCCGTGCCCAGGCCGCGGCGGCGGCAGGCGGGCAGCACCGAAAGGCCGTGCAGATTGCCGATATGCTTGTTCTGCTCGTAGGTAGGGGACTTCGGCTTCTCAGCCAGGATATAGGCGGAGGCTGCTGCGCGCCCGTCGGGGCCGAGAACCAGGAAATCATAGGTTTTGCCGTAGGGGTTAGCCGCGGCCGCCAGGGAGTGCTCTTTCTTTTTCGCGCGCGGCAGCATCGGCTCGCCCGGGTTGGACTCCCGGTAATACGCCTCTGTCTGGTCAAAGTATTTCTCCCAGAGCGCGTCGTCCGCGGTTAGCGGGTCGAAGGAGATGATCCGGAATTCTTCGTTCATGCTGGCCTCTCAGCCGAAAAGATACAGTTCCTCTTCCGCGCGGGTCACGCCGGTGTAGAGCCAGCGGCGCCACATCTCGTCGTCCATTTTGGGGAAGCGCTCCTCGAACATGACGACGCGCTTGGCCTGGCTGCCCTGCGCCTTGTGCACCGTCAGCGCATAGCCGAAGTCGAACAGGTCGCCGATCATGGAGAGTTTGCGGTCGGCCGTAAAGTTCACGCCGGTCTTCGCGCCGAACTGCGGCGCGTAGATAAGCCCGTCGTAGGGCCGCTCCCTGTCGTCAAGCTGTATCTCGGCCTGGTACCAGTCCTTCTGCGCAGGCGTCAGGCTGGTCAGCGTGCCCAGCATGCCGTTGTAAATGGCCTTCTTGTGGTTATTGCGCAGGCAGATCACCCTGTCGCCGCCGGAGGGCGCGGTGGTTTCGTAACCGCGGGCCGCGCGGATGAACTGGTTGATGCGGTTGCGCGTGGTGTTGTAGCCGCACAGGATGAGCGTCTCGGGGCTCCAGCTCTCCAGCAGCTCGCCGGTGCGCTCCTGGGCGTCACAGTCGTCTTTGAGGTACTTCACCACGCCGGGGCCGTACTTCATGGGCGGCACCAGCCCGGTGGAGCGGGCGTGCTCGGAGACGGTGATAATGGGGTTGCCGCGCGCCTGCCGGTGGATCTGCGTCAGCATCAGCTGCGGGGCCTGCATCAGGTTGAATGTGCCGGAGATGGGCGGCAGCTGGCCGTGGTCGCCCACCGCGACTATGCGGATATTGTAGGAGAGCAGGTCGGCCCAGATGGCGCCGTCCACCATGGAGGCTTCGTCAACGATGATCAGGTCCCGCTCCAGCTCGTCCTTACGGTCCCAGCCGGTTATGCGGCCGTCCCCGCCCTCGCGCGGGTTATAGATGAGGCCGTGAATGGTGCTGACGGTATCCTTCGCGGAGAGGGTGCCGGCTTCCTTCAGCTTGTTCTTCAGGTTCTGCGCGGCCTTGCCGGTATAGCTGCAGAAGGCGATGCGCATTCCCTTGTTAAGTTTGAGGAGCTCGTTCTTGAAGACGGCTATCAGCGTGGTCTTGCCGGTGCCGGCGTAGCCGCCCAGCGTGATGAAGGCCCCCCTGGCCGGGTCCTGATACCAGGCCAGCAGTTCGGACAGCGCTTTTTGTTGGTCAACAGAGAGTTCCACAGGTAGATTTTACCTTTTACGGGGCCGCGCCGGCAGGGAACAAAGCCGCCCCCGGGTCTCCCCGGCGGGCGGCTGGGCTTGCCTTGCGTTCCGGGCTACTTGGCCGGGGCGGCCGGCTTCTCTTTCACCGCTTCTATTTCCAGCGTGATCTCTACTTTTTCGCCTACCAGCAGGCCGCCGGCCTCCAGCACCTGGTTCCAGCCCAGGCCGAAGTCCTTGCGGTTGATAGTGGTTTTGGCCACGGCGGCCATGCGCTCGTTGCCCCAGGGGTCTTTCACCGGTCCGCTGCCTTCGACTTCCAGCACTACGGGCTTGGTCACCCCGTGCATGGTCAGCTCGCCGTGCAGCCTGCCCTTCATGTTCTTGTAGTTGGTCACTTTCAGCGTCTTGAAGGTTATCGTCGGGAACTTCTCCACGTCGAAGAAGTCCGGGGTGCGCAAATGCTTATCGCGGGCCTCAACGCCGGTATTGATGCTCGCCGCGTCTATGACGGCCTCGGTCTTCCAGTTCTTGGTCTCCCCGGGCGTGTACTCAATGGTCCCGGAGAACTTGTCGAACCGGCCGCTCACCTTGCTGATGGCCATATGGGCCACCTTGAAGGTGACGGCGCTGTGCGCCTCGTCTATCTTGTAGGTCGCCGCCGCGGCCTGCGCCCACAGCGCCGGCACCAGCAGCGCGCTCAGTAAGTATTTTTTCATAACCCCTCCTTATACCGCCCGGCAGCTACGCCGCCGAAATTTTCACTACCCGTGAGCGGCGCGCTACAGGTTCTCCACGAACTGCACCTTGTAGCCGTCGGGGTCCCTGACATAGAAGAATTTTATTTTCGGGTTCGGCTGGAAAGGCCCGCCGGCGAGGTCCAATCCTTTGCCCTTCACGAATTCCAGGGTCGCGTCCAGTGATTTTACCTCGAACCCGAGCGCCACTCCGTCAGCCCCCGGCTCCGGGCGGCCAGGGCCGCAGATCAGTTCCACCTTGGTCTCCCCTTCCCCGAGAAAACAGATCTCGATGCCGGGCCCGGCCGCGAAGCGCCTGGCTACGGGCAGCCCGACTATATCGCGGTAAAATCCGACGGACTCTTCCAGGTTGGCCACTGTGAGTGTGCACCAGCAGAATTTCATATCGGCTCCTTAAATATGAGACGGCTTTGCGCGCGTACCGCCCCTACCCGCTTAGATTTTAGCATCTAAAGACGCTATTTTTTAGCAAAAAAGGCGCCCAGTTTTGCGCGCAGGGTGCGTTTGACGGGCGAGGCGCAGGCCCGCTCCAGCGCGGCCAGGTCGTCAGGGAAAAGGGCCAGCACTACGCCCCGGTTCATCGGGTACATCAGCGACTCGGGGCCGGGCACATGGTCAATGTTGAGCGCATGCCCCAGCTCGTGGGCGAGCAGGCGCACCAGGTGGGGACGGCCGGCGTGCTTGAAGATGTCTATGCGGCGCAGGCCCCCTTCCACTATGTACAGGCCCTCCTCGTAGACGCCCAGGGCCGAGCCTTCACGCTTGTACTGCTCGGCGTTCAGGCTCAGCTCCACTATCAGCTGGTTCAGCGTGGTGGCCAGCGCGTTGAGCAGGTCTATGTCGGAGTTGACGTCCCGCTCCTGCCTTTTGATTACCGAGAACTCGCGCTCCAGCGCGCTCTTGGCGATGCCGAGCTTGGCCAGCTGCCGCTGCGTGGCCGCGCCGCGCTGGTTGTAAACGGCCACTATGCCGTTGTACTCCGCCTCGCCTTTCTTATAGTCGGCCAGCCGGGCGGCCAGCGCGGCCTGGCGCGGGTCCAGCTCGGCCGAAAGCCCGTCGTAGCGCTCTTTCAGGAGTTTGTAGGCGGCCAGGCTCTGGTCGGTCATGAGGCCGAGACCTTTCAGTTTGTCCAGCGCGGCCTGGCGCTTGTCGTACACCATGTTCACCGTCACGTCGGCGCTGCTGGGCACCAGGGCGAAGAGGTCGCGCCCGGCCGCCGCTTCCCAGACGGCCTCGGCCTCTTTGAGATAGGCAAGGAACTCTTCCGGCGGCACGCCGAAAGCCGGGTCTATGGCCCCTATGGCGTAGGTGACCGGCGCGGAGCACGGGAAGGCCCGCTGTTTGGCGATGCGGGCAGCGGAGCGGTACAGCGCCTTGTGCGTATGCCACTGGAAGGCGGCGACGCCCAGAAGCAGTATCAGGAGCATCCAAAGTATAAGTTTGCGCATGGAATACGGGCCAAAAACGCCTGTTCTTTATCATAGCATAGCGCAATTTGCCGGGGCAAAGTAATGGCCGGGGAAAAGGAGCCCGCGCCTTTTCCCCGGCCTAAACAGGTCTACTTCAGTTCCGCGAGCAAGGCCGCCTGGGCCTCCAGTTCCCCGAGTACCGCGGACCGCCCGAGGTAGGGCCCGCCCTTTAGCGCGTTGGTAACGGCCATTTTAGCGCCCAGGCCTGCAGGAGTTTTGGCCCGCAGGTGGCCCCAGGCGCGCTGCAGGGCGCCGTCGGCCTCCGCGCCGAGCTCGGCCTTGGCCTTGGCGAGGGCCAGCACGGCGAGGGCATGGTCGGCCAGCGAGACGGCCCTGCCGTCCGGCTCCACGAAAGCACCCGAGTTTTCCTGCAGCGAGATCAGCTGCCTGAGCAGGCGGCTCGAAGGCTGCGCCAACAGTTCCCCGGCAATAGCGGCCACCCGGCTGTCGCCATTGGCCACTGCCGCGTCCACCGCCTTGACCTCGCTCTCCGCCTGCCGCAGGCCCGAGCCGCTGCCGCCGGCCCGGAACGCGAACCCGACGGACGAAAGCGGGGCCGAGGCGGCCATGAACTTGGCCTGGCTGAAACTCCCCCTCACGGAAGCCACGGCCCTGCCCGCGGCGCCGCCGAAGAAGCCCTCGTACCGGGTGCCCTCGGGCAGCTCGCTCTCTACGGGCACCAGCAGGGGCGCCTGCCCGGCCGCGGCCGTACTTTCGTCCACCGCGACGAAGGAGGTATACGCCGAGACCAGCTTATGCTCCAGCGCCAGCTCTGTTATCTTCTCCTTCAGTCCGTCGTCCTGCCTGCCGTACATAGCGCGGCCCAGCTCGGTGATGCGCGAGCGCGCCCACAGCGGCCCCAGGGCGGCGTTGGCGGTCTCGCGGGCGGGCAGGTTCACCCGCACGGGCATCTCCCAGGGCTGCCCCTTCATCTTGCCGCGCAGCGTCACGGCCGCGCTGCCGGCACCCTTGTACCTGGCATGGATGAACACCGGCTGCCCGGCGAACAGGTCGTGCAATACGGCGGGAGAGGCGTCCGCCACGTCGAGGCCTTTCCAGTCCACGGAGAGGTCGGTCAGGACAGGTTTGGAGATACGGTCATAGAAGCGCTCTATCATCTTCTCCAGCTTGGCGGGCTTTTCGTCCTGGCGCACGTACTGCACCGTGCCCTTGCCCAGCACCGCCAGCTCGTCGAGCAGGTAGCGGTTGGGAGAGGAGCCCACGCCCAGCGGGAAGATGCGGCTGCCGTTTAGATGCTCTTTGACGAAGGCCAGGATCTGGGGATCGTTGCCTATGTAGCCGTCGGTCATGAACAGCACTATGCGCAGGCGCGCCGGGTCCTTGGGGAATTCCAGCACCTTGCGCAGGGCTTCCAGCATCTCCGTGCCGCCGCCGCCCCGCAGGCCGTTGATGACGTTGCGGCCCAGCGCCACGTTCTCCGGCGTATTCCTGAGCGGGCGCTCGAAGTGCAGCTGGTTGCCCGAGGCGAAGCTGAAGACCTGGAAAGTGTCGTTGGGGTTCATCCCCTCCAGGCAGCGCAATGCGGTCTCCTTGGCGGTCTCCACCGGGAAACCGCTCATGGAGCCCGAGACGTCCAGCGCGAAGACCAGCTCCTTGGGGGTCACGTCGGACAGGGTGAAGCCGGCGCCGGGCTGCACTATCAGCGTCAGGTAGCCTTCTTTGCCGTCCTTGTGCGCCAGCACCGCCGCGTCCACCGCCTTGCCGGCCGGCTCGTAGGTCAGCAGGAAGTCCTTGTTGGGAATGCGGTCGTCCGGGTCCAGCCCGATCTCGGCCGACGACTCCCCGTTGGTCTTCAGCGTTATCTCGTGCGAAGCGCTGCGGATGTTCTTTACGGCCAGCCCGGCGTTCAGCTTCAGCTCCAGGGTGATATTGCGGCCGGAGCGAGCCCCGGGCCGCGTCACCGGCGGCGTTATGAGCGAGGCGTCCGGCACCTCCGCCGTGTCCCGCGCCCAGCCGAAACCGCGCTTGCCCGCTGGCTCGCCGGGGATATAGCGGGGCCCCACCGTCATGGGAAAGCTGAACTTGTAAGTACCGTGGTCGTAGTCCAGGTTCTGTATATATTTAAGGGTTACCTTTATCTCGCGGCCGGGCTGGATATTGGCCACCGACTGCGTGAAGATATTGGGCCGTTCCTGGTCCAGCAGCGCTGCGGTCTGCCCCTGCGCCTTGGCCCGCTCGTAAACCTGGCGGGCCTCCTCTCGCCTCTTTATCTGTCCCTTTATCACCCGGTCGCCCACGGTCAGGGTCATATCGTTGACGGCGGCGTTCTCCGGCAGCGGGAACACGTAGACGGCCTCTATGGGCTTGTCCGCGGGGTTGCCGAACACCTGCGTCACCTGCACCTCGGCCACAAAGCCGGAGATCTCCGCCTTAACCTCGGTGCGCTTCAGGGGCAGGATGCGAGAGCCGCCGTCCCCCTTCACCTGCATGGAGCCCTCGCCCAGGTCTTTCACCTGCGCGGGCAGGCTCGCCGCCAGCCCCAGCAGCAGCGCCGGCGCCAGCATTTTGCGTATCAGAGTCATGGTCTTCATATGGCCTCCTTGCCTTGCCTACCCCGGTTAGACACCGCCGGGCCAAAAAAGTTCCCGCTGGTTCCCCATTTTGCTAAACTTTCCCCGGGAACCCCAGCTAATGACGCATTCTTTTGGAACCTTTTCAGCCCGCCGGTGTCTAAACCCAGAGGCCAACGGAGGCCGCGGTGGACGCTGAGCAGCTGTTCGAAAAATTTTCGCCCATGGTGTATAACCTGGCGCTGCGCCTCAGCGGCAACAAGGCCGACGCCCAGGACATAGCCCAGGACGCTTTTTTGAAGGCGGTGCGCGGGCTGGGCGAGCTGCGCGAGCACTCCTTCGCCGGCACCTGGCTGTACCGCATCACCGTGAACGTGTGGAAGAACCGGGTGAGGAGCGAGAAACGCCGGTCTTTCTGGAAGACCTTCTCGCTCGACCGGGGCGGGGACGGCGACGAAGCCCCCGCGCTGCAGGTGGCGGCCCCGGACGCACAGGTAGACGCGGCCCTGGAGCGGCGCGACGAGAAGGCGGCGCTGGAGCGGGCGCTGGCGCAGCTGGCCCCGGAAGAGCGCGCCATGCTGGTGCTGCGGGAGATAGACGGCCGTTCTTACGCCGAGATAGCGGAGATCACGGAGAAGCCGCTGGGCACGGTGAAGTCGGGGATCTCGAGGGCACGCGAGGCGCTCAGGCTGAAACTGAACGCTTTGCCGGACGACAATGGACCACAATAACTGCAGGGAAAACCTTTCCGCTTACCTCGACGGCGAACTGCCGCCCGTTGAGCGCGCCGCGGTGGACGCCCACCTGGCCGGCTGCCCGGACTGCCGCGCCGTGCTGGACCAGCTCGGCGGCGTCTCCAGGCTGGTCAAGGCACAGGGGCTTGAGCCGGTGCCGCCTTACTTAAAGGGCGCGGTGCTGGCCGGCCCCAAAAAAGCCGCCTACCCCTGGCTGAAGCCGGTACTGGCCCTCTCCGCCGCCGCGGCAGGTGTTCTGGTGGTCATGAACCTTACCAATGTTCCGGAACCGGGCTCTTTCTCACTGGGCTACAACGCGCGCAGCAGCGCCGACTTTGGCGCGGCGGAAGCTAAATTAGAAACCGAAGCCGGCAGCACCCTGCCCCCTGAAGAACCGGCCGCTCCGGCCCCGGCCACACCCGCCGCCAGAGTTTCTGGCGGAGAGCGCAAGTATTCTTCCGTAGCCTCGGTCCGCGGCGCCTACAGCCAGGCCAAATTCTCCGCGCGCGCGACCGCCCCCATGGGCGCTCTAGCCGGCGGTGCCGGCTCCTCTCTGGAAATGTCTCCGGCCATGGAATACCGCGGCCCGGTCTGCGTGCAAGTGTACCGCCCCTCCTCCCCGGCCGAGACGGACGCCGCCATGTACAAAGCGCGAACCTTCCTGGAGAAAACAGGGGTCAGGGTAGCGACGGCAGGCCCGGGCCGCCTGGTCTTCGTGAAGAACGGCGGCGGCAGGGTAACGCTCACCGAAAAAGACTGCTCCTACGGCTTCATCTTTTTCGACGGCACGCGGGACCCGCTGATAGTCCCGGACCCGGCCTCGGTCCCGGCCGAGTACGCTAAATACTTCGGTTCTCCCGCCCCGTAAATTCTCCGCCTGAATAAATAAAAACCGCCGGGCTAGCCCGGCGGTTTTTTCTTTTGGTGCAGTCCTTATTTAGAACAAAAGCGGGAGACCAGCTCGGTGAGGGGTTCCACGCGCGAGGGCTTGGTGAGCACGTCCACGGCCCCGAGGGCCTCGGCCTTTTCGCGCACGTCAGGCAGGCCGGTGATGATGGCCACGGGGATGTCCGACAGCGCGGGGTCTTCCTGCTGCACCCGCCTGAATTCCCAGCCGGTCATTACCGGCATCATCAGGTCCAGCAGGATCAGGCTGGGCCGCAAAGCGGCGCTCCTGAGATAGGCCAGCGCTTCCTGGCCATTGCCGGCCACTACCGTAGCGTAGCCCTGGCCGCCCAGCTCGGCTCTGATAATATCGCAGACGTTCTTGTCGTCGTCCACCACGAGTACCGTGGAGCTCATAGGATCATCTCCATAGGCTCATCATACAAAAAACCGCCGCCCTTAGCGCAAGGCCCGGGCGGAGAAGACGCAGTCCTTGCCCGCCTTGGCAGTGCGCTTGGGGCCGCCGGGGGCCAGGATCAGCTCGCCCTGGCCTTCGGCCGCCGTCTCACCGCCCTCTTTGAGCTGCAGGGTATACTGCAGCAGGAAAGTGCCGTCCAGGGCGGGCGCGTTGGGCAGCAGGCCCACCATGAACTTGCGCACCGTATCGCCCGCGGCGTCGTACTGCACGGCGGTGTACTGCTCTTCGGGCAGGTAGGCGAAATTGGCCGGGTAAGAGGCGCGGCCGCATTTCAGGCTGGTAGCCAGAGTGCCGTTATTGCGCTTCTGAAGGTCGCCGCCGGCCGAGCCCTTAAGTTCCAGGATGAGCTTCCAGCCGCCGGCCTCGGCGGCCAGCACGGGCTTGCCCGGGCGCAGCAGCACTTTGCCGGAGGCCTGGAAAGGGGGCCGCGCCGGATGCTCTCCGGTCAGCTCCACCTGGTAATCCAGGCGGAAGAGGCCTTCCTCAGGCTGGTTGAGCAGGGAGTTGAAAATGAGCTCCCGCGGCCGGCCGGGCCCGCGCATGCGGACCTTGCCGTCGTAGGTGCTCTGCTCGCCCAGGTCTAAGGACTGAGCGTGCGAATAGGTAACCCCGCCATTGACGGCCTTCAGGTCCACCTTCCAGTCCCCCGCCACCGCGGCCGCCGCGGACAGCAGCGCCAGGGCGGACAAGATAAATGAAGCAGGGATTTTCATCGCTTTACAGGCCCGTTACCTCAGATGAATGATTTTCTTACTTCCGCGAAAAGCTCTTCGTTATATTCGAAACCGGACATCTTGTCGCGCTCGGTGCCGGGGCCGTGAAAGTCGGTACCGGCGGTGACGAATAGGCCGTAGCGTTTGGCCAGGGCCAGAAAACCGCGCGTCGCGTCCTCGGTATGCCGCGGGTAAAAAGCCTCCAGCCCTTCCAGGCCGGCGTCTTTCAGGGCGGGCAGGTCCAGGCCTTCACCGAGCGTGTAGGGATGGGCCAGCACCGCCCTGCCTCCGGCGCCTTTAATGATCTTTATCGCCTCGGCGGCGGTGGGTGAATTGCGCGGCGCATGGGCGGGCGCCCCCGGCGCGAAGTAAAGCCTGTGCGCTTCCTTGCGGCTGGGCGCCAAGCCCCGATCGCGCAGGATCGCCTCCACCTGGAAAGTGTCCGGCGGGCAGGAGCCGCGCCAGTGCAGCTCCTCGTCCCTTACTTCTATACCGAGGCCTTTGAGCAGCGCCAGCGTCTGGTGCAGGCGTGTCACTTTTCTTTCGCGCAGGGCCGCCAGGGCGGCCAGCAGGACCGGGTCCGCCGGGTTTATGCCGTAGCCCAGGATATGCAGATAGTCGCAAGGGCCCGCGCCTATCTCCACGCCGCAGCAGTAGCTTATCCCGTGTTCTTTCAGGGCGGCCGCCATCTCCCCCCAGCCGCCGGCCGCATCGTGGTCCGTGAGCGAGAAATACTTTATGCCGGCCCGCGCGGCCTCCGCCGCCAGCGCCGCCGGAGCCAGCGTGCCGTCGGAATAGGAAGAGTGATTGTGCAGGTTTATGAGGGGCATTCAGTTAGCCCGGCGGACGTCCTCGCTAAAGCTTCGGCCCGGGTTATTTGCCCCCGGCCTCTATCATGTTCACGCGCTTGAGGCCGGCGGCCGCGTCGGCGTTCCTGGGGTCGAGCTTCAGCGCCTCCTGCCATTCGGACCGCGCCATGGGGTAATTGGAATTCTGGAAATATTTCAGGCCGGACAGGTAGCGTTCCTGCGACCGCAGCAGCTTGCCGGCGGAGGCCGGCGGCGCGCCGTCGTCCTTCAGGCAGTTCTCGGTGACCTGGTCCCCCTTGGGAATGCGCACCACTACGGTCAGGCCGGCGGGAGCTTTTATATCGGTCATGGACCGCACCTCGTAAGCGCCCTGCTGCAGCGCGTAGCGCGGCAAGGTCCTGGTCTCCAGCATGTCCTCAGTGAGCACCGTGCCGGGCTGCAGGTCGGCGCGCGCAGCTATAACATGCGCCAAGTCTTGGGCGCCGGCCGGCGCGGCGCCGTAGAGGCGCCAGCCGAAGAACGCCGCCGCGGCGGACAGACAGAGTATCAGAATATTTTTCACCATACGTTCACCTCTGCGGTTTCGTTTCCTTGTAGCTCAGGGCCTGTAGCCTGCCGCGCCCTGGTTAACTATACCTGCGGTTTTTGGGTTGGACATCAGGGCTCCCATCACCGCCGGGTCCGCGAGCACCAGCGCCAGGTCCGGGTTGGCCCGCACTATCTCCGCCATGGCGGCGGGATCGGCCAGCAGGGCCTTGCCGCCCGGCGTGTCCAGCATGGCGCCCACCATCTTGCTGCCGGCCATGGCGCTCATCAGGTCGGCGCGCTTCAGGCCGGCCTGCACCGGCGGCTTGGACATGAATTTGGAGAGGTTGGCTGGGTTCTTGAGATAGGCCGACAGCGCGGCCTTGCTGGCGGTGGCGCTGCGCACGGTGCCGCGCGACATGAAGCCCTTTACCACGTACTCGTTGTTGAACAGCGCTGCCAGAGCCTTTGGATTGTTCAGCAAAGTGCCGGCCACCTTGGTCAGCGCGCCGTACATGAAACCGGTCTCGGAGTCTTTTTTTGCGGCGGCGGGGTCTGCGGGAGAGCCGGCCGCTGGCTGTGCCGAGGCTTTAGTCCCGCCGGGAGCGGCAGCGGTCTTTTCGCCCCAGACCACGCCGGCCTCGCCGGTAGTGGTCTCATCGCTCTGCAGTTCGAAATTATCCTTAACCGCGGCGGCCGGAGGGGCCGCAACGGGTTCAGCTGGGGTAACGGGGGCCGAGGCTGCGGCAGGCGCGAGAACCTGCCGCGCGCGGCCGGGCGCCATCCCCCAGCGCACCCCCAGCGCGCCCAGGGCCAGGCAGGCGGGTACGATAAAAAGCCATTTAAGCCAGCCGTGATCGCGCTCGTTCTCTTCCATATCGTTAGGTTTTAGGCAGCAGCGCCTTGCGCACCTTCTCCACCAGAGACACCGTGTCGAACGGTTTGGTAACGAAGGCCGCCACCTGCGGCAGCGTGCGGAACAAAGCCTCCGAGGTGTCGAGCCCCGAGACCACTATGATAGGCAGGCGGGCTGTGGCCTCATTCTCCGACAGGCTCATGGCCAGCGAGAAACCGTCGGCGCCCGGCAGCATCACGTCGAGCAGCAGCAGGTCCGGCTTGAACTCCGCCACGGCGGCGGGCACATCCCGCCCGTGATCGCACAGGCGGACGGTGTAGCCGGCGGCTTCCAGCGGGCCCTGCATGGCGAGCTGTATCTCCGGGTCGTCGTCAACAACGAGTATTTTTTCCCCCATGCGAAAAATCTACCAGTTCTGGGGCGGGCGGTCAAGGAAGGCGGGTCAGGGGGCCGGCGGGAAGATCACTTCGGAGAACCGCAGGAAACTGTCGCCCGTATTCTGCCGCTCCAGCAGCGGCCGCAGCTTGTACTCGGGGCCGAGTTCGGTGGAGGGCGTGGGCTTGCCGGTGGCGAACAGTATCTCCTGGAAAACTATGACGCGGCTGTAGAGATGCCGGCGCTGCTCGTCGGCCAGCGAGGGGTAGCTGGCGCGGGCGTAGTCGAAGTTGACGGCGCCGCGGTCCAGCACCACGAACTGGCCAGGGCGGTCGCTTATCAGCAGGATATGTTTATCGCCCAGTTCTTCGAGGAAACTGACCTGGTGGCGGTACTCGCGGCCCAGGAACAGGCTGTTATAAAAGCGGTTCTCCGCCGCTATCGGCGCGTAGAACAGGAACAGGGCGGAAGCGGCCAGCAGCGCGGGCACGGGGCGGCCGCGCGTCGCCCTTGCCAGCAGGCCGGCGGCCAGCAGCGACAGCGTGAGCGCCGCCGGCAGGAAGAGCCGGGCGGAAGCCTGGTGGGCCGGGTCGCCGAAGTAGTAGAGGCAGGTCACCAGCCAGTAGAGCGCGAGCCCCGCGGCCGAGACACCGGCCAGCAGGCGGTCCTGCCCCTCTCCGCCGCCGCGCCGGGCCAGCCGCAGGAAGAGCGCCCCGGCGGCGGCCAGGCCGGCCAGGTTCACCAGCGAGGCGTAGGGGAACAGGAGGGAGCCGTTATTGAACTGTAACAGCACGAAAGAGACGGAGTTCTTGAGCAGGTTGGCCGCGCTGAACGGTACCACGCCGGCGGCCTGCTCGAAATTGGTGCTGAAGCAGACCCGCTGTATGAACACCGGCAGCACGGCCAGCGGCAGCACGGCGAACTGCCAGGTGGCCAGCGCGGCCGCCTTCACCCGCCCCGCCAGCGGCAGCACCAGGGCCGCAGCGGCGAGGAACACCGGCCCCTCGTAGCGCGTGTTGGCCAGCAGCAGCAGCAGCGCCAGCAGCAGGCCGAAAGTCTCCGGGCCGCCGTCGCGCAGGTATTCGCGCAGGGCGAGGAAAGAAAAGAAGATGAGCGCGGCATACATGAAGTCCATGCCGCCCGAGGCGGCGTTGAGAATGAGCAGCGGCTGCGCGGCCGCCAGCAGCACCGCGCAATAGGCCGCGACCTCGCCGTAGAGGCCGCGGAAGAGGGCGAAGACGCCGCAGAAGAGCAATACCAGCAATACGAAATTCACGGCGAAGGCGTTGGCGGGCCGGTAGCCGGTCAGCGCGTGCGCTGCGTACACGGCGAAGGGATAGGCGTAGGGGCGCTTGTCACGCTCGCGGGCCAGGGGCTGCAGGTTGAAGTAATACCACTTGCCCATGGTGATATTGTCCACGCGGCGCTCGGACAGCATGGTGCGGGACACGGACAGCAAGTTTGTTTCGTCGCTGAGGATGCGGAAGGAGGGCTTGGCGGCGGCGAAGATAACGGCGGCCAGCGCGAGCGAGAACAGGAAGCCCCGCTTGTTGCGGGCGAAGAACTCCGGCAGCTGCTCCCGGCGCTTCGCGGCGAAGGCTATGATCGCGCCGGCCAGGGCCAGGTACAGCGCCAGCAGGCAATAGAAGGTATAGCGGGAGAAGGCGTCTTCGAGCGCGGCTTTGGGCAGCAGCGCCGCCGAGAACAGCGCAAGCCCCGCCGCGAATACCGCGGCCTTGCCCTTATTCTCCTTCAGCAGCGCAAAAATAGTCCCCATACAGGTATTAATAATAACAAATTGAATTCCGGTGACACAGAACTTAATTCCAGCAATTAAGTATTGTGTCACCGTAATTGGAGCGCCCTGAGGGCCCCCATGCGAGCGGCAGCGAGCCTCTTATATAAGGAACCTTTCGTAGGGGCCAATAGCCTTCCGTTAAGCTGGCATAAAATTGAGAGGGCCCCCTGCGAGCCGCAGCGAGCTCTCCCCATAAGGAACCTTTCGTAGGGGCCAATAGCCTTCCGTTAAGCTGGCATAAAATTGAGAGGGCCCCCTACGAAAGGGGGCCCTATCATCGGCCGAAGCCGTTACTTTAGTTTGTACCGCAACCGCAGACCGCACACCACACAAGGACGACCGGGCAAGAACCGCGTAGACCGCGGGAGCCGGAGCGCCAACCCGGGGGCCGGAACACCGCCGCAAGGGACGGGCCACCGAACCAGGAAGCCGGCCGCGCGCCGCCAAAAAGGCGGGAGACGGGCCGAAGCACTCCCCGGAACACGGACCACCGCTGTCAGACCGAAGCGGGCGCCGCAAGACGCCGCGCGGGAGCGGGCCGCGAACCTGGGGGAACCGAGCACCGGACCGGGGCCGAACCCCGAACCGAACTGCCAACCACGCCGCCGGTGCGAATCAAAGAGCAAGACTACAACTAGAATATAACAGACGAATCTTGACTTGTCAAGGGGGGTAGGCGAAAATATTTTTTTATGGCTTCACGGTGAAGTCTTCCAGGCGGGAAAAATCGAAGCCGCGCTTACGCAGCTCGGGCACCGCTTTTTCCAGCGCTTCCTGCACGGGCCACTCGGGGTGGTTGAAGTGCATTATCACCACGGCGCCGTGCCGCGCCCCGGCGAGGATGTTCCTGCTCATCGTCTTCGCCGAAGCGCGCATCGCGTCGCCGGAGAGCACGCTGTAGCCCACCACTTCCATGCCCAGGCGCTGCGCCACCTTGAGCGAAAGCTCGTCGGTAAAAGCCGTGGCCGAGCGGAAGAACAACGGGCGGCGGCCGGTGAGCTCCGCGATCTTGCGCGAGTTCAGTTCCATCTCGTCTATCACGTCGCCCAGGTCGCGCGTCGGATACACGCCGTACTTGCTGCGCCCCTCGGTGGAGCACAGCCGGTGCAGCAGGCCGTGGTTGGCGATCTCGAACAGGGGATCCTTGGCCAGCTCGGCGAAGGTTTCCTTGTTCTCCTCTATCCAGAGGCCGGTGATAAAGAGGGTGGCTGGGATCTTCTCGCGGCGCAGGTACTCTATCAGCGCTTTGTTGTAGCCGCTGTGGCGGCCGCCGCAGGCGTCGAAGGTGAGCGCGATGACCTTGTGGTCGCTGCCCGGCTCCGCCTTGCTGCGCTTGGAGAATTCGCTGAATTTTCCGGGCGGGACCTTTCCCAGTTCCTCGACGAGGCGCTTCTTGAAGGCCAGGTATTCCTGCGTGTAGTAGGACCGGAAAGCGTTGCGCTCGTCGCCGCGCTGCCGCGCCTGCGGGCCGGCGGCCGGCAGGCAGAGCAGCGCGAAAACGGCGAGCGGCAGGACAGGCCTTACTTTGGTCATCCGTTCACTTTCCGAAGTACGGGTGAGGCAGGTACGGCTTTTTCTCGGCCTTATCCTCGGTCTTCTTTATCTCCATCTCCTGCACCAGGATGGAGGGCGTTACAATGGAGGCGGAAGCGCCCCAGGCCAGGTCGTGCACGGTGGTCTCCCGAGAAACGGCCGTGATGTCGCGCAGGGCGCGCAGGTTAACCCCTGTGAATTCGATACCGTGCACCGGTTCCTCGCGGCCGTCCAGGTACACCTTCCAGGCGGAGAAGGGCGAGTACATGCCGTCTATGCCCTTCACGCGGATGCAGTACTCCAGCTCCTGCTCACGGCAGAGCTCGAGGAACTTTTTCTTAAGTTCGGAGAGCGGCAGCACGCGCGCCGGGTTCTCCTCCGGCACGATGAACACGTTGGAAGGCGCGCCCGCCGGGTAATCCATGAAACTGCCGCGGCCGTGGCCGTTGGAGGCCTTAAAGTCCCGGGTGGCCGCGCGCGACATGTAATACTCCGCCAGCTTGCCCTTGGTCACCAGGCTGATCTTGCGGGCGGGCACGCCCTCGTCGTCCGCTTCGTAGAAGCCGGCCAGAGGCCGGCCCTCGTGGTAGCGGGCCAGCGGGTCGTCCACCACGTTGAGGAAGGCCGAGGTAGCGCGCATGCCGAGCCGCTCCACCAGCTCGCCGGCACGGCGGTAGACAGTGTCGGCGTTCCAGCGGGACTTCTCGGTCCACACTTCGCGCGGGTTGCCCACGTTGCGCACCAGCAAATTGTCGAAGAAGCGCGCGGCGGCGGGCCCCTCGAAGAGCACCGGGCCGATGTAGGCCTTTACCGGCTCGGACTTGCTCATTCGGTCCAGGTCCCCACCCAGCTCCTCGGCCTTGTCCAGCAGCTTATCCAGCGGCGGCGCGTCCTTGACCAGGCAGAAACTCTCGGAGTGGGACGCTTTCAGGCGGAAGCCGTCCGGCGCGTAGCCAATGGCGTCTATCGAGACGCTGCCGTCGCAAGCTGGCTGCCGCGCTGCGGCGCCGGCGCTGTTAAGGAACCGCGAGCCGCCGGAACTGAAAGAAAGGCGCACCGAGGAATACTTCACGCCTGGGTATTTAAGGAAGACGGCCGAGACGCGGCGGATATTCTCCTGCCAGGTATGCTCGTCCAGGCGCTCCGTGGCCACGGGCCGGAACAGCTCCGCCGGCGCCTGCGGCGTGAGGTCGTCGTAGAGCTCCGCCATGTTCTTGGACTCGATGAACGCCTTCTTCTTGGAATAGTTCTCCAGGGCCTTCTTGTAAGCCTTGTCGGTGGCGGACCAGAGCGAGAAGCGCAGCGAGTCGTAATTATCCTCCAGCGCCACGCTCCAGTCCGGCTCGGCGCGGTAGCCGGCCCAGACGTCGGGCGCGTAATGGCTGTTATCCAGGCGCGCGCTGCCCACGCGCAGGTCGGCCTTCACACGGCGGTAGTCGGCGGAAGAGACCCCTTCCAGGGCCCCGAAGGCGGCCGAGACGGCGAAGTAATGGCCGTCCTCCACGTGGTAGGCCAGGAAGTACGGCTTGCCCAGGTTGTCCATGTTGAGCCGGTCCATCGAACGGCCCAGTTCGTCGTGCATGGCCGCGAAGACCTTGTCGTCGGCGGGCAGGGCCGCGCCGGCGGGGGCGGCCAGCGCCGCGAGCACCGCAAAAGCTGCGATCAGGTTGTTTTTCATGGCGTTTCCTTATTTGTCGTGCAGCGGCGGCTTGAGCACCGGCGGCTTCTGCTGCGACTTCTGGGACTTCTCCACCTCCATCTCGGTTATCAGGAGGCTCGGGGCGACGGCGGACACCGGCACAGAGCCGGATTCGGCGCCGCAGGTGCCGTTGAAGATGTCGTAGTCGTCGGCGGCGGCGGCGACCTTGCTGAAGCTGGTGATGGGCGTGCCCACTATGTCCACGCCGCGTACCACCTCGTCGGGGCGGCCGTCGGCGTACACCTTGTAGACCAGCAGCGGCAGCACCTTAAAACTCTGCCCGCTCCCGCGGCCGGGGTTGGTGAAGCCGCCGGAGATGTCGTCGAAGACCAGGCCGAAAGGCTTGTTCTGTTTCTTGCACTCGTCTATGAGCTGCTGGCGCAGCGCAGCGTAGGGCACGGTGACCGAGGCCTCCACGATGGTGTTGCCCATGCGCGAAACGGTGGGCAGGCCGGCGGAGCGGCGGCCGTGGCCGTTGCTCGCGGCAAAGCCGCGGATCGGGGTGCGGTTCATCAGGAAGCCCTTCAGCACGCCCTTCTCGATGATGTCCGCGCGGGCACCGCGCACGCCCTCGTTGTCGTAGCGGTAGTAGCCGCGCAGCGGGCGGCCGCGGAACTCCTTCATGGACGGGTCGTCGTAGAGTGTGATGATGTCGCCGGTCACCTTCTGCCCGACTTTCTTGGCGAAGGTCTGGCCCGAGTCCTCGAGCTTCTGCCGGTGGCCCTCTATGCGGTGGCCTATGATCTCGTGGAAGTACACGCCGGCCGCGCGGGCGTTGAGTATGGCGGGGCCGCTGTAGGGCTCCACCACGGGGGCGTCCCTGAGCAGCTCCAGCTCGCGCAAGGAGCGGGTGATATCGGCGGCTATCTTCTCGTCGGCGGGCAGGTCGTCGAAGGAATCCCCGGCGTAGCTCATGTTGCGGCTGATGTCCATGCCGTCGGTGGTGCGGCCCATCAGGTAATAGGAGAGCGTTATGTAGTTATTGCCGGTCTTGACCCGGGTGCCCTCGGAGGTGGCTATCCAGCGGTTCTCGTTCTCGTAGGAGAGCGTTACGCCGGAGTCGTAGACGAAGGGATAGGCCGCGAAGACGGCGGAGTGCTTCTTCAGGCGCGCGCGCCAGGCGTCGAGATCGGGCTCGGGCAGTTCTACCGTTTCGTAGAACTTCTCCGGCTTGGCCGGCGAGAAGTCGGGCGAAGGGTCGTCCTCGGCGGCGGTGACGGCCTTGTTCATCTTCACCTTGGTGAAATTTTCCTGGGCCGTCTTGTAGGCCTTGTCGGTGTATTCCCAGACACGGGCGCGGATAGCCGCCTCGTTGCCCTCCATGGAGATGGGGTAGTTGCCCTGCTGCGGGTAATTGGCCCAGGCGTTGCCGCCCTTGACCTGGTGGGTGTTGTCCAGCTCCATCCCCCCCACCCGCACGTCCACGTCCAGCGTGGCCCCGCGCTGCGGCGCGTCGTATTCCAGCGCGCCCAGCTTGGCGGAGATCTGCCGGAATTTGGAGTCGGTCAGTTCGTAGGCCAGGTAATAGAGCGGCACTTTTTCGGCGTTCTTCAGGCCGGAAAAAGAGCGCTCCAGCTCGGCCTCCAGCGCGTTCATGACCGTATCTTTGGGAGCGTCCTCGGCCGCGAAGGCCGGAACGCACAGGCACAGGGAAAATAGCAGTTTAAGCATCAGACCTCCGGAGACTATAGATAGAATTGTATAAAATAGGCCGCCGCCGGGGGGCAACTTCCCGACAGGCCCTTGTCGGCAGCGTCTGCTAGGCTATAAGCGGGAGTTACCGCCGCGGGTAAGGGGGCATTATGAAATGGAACGTGAAGGAATGGCAGCCGGGCGGCTACAGGGCGCACAAGACGGGCACCCTGACCGCCTTCATCTACCGCTCGCTGAACTGGCCGGATTATTTCAGGACGGGGAGCGCGGCCTACGAGGTGAAGTATAACGGCCGCGCCATAGCGGTGATCCGCTTCGAGGGCAAGGGAGCCACGGTGCGCTCGCTGGCGGCAGCGGCGCGCTACCCGGAGATAACGGACCTGGACCTGGTGGAGCTGGCGCTGTGGGTGAGCAAGCTGCGGGCGCAGCCGTCGCTCAACTAGCCGCTTTGTCCTCGAAGAAGCGCGAGGGCATATATGCCCCTATGATGCTGCCGGCCAGCATGCCGCCCAGGTGGGCCCAGTTGTCCACGCGCGGGTTGAGGCTGCCCAGCCAGAGCTGCAGCAGCGACCAGGCGATGAGGAAATTGCCCACGCGGCGGTTGCGCGCGTAGAAGGAGTTGCCGTGGCGGAAGAAGAACACCATCACCGCGCCCATCAGGCCGAAGAGGGCCCCCGAGGCGCCCACGGAGGGGCGCGTGCCCAGGAAGGCGCTGGCGAAGGAGGCCGCGAGGCCGCTGATAAAGTAGATGGCCAGCGAGCGCCGGCGGCCCCAGGCCTGTTCGGCCGCCATGCCCACCAGGTACAGGGCCAGGCAGTTGCCGAAGAGGTGGCCCAGGTTGGCGTGCATGAACATGCCGGTGACCAGCCGCCAGCTCTGCCCGGCGAAGACCTTCTCACCGTAGACCGCCCCGGCGTAGATCACGTCCTTGCGGCTGGTGAGCAGGCTCAGTTTTATCTCGAGGGCGAAGACCAGGACGTTAACTATGATCAGCCCTATCGCGAAGGCCGGCGCCGAGGACAGGCCCTTCTCGAAATCCACGCGCGCCGGGCGGAACGGGTCGTCCGCGAGCATTGCGGGGGTGATCATCTTAAGAGGCTCGGCCATCAGCGCCCCTCCCCGGTGTCCAGCAGCACGCCCAGCGCCAGCGCGGCGCGGCGGTCCAGCGCGCGCAGCGGGTCCGGCGTCAGGTCCAGCACGTAGCGGTCCCGCAGCGTCATGCCGCGGTTGAATTCCCCCAGCACCCGGCCGTCCTCCGGCGAGCGGATGACGAAGTCGGTGTGCATCAGCCCCAGGAAGCCCAGCACCATGCGGCGCAGCAGCGAGAGTATGGGCGAATCCTCCTCGGCCACGAACAGCGGGCCGTCGGGGCCCAGGCCGTACCAGCGCTTGCGGAGGATGTTGCGCAGCCGCTTCTTGAAGATGAAGGCCAGCGGCTCGCCGTCAGGCCCGGCCACGGTGTAGGAGGCGGTACTCAGCTGCAGGCGCGAGTCCTGCGTTATCTTCAGCACGGTCTCTTCGCGGCTGTCGTCGCGGTAGACCGTGATATGCCGCTTTTTGAACAGCAGCTGCGCCACCGCTACCACCGCGAGCGCGCTGCCGCCGAAGGTCCACAGCAGCAGCAGGCCGCGGGTCACGGCGTCCAGGCCGGCCTGCTTGGCGGCCATGCCGAGCCCGGCGAAGGCCATGAAATGCAGCAGGCCGCCGGCCAGGCCCCCGAAGATGGCCAGGACGTTCAGGAAAGGATGGTTGGGGCGCTCCACGAAGAGCAGCGGGGCCCCGTCCTTGCCGAGCACGGAGTACTTCTCGCTGACGCCCAAGTGCCGCTCGTGCAGCAGGAAGGTTTCGCGCGCGAAGGCGGGGTCGCCGTCCTGCGGGCGCACCGGCGGTGGCGGCGGGAGCGTGGGCACGTCGACGGCCCGGCCGCAGAGCGGGCAGCCCAGCCGGGCGCCGGAATACTGGTCCTTGAGGTTGTAAACGGCGCCGCAGGCGCAGATGACTCTTACGGGCATAGGCGGCCTCCGCGGGAGGCTGGAGGAATTTTACTATATCGCGGGGCCGTTCAGGCCGCGGCGCGGGGCAGGGCGAAATAAAAGACGCTGCCCTTGCCCTCCTCCGACTCCACCCAGACCCTGCCCTTGTGCCGCAGCGCCACTTCCCTGGCTATGGACAGCCCCAGGCCCGTGCCGGTGCGCTCGGCGGCCTTGGCGTTGCGGGCGCGGAAGAATTCCTCGAAGATGCGCGGCAGCTCGTCGGCGGGGATGCCCATGCCGGTGTCCTTCACGCGGATCAGCACCGAGGCGCCGGCGTCGCCAATCGTCAGGTCCACGCTGCCGCCCTCCGGGGTGTACTTGACGGCGTTGGCGAGGAAGCCCGCTATGGTCTCCTCGATGTAGATCTGAGAGCCGCGCACTTCGTCCACCCCGGCATTTACCGCCCAGGTCAGCTTTATGTTCTTGGCCGCGGCGCTCTCCAGCACGTGGTTCACCGCGCTCTCGGCCGTCCTGCGCAGCGAGAAGTCGGCGGCCTCCATCTTGCGGCTCAGCTTGATGCGGGTGATCTCGAGCAGCGCCTTCACGAAGACCATCAGCTTGCCGGTGCGCTCGTAGGAGCGCTTTATCAGGCTCTCCTGGGCGGGCGGCACCGGGCCGGTGACGCCGTGCAGCACCGGGTCCAGGCAGGCCTGGATGGCGGCGAGGTGCTCCTTGATGTCGTGCGTGACGCGCAGCACGTAGTTGCTCTTGATCTTGTCCTTCTCGCGCAGCTGCTCGTTGGCCGCGCGCAGGTGGGCCTCTTTCTGCCGCAGCTTGTGGGAGATGGACGAGGCCATGTAGACGGCTATAAACAGGGTGGTGCCGAAGGCCGCGCAGGAACCCAGCAAATGCAGCAGGTCCCCGCGCAGGCAAAGCCCGGGCGACGAGGCCGCACAATAGTGCGGCCAGGCGCCGGTATATTCCAGGCCGGCCAGCAGCAGGTACAGCAGCAGCGCGAAGGCGGCCTGCAGGTAGCTGGCGCGGCGGGAGAGCAGCACGCTGGCGATGATCATGTGGAAGACGAAATAGTAGGAGAACGGATTCTCCACGCCGCCGGTCAAATGCACCAGCGCCGTCAGGCAGAGCAGGTCGAGCGGGATCTGGGCGTTGGCCAGGCGATTGGTGACGCGGGCAAGGCCGGGACCGGCTGCCGCGCGCGCGCGGTCAAGGTAGGCCAGCAGCAGGAAGTTGCAGCCCCCCAGGGCGGCGGCGACGGCCAGCACGGCCCCGTAGGGCAGGCGCAGGCCCAGCCACTGCCGCGCCAGCAGGGCCGTGAAAAAGATACCGGCCACGGCGAACCAGCGCAGGCGGATCAGCCAGTAAAGGCTTTCAGCCAGGCCTTCCGCCGCGGCCGGCGGGGCCGCGCTACTTGCGGAGCAGCGACTCGACTTTGACGAGGAGTTCATTGGGCTTCAGCGGCTTCTCCAGGTAGGAATCCACCGGCAGCCAGTCCTTGTCGCCGGCTTCGGTCTCGAAGTCCAGGCCGGTGCTTTCCTTGATGGCTGTGAGCAGCAGGATCGGGGTCTTGGCGTTGGCCGGCACGCCCTTGAGCGCCCTGGCTACCTCGAAGCCCTTGCTCATGGTCTCCATCATCACGTCGAGGATGACCAGGTCGTATTTCGCGGCGGCGGCCTCTTTGAGGCCCTCTTCGCCGTTCTTGGCCAGCTTGACGGAATGCCTGCAGCTCTCCAGTATGATCCGCATTGACTCCGTTATGTCCGGGTCGTCGTCGATTATCAGTATCTTCGCCATGGTACCCTCCGGGAATAAAATGCCGCGGGCCTTACGGGGTGCAAAAAAGCCGGGCCTGCCCGGCCGCGGAAACCGGCGGGCAGGCGAGGAGAGAACTTAGTTCCTGGGGAACAGCACGGAGTAGACCACCACCGCCTTGCGGGCGGCGAAAGCGGCCGCCTTGGTGGAGACGGTCGCGCCGGCTATGGCGTTGACGTCCTTGCCGGTCTCGAACTTGTCGGCCCTGCTCTTGCCGAAGAACTGCCGCAGGAAGCTCTTGAGCGCCACGGGGCGGCCGCGCTTCTCGGAGAGGGTCGTGACGGCCATGTTGGCTATTTTGCCGCTCGCGGCGTCCAGGCCGATAGCGAAGCCTACCACGCCCCACTTGCCGGGTTGCGTGTCCAGCAGGGCCGCGCCCGCGCGCTTGCCGCCTTTGAGGCCGAAATGGAACACGAATTCCTTAGGGTCCGGGGCGGCCTTGGAATCTGAGTTCAGGAAGCCGCCGAGCTGGGCCTTTATGGCGGCCAGTTCCACCGCGGTCACCGGGCGGGCGACTTTCTCCACGCTCTCGGCCCCGGGCAGCATCTCCGTTATGGCCTTCTCTTCGGTCAGAAGGCGCTCGGCCCTGGCCGGGCTGAAAGCGCCCGCGACGGTCAGAACTACGGCAGCGATAATTAATTTACGCATAGTATTTCTCCTCACTTTTTATTCCGCGCGGGGTTTTCCCGCGAGGTCTGAATTTTTCCGGCGGCGTCGATGACTATGACGTCCAGGCCGCGCTCCCGGGCGAAAGCCAGGGCCCGCTCCGGCCCCAGCACGAACAGCGCCGTGTCCAGCGCGTCGGCCCAGGCGGGGTCCGGGGTTATCACGCTGACGCTCATGGTCTTGCGCGCCGGGTAGCCGGTTTTGGGATCGAGTATATGGTGATAGCGCACGCCGCCAGCCTCGAAATAGCGCTCGTAATCCCCCGCGGTGGCCACGCCCATCTCCGAGTCGAAGGGCAGGCTGGCCACATAGCCGTCGTTGCGCGGATTGCGCAGGCCCACTTTCCAGGGCAGGCCCGGCGCGGCCGTGCCGAAGGACTGCACCTGGCCGCCGGTCAGCAGCAGGGCCGACTTCACGCCGGCCGCCTTGAGGGCTTTCGCGCCCTCGCCTAGGATATAGCCCTTGGCTATGCCGCCCAGGTCCAGCCGCACTTCCGGGTCGGCGGCCGTCACGCGGCCGTCCTTGAGAATTATCCGGCGCCAGCCGGTTTTGGCGAGGGCGGCCTTTATCTTCTCGGGGGAGGGCACTGCCTGCGACGAGGCAGAAGTGGTGTAAAAGCCCCACAGGTCCACCAGCGGCTGCACGGTAATGTCGAAGGCCCCGCCGGTGGCCCGGCTCACTTCCAGGGCGGTCCCCGCCACGGCCGCCACGTCGGGGTCCGTGATAGGCGCGCGGTCATGGTTGAATTTGTAGACGGCGCTCTCAGGGTTGGTTACGCTGAATTTTTTATCGAGCTCGGCCATGCGGTCGAAGGCCCGCTCTATGGCCGCCCCGGTAGCGCGGGCGCCCAGGTCGTTGGGGACCTGGATGGTGCAAAGCGTGTTCATCATGAAGCGCGTGCGCTTGATGATCTTGCCCTTGGGCGTGAAAGCGCCAGAGCGCAGGGCGTAAGCCCAGCCCAGGGCGGCGGCCAGCGCGGCAAGGAGTACCAGTGTTTTCTTCATCTTATGAGCGGCCCGGGCGGCCTCAGCGCCGCCCGGGACCGTTTACAGCTTTATTAGAACGTCACCTTCACCGAGGTCTGGAACCGGTTGAACTGCACGTAGTCCTTCTTGGTAGGAATATCGTTGTTCCGCCAGTTGCCGCGGGTGTAGCCGACCAGCACCGTGAACGCCGGGGCCGGTTCGTACTGCAGGCCCAGGTAGGTCGTGTCGTACTTCTCCTGCATGATGCCGTTCTTGCCGGCGTTCACCACGTCGTTGACGTAGTAGTTGTAGTGCGCCATCGCGGTCAGCTTGTCGGGCATGACGGTGTAGAACACCTTGCCGTAATAGCCGAAGTCGTCGCGATTTTTGGAATACGGCGCGCCGGTCAGCGACAGGCTGTCGTTCCACCTGCCCCAGGCGGCTTCGCCGCGCACCTTGAAGCGCTTGTAGGAATACCCCAGGCCGGTCGAAACACGGTAGAAGGTCTTCTTGTCCGTGTCGTCGGCCACGCCGTTGAGCGTGCCGGTGGCCAGGGCCACGGAGTCGCCCCACTTGCCGGCGCCGAAGGACGCGAACGTCTTCAACTGGCCGAACTCGGGCTCGGCGTGCAGCATCACGGCGCGGCTGTTGTTGTTGTCGCGGTTATGGCTGCTGTTGCCGTTGACGATGTAGGCGGAGGCGGGAACGGAAACGCCGCCCAGCTCGAAGGCCTTGTAGATCTCGAGGCCGGTGTCGTGCCAGGAGGAGGCCAGCGTGAACTTGCCGCCGTTATGCTCCTCGTGCCAGAACAGCTCTTTGCCGTAGTCCTGCGTGAACGGCAGGCTCATGTAGCCGGCCTTCAGCTGGACGCCCAGCTCGGTCATGTTCAGGCTGGCGGTCAGCTCCTGGAACTTGTAGGCGGTAGCGCCGCCGGTGTCCTTGAGGGTCTCGCCCATCTTCTTGCCGAGGCTGGGGCTGGCGCCGGCGCCGGCCGAGCCGAAGTCCGGCACGGCGTGCACGGACACGTTCTCGGTGATATCCTTCGAGATGTACAGCTGGAAGGCGTGCGTGCTGAAGTAGCTGCCGGCGGAGTAAGAGCCGTCGCTCTTCACGCCGTCGACCATGACCTTGCCCCAGACATTGTCGGTCAGCACCGGGCCCTTCATGTGCCCGCCCACCTTCACCAACCCTTCTTCCGCCACGGACGGCAGCGCGAGGGCTCCGAAGAGCGCCGCGCAGCCGGCCAGTATAGCTAGTTTCTTCATTAGTTACTCCTTAGTTTGGTTTTTCGGGCGCAGCCGCCCGGAAATCTTACGTCCTCAGTCGGAACTTACTTCGGCCGCGGGGCTGTCCGCGGGCGCGGTGGAGGGCGCGGGAGCCGGAGCGGCGGCCGCAGGCTCTTTGGCCGGCGCCGGCGCGGGACACTCGCATTCTTTGTAAAGCCACAGCTCGTAGAGCGGCACGGTGGTCTCGAACATCACGCAGAACCCGAGCAGCATGCCGGAGAACATCATCAGCACCGCCATCTGCGGGGCTACGTACTTGATGGCCCAGAACGCGCCCACGGCGATCAGTACCGCCACGAAGGAATCCACCAGCACGAATTTCTTGAGCCAGTCCGGCAGCGTCACGGTGAACAGGAAGGGCAGGCCCAGGCAGAAGACCATCACGCCCATGGCTATGAAGTGCGTGTGGCTGGTCGAGGTCATCGTCGGCAGGTCCATGCCGGGATAGGCGGCCGGGTCCTCGGCGGAGCCGCGGTAATGCTTGATGATGTTCTGGTAGGCGCTGCCGCCGAACTCGTAGGTGATCTCGCCGCCGGGGGTGTAGGACTCCCGCAGTATGCCCATCGAGGTATTGATGTTCAGTATGGCCATCAGGTAGCCGCAGGTCATGACGACCAGGAACATGGTAATGAACCACTTGACCGGGCCCGGCAGTTCTCCGAGCTTAACTTTCTTAAGTATGTCCTTGCTCATTTTTTTCTCCTTGCAGCTCAGGCGGCTGCGGTTTCGGCACTGACGGCTTCTCCAGGCACACACATCCCCGCTATCACGCCCGCCGCCAGCCCCACGGACCAGCGCAGCGGCGCGCCGCGCCAGCCTCCGCGCGCCACGGCGGCCGCGGCGGCGGCGCGCGCCCTGGCGGTGAAGGCCGGGAGCTCGCCCCAGGCCAGGCCTATCACGGCCCCGGTCCTCTCCGCGGGAAAGCCCAGGCGGCCGAACGGCCGGCACAGCCGGCCGATGGCGTCCGCGAGCTCTGCGGGGGAGGCATAGACGTTAAGCAGGAAACCGGTCCAGCCCATCACCAGGATACGGGCCGCGAAAACAGAGCCGGAGAGCAGGCCGGCACGGGCGAATTCAAAAGGCCCCGCCTGCACCAGGTCTCCGCCGGCCGGGGTGAAGAACAGCGGGAAGAGGAAAGAGACGGCGGCCAGCCAGGACAAGCCGCGCAGTTTGCGCAGAAGCGAGGCGTATTCCGCGGCCGGCAGGCGCGTGGCCGCCATCAGGGCCAGCAGGCCGGCGCCCAGGGCCGGGAAGGCCAGCGGGTGCCGTAGAAAGACCGCAGCCAGCAGCGCGGCGCAGGCCAAAGCCAGTTTCAGCTCCGCGGGTACCGCCGGGGCGTAAGAGCGGCGCGGCGCGGGTACGGCCGCGCCCGCCACGCCGGGCAGGGCGAGAGAAAAGGCGTCCGGCCGGCGCAGCACCTCGGCCGCCACCAGGGCGGTCAGCCAGCCCGTGACCAGGCCGCTCAGGGCCAGCCAGGGGGCGAAGTAAAAGATGCTCTCGTGGCGGATCAGCAGCAGGTAGGCCAGGCCGAGCTGCGAGGCGTTATGAGCCAGCGCGCCGGCCACGCTAACGCCTACTATGCTGAAGCCTTTGCCGGGGAAGCGGGCGGAAACGGACAGCAGCACCCACATCACGGCCGTACTAGCCGCGGCGCTGAAGAAGCTCAGCAGGAAGCCAGGAGTCAGGAAAGACCCCAGCACCAGCGAGGCCACCACGGTGCGCAGCAGGGCCACCTCCAGCGCGGCCGCGAAGCCCAGCTCGGCCAGCGTCACCAGCGTCACTATATTGGCCAGACCCAGACGCACGCCGGGCACGGGGTGAGGAATAAAGGATTCGGCCACCTGCAGCACGCAGGCGGTGGCCACCAGGGCGGCGGAGCGGCGGGCGCCGGAGGGATCAGCGGACGACGGCGTCATATTCGGCGGCCTCCCCCGTCACCTCGATCAGCAGCTGGTTGGGCAGGCAGACTATGGTCTCCCCGGTGGCCTTGGCCCAGCCGTGATGCATGCAGGTCTTTGCCGGACAGTTTGTATCCGATATGTGGACCCCCCGCCCGGGCACCACCTCTACCGTAACGGGGCCGGTGCCCAGCGCCAGAACGCGCCGCGCGGGCCGGTCCAGCGGCAGCTCGGCCAGCGGGACGCCCGCGCGCAGCAGGCGCGCAGCCGACGGGGCCGCGCCGCCGGCGCCCGACGGCGCCGCCAGCCACAGCAGGGAGGCGGCCAGCACCGCGCCGCACAGGAGATAATCCTGAGGCCTGGCTGTCAGCAAAGTTTCCGGTAAGCGGTTTTTCATCGCGCGAGCTTATAGTCGGACTATTATTGTCCTATATTGGCGCGCGAATTGTCAAGGTTTTTTGGACTGTTTTTGTCCATTTAACGCAAAAGAAAAGGCCCCCTCGCGGGGGCCCGCACCGCGGCTGCCCGACCTACAGCTGTGACAGCTTCCTGGACTCGAGTATCATTTTCATGATCTTGCCGAGGTCCTGCCAGACCACGTGTATCTTGCAGGACTTGAGGAACGCGCAGGGCTCCTTGGTCTTGGAGCAGACCACCTTCATCACGGTCTCGCAGCCGCAGACGGCCTGCATGATATTGTAGACGCTGATGCGGTCCGGCTCCTTGGCGAGCCTGAAGCCGCCGCTCTTGCCCTTGGCGGACTTCACAAGGCCGCCCTTGATCATCTTCTGCAGTATCTTGGAGAGGAAAGCCTGCGGGATCCTGGTGCCTTTAGCCACGTCGCCCAGCACGGAGACCGCGTCCTTATGGTCCTTCAGGTAGACCATGCAGCGTACCGCGTAATCCGTTTCCAGGTTGATTTGCATATATACGATTATACCTTTATGCCGCAAATCGGACAACTTAGGCCTGATTTCGTTCGGCGCGGGCGCGTATCTCCAGCGCCAGCCCCCTGAACATGTAGGCGTGGGCCGGGTACAGCGAGTACCAGTACAGACTGCCGAACAGCCCGTGCGGCTCGAAATAGGCGGCCAGCCGCAGCGTGGAAGCGCTCCCGCGCGGCACCGCCTCGAACTGCAGCCAGCCCTTGCCGGGCAGCCGCATTTCCGCCCGCAGCAGCAGCAGGCGGCCCTCTATGACACGCTCCACGCGCCAGGAGTCCAGCGCCTCGCCCTGGTGAACGGTGTCCGGGTGGCGGCGGCCGCGGCGCATCCCTATGCCTCCCACCAGCCGGTCCTGCAGGGCCTTCAGATCCCACAGCCACTGCCCGAAAAGCCAGCCGCGCTCCCCGCCCAGGCCCGCGAACACACGAAAAACAGCGGCAGGCGGCGCGTCGATGTCCAGCACATGGCCGGTACTGATCATGCCCTCCCTGTCCTCGAAAGTGTAGGCCCTGGCGTAGGACGGCGTGTAAGCGGCGGTCCAGGAGGTCTCCACGGCGTTCTCGCTGAGGCGGACCAGGGCGTATTTGACCGCGGTGGCGAAATCCAGCGGCTTTATCTCCGGGAAGAGGCGCAGCGCGTCCGAGATGTCGCAGGTCGCTTCGCAGTGGAGGCTGTCGAGCAGCGGCCGGGCGAAGATGCGCGGGATCGGCGTCAGCAGGCCTATGATGGCGCTGCAGAGCGAGGTGTTCCAGTAGTCCAGCCCGATAAAGGCCCGCTTCAGGCCGCGGATATCGGCATAGATCTTCAGCAGGTCGCGGTAGCGGTGGCAGGTAGAGCCGCCTATCTCGATGATCCTGCCGGCGGTCTCCGGCTTCGCCAGGCAGGAGAGCAGGTAGGAGAGGGCGTCGCGGACCGCCAGCGGCTGGGAATGCGCGCACAGGCAGCTGCAGGCCGGGATCAGGGGCATGCGCTCTACGAGGTAGCGGATCAGCTCAAAAGAGACGCTCCCCGAGCCGACTATCATGCCGGCGCGGAACTCGGTCACCGGGACGCCAGTGGAGCGCAGTATCTCGCCCACGCGGTGGCGCGACGCGAGGTGCGGGGAGAGGGACGGGTCGTCCTGGCCGGGACCGCCGAGATAGATGATGCGCCCGCAGCCCGCGGCCGCCGCGGCGGCGGCGAAGTTGCGCGCCGAGACGGCCTCCATCTCCGCGAAGCCCGGCGCGTCGGCCATGGAATGCACCAGGTAGTAGGCGGCGTGTATGCCCTCGAGCGCGCCGGCCAGGCCCTCGTTGGTGTGGACGTCCCCCCTGATCACCCGGACGCTGCCGGCCCAGGGGCGGCCTTCCAGCCGCTCCGGATGGCGCGCCAGGCAGCGCACGGCATAACCCCTGCCCAGCAGGCGCGGTATCAGCCGCCCGCCAATGTAGCCCGTGGGCCCGGTGACGAGTATGGTCTTCATCAGACCGGCAGTATATTTCTTTCTTTGGCCCAGTTCCGCAGGAAATCCACGGCCTCGGCCTTGATGACGGAAAGCGGGCGGGTCAGCCTGAGCTGCTCCAGCACGTGCTTGGAAGAGATGGTCTCGTTGGCGCCGGAGGCGCTGTAATGGGCCGCTATGACGGCCTGCTCTATCTCCGCGCCGCTGAACCCGGCGCAGGCCTTGGCCAGGCCTGCGGGGTCGAAGGCCGACGGGTCCAGGCCGCGCTTGGCCAGGTGTATCTTCAGTATCCCCTCGCGCGCGGGCGCGTCCGGCAGGTCGGCGAAGAAGATCTCGTCGAAGCGGCCCTTGCGCAGCAGCTCGGGCGGCAGGTTGTTGATGTCGTTGGAGGTGGCGGCGATGAAAGAGCGGTCCTTGCGCTCCTGCATCCAGGTGAGCATGGTGCCCAGCACGCGCTTGGAGACGCCGCCGTCGATGTCGCCCGAGGAGGAGGCGAAGATCTTCTCTATCTCGTCTATCCACAGGCAGACGGGGGCCAGGCGCTCTACGGTGGAGAGGGCCTTGCGCAGGTTCTCCTCTGTCTCGCCGATGTACTTGGAATAGAGGCGCGTCAGGTCCAGGCGGTACAGCGGGATGCCCAGCTCGCCCGCCGCCACCTTGGCCGCGAGCGACTTGCCGCAGCCCTGCACGCCCAGCAGCAGCAGGCCCTTGGGCGGCGGCAGCGGGCTGTCGGAGAAGAAGGAGCGCTTGCGGTCGGAGATCCAGCGCTTGAGGTTATCGAAGCCGGCTATGCCGCCGGGCGGCTCGGAGACGAAATATTCCAGGATGCCGTCGCGGTCGAAGGCCTCTTTCTTGAATTTTTCTATGGACTTCAGGTCCGCGCCGTTCAGCACTCCGTCCTTGAGCAGGCAGAGGTTCAGCGCGTTGCGCACCTGCTGCAGCGACAGGCCCTTGAGCGTCTTGACGATGCGCCGCAGGTCCTCGGGTGAGAGGTCCGCCACCACGTGGGACGCCGTCAGCTGGTAGTCCGCGACTATCTTGTTTATCTCGCTGAAGATCTGTTTTTCGTCGGGGTAGCCGCCGGAGATGCGGGCGGCCAGCGGGGCTATATCGGCCGGCGGCTTCACCTCGGCGCCCAGCAGCACCACCGTGGTGGGCGTGCCCTTGATGCGCAGCAGCAGGTCCTTCAGCAGGCGCGACACCGAGGCGTCGTTGAGGAAGCGGTCAAAATCGGAGAAGGCGAAGATGGCGCTGTGGGATTCTTTAACGAGGTCGCCGGCGATGCGCAGCATAGCCACAGGGTCGCCGGTCTTGTAGAAGGAGTTCTCGTTGGCGCCGATGCGCAGGCCCTTGGTGAGCGACCAGGGATAGAAGGTGAAGCCCTGGCTGCCGGCCAGGGAGTGCAGCTGCTCCAGCACGTAATGCTCGTCGATGGTATCCACAAGCACCAGCGGGTACCGGGATTTGATGAGAAGGGAGATTTCCTCTTCGAAATTCATTTGAGAGGCGGAACTGGGAAACTGGTGCGCCCGGCAGGAATCGAACCTGCACTTAGAGCTTCGGAGGCTCCCGTGATATCCATTTCACTACGGGCGCCAGAGTTCCCTGCGAACTACGCTATATTATAGCCAAATACCGCTTCAGATGTGCTTCTTAGCCAGCTCGACCAGCTGTTTTTCGAAGGCCGTCAGGTCGGCCGGTATCTCGCCGCCGCCCTGCGCGAAATCCTTGCGCCCGCCGCCCGAGCCGTTTATAACGGCGGCCACGCCCTTGGCGATGGCGGAGGCGTCGGCCGTCACGTCCCCGGTGTGCGTCACGATAAAGGAGAATTTCCCCTCGGCGCGCGAGTAGATGAACAGGAGCGTGGACTTGAGCCCCTTCTTCACCTCGTCCGAGAGCCCGCGCAGGCCGCGCATGTCCAGCGCGCCGCCGTCGTAGACCAGGAAGCTGGAGCCGTGGCCGTCTATCCCCTCGGCCAGCAGGCGCCGCCCCTCCTTGGAGGCGGCGGGCGCGGCCTTGGCCTTGCCGGACTTCAGCTCCTTTATGGTCTCGAGCAGCTGCTCGAGCCGCGCCGGCAGCTCTTCCACCGGCACGGAAAGTTTTTTAGCGGCCGCCTCGGCCAGGTCGGCGCTGGCGCGCAGGTGGTCCACGGCGGCAAGGCCGGCCACCCCCTCTATGCGGCGCACGCCGCGAGAGACGGAGGAATCCTTGAGCACCTTCACCAGCATCAGCTCGCCCAGCGAGTCTATATGCGTGCCGCCGCACAGCTCCAGGCTGTAGCGGTCCCTGGCGGTTTCCCAACCGCCCCGGTTGATCAGCACGAAGCGCGCCGGGTCGGCGTACTTCTCGCCCAGCAGGGTGGTGGCGCCGAACTGCTCGGCGTCCTTGAGCGGGCGCTCCATCTTGAAGACGCGGTAGTTTTCGCTGATGGCCGCGTTGGCGATGGTCTCTATCCTCGCGATGTCTTCCTTCGTGGGGGCTTTCGTCGTAGTGTAGTCGAAGCGGAACTTGTCGGGCGTGACGATGGAGCCGGCCTGGCGGGTGCTCTCGCCGAACACAGTCTTGAGCGCGGCGTTGATCACGTGCACGGCGGTATGGTTGCAGGCCGTGCGGTAGCGCAGCGTGGAGACGGAGGCTTTCACGGCCTCTCCCACAGCCAGCTTCTCAACGGCTTTGACATGGTGGAAGAAGACCTTGCCCACGGGCTTCTGCGTGTCCAGCACCTCGGCCACGGTCTTGCCGCCGGCGCTGAACAGGCCCAGGTCGCCCACCTGGCCGCCCGACTCGGCGTAGAAAGGGGTGCGGTCGAGCGCCGCCCAGCCCTCCAGGCCGGGCTCCAGGGAATCGGTAAAGGCGCCGGCCAGGTCCAGCAGGCCGACGATCTTTCCCTCGCCCTCGGCGCCGTCATAGCCGGTGAAGACGGTGGCGGGGAACTTTTCCTCGGCCTTCTGGAACATGAAGCCGTTCATCTCGCCGGAGTCCTTCCAGCCGGCCTTGGCGGTGGCCTGCGCGGCCTTGCGGGCGCGGTGAAAGCCTTCCTCGTCGAGCGGGATGTTCTTCTTCAGCGCTATCTCGCGCGTCAGCTCCAGCGGGAAGCCGTAGGTCTCGTAAAGCCTGAACGCCTCGTCGCCGGGCAGGCCGTGCGGGTTGCGCTCCAGCATGTCGGCCAGGTAATGCTCGCCGTTCTCCAGCGTCTCTATGAAGCCCTGCTCCTCGAACTTGAGGGCCTCCTTGACTGTCTTCTCGGCGGAGATGATCTCCGGGTAGACATCCTTGAAAATGGTATGCACGGCGGGCACCAGCCTGTGCAGGAACGGGTCCTGGGCGCCCAGCACGCGCCCGTAGCGCGCGGCACGGCGGATGAGGCGGCGCAGCACGTAGCCGCGGCCCTCGTTGGAAGGGATCACGCCCGCGGCCAGCAGGAAGGTGGACGCGCGCAGATGCTCGCTGATGATGCGGAAGGCGGAGACGGCTTCCGGCGAGGGACCATACTCGACCTTCAGCAGCTTCGAGGCGGCTTCCACTATCGGGAAGAAGAGCGTGGTTTCGAAAGGGCTGTCCTTGCCCTCGACGATGAAGGTCAGGCGCTCGAGGCCCATGCCGGTGTCGATGTTCTTCTTGGGCAGCGGGGCGTAGACGCCGCCGGGCTGCTTGTCGAACTGCGTGAAGACGTGGTTCCAGATCTCTACGTAGCGGTCGCAGGAGCAGCCGGGGCCCTGGCAGCCGGAGTGCGCGTACTGCTCGCCGCAGTCCCAGTAGATCTCGGAGCACGGGCCGGACGGGCCGGTGTCGCCCATCGCCCAGAAATTATCGCCGTCGCCCAGTTCCACTATGTGGGAATGCTGACCCTTGGGCAGCACGCTCTCCCAGATCCTGCGGGCTTCCTCGTCGCGCGGAGCGACGCCGCCCTTGTAGATGGACGGGTAGAGCCTCTGCGGGTCCAGGCCCATTTCTTTAGTCAGGAATTCCCAGCCCCATTTGATGGACTCTTCCTTGAAATAATCGCCGAAGGAGAAGTTGCCCAGCATCTCGAAGAAGGTCACGTGGCGCCTGGTGCGGCCGACATTGTCTATGTCGGTGGTGCGGAAACTTTTCTGGCAGGAGGCCGCGCGCTTCATGTCGGTCTTGAGGCCCAGGTAGTAGGGCTTGAACTGCACCATGCCGGCCGAGGTGAAGAGCAGCGAGGGGTCGCCTTCGGGGATGAGCGGGCTGGACTTCACGACCGGGTGCCCGTTCTTGGCGAAGAAATCGAGGAAACTTTTGCGTATCTGGTAGCTTTGCATAGGTCTAACAAGGTCCTTTGCGCTTAAATTGACCATTAATTATACAATTTTGCCTTATCCCAGGTTGAAAGGCGGCTCGAATTGTGGTATTTGTATAACATCATAGGGGGCGCATGAGACTGACTATAATCTTTTTTTCGGCGCTGGCGCTGCTGGCCGGGGGCTGCTCCCGGCGGGGCAGCACGGCTTCGTTCGCGCAGAAGGCTTTCATCCTCAACGTCTCGGCGCAGTTCCGGGCCTACGGCACTAAAACTCCCGGCGCGAAAGAGCTGGCCGACGAGATCTTCGCCGAGTGGGAGCGTATCTCCGGCGAGTTCAGCTACAGCGACGCCTACAGCCTTACCTCGGTGGTCAACAAGCGGGCCGCCAAAGAATGGGTGCCCGTCTCCGACGAGTTCCTGCACCTGCTGCTGCTCGCGCTGGATTACTCCAAACTCACGGACGGTTCTTTCGACATAACCTTCGCGCCGCTGTGGCCGCTGTGGAAGGAGGCCGGCTCGCGCAAGAAACTGCCGCCCCGCGAGGAGATACACAAGGCCCTGCGGGAGATAGGCTCCAAATATGTAGAGGTGGACGCCGAAAAAAAGATGGTGCGCTTCACCCGCCCGGTGCAGATCAACCTGGGCGGCCTGCTGCGCGGCTACTGCTTCGAGCGCGCCTACAAGATCCTGAAGGAACGCGCGCCGGCCTACCCGGTGCAGCTGCGGCTGGGCGGCAACATGATGGTTTACGGCAAGCGCGGCTGGAAATACCGCGTGCCGGACCCGTTCGACAAGGGCGGCCTGCTGGGGCTGTTCGCCTTCGAGGACGGCATGGTAATGGCCTCCTCCGGGCGGGACAGCTTCGTGGAGATAGAGGGCAAGCTCTATTCCCACATCCTCGACATCCGCACCGGCTACCCGATAAAGGATTTTTCGGCCCTCTACGCCTATTTCCCCGGCATAGAGGACGGCAATTTCATGGCCTCGGCCGCGCTGGCCGTGATGGGACGAGAGAAGGCCTTCAAGCTGCTGGGCGGCGTGAAGGGCTCCGCCGCCGTCTGGGTGGACGAGGCGGGCAAAAAGCATTTATTCGTCAACGAAGCCAGCGGGGTGAAGTGGGAGCCGCCCCCCGGCCTGCTGGACCGCGTGCCCATCAGGTAGCGCGCGCCGCTAAAAAAGCGAGAACCGGCGGGGAAGCCCGCCGGTTCTCTTTTTCCAAGGCCTCAGAACAGCTTGACGGCCAGCCAGTAACTGCCCGCCGAGATGGCGGCGGCGGCGGGGATGGTTATGATCCACGCCCAGACTATATTGCCGGCCACGCCCCATTTCACCGCGCGCGTACCCTTTAGCGAGCCCACGCCCACTATAGCGCCGGTAATGGTATGCGTGGTGCTTATCGGCACGCCTATGGCCGAAGCGCCGAACAGCACCATGGAGGCCGCGCCCTCGGCGCAGAAGCCGTCGACCGGGCGGAGCTTCGAGAGCTTGTTGCCCATGGTCTTTACTATGCGCCAGCCGCCCGACATGGTGCCGATGGCTATGGCGGCGTGGCAGGAGAGCACTACCCAGAGCGGCACGTGGAATTCCGGGCCGAGGTAGCCCGCGCTGAACAGGAGGCTCGCTATGATGCCCATGGTCTTCTGCGCGTCGTTGCCGCCGTGGCCCAGGCTGTAGGCCGCGGCCGACAGCAGTTGTCCCTTGCGGAACCAGTGGTCCACCTTTAACGGCGTCTGTTTGGCGAACAGGTTGTAGACCAGGGTCCCCAGGAGCACACCCAGGAGCATGCCCACCACCGGCGAGATGACGATGAAGGCGACCGTCTTAAGTATGCCGCTCATCATCAGCGCCGAGGTCCCGGCCTTCACCACCGCCGAGCCTATCAGGCCGCCCACCAGCGCGTGAGAGGAACTCGAGGGAATGCCGAAATACCAGGTGATGATATTCCAGGAGCAGGCTCCCATCAGCGCGCCGAAGATGACGTAGCTGTCAACCTGCGTGATATCGATGATATTCTTGCCCAGCGTGTTGGCCACGTGCAGGCCGAAGAAGGCGAAGGCGATGAAGTTGAAGAAGGCCGCCCACATCACCGCGTACTTGGGAGACAGTACGCGGGTGGCGACGATGGTAGCGATGGAGTTGGCGGCGTCGTGGAAGCCGTTCAGAAAGTCGAAGAACAGCGCCAGGACGACCAGGAAGATAATGGCTATCAGCGTGCTATCCATGCTTCACCAGGATGGCCTCGATGACCTTGGCCACGTGCTCGCACTTGTCCAGGGTGCCCTCGGCCACCTCGTAGATCTCCTTCCACTTGATGACCTGCATCGGGTCCTTCTCGGTCTCGAAGAGGTTGCTGATGGCCTTCTCCCGGACCGTGTCGCCCAGGTTCTCCAGGCGGTTGATCTCTATGCAGTAGTCCAGCACGCGGCGCTGCCGCTTGGTGTCGGGCATGTGCTTGACGGCGCTGGCCAGGGCGGCCGCGGCCTGGTCTATCAGGTCTATGAACTGGGCGAAGTACTGGTCGCTCGGGTTCAGCTTGTAGAGCTTCACGCGGCCGGCCATGGCGTTTAGCATGTCGAGCACGTCGTCGAGCTGGTTGGCGAGCGCGTAGATATCCTCGCGGTCGATAGGGGTAATGAACGTGCGGTTGAGCATGTCAGTGATCTCATGGGCCAGGGTGTCGCCCTCCTGCTCCAGCGCGTGGATCTTCTTCACCTCGTCCTCATCCAGCTTGCCGTCCTTGATGGCGGTTTTAAAGAACTCCGCGGCCTTGGTCAGGTTCTCGGCCTGCTGGCTGAGGAAATCGAAGAACTTCTCTTCTTTCGGCATGAAATTTATTCCCATTGTTTTCTCCTTGGTCCTTTGTCTTGCCTATAGTGTAGGAAAAGCCGGTCAAGGCCGGTTAAAGCCCGTGTAAAATGTGGGTAAAGCCGGAAAAGGCGGCTACTGCAGCTCTTCCGGATGATGGCGCACTACCACCGCGGAGACCATGTAAACTATGTCCTCGGCCATGCTGACGGCGTGATCGCAGACCCGCTCCAGGTGGCGGGCCGTGAGCAACAGCGGCACGGCCCTGTCCGCGGTAGCCCCGTCTTTCATCATGTAATCGTGGATCAGCTCCCTCTCCACCGCCCGCTTGAGTTCGTCGGCCTCGGAATCGGAAAGTATCACTTTTTTGGCCAGGGCCACGTCGCTTTTCAGGAAGGCCTCTATGGCCTGGCCGGTCATTCGCACGGCTATATCCGCCAGTTTAGGGATATCCACGAGCGGCTTCAGCTCCGGCTTGCCGGCCAGCTCCAGCGCGCGCTGGGCCACGTCCACGGCCAGGTCGCCTATGCGCTCCAGCTCGGCGTTGAGCTTGATGGCGGTGGTGATGAAGCGCAGGTCCCGGGCCATGGGCTGGTGCAGCGCTATCAGGTCCAGGCACTTGTCGTCTATCACCAGCTCCAGGCTGTCCATACGCACGTCGGAGTCTATCACGCGCTGAGCGGCCGCGCCGTCGCGGTTCCTCAGCGCCGCGGCGGCCTCCGTGATGGCGGACTGCGCCAGAGCGGCCATCCGCTCCAGTTCGCCCTTGAGCTGCTTCAATTCCTCGTCGAAATGTCTGTGCATCAGCCGAACCTCCCGGTGATATAGTCCTCGGTGCGCCGGTCGCGCGGCGCCTTGAAAATATTGTCCGTGCGCCCTTCCTCTATCAGGTCGCCCATCAGGAAGAAAGCGGTGCGGTCGGACACGCGCGCCGCCTGCTGCATGTTGTGCGTGACGATGATGATGGTGTAGTCCTTCTTGAGCTCCAGGATCAGCTCCTCGATCTTTCCCGTGGAGATGGGGTCGAGGCTCGCGCAGGGCTCGTCGAAGAGCAGCACCTCCGGCGAGACCGCGAGGCAGCGGGCTATGCAGAGCCGCTGCTGCTGGCCGCCCGAGAGGCCCAGCGCGCTGTCCCTCAGGCGGTCCTTGATCTCGCCCCAGAGCGCGGCCTTCTTGAGAGAATCCACCACCTTTTCCTCGATAACGCGCTTATCCGTCTCGCCGTTGACCTCGAGGCCGTAGGCGATGTTCTCGAAGACGGTCTTCGGAAAGGGATTGGGCTTCTGGAACACCATTCCCACGCGCTTGCGCAGCTCGGCCGCGTCGCAGGCGGGGGAAACTATGTCCAGGCCGTCGAGCAATATCTCCCCCTCCAGGCGCGCGCCCGGTACCAGCTCGTGCATGCGGTTCAGGAGGCGGATGAAGGTGGACTTGCCGCAGCCCGACGGGCCTATGATGGCCGTCACGCGCCGCTGGGCGAAGGAGATGTTGATATTGTTGAGCGCGCGCTTGGAGCCGTAGTAGAAGTTCACGCCGCGTGCGGTGATCTTCGGCTCCAGGCCGAAAGTGTCAGACTCCCCGAGGGAGTTGGTGTTTATGCCTACCGGGCCCTTCACCAGCGAAGGGTGAAAACCTTCGGCGTTCATCTGCCGCTCGTAATCCACGTTCAGGTCATGCATGGTAGGTCTTCCTTTGGCGCTGGCGTATATAGATAGCCAGCATCGACACCGACAGCACCAGGCCGAGCAAGAGCAGGCTGGAAGCGTAGGCTATGCGGGTCTGCTCTTCCGGGTGCGTGCCCTCTGTCATCAGCGCGTAGATGTGGTAGGGCAGGGCCATCACCTCGGAGAAAGGCGAATCCGGGTAGCCCTTCACGTAAAAAGCGGCTGCGGTGAAAAGTATAGGCGCGGTCTCGCCCGCCACGCGGCCGACGCTCAGTATCACGCCGGTAAGGATGCCGGGCAGCGCCGCGGGCAGCACCACCCGGCGTATGGTCTCCCATTGCGTGGCGCCCAGCGCGAGCGACGCCTCGCGTATGGACTGCGGCACCGCCGTCAGCGCTTCCTGCGAGGCCGAGATGATGACCGGCAGGGCCAGTATGCCCAGCGTCAGCGAGCCCGCTATTATGGAAACGCCGAAACCCATGTATTTTACGAAGACGGTGAGCCCGAACAGGCCGAACACCACCGACGGCACGCCGGCCAGGTTATTGATGCTGATGCGCAGCACGTTCACTATCCAGCCCTTAGGCGAGTACTCGGTGAGATAGACCGCGCAGGCCACGCCGAGCGGCAGCGAGAAGAGGATGGCCCCGAGCGTCAGGTAGAAGGTGCCCAGTATCGCGGGCGCCACGCCGCCGGCTGTCATGGAGTCGCGCGGGACCTGCGTAAGGAATTCCCAGTTTATCGCACCCAGGCCCTTGGCGGCGATGAAGAAAAGTATGGCCCCGAGAAAAACTATATTGGCGGCCATACAGAGACCCAGCGCGCCGAAGCCGAGTTTCTGCACCAGGCCGCGCCTGGCGCGGGCCCGTGCCTGGGCCGTCTTCGGGGGAACGGCGGCTGGAACGGTTGCGGCCGTCATACTGACATAGGCGCTCGTCATCATCTGGAAAGCCCCAGCTTAAGGCGGTAGCGGCGGCTTATCAGCTCGGCCGCCACGTTAAAGACGAAGGTGATGAGGAAAAGTATCAGCGCTATGGCGAACAGCGCGTGGTAATGGTCGCTGCCCACCGGCGCCTCTCCCATCTCGGCCGCTATGGCCGCGGTCATGGGCCGCACCGGGTCGAACATGGACTCGGGTATGATCGCCGAGCCGCCCGCCACCATCAGCACGGTCATGGTCTCGCCAATGGCGCGGCTCATGCCCAGTATCACCGCGGTGGAGATGCCGGACCCGGCCGCCGGGATTATAACTTTCGTCAGCGTCTGCCAGCGGTCCGCGCCCACGGCGAAAGAAGCTTCGCGGAAAGAGCGCGGCACGTAGGAGAGCGCGTCCTCGGCTATGCTTGCCACCGTGGGGGTGGCCATCACGCCGAGTATCACGCTGGTGGTAAAAGCGGTCAGGCCTATGGGCAGGTCCAGCGCCTCCTGCAGGAAGGGCGCCATCACCACCATGCCGAAGAAGCCGTAGATTATGGAAGGCACCGAGGCCAGGATCTCTATGACGGGCTTGAGCACCGCGCGCTGTTTATCTCCCGCCAGTTCATGCAGGTACAGAGCGCTGCCAACGCCGAGCGGCACGCAGATCACCAGCGCGCCCGCGGTAACCCACAGCGAGGCCGCTATCAGCGGCAATATGCCGAATTCGGGCGGTTCGGCGGTGGGATACCAGCTTTGCCCCAGCAGAAAAGCTTTGGGGCTGACGGTCTTGAAGATGGGGAGAGCTTCCTTGAACAGCACCAGCACTATGCCGACGAGAAAAGCCAGGGAGGCGAAAGCCGTCACCGTGAACAGCCACTTAATGAGCTTCTCTTTTCTCCGGTTCATCCCTCATAGTTTAGGACATGCCGGTCAAGCCGGGATAAAATACGGGTAAAATTCTTGTAAAGAGAAAGAGAGCCCAATTCCGAGCTCCTCCCACCCGCGGGTCAGGGCAGCGGCGGCACAGTATACTTCGGCGCCGCCTGGAGATAGGCGAGCTCGAAGATCTCCACCGAATTGCCGCCGGCGCTGTCTATCCCCTGCGAAGTCACCCACAGGAAACGCCCATCCGGGCTGATGTCCATGCCCACCGGGAACGAATCCGCGCCGACACGCGCGACCACGGTCATTTTTTCCGCGTCCAGCGCGGCCACCTGCGAAGCGGAGTTCAGCGCCACGAACAGCCACTTGCCGTCGGGTGAGAGGCGCATGGAGCGCGGCGTGCCCCCGACGCTGACGGAGGAGACCTCCACCGGGCCGTTGCCGGCGGCGGCCGCCCTGACCACGGCCGCGGTCTCGGCCCGCAACAGCGTTCCCGCGGCGCTGGAAACGACGTACAGCCATTTTCCGTCGGGTGAAACGGCCAGGTCGCGCGGGTTGCCGCCCAGCCTGGCCCGCCCGGTCAGCGCCGGGGCGCCTGGGCCTGAAGTATCCATCACCGCCACCCCGCCCGCGCCGCCCATGCAGCCGGCAAAAAGCGTCCCGGAGTCGCGGCTCCAGGCAAGTCCCCTCACACAGAGGCCGCATTCGCGGTCACGGTCCATGCCTTCGCTGCCGGCGGGGGGCGCGGTGGAGCCCAGCACCGCCAGCCCCGCTTCGGCGAAGCCGGCCGGAGACGACGAGGAAATATCGATAAATCCCACTGTATTGGCGCCCCAGTGCGCCACCGCCATAAAGCGCCCGTCGGGCGAAGCCGCCACGTTCTTGGCGATAGGGCCGGCCGGCAGCACGCGGACAATGGCGCCGGCCGCGGTGTCCACCACCGCCACCGCCGAAGGCTGGGTGCCGTCCAGGTCGAAATCGCGCCTGTAGTACGGTATCCAGAGATAACGCCCGCCGTGGCTGAGCGCCCCCTCCACCGGCTTGCCGCCGAACACGTTGGGCCCTTCCGGCGGGAGATCGGCGGCGAACCGGTAGCCGAACCAGGGCTCCCCGCGGGCGAACAGGCCCGCCTGCCTGGCCCCGAAGCTGTGCCGTATCACGCCGCGCTTGCCCGGCGGCACGGTGTCATAGACCACGGTGCAGCGCCCCTCCAGGGAGTTTACGTAGGCCGTTGTCCCGTCGGTGGAGATGGCCACGGATTTTGGCGAATCGATATCCGCGTCATAGACGTCGGCCTGGCTGTACGTGGAGGTGCTGTAGCGCTGGAAGCGCGCCGCCAGCCGCAGCCGCAGCGGCGCGTCCTCCGGGACGGAGGCGGTGCCTATAGGAAAACGCACGGCTGCCTTGGCGCGGCGCCGCTTATGCGCCTCCCAGGAGCGCCTGGCGGCCGCCAGGCGTTTCGACAGCGCCTTGTCCTCAGGCGCGGCCGCTGCCAGTTCCTCCCAGGCCAGCACCGCGTCCTCCCAGTGCCGCAGCGCGGCGTGCGCCCGTCCTTTTCCGTCCAGGCAGGCCGCGTTGCCGGGCTCCAGGACCAGGCAGTTATGGAACTCCTTCACCGCCGCGGCCGGCTTACCGCGCTTCAGCGCCAGCCTGCCCGCCGCGATATGACCGGGAACGCGCGCGTCCTGCACCGGCACGGGCAAGGGCAGCGCCGCGGGAACGGACTGCGCGGCCCTGCGCGCGCCGCAGCCCGCCGCCAGTGGCAGCACGGCGAAGGCAAAAGCAAGATGTCGGATCTTTTTCATTGTTCTCGCGGCGAACCGGCGCGGTCAATAGCCGCTGACCGAAAAGTGCATAAAATCCTTCTGCATCCCGTCTATTTCCCCTCCCCAGAGGAAGCCCGCCTCTTTCATCCCGCGTACGATGGCGGAACCAGGCATAAGCGCGCCCTTCCCGCCGGCCTTCCAGGGGCCTCCCTGTATCAGGCGGCAGCCAGGACCGAACTTCGGGCACCTATCGTACAGACCGTTGCGCGAGCGGTTAACATCCACGGCCGCGCCATAGGCGTGGTTGCTGAACCCCAGCCGGTTGCCGTCTTTGTCCAGCGGGTTCTTGGTTCTCCCGGGGCGGTAGGCCTCCACCTCCAGCACCGGCTCTCCGGCGGCCAGCAGTTTCGCCAGCGCCCCGCGCACCTTCACGGAGACGAGACGGCAGACAAGAAAAGGCTTCAACCCTGGCACCGAGACCAGCTCCTGGTCCTCCAGGCAGACCGTGCAGCCGGTAGCAGGATCCTTTTCTTCCGCCTTCAGCTCGGAGTAAGGGCGACTTACTCTGCGCTGATTTACCGCGCGTTTCAGGCGGGTGTTCCAGTTGTAGGTTTCGTACGTGCAGGAAACCGGCGCCTGCTGTCCGGCGACTACGCAGAACGGGAGCAGCAGCGCTGCCGCCGCCCAGCAACCGGCCAGGGCGCCCCTACGTGCGGCCAAGTATCTCGAACCGTCTCGTGGCATAATTCCCCTCATGGTCCACTATGGTCAATTCGTGCGCTCCCGGCTCTATATCCAGGGCCTGCTGGTGGAAGACCGTGGTCCTGCCCAGATAATTCCCGTCCAGGTGCCAGAACAGGGCCGCGTCAGACTGGGCGTGCGCCGCCTCGAAAACGACGCGGCCTTTTTTTTCGGCCAGGTCCACCGGGATGTAGATCCGGCTGTTGTCGTTGGGATACAGGAACTCTATCGGCCCCTTCTTCCGATCCGCCCCGGAGTAAGCCTCGCAGTCCTTGCGGTAGGGAGGCAGGGACTTATAGCCGGAATAATACCGCCGGTAAAAGTATTCCTGGCCCGGCGGCAGTGCAAACCAGGTCTTGTGCCGCATTTTGCCCACGGATTCGCACTTCCCGTGTACCAGCCACCTGCCCGAAGGGTCCAGGTGGACCAGCTTGTTGTGCGGGCTCAACTGGTCGAAATTGCTCTGCGCGGGCGCCCACTGTCGCTCAGTCTCGCAATTCCCGAACGGCAGATAACCGTCGTTGCGGCAGACATCCACCTCCTTCAGGTAGATCTCGGGCGTCTCGAACCAGCCGCCGTATGGGAGCCTGTTAAAAACCTGGAACATCAGCGGTGCGGCCGCCGTCACGCCCACCAGTTCCGCCCGGCTTTCGCCGTCCGCGTTCCCCAGCCAGACCCCGACGGTGTGCCTGGCGTCGCTGCCGATGGCCCAGGCGTCGCGGTGCCCATAGCTGGTCCCGGTCTTCCACGCTATCCGGCGCGAACTGTCGAAATTCTCCCAGTAGCCTTCCTCTCCGGGCCGGGTAACGTCGAGCAAAGCCTTCATCGTGAGCCAGGCGGCCCCCGGGCCCAAGTCCCCGGCCGGCCGGGAGGAGCCCGGCGCTCCGGCCAGCAGCCGCAGGCCGTGCAGCCGTGCCCCGCCTTTCTCCGCCCGACCTTTGGCGAGGTGTGCGAGGTTGGCGTATATGCCCGCCAGGTCCCAGAGCGTGCCTTCGGCCCCGCCCAGAATAAGCGACAAACCGTAACCGTCGGGATCCCTGTGAAGGGTCGACATCCCGAGGTTCTTAAGGAAGTCGTAGAAGCGCGGCACACCGTACTTCTTGAGCATGCGCACAGCCGGCACGTTCAGGGATTGCGCCAGCGCCGCACGCGCCGGGACGGCCCCGCGGTACTTACGGTCGTAATTCTGCGGCATGAAATTGCCGTATTGCGTCGGGAGGTCGGGCACCAGCGTACTGGACAGCAGCTCCCCGGACTGCAGCATCGCCGCGAAGAGCAGCGGTTTCAGAACGCTGCCGGTGCTCCTCGGCTTGCGGATAAGATCTATGGCGTAACCGGTGTCAGCCGGGCCTTTAGCGCCGCCGGCGGCCTCCCTGCTGTTGCCGATATAGGCTTTCACCTCGAAAGTCTCGTTATCCACCACGATCACAGCCGCGTTGCGTATGCCGTGCAGCAGCATGCCGTCGGAATAGCCCGTCACTATCGCCTGGGCGGACTTCTGCAGCGCGCTGTCCAAGGTGGTGCGCAGCCTGGACGGAGCCACCGCGGGGCCGCCGGCCGCCAGCGTGTCCAGCAGGTGCGGCGCGACGCGCGGCAGCGGATAGGGTTTCCCGGGCAGCGGCTCCCGCAGCGCCAGCTCGATGTCCAGCGGCCCGAGTACGCCGGCCTGGCCCAGTTTGCGCAGCAGGCGGTCGCGCTTTTGTTTCAGGGCCTCCCGGTTCTTTCCGGGGTGGATGAGCGCCGGGCTGTTCGGCAGCACGGCCAGCAGAGCGCTCTCACCCCAGGACAGCAGTTCGGGAGCGCGCCCGTAATACCGCCAGGCCGCCCCCTCCAGGCCCACGACGTTCCCGCCGAAGGGGGCATGGCTGGCGTACAGCGCCAGTATTTCCTCTTTGCTGCAAGAAAACTCCAGACGCAAGGCGAGCAGTATTTCCACCGCCTTTTCAAGATAGGTGCGCGGCGGGTTGTTCCGGGAGAGGCGCACCACCTGCATGGTGAGGGTGCTGCCGCCGCTCACTACCTTTCCCCGGCGGCGGTTGAGATAGGCAGATCTTACGAGGGCGGCGGGGTCCACCCCGGGATGCCGCATGAACCGTTTGTCCTCGAAGTGTATCAGCGCCTGCCTGTATTTTCCCGGAACCGTCGCCGCCGGCGGGAAACGCCACTGACCGTCCGGGGCTATCCGGGCGCCCAGCAGTTCCCCGCCGTCGCTAAGGAGGACGGAAGAGTAGCCTGGAGCGAACAAGGGCTCGGGCAGGCAGAAATACCAGGCCGCGGCGGCCAGCAGGCCTGCCAGCGCCCAGTTCCGCTTCCTGCGGTCCCTCGCCACCCGGTACGCGGCCTCCGTAGTCCTCCGCAGGGCGGCGGCCGTGTACCGGCGGACTATTTCGAAGACTTTATGACCGTTACCCATTTCCCTTTGGTTTGGGCGCGTTTCTCGGCCTCGTACATGCCCTCCGCGTAGATGGCCGGCAGGTAATACCTGCCCGGATACGCCGCGTTGAAGCGCGAAACCAGCTCTATCCCGGCGCCAGCGGCCAGGCTGAAGTAGGAATACACGCGGTCGTCGCGTATATCCTGGTAATCCAGCGCCTGCTGGCCTTTCTCGTCATCGGAATCCATGCGGGAGTTGTGAACTTCCCAGCCCGACGGGCTTATATGCGTAAGCGCGATATTCTCGAACTTGGAGCCGGTATTGTTGCGGACGGTCAGCCGGGCCGCTATGTCCCCGCCCTGCTGCAGCTCGGCCACGTCCACGGGATTGCCCTTGGCGTCGGTATAGCGGACTTGCAGGGAAAGGCCGCTGGCCTCTTCCGCCTCTTCGCCGGCCGGCGGGACGCCCCGGACCGTGACCATGGCGAAGAGCCTGCGTTTGGACAGGTTAGCTACCTGCACCGGAACGCCGGCCCGCGGCAGCCGCGGAAGCGGCACCTGCACGACCAGCTTGTCGGAATCCAGGCGGGCCGGCGCGCCCTGACCCACGGAGTAGCGGAATTCCATGCCGCCCTCCGCTCCGGAGGCGCCGTAGAACCTGGCCGAGGCCATCAGCGCGTACGCCACCGACTGCGTACTGTACCAGCCTTCTTTCTCCAGTTCCGCCGAGATCTCCTCGGCGAGGCTCTTGTCGTCGAACCTGCCCAGTATGGCCAGGCAGTTCAGGATCACGGCCTTGTCCCGCAGGCCGGAGCCGAACGTGGCCCCCGGCTGCCGGTATTCGCCCGCGGTCAGGCCCGCGCCCTCGGCTACGGCCTGCGCCGCGTCCTTAATGCCGGCCAGCTGGTACGCTGCCGCCAGCTGCCAGCGGGCGGCGTTCGGCAGGCTTTTAGACTCCTTCAGCCGGTTCATCGAGCCGATCTCCGGCTCGCCGGCCAGCGCCAGCGTGTACAGGCGGTAGCTCTGGTCCAGCGGGTCGCGCCCGCCGGCGGGATCCCACACCTGCGCGGCCGAGCGCTGGTATTTCAGCCAGTCCGCGAGCATGGCCGGCGGAACGAAATAGCCCTTCTCCTTGGCTTCGGTCAGGAAGTGCCCGGCATAGTTGGAAGCCCAGGGGTCCGGAGCCCCGTTGGCGCCGGGCCAGTACATGAAACCGCCGCTGGAGGCCTGGAACTGTCTGAGCCGCTCTATACCGGCGTTCACGTTCTTTTCTATTTCCTTCCTGCGCCCCTCGTCGAGCTTGACGAGGTCGGCGAGGTAGAGCTGCGGGAACACCGAGGAGGTGACCTGTTCCACGCAGCCGTGCGGATAGCGGATAAGGTACGTAAGCCGCTTCTCCAGGTTCAGCGGCGGTACCGCCGCCACCTCCAGCGCCGCCTCGTTGGTGCCCTCCACGCCGTGCGGCGTTATGGTCTCCGTCCAGGTCTCGCCCGGCTCCAGCTTGCGCCGGACCTGGCGGACGGTGGGCGGGTTCGGGCTCCTGACCTCCAGGAAAACCTCTGAGCGGGACTTCAGGGCTCCGCTCTGCGCGGTGACGAGTATCCGCCCCTTACCGGTAACGCTGCCTGCCTTGACCTTGAAGTAGCCCATTTTCTCGCCCGGCTTCTCGAAGCGCAGCGTGAGCGTCTTGGCTCCCTGGACGGAGAAATTCTTGTCCGTCTCTATCTCCAACGCTACATCCTTCACCTGCTCTTCGGAGGTAAAAACAGCCACCGGCACGGTCAGTTCCTCGTCGGGGCCCATTACGCGCGGCAGCGTGGTCAGCAGCGTCAGCGGCTCCTTTACCACCACGGTCTTCTCGGCCTTGCCGTAGGCCCCGTTCTCGCCCGCCACCACCATGACCCGCACCGCGCCCATATAGGCCGGGAGGTCCACGTCATGAGTATTGGAACGGCCGCCGGACAGTTTAAACGGCCCCATGAACCGGACAACCGGCGGGAACCGGCGCTGGTCCTCTTTCTTGGGGCCGGCCTCCAGGCCCTCGTCGCCGCCCAGCGAAAGCAGCCTCTCCAGTTCCGCGCCGTAAGCGCCCACGACGTAATCGTAGAGGTCCCACGTAGTGATGCCGAGAGCCTCTTTCCTGTAGAAATGGCCGTGCAGGTCCGGGGTCCTGAAGTTGGTGAGGCCGAGCAGGCCTTCGTCCACTACGGCCAGCGTATAGACCATCGGGCGCCCGCCGCTCTCCGAGACTTTCACCTGCACTTTGGTCTCCGGCCGCCACTGGTCGGCGGCCTCTATGGCAGGCTGCAGCGTCGTGGCGGGGTCCTTGACCTTCAGCGGGATAACGCCGTAAAGGCGTATCGGCCTGTCGTTCTTCTTCTCCTGGTGCGGCTGGATCAGCGCCACGGAAACATAGACGTTGGGGCTCATCGCCGCGGTGACCGGCAGGTCGAATTTGGTCTTCTCCTTGTCGATCGCGATCCAGCGGCGCTCGAGGATGCGGCTGCCGTTCTCAACGGAGACCAGCGCGCGGCCCTGCGTGGCTTCGGGCAGCTGTATCACGGCCGTTTCGCCGACGGCATATTCCTGCTTGTCGGAGAAGAAACTGAGCACGTTGGCGCCGGCGCCGCCCTCTTCCTGCGCGCGGCCGGCCCAGCCGGGCCAATCTATGTAGAAACTCTTGCCGGTACAATGTCCGCCCGAAGTGTCGCAGGCGCGCACCAGGTACCTGCCCCAGATCGGGTATTTGATCTCGAACTCCCAGGTCCCGCTGCCGTCCTTCGTGGAGATAACGTCTGATTTAACCGCCTGCGTATGGTCCGCGGCCGCGAAACGGGCCAGGGAGTCCTCGCTCCTGTCCCACCACCATTTCCAGTCCAGCCTGTAGAGCGACACGCGTACGCCCTTGAGCGAGACCGGCTTGCCCCTGTCGCTCAGCGTGGCGATGGAGACCTTATGCACGGTGTCGGTCAGCAGCATGCCGCGGGATCTGTCCCCTTCCGGAAGTTTGATGCCGACGTAGCTGGCAAAGGGCGAGCAAGGGACGCTCAGACGGGTAACGCTGAAATCCCCTCCTCCCTCGAAAACACGTATTTTAAAATTCGCCATCATCTTACCCGGGGCCTGCGCCCCTTCGGACAACCCGGCGTTGAATGTCGCGCGCCCGCTGCCGTCGAGATCTCCCTCGAAGACCGTCTCCGGTTCTCCCTTGAACTCGCGGGCTGGATCGTCGAAGATATGGTCGGTAAAACGGTCGAAGCGCGTAGGCACCGGCTTGAGCTGCACCTCGGCCACGGCTTTCAGGCCTGCCGCGGGGGCGCCGTGCAGCCATTGCGAGAAGATGCGCCCTTCCACGGGCATTTTGGAACTATAGATCTCCCCGTCGTCGAACTGCGCCTCTATCTTAAGGCGGTTCGGCTTGACGGTCTCCACCTTCAGCTGCCTGGTGAACACGCGGCCGCCGATCTGCGCTTCCGCCGTCCAGTTCCCGGTCAGGGCGCTCTCGTCCGTCTTCATCGAGAACCGGTAGAAGTCGCCGACCGGCCTGTTGTTGGTAAGCGTCTGCATGACCTGGCCTTTCGGGTTGCGCAGGCGCAGCGTCACCGGGTGGTCCTCCGGCATCGCGCCGCTCTTGTCCTCCAGGACGAAGACCAGGTGCAGCTCGTCCCCCGGCCGCCAGACGTCGCGCTCGCCGTAGATCACGCCCTTTACGCCTTCGCGCACCTCGTCACCGCCCACGTCGAAGTGCGTGACCGGGATGGCGGAACCGGCGTTCAGCTTAAGATAGCCGGCGTCGTCCCCCTTGCGGGCCTCCACGTAGAACGGGGCCCCGGTGACGGATATATCCGCGAAACCGCTGCCGTCGGTAGTGCCCGCGCCTACCTCCTGTTTCTGGAAATTCAGCACGGAAAGTTTAACGTCGCCCAACGGCTCCGAAGTGGCGAGATTGGAGGCCGCGACGAACAAACGCCCCTTCTGATCGCTTTTGGCCAGCAGGCCGATATTGGAGGCCATGAAGCTCCTGGCGTCCGTAACGCCGCTGGCCTGTCTGTAGTAGGCGTCCTTGCAGGGGTCCTCGCGGTCGTGCCAGTCGCGGCTGTGCTCCTCCGCGCCGTAATAATTCTCGGCGTAATCCCACTGGCTGGCTTCTTTGACGTTCAGGTCGTCGTTGTTGCGGAACTGCGCCTCCTCCACCACGGGGACGTCGTTCTCCTCCTTTGAGCAGGAGTAGTTGGAGTTCTTCCTGTTTATAGAAAGCTCCAGCCGGAAGATGCCGCGCGGGGCCTGCTGCAGCAGTTCGGTGGCGTCCAGGTTGTAGCGCTGCCAGCGGTCCGGCGCGATAGCCGGGAGATGTATCGTCTTCCGCCACAGGTAGCGGCCCACGCGATGCAGGTCCTCGGTGCCGTCGAGTTTATTGGTCTGCAGGAACTGCCCGACATTGTTGTCGAAGATCTTGAAGGCGGTGACCTGCACGGAATTTATGTTAACGGCCTCAACCGGGATCATCAGCACTTTGTTCTCCGGAAGTATCATTCCCTTCCCCGCGAACCGCACCTGCGGTTTCTGGCTGGGGAAGAACACCGTCTGCTGGTACTGCGTCTCCAGTCGTGCGCCCTTGGAATTGCGCAGCCCCGGCTGCAGCGTTATGGTGATCTTGCCTACGAAGCGCTCCTCGGGATACACTTTCAGCATGTTGTTCTCAACGCGCAGCGTGTAGCCGCGCTGGTCGAGCGAGACGAGGCCCCGCAGCGCCTGGTCCGCCTTGAGCTGGTCGGAGAAGAACACCAGGATGTACTGCTGGTCTTCCTGCACGGGTTTAACTTCCGTCACCTTGAACACCCCGGTGCTGGGTACGTCCAGATCCCTGCGGCCCTTCTCCTTGGCGCCTATAGCCGCGCCGTCCCACTCCAGCGAAAGCGTCTTGCCCTCTTCCTGGCGCGTGATGCCGGAGACAGTGAATTCGTGCCGCTTCCCCGACACGTCATGCGACCATTTTATCTCCAGTTTTTTTCCATCGAAGGAAGCCGCCAGCACTTCCTTCACCTTTTCCGGCTCCTCCGCGTCGGCCGTCAGCACTTCGCCTCCGAGGTCCATCAGCTTGTTGTCAGCCCCGCTGACCGTCAGGCCGCGCACGTCCACCTCGAGCGCCTGCTCTATCACCTGGAATACGAATTCATAATTCCCTATCCCGGCAGGCAGGTTCTCTATCTTGCCGCCTTTTATGCGGACGAGATAGTGCTGCCCGCGGGCCAGACCCGCCTTGGGAACTATCGTTATCTCCCTAGTGCCAGAAACCGAGTATTCGCCGGTGATGCCGGGCTCGGTGTCGACGAGACGCGAGGCGGATTGGCCCACCATCTCTTTCGGGAACACATCGGTAAGGAACTCTATGCGGATATTCCCCCGGCTTGGCACGATGCCGGCGGTATGGCCGCCGATGTAGTTCTTCCAGAGCGGGTTCGCCGCCTTGGGCTGCGGCATCCCTGATGAAGAAGTGTAGAAGCGCGCCAGCGACAGGACAGTCAGTAGAACTATGACCATTCCAGCGACCCAGTTCCTGTGGGTCGACACAAAAACATCGAGCTTCGCTATGAGATCGTGTATCTTTTTCATTGGTTCTTCCCCTGGGAACGCCCGCGCAGGCTTCCCTTTATCCAACCCGGTTTATTTATAGTAGCAAATTTAAATATAAGGCCCCGGGCGGGCCTTTTGCTACAATAAAACCGCGGATAGAAAATGCAAAATGGGGGAACGATAATGAAGAAATATATACTCATGACGGCGGTGCTGGCGGCGGCGGCCTGCACGCTTTACGCCCAGGGCGAACAGGCGGAGAAAATGGCGGCCCCGGCGGTAAAAGTGGAGAAGATGGTCACGGCGGCCGGCGTAGAAAAAAGAGAGCCGGTCGGAGAGGCCATGGCCTTCGCCAAGGATACGACCCGCGTCTACACCTGGACGAAGATAACGGCGGAGCAGCCGCCGGTGAAGATAAAACACGTCTACTATGCCGGCGGCAAGCAGGTGGGAGAAGTGGAACTGACGGTGAATTCCAGCCCGTACCGGGTCTGGAGCTCCAAAGCCGTCTGGCCCGGCAGCTGGAAGGTGGAAGCCACCGACGAAGCCGGCAACGTGCTCGCTACGGTAGAATTCACCGTAGGCGAAGAGGCGGCGGCGGGTTCCGCCAACTAGAACCGACGTCCGTTCGGGACAACAAAGAACGCCTGCCGGGAACGATCCATGTTCCCGCAGGCGTTCTTGCCGTATGTACGAAAACCCTGGCCGTCTTCGGGACAAGGGCGGCGACGGTTACTAAGAAAAGACCCCGCGAAAGCGGGGTCTTTAGCCTGGTTCAGGCCCTTCGGCCGCGGTGTCACCAGAGGTTGATGTCGAGCTGCACCGTGTAGGTATTGGCGCCGGCTATCTTGTCGTTGTTGTAGACGTCGTAGCCGAAGATGACGCTGGTATTGGGCGAAAAAGCCCAGGCCAGGCCGAAGCTGAGCGCGCCCAGGGAGGAATCTCCGCCCTGGTAATCCACCGCGGCCCAGAGTTTATCGGAGACCTCGGTAATGGTCCTGTCCCAGGACAACAGCACCCCGGTGTTCTCTTTATCGCCGTTCTCGTCCACCAGCACCTTGTCGTTGCCGGTGAAGTAGCCCGCGGAGAAGCGGCCGAGCTTGCCGAAGTTCTTCGCTGCCAGGCCGTAGACGATGTTCTGGTCGGTCACGTCTTTCTTGGTGCCGAAGTTGTAGCCGCCCAGCGCCAGCGCCGGGCTGCCGGAGAACAGCGAACCTTCCGGCGTGCCGGCCTTCGCGTGGAGGTACAGGGGGTCGCTGTCCGAGGCCAGGCCGGCGCGCATCAGGTCGAAGCCGACCTCGGCCTGGACCTTCTCGTAAGGCAGCACGCCCACGGTGGGACCTATCACCAGCAGCGGGGCTTTCCAGTTGCCGGCGGCTTCCTTCTCGGAAGACACATAATTATCCACGTTCAGGTGCACGCTCTTGTACTTCTGCACGTCGGTGGACGGGATCCAGATCTGCGTGGACGGGGTGGCGTTGGCGGCCAGCGGGGCCAGGCAGAGCATAAGCGCGAGTATTTTCTTCATGATGGCTCCTTAGGGAACTGCGTTTCAAAAGGTACCCGCCCGGGCGCACTCCGCGGGCGGGTACGGATCTGGCCGTTTAATGCAGGTAGGCGGTCTCGCCGTGCTGCACTTCGTCCATGCCCGCCTCTTCCTCTTTGCCGGTGGTCTTCACCGGTGTGAAGACGTTGATGAGGTGAAGCGCCGCGTAGGAGAAGACAAAGGCGTACAGCGCGGTGCCGAACACCGCCGCCACCTGCTTGCCGAAGAAGGCCGCGCCGCCGTGGTAGAGGCCGTTGGCGCCCGCGGCGTTTACCGCCGTGGTGCCGAACACGCCGAGCAGGATCACGCCCAGCACGCCGCCCACGCCGTGCACGCCCCACACGTCCAGCGCGTCGTCCCAGCCCAGCTCGCGTCGTCCCAGCCCAGCT
>MGUG01000031.1 GCA_001799845.1 Elusimicrobia bacterium GWC2_64_44 | reverse complement strand
CGGTGCGGCCGGCCCAGCGCTGCTGCGCCTGGCCGGCCTTACCCGCGGCGCGGAGTTGAAGAATAGCACTTAATTCCGTCTTAGCCCTGCTGGGCAAAGCCGGAATTAAGAGCCGGGGAGGCAAGGTATGCAGAACCTTACAATGCGGTATTTCTTATACGCTCGCAAGTCCACCGATGAGCCGGACCGGCAGATCCTGTCCATAGAAGCGCAGCTCGCCGAACTGCGGGACTACGCCCAGAAGAACGGCCTCCCTATAGTCCGCGAGTTTATCGAAAGCAAGACCGCCAAGGAGCCGGGCCGCGAGCTATTCAACGACATGGTAGCCCAAATGGAGCAGGGCGCGGCCCAGGGTATAGTGGCCTGGCACCCTGACCGGCTGGCCCGCAACTCCATAGACGGCGGGCGCATTATCTACCTGGTGGACATCGGCAAGATAACGGCCTTGAAGTTCCCGACCTTCTGGTTCGACCCCACGCCGCAGGGGAAGTTCATGCTTTCTATCGCTTTCGGCCAGAGCAAATACTACGTTGATAATCTTTCGGAGAACGTTCACCGCGGCCTCAGGCAGAAACTGCGCAACGGCACCTGGCCCGGCCGCGCTCCGCTCGGCTATATAAACGACCTTGAAACCAAGACCATCCTGCCGGATAAGGACCGCGTGGAGTTTGTCCGCAAAACCTTTGAGCTGTACGCCTCGGGCAATTATTCCCTGGCGGAGTTGCGCCGCACCATGAACGAGGTGGGGCTTAAGGGGCCCAGGCAGCGCGGCGCGCTTTCCATTTCCAATTATCAGTACGTGCTCCAGAACCCTATCTACTACGGGCTTATGCGGTTCAGGGGCGAGCTTTATGAGGGCAAACATAAGCCGCTCATAACGAAAGCCTTGTTCGACCAGTGCCAGGAGATGTTCAAGCGTAAAAGCAAGCCTCAGCCCAAGAAAGGCAAAACCATGAAGCCCTTTGTCTACCGGGGCGCTTTCCGCTGCGCTTCCTGCGGCTGCTTCATAACCACCGAGACGCAAAAGGGCCATAACTACCTGCACTGCACCAAGCGCAAGCAGCCATGTTCCGAGCCTTTTGTCCGTGAAGAGGAAGTGGATAAACAGGTACGCGGCTTATTGAAAGGAGTTTCCTTACCCCCGGCCCTGGCCGCCGAGGCTCTTGATAACGTAAACAAGGAGGAATTAGAGGCGGCCCAGGCCGGGGAAAGAGCCGCCCAAAATCTGCGAGATAAGTTGGTTATCCTTACAGACCAATTGGGCCAGTTGCTGGACCTGGTGCTGCAAGGCGCTATAAATCAGTCCGAGTATGTGGCCAAAAAGGCCCAATTGGTCAACGAAAAAAAGGAAATCGAAAATAAACTCGCAGCTTTTGCGCGGCAGGGGGCAAATCGGTTCGAACCGCTGAAACGGTTCTACAAGCTCTGTGTAGACGTCGGAGAGTCCGCGACCGCTGGGAATCCGGCCGATAACCTGCAAAAATTGAAAAATATCGGTTCGAACTTGATTATAGGCGGGAAAAAAATAAATTTAAAATTAAATTTCCCGGCGGCAGAAACGGAAAAACTGCACGCGCTGCCGGGGTTCGGCAGCGCGGATTTCTGCAACAGCGTAAATTGGCGGCCCCTACGGGATTCGAACCCGTGATCTCTGCCTTGAGAGGGCAGCGTCCTAACCGCTAGACGAAGGGGCCGTAAGTCAATATTTTAGCAAATACCACGGCGGCCGGCAAAAAAAATCAGCCGCCGGGGAGAGTTGAACTCCCGACCTACCGCTTACAAGGCGGTTGCTCTACCACTGAGCTACGGCGGCGTTTCATTGACAATTTTACTATATTCGGCTGAAGTCCGCGGCCTGCAGCTTTACTCGCTGGAGGCGGCCGACAGCGTCTGCTGCAGTTTTTCCTGCACGGTCTTGTCGTAGCGGGCAACGCGCTTTTCCGCTTCTTTGCCGAACTGCTTGTAGAAATCGGCTTTGGCGTCGCTGGCCGCGCTGTAATCCTTCAGCAGCTGTTTGCGCTCTGCGGAGAGAGCTTTGATGACGGGTTTGGCGGCTTTCTTGTCCGTCCCGGCCTTGGCTTCTTCCAGGGCCTTCTCTTTGGCGTCTATCTGTTTCTGTATGGCGGAGAGGTCGCTGTTGAACTCGGCGGCCTTGGTCTCCATTTCGGCCAGCCAGGGCTCGAGTTCCGAGAGTATGGCCTTGTAGCCGGCGGTCAGCGGCTGGAAGCAATGCGGGCAGGCAGCGGGGCGGGCAGTGGCCGGCGCGGGGGCGACCGGCGCGGGGGCGACCGGCGCGGGGACGGCTGTCGCCTCGGCGGCAGGGGCCGCCGGGACTTCCTGGGCCGGCTGGGCTTCGGCGGCCGGTGTCTCCTCCGCGGGGGCGGCCTGCGGGGGCGGGGCTTTCTTGCGCTTCTTGCGCGGCTTCTTGGTGGCAGGCGCCGCGGCGGCCGGAGCCGGGGCGGAGGCCTCGGGCTGGGCCGCCGGGGCGGCAGGTTCCGCTGCGCACAGCGTTCCGGCCGCGAAAAGCAGGATCGAAATTAAAGCGGTAAAAGTTTTCATTCGTTATTCCCCTCGTGCGGCCCGTCGGCCGCTCAGAACATGATACAAAAAAGCCGCGGCCCGGGACGCGCCTGGGCGCGGGGGAGCCCCCCCGGTCGTTAACCGGAGTGGGCTGCCGCCGCCAGGAGCGGGGAGTTACTGCACGAACGCGAACTTGATGGTCAGGTCGCCCTTGCTCCATTCGCGGGCGTTCCTGCAGGCGAACTCCGCGACCTCGCGGAAGTCGGCGTACAGGCTCGCGTCGGCCCGGCTGATGAGGCCGGCGTTGCGGGTGACTATCAGCAGGTGGCGGTTGCGGTGTATGCCCGGAAGGTCGCCTATGAAGTCTATCATCGCGTCCCAGTTCTCTGGCACTCCGGGAAAGCGCAGGACCCGCGTGGCGTGGTCCAGGAGCGCGGCTTTGGAGGTCATGCGGGCTCCGTCGAGCTCCAGCACGGTGTAGCCTTCGTTCCTGGCGTAGGAGACCAGGAAGTCGGCGTAGTTGGGGCTCAGGTCCAGGACATCAGAGGCCAGCGCCCTTTCCGCTGCCTCGTCGCGCAGTGCGCGGGCGGGCGAGGAGGCGGGGACGGAGATGGACACGGCGCCGGCGGAACCCTTGAGGGCGCCGAGGGCGGAGCCCTGGCCGGCATAAGCGGCGCAGGACAGGAACAGCGAGATAGCGATAACGTTAGACACGAGTTTCATAATAGCAGTAGCCTCCGGATATAAGTTTCTATATTCCGATACTTTGTGCTAAGTTCCGTTTGTAGGCGGGGGAAACTTAACGCGCCTTCCGTGTGTTATCTTGGAAGGACATCGCAGCCGGCGGCGTTTTGGGGATTTATGGAACCGTCGCTGCTTGTAAGATACGGTACGACATGGCAGTCTTACTTGAAGTATTACTATTATAGCAAAAGCGGGCGCCGCCCGTCAGCCGGCCCGACGGGTTGCCGCCGGCGCCGGGGCTGTGATAAGATGTAATGAGTCGGTTAAGGGGGGGGCATATGGACTGGTATCTCGCGGCGCTAAAAAAATACGCGGAATTTTCCGGCCGGGCGCGCCGGAAGGAGTATTGGCTCTTCTTCCTGTTCAACCTGCTCGCAGTGCTGGGACTTTCTTTCGTGGACGTCGTTTCCGGGCTCTACAGTAAGGCTCTCGGCGCCGGCCTTTTCGGCGGGGCGTACTCGCTGCTGGTGCTGCTGCCGTCCATCGCGGTCAGCGTGCGGCGCCTGCACGATACCGGCCGCTCGGCCTGGTGGCTGCTGCTCGCTTTGGTGCCGATGCTAGGGCCGCTGGCGCTGATAGTCATTTATTGTCTGGACGGCACGCCCGGCGAGAACAAATACGGCGCGGATCCCAAGGCCGCCGCGCCGGAGGCCCCGGCCTACCCGGTGCCGCCACCGCCGCCGGCCGTCTGAATAATTCAACGGAGGACATATGGCTAAAAAAATAGCGATATTCATAGCTTTCCAGGGATTCCGCGACGAGGAATACACCGAGCCAAAAAAGATCCTGGAGGCCGCCGGCCACAAGGTGGTCACGGTCTCGACGGCCAAGGGCGAAGCCCGCGGCAAGTTCCGCGCGACTGCGCAGGTCGACAAGGTGATAGATGAGATAGATCCGGCGGATTACGACGCGCTGGGGCTGGTGGGCGGACCGGGCGCGCTGGAGTATCTGGATACCCCGAAGGTGCACGCGCTGTTCCGGAAAGCCGCGGAGCTGGACAAGCTGATCGGCTCCATCTGCATCTCGCCGGTGGTGCTGGCCCACGCCGGCCTGCTGAAGGGGCGCACCGTGACCTGCTGGCCCGACGGCGCGGCCGAGGTGGAAAAGGGCGGCGGGAAATATACCGGCTCCGACCTGGAGATAGACGGGAAACTGATAACCGCCAGCGGGCCCTTGCCCGCCAAGAAATACGGCCAGGCCCTCGTCGAGGCGTTGAAATAAAGGAAAACTGAAATGAGACTATTGACCGCGTTGATACTGACCGCGCTGCTGTCCGGCTACTCCGGCGCGGCGGAGAATACCCGGGCCCCGGAGAAAGACGCCTGGAAGAACAAGGTGTTCACCGCCGAGGAGCTGAAGAAATATAACGGCCGCGACGGCCAGCCTGTTTATGTGGCCGTGGACGGCATAGTCTACGACCTGAGCAGGGTAAAGCCCTGGAAGACCGGCAGGCACATGAAGATGCATGATGCCGGTACCGACCTGAGCCGGGCTATCCACGAGCTGGCCCCGCCGAGCATACACAAAAACGGCAAGGTCCTGGAGAGGATGCCCAAGGTGGGCGTGCTGGCGGGCTACGCCGGCCCCGTCACCGCGGAAAAGGCCGCACCGCTGCTGGCCCCGCACAAGGCTGCCGGCGCGGAGCTGGGCCGGGAAGCCGCCTGCCCGGTGACCGGAAAAAAATTCACGGTGGCCGAGAGCACGCCGGCCCTGGACCTGAAGGGCAAGACCTATTATTTTTCCGACGAGCTGAGCCTGGAGAAGTTCAAGAAGAATCCCGGCAAATATCTGGGCGTCCTGGAAGACAGGGCCAAAAGCCTGCTGAAGAAAAAGAAGGGATAAGCGGGCCTGCTCCGCAAAGACCCGGGCGCCGCGGCCCGGGTCTTTTATTTCAGCCCGCCGGCGAGGTTCCGGATATTGGCTTTAAGGCGCAATACCACGTGCAGGACCGAGTAGATGATGCCGGGTAGCGAGCCGACGTAGGCGGCCGCGAAGTCGGAGGTTACGGCGGTGTCGGCGGCCAGCGCGGCCGCCGCGTCCAGGGGGGCGTAGAGCACGTATTTGAAAGCGAAGAGCAGGTAGACCGCGTTCTCTGCCAGGGCTGCCAGGTCGGCGTAGCGCAGGCGGCGCCAGAGAGCGAAGCCCAGGCCCCACTCGGCGGCGTAGAACGCGGCCGCGCCGGCGGTGCTGCCGCCGAAGATCACGCCGGCCCTGAAGTTGGGCCAGAAAAAAGTTTCGGCCAAAAACCAGACCGGCGCGAGGTAATAAAAGAAGTACAGGCCCGGACGCTTCGCCTGCGGAACGCCTTCCGTCATTTGAAGACCTTCCTGAAGTCCTTCCAGAAGCCGGGGTATGATTTGGCCACGCAGTCCCGGTCCGTTATCTTCAGGCCGGGGCAGGCGGTGCCCGCGGCCGCGGCGGCCATGGCTATGCGGTGGTCGTTGAAAGCGTTCACCGGGGCCAGCGCGGTAAATCCTTTTGCGCCGGTAACTGTCAGCGTGCCGTTCTTGTAAACGGCTGTAACGCCGAGCGCGGCCAGTAGGGCCAGAGTGCTTTCTATCCTGTCCGATTCCTTGCCGCGCAGGCCTTCCACGCCTTTTATCACCGTCACGCCGCGCGCCGCGCCGGCCAGCACGGCCAATAGCGGAACCTCGTCTATCATCGCCGGGATCTCCGCCGGGGAGAAGCTGGTACCCTTCAGTTCGGACGGAAGCAGTTCTATGTTTCCGGCAGGTTCCGGGAAGGCGACAGAAGCTGTTACCGTCACGCGCGCGCCCATTTTTTTCAGCGCGTCCACGAAACCAAGCCGGGTAGGATTAAGGCCGCAGGAAACTATACGCAGCGGCTCTTTGGAGAGCAGGGCCGCGGCCATGAAAGGCGCGGCGGAGGACACGTCCCCGGGCACGGCTAAAGGCCGCGCCGTCAGCGGACCGGGCGCCACGCCGCAGCGCGCGCCTTCTTTGGTGACCCGCGCGCCCAGCAGGGCCAGCAGGCGCTCGGTGTGGTCGCGCGTGGGGAACTTTTCCTTAATGTCGACGGGGCCGGCGGCGTAAAGGCCGGCCAGCAGCAGAGCTGATTTTACCTGCGCGCTGTCCACGCCGGAGACCTTCCCGCCCTTCAGCCGCGCCGGGTTTATGGTGAAAGGCAGCAGTCCTTTGCCGGTCTTGATCCTGGCGCCAAGCTTTGCGAGCGCGGCGGCCGTCTTCTCCATGGGCCGCGACAGCAGCGAGCCCGTGCCGGTTATTTCCGAAGGGAAAGCCTGCCCGGACATGAGGCCGGCCAGCAGGCGCGCCAGCGCGCCGGATTCACCGGCGCAGAGCGGCCCCGAAGGGCGTTTCAGCCCTTTCAACCCGCGGCCCTCGACTATGACGGAGTTCCCGTCGCGGCAATGCCGCAACCCCAGCGCCTCCAGGCAGCGCAGGGCCGCACGCGTATCTTCGCAGTCGAGCGGGTTCTCGATACGGGTGGAGCCGTCGGCTATGGCCGCCAGCAGCAGCGCCCGGATAGTGACGGATTTGTCCGGCGGCGGCGTGTAGGCCTTCATTTTTTTGCGAGGAAGGACAGGGCCTTGAAATAGGACACGGGGCCTTCGCCTTTGAACTGCCGCAGGCAGACCGGCTTTATCACCGAGACGCGGCGGAACGGCTCGCGCTTGGAGATGTCGGTCAGGTGCACCTCGGCGGCGGGCAGGCCCAGCGCCTCTATGGCGTCGCGCAGGGCGTAGCTGTAATGGGTGTAGGCGCCGGGGTTTATAGCCAGCGCGTCGGCCCATGGAGCGTTGGCGGTGAGCCAGTCTATGAGCTCGCCCTCGCCGTTGGCCTGGAAGACGCGCACTTTCACGCCGAGCGAAGCCGCGTGCTTCTTGATGGCGGCGTTGAGGGTGGCCAGTGTGGCGTTGCCGTAAAGGGTCGGGTCGCGGCGGCCGAGCAGGTGCAGGTTGGGGCCGTGGACTACGAGGATGTTCATTTCAGGGCTCCTTCGAAAGCCAGCTTCAGCAGCGGCGCGTCGAGGTCTTCGGCCGGGGCCAGGCGGCCGGGGCCGGCTATCAGCACGAAGCGGTTGGAGGCGCCGCGCGCCTTCTTGTCACGCGACACGAGCGAGAGGAAGTGGCGGAAGTCCCGGCGCACGCGCGCGGGCTTGAGGCGCAGCGCGTCCACAAGGGTGTCGAGCCGCTGGAACTCGTCGCGCTTGAGGATGCCGGCCTCGCGCGAGGCTATCAGCGCGAAGCGGATGCCGCGGGCCACGGCCTCGCCGTGCGGCAGCTTGCCGCCGGACATGGCCTCGAAGGCGTGGCCGGCCGTGTGGCCGAAGTTCAGCGCCTCGCGCACGCCGCGCTCGTCGCGCTCGTCCTTCGCTACCAGCTTTAACTTGTAGGCCGCGCAGGCGCTGACGCAGGCGGTCAGCGCGGACTTGTCGCCGGCGAGGGTTTTGGAAAGGTTCTTCTTTATCACGGCGGCCAGCGCGGCGGGGCCTATCATGGCGTACTTCACCAGCTCGCCCGCGCCGCTGCGCAGCTCGGCGTGCGGCAGCGAGTCCAGGAAGGCGGTGTCGCAGACGGCGAGCGCCGGCTGGTGGAAGGTGCCGGCGATATTCTTGGCGCCGGCCAGGTTCACGGCCGTCTTGCCGCCCAGGCCCGCGTCGATCTGGGCCAGGAAAGTAGTAGGCACGCTGACCCAGGCTATGCCGCGCATGTAGATGGAGGCCGCGAAGCCGGCCAGGTCCGTCACGGCGCCGCCGCCGGCGGCGATGAGCAGCGAAGAGCGGGAGAAGCCGCGCTCGAACAGGAAGGAGGCTAACCGGCCCGCCTGCTCCAGCGTCTTGGCCGACTCTGAAGGGGGGAGCCAGAAATACTCGTGGGGCGCGCGCCCCTCGGGGAAAAGGGCCAGCGCCCGGGCGCGCAGGGAGGGCGGCGCGTCGGAGCCGGTGACCAGGCAGACCTTGTCCGCCGCGGCGAACAGCGCCGGGAAAGCAGCCGGGATATTCTCCAGGCTGCGGCCCAGAGCCGCTTTCATGGTGCCGTGATGATTGAGTGTGAAAGAGAAGGTTTTCATAATTTTAGCGCTCTTTTGATCTTCGCCGCCGTCTGAGCCGGGGTGAGGCCGGCCGTATTTACCACAAGGTCCGCCCGGCGGTAATAGGGCAGGCGGGCCTCGTAAAGTTTCCTCGCGCGCGGTTCGGCCAGTTCCCAGGGCCCGGCCAGCAGGGGCCTCGGGCCGCGGGCGGTCTTAAGCCGCTTCGCCAGTTCCGGCCAGGCGCCGGCCAGGAAAACGGTGACGCCGGATCTCCTCAGCAGGGCCGCCCGCCTGCCCGACTGGTAGAAGCCGCCGCCGAGGGCTATCACCCTGCCGCTGCCGGCCGCCAGTTCTTTTACCAGCGCGGCTTCGAGGCGCCTGAACGCGCCCAGCCCGCGCCGCTCTATCATCTCTCCGGCAGTAGCGCCGTGCCGCGCGGCCAGCAGCGCGTCGGTGTCAGCGAACGGGCGCCGCAGCGCGCGCGCGAGGGCCCGGCCGGCGAGCGTCTTGCCGGCGCACATGAAGCCCGTGAGGAAAACGTTCCTTACAGGCGGCGCAGTATTTGCCCGGTCTTTTTCCGCCATTCGTCCACCCTCGCCTTTATCTCGGGGAGAGAATCCCCGCCGAACTTCTCCAGCAGCGCGCCGGCCAGCTCCAGGGCGGCCGCGTGCTCGCCCACCACGGCGGCGGCGAAGACGGCCGTGGTGTCGGAGGTTTTGGAAACGCAGAGTTTCTTTTTGAAAGTCTTCAGGTCGGTGGCCAGTGCGCCGCCGGGCAGGCCGGGGACCGGCTTTACCGCGCAGCGCAGCGTCAGCGCGCCGCCGTTGGTCATACCGCCGTCGATACCCCCGGACAGCTCCGGGCAGGCCGCGGCCTCGCGGCCGGTCAGCAGCGGGGCTTCGAAGCCGCCGCCTATCTCGAAACCTTTTACGCCGTTGATGCCCAGCAGGGCCGCGCCCAGGCGCGCGCCCAGCCGGCGGTCGGCATGCATGCAGGAACCCAGCCCGGCGGGCAGGCCCTCCACTTCCACCTCGAAGATGCCGCCCAGCGTGTCGCCGGCGCGGCGCGCCTTCAGCAGCTCGGCCGCGGCGGTGGCGGCCGTCACGCAGGGCAGCTGGCCGAGCGTTATGACCCTGGAATTGAAGCCGATGCCCAGCAGCTCGTGCAGCCGCAGGGCGAAGGTCCCCAGCGCCACCCGCGCGGCGGTCTCGCGGGCGCTGGCCCGCTCGCGCACCAGCACGGCGTTCAGCGTGTTGTATTTGAGCATGCCGGGCAGGTCGGCGTGTCCGGGGCGCGGCAGGCTCGACGGGGGAGGCAGGTCGCGGCCGGCGTTCTTCAGTAGTACGGCTATCGGCGCGCCGGTGGTGACGCCGCCGCTGAGGCCGGCCGTGATCTCGAACTGGTCGGTCTCTTTGGCCTGGCGGGCGCTGCGGCCGGGGGCGCAGCGGCGGCGCTTGAGCTGCGCCGCGATATAAGCGGGCGCTATCTTTACGCCCGCGGGAAAACCTTCCAGGATGGCGGTCAAATATTCGCCGTGCGATTCGCCGGCCGTCAGGTAGCGCATGTCAGAACCCCTTTTTCAGAAGCGCGAGGGCTTCCTGCTTGAATTTTACTATATCGCCGGAGGGCAGGCCCGTCCAGTATTTGAGCGACAGCGCGGCCTGCCAGACCAGCAGCGAGAGGCCGTCGATGGCGGCGGCGCCGCCCGCGGCGGCGGCGCGGGTGAGCTCCGTGCCGTCCTTGGCGTAGGCCAGGTCGGCGCAGAGCGTGCCCGGCCCGGGCTCGCAGGGCGGCCTGCCCGGCGCGTACATGCCCAGCGGCGTGGCGTTCACGAAGATGGCGGGGGCGCCGGCCGGTTTTTCAAAGGGCGCGGCTGTAAAAACGGTTTTTGGGAAAGCCGAGCCCAGGCGCGCGGCCAGCGCGGCGGCCGCGGGCTGGTTGCGGGCGTGAAAGGTCACCGCGGAGGCCGACGAGCGCCCCAGCGCCCAGCCCGAAGAGGCGGCCGAGCCGCCGGAGCCGAAGATGGCGGCGTCTTTGCCGGCGGCGGAGAAGTCAGCCTCATCCAGCGCGGCCAGCAGCGCGCGCGCGTCGGTATTGAGGCCCTCGAGGCCCGCCCTGCCGAAGCGCACGCAGTTCACCGAGCCGCAGGCCGCGGCGGCGGGGTCGGCCATGGCGAGCAGGCGGCAGACCGCGCTCTTGTGGGGGGTGGTCACGTTGAAGCCGGCCCAGCCCCGCGCCCTCAGCCCGGGCAGCGTCAGCGCCAGCTCCGCCGGCGCGCAGTCCACGGGCTCGTAGACAATATCTTCCCCGGTCAGTGCGGCGAAGACGGCGAAGACGTCCCGGGAAAGGGACTTGGCAACGGGATGGCCTATCAGGCCCGCCATTAGCTGCTTCCTTTTCATCAGTTCCCGGTCAGTTCGCGGAAGGTATCTATGGAAATGGTGTGGCGGCCGTCCACGCGCGCGGCGAGCGGCGCCGCGCTGGCCTCTATCAGCAGCCCGTCGGCACCGGCGCGCAGGGCGCGGCGGGCCAGCAGGGCGGCGGTGGCGCGGTCGCGCGAGACATGGCTCGGGTCCGCTATCACCGGCAGGCCGGTGAGCTTTTTGGCCGCGGCCATGAGCCGCAGGTCGAGCAGGGGGCCGCTGCCGCCGCGCTCGCAGAGGATGAGCTTCGAGGCGCCGTGCGCCAGCAGGTATTCAGCCGACAGCAGCCATTCGGTGAGCGTGGCCCGCTGTCCGCGTTTGAGCAGTACCGCCCGGCCGCAGCGCGCTAGCTCCTTGAGCAGTTCGTAGTTGCGCATGTTGCGCGCGCCTACCTGCAGGATGTCGCAGGCGGCGGCCAGGCGCGCCACCTGGCGGGTGTCGGTGGCCTCGGTGACCAGCGGCAGGCCGGTGAGCTTCTTGGCCTTGAGAATGGTTTTGAGCCCGGCCCAGCCCAGGCCCTGGAAGGCGTAGGGCGAAGAGCGCGGCTTGAAGAGCGCCGCGCGCAGGGCGTGCGCGCCGGCGGCTTTTAGGGCGCTGGCCGAGGCCAGGTAGGAAGCCTCGTCCTCCACGGCGCAGGGGCCGGCTATGAAGACGGGGCCCGCGCCGAAATTCACGGGGGAGGAAATCTTCTTTTTGGGGCGCGCGCAGGCGAGCGGGCAGAGTTCGGCCTCAGAGAGCCTTACTCCGGCCACGCCGGGCAGGTTCTCCAGCGCCGGCGCGGCGTCGGCGAAAGCCTGCGGCCTGGCGGAGTTTATTTCCAGGGCGGAACCGGCGCGGCGCACCCGCGCGCCCGGCAGCAGCTCCGCCGCCGCTGCCGCCACGGCGGCCGCCTTTCCAGCGGGCAGGGCGGGGGTCAGTAAAATTTTCATTTCTGCAGCGCCTTTGTCCGGCGGATGATGACCGCGAACACCGCCCGCGCGGCCTCGGCGTAGGGCTTGCCTGCCGCGGCCGCGGCGTTGGCCAGCACTTGCCGCTCGCGCGCCGGGTCGGCCGCCCGCCGTTTCAGCGCGCGCAGCGGCACGGCCAGCGCGAAGCGCCGCGCCAGCAGCGCGGCGATGCGCCGGTCCAGCGCGTCTATCCTGCCGCGGGCGGTTTCCAGCTTAGAGGGCATTAGAGAATTCTATTAAAATACGGCGGGGAATAAAATTGTAAAATAGTGTCATGGCAGGAACGCTGGAACTTAAAGACGTCACCAACAAGCTCGAAGAGCTGGGCTCGGCGCTGGCCGCCGCGGAGAAACTCTACGGCCTGGACGCCAAGCGCGCCACGCTGCGCGAGAAAGAGGCGGTCTCCGGCTCCGGCGATTTCTGGAACGACGCCGCCAGGGCCCAGACCCACATGAAGGAGCTCAACGACCTGAAGAAGGGCGTGGACCTGCTCGACACCGTGGCGCGCGAGCTGGAAGATTTCAAGGTGCATTTCGAGCTGGCCAAGGACGCCGGCGACGCCGGCGAGCTGGCCGTCATCATGGACGGGCTCCTGGCGGTGGAGAAAAAGCTCAAGATCCTCGATTTCGAGCTCAAACTCGCCGACCCGAACGACAAGCTCGACGCCATCATCAGCATCCACGCAGGCGTGGGCGGCACCGAGGCCTGCGACTGGGCGCAGATGCTGCTGCGCATGTACACCCGCTGGGCCGAACAGAAGGGCTTTAATTTCGCCATCACCGACATGCTGGCCGGCGAAGAGGCCGGCGTGCGCAGCGTGACCGCCTTCGTGCGCGGCCGCTACGCCTTCGGCTACCTCAAGAGCGAGATCGGCGTGCACCGCCTGGTGCGCATTTCACCTTTCGACGCCAATAAGCGGCGCCATACCTCCTTCGCCTCCATCGACGTGCTGGCCGACATCGACGACGAGATCAAGATCGTGGTGGAGGACAAGGACATCTCCGTGGACACCTTCCGCTCCGGCGGCGCCGGCGGCCAGAACGTCAACAAGGTGGAGACGGCCGTCCGCATCACGCACGCCCCGTCGGGCGTGGTGGTGGCCTGCCAGATAGAGCGCAGCCAGCACCAGAACCGCGAGACCGCGATGAAGATGCTCAAGGCCAAGCTCTACGAGATAGAGATGGACAAGAAGCGCTCCGAGATGGAGCGCCACTACGACGCCAAGGGCGACATCGGCTGGGGGCACCAGATCCGCTCCTACGTCTTCATGCCCTACCAGATGGTGAAGGACCTGCGCACCGGCGAGGAAACCTCCCAGATAGACTCCGTGATGGACGGCGCCCTGGACCCCTTCATGCACTCCTACCTTTCCTGGGTCGCCGGGGGCAGAAAGAAACGCAACGTGAGCGCCGACTAGCCCGGCGAAGGGGACAGCTTGCTCATCGAAACGCACTCGCATCTCAACGATAAGGCTTTTGACGCCGACCGCCGCGAAACGGTGGAGCGCGCCTTCGCCGCCGGGGTGGGGAAAATAGTGGAGATCGCCTGCCAGCCCTCGGAATGGGCGCAGGGCGAGGCCTTCTGCGCCGCCTGGCCAGGCCGCGCCCGCTGCGCCTTCGGCGCGCACCCGGAATACACCAGGACGCTGGCGCCGGAGGTGCTGGCGCAGCTGGAGGGTTACCTGGCCAAGCCCTGCGCTATAGCGCTGGGCGAGGTCGGCGTGGATCACTGGTGGGACATCGGTCCCAAAGAGTCGCAGCTCGCGCTGCTGGGCCTGCAGCTGCCCCTCTGCGCCAAATTCGACAAGCCCGCGGTCTTCCACGCCCGCAACGGCCGGACGCCGGAGCTGAACGCCTACGCCGACCTGCTGGCGGACCTGAAGAAGTGGGATTACAAACCTGCGCGCCGCTTCCGTGGCGTGCTGCACTGCTTCTCCGGCACCTGGGAGGACGCGAAGGCGGGCCTGGACCTGGGCCTGTGCCTCGGCGTGAACGGGGCTTTCACCTATAAAAAGAACGGGGCCGTGCGCGAGGCGGCGAAAAGGGCCGGCATAGAGAATATCGTGCTGGAGACCGACTGCCCGTACCTGCCGCCGGAAGGCTCGCGCGGCAAGCGCAACGACCCGTCGTTCATCCCTGAAATAGCGGCCATGGTGGCCGCCCACCTGGGCTTAAGCAACGGCGCCGTCGCCGAGAAGACCACGGCCAACGCCTACGGCCTGTTCGGGGAATTTTAAGGAAACCATGAGCTCAAACGAGATAAAGAAAATGTTCGCGGAGCGCATCCCGATCTTCGACGGGGCCACCGGCACCTACCTGCAGGGCTTCGGCCTGAAGGACTCGGATTACGCCGGGCACGACGGGCTGGGCGAGATGCTGTGCCTGACGCGGCCCGACGCGATACTGAAGGTCCACGAGGATTACCTCGCAGCCGGGGCCGACTTCATAGAAACCAATACCTTCAGCGCCAACGCCGCCGTGCTGGCCGAGTACGGCCTGCAGGCCCGCGTGCGCGAGTTCAACCTGGCCGCCATGAAACTGGCCCGCACCGCCGCGGACAAGTATGCCGGCGCCGGCCGCCGCTATGTGGCCGGCTCCGTGGGGCCCACCAACAAGGCCCTGTTCGTCACGGGCGGGCTCTCCTTCGACGAGCTGCGGGATATTTACCTCGAGCAGCTTTCCGCCCTGGTGGACGGCGGGGCCGACCTGCTGCTGCTGGAAACGGCCCACGACATCCTGAACCTCAAGGCCGGACTGGCCGCCGCCCGCCTGGCCTTCAAGAAAGCCGGCAAAGAGCTGCCGGTGATAGTCTCGGCCACCATGGACGAGCGCAACAAGATGCTCTCCGGCCACGACGCCGAGGCCTTCTTCGCCGCCGTGGAGCATTTCCCGCTCGCGGCCATAGGCTTCAACTGTTCCACCGGGCCCGAAGGCCTGGGCCTGCGCCTCGAGCGCCTGGCCGCGCGCGCGCAGTTCCCGGTCTTCGCCATGCCCAACGCCGGCCTGCCCGACGAGAACGGCCGCTACCTGCAGACCCCGGAGACCTTCTCGGCCGTCATGGCCGGCTACGCGAAACAGGGCCTGCTGAACGCCGCCGGCGGCTGCTGCGGCACCGCCCCCGCCCACATCAAGGCGCTGGCCGAAGCCGTGAAAGGCGTGAAGCCGCGCGCGCCGCGCGCCGCCGCGCCGTGGGTGGTCTCGGGCGTGGAGGCCCTGTTCTTCGACGAGATAGAGCCGCCCGCCATGGTGGGCGAGCGCAACAATTCCATCGGCTCCAAGAAATTCCGCGACATGGTGGCCGCCGGCGACTGGGACGGCGCGGTGACGCTGGCCAAGGCGCAGGCCGCGGCCGGCGCGCATATCCTGGACGTCTGCCTGGCCAACCCGGAGCGCGACGAGCTGGCCGACGTGAAGACCTTCGTGCCGAAGCTGGCCCGCGCCGTGCGCCTGCCGGTGATGACCGACACGACCAGCGTGGAGGTCATGGAAGAGGTGCTGAAGCTGGTGCCCGGCAAGGCCCTGCTGAACTCCGTCAATTTCGAGTTCGGCCTCGAGAAGCCGCGCGCGGCGGCCGCGCTGGCCAGGACTTACGGCGCGAAGCTCGTGTTCGGCTGCATCGACGCCGACAAGGAGCACGGGCTGCCGTTGGACGCGGAGCGCAAGCTCGCTATCGCCCGGCGCGCCTACGCTTTCCTCACCCAGGAGTGCGGCCTGGAGCCAGGCGACATCGTTTTCGACACGCTGGTGTTCCCGGTGGCGGTGGGCGGCGAGCACGCCAAGACCGCGCACGAGACCATCAAGGCCATAGAGACCATCAAGAAGGAATTCCCCGGAGTGAAGACCGTGCTGGGCGTCAGCAACGTCTCGTTCGGCCTGCCGCCGGCCAGCCGCGAGGTGCTTAACTCCGTGTTCCTGCATCACGCCGTGAAGGCCGGGCTGGACCTGGCCATCGTGAATATCGAGAAACTCAAGCGCTGGTCGGCCATTCCCGCCGACGAGAGGGAGCTGGCCGAGGACCTGGTCTTCGCCCGCAAGCCCGACGCCGCCGCGGCTTTCGCCGCGCGCTACCGCGACGCCAAAAAGGGGCCGGCGTCCGCCGCCGCGCCCGTAGACGCGCCCCCGGCGGAGCTGCTGCGCCTGGCCGTATTGGGCGGCCTCCGCGCCGGCGTGCCCGAGGCCGTGGCTGAGCTGCTGAAGACGCAGGGCCCGCTGGAGATCATCAACGGTCCTGTCATGCAGGCCATGGCCGAGGTCGGCAAGCAATTCGCGTGCGGCGACCTGATAGTGACCGAAGTGCTGCAGAGCGCCGAGGCCGCCAAGGCGGCCGTGACCGCGCTGGAACCCGCGCTCAAAGAGCAGAAAGCCCCCAAGCGCGGCCGCCTGCTGCTGGCCACCGTGAAGGGCGACGTGCACGACATCGGCAAGAATTTGGTCAACATCATCTTCGAGAGCAACGGCTTCGAGGTGGAGGACCTGGGCGTGAAAGTGCCGCCGGAAGAGATCGCCGCCGCGGCCGCGAAGTCGCGCCCGGACTTCATAGGCCTCTCCGGCCTGCTCGTGCGCTCCTGCGAGCAGATGACGATTACCGCGCGCGAATTGGCGAAGGCCGGCGTGAGCTGCCCGCTGCTCGTTGGCGGCGCCGCGCTGACGCCCAGGTTCACCGAGGCTAACATCGTCCCCAATTACGGCGGGCCGGTCTTCTACGCGAAGGACGCCATGGAGGGCCTGAACTACGCCCTGAAGCTGGGAGCCGCGAAATAATGCCCGACTTCCTGCCCCCGGATATCCCGGTCCCCGCGGACCTGGAGCGCCATTTCGTGGACCAGCCGCTGCCGGAGCTGTTCGAGAACCTCGACGAGGGTTTGTTCAACCTGCGCTTCCTGGGCTTGAAGAAGGACCAGGAGCAGAAGCGCCGCGAGGCCGCCGCGCTGCTGGCCGTGCTGCGCGACGAGATCATAGAGCGCAAGCTCATCAAGGCGCGCGGCGTATACCGCTTCTTCCCGGCCAACTCCTACGGCGACGAGCTCCGGCTCTACGGCCCCGACGGCGCGGCCGCCGCGGTCTTTAATTTCCCGCGCCAGGCCGCCGGCGACCGGCTCTGCCTGGCCGACTTCGCCGCGCCGGCCGAGACCGGCAAGAAGGATTATCTCGCCCTGTTCGCCGTCACCTGCGGCGAGGGCGTGCTGCAGTTCGCGCGCCGCGAGCGCGAGGCCGGCCACTACGTGCGCTCATATCTGATGGAGGCGCTGGCGCTGACGCTGGCCGAGGCGTTCGCCGACGTGATCCATTACCGCATCCGCAAGGATTGGGGGATAGCCGAGGGTAGCCCGGCGCGGCCGCTGCTGCGCAGCAAGTACCGCGGCAAGCGCTACTCGTTCGGTTACCCTGTCTGCCCGGACCTGGCCAATCAGAAAGGCCTCTTCGACCTGCTGCGGCCGGAGCCCGACGCGGGCGTGAAGCTGACGGACGGCTTCATGATGGACCCCGAGGCATCCGTTTCCGCCATCGTGTTTCACAACCCCAAAGCCGTTTACTTCGGCGTCTAACCCTATCGAGGCGAAGCCTCGATAGGGGCTTGACGTGGGACTTTTTTGGGCCTTGACAGCCGGAATTGGTCTGCTATACTATGGATGGGCCCCCGGCCCCTATTAGTGGGTTTCTCGGGGGCCCTTTCTTTTTGTGTAAGGAAGAATAGCGCGGCGTTTTTGGCGAAAATTGACCCTTGACAAGTCAAGGACATCTGCTATACTATCATTGGCCCCGCAGCCCCTCTCAGTGGGTTTCTTGCGGGGCCTTTCTTTTTGCCTTCGCGGGGGCCGGACTTTTGGGTCCGGCCTTCTTTTTGTTCATTGCGGCGGAGGTATATTCGAAGCCTTTTGAGTCTATGAAGAAAGCGCGCCCTTCGTATTCCACGCGCGCCACCCCGCCGCGGAAACCGGCGGCCCGGGCGTATTTGAAATCGGTGACCGCCTTGCCGGTCCTGTCGATGTAGCCCCAGCCGCCCTCGAAGTCCTTGAGCGCGGGCGCGAGCCCCCCGTCGAAAGAGCCGCACATCGCGAACAGGGCCAGGATGACCTGGCGGCCATCCTCGTCGATATAACCGCAGCGGCCCTCCCAGTCCAGCGCCTGGGCGTGGGCCAGGCCTTCGCTGTACGGGCCTATGGAGACGAAGGCGCGCTCCTTGAAGGCGAGCGTGCCGCGGTTTATGAAGCCGTACCTGTCGCCGAGGCGTGCGGCCGCGTAGCCGCGGCTGAAGGGGAAAGCCTCGGCGTAGACCGGCGGCACCAGCTCCCGTCCGTCGAGACCGATGTAGCCGTACTTGCCCCCGGTCTTCACGCGGGCGAGGCCCTCGCTGACCGGGTAGATCTCGTCGTAGATGCCGCCGCGGAACTCGCGGGCGTCTTTCAGCAGCAGGCCCCAGCGGCCGCCCTTCCTGGCCGGGGCGGCGCCTTCGCGGAAAGGCAGCAGGGCCTCGTATTCGAAGGGGACCGCTGTCTTGCCGGCCTTGTCCACGCAGCCCCACAGCCCCCGTGACTTGACCGGCGCGCAACCCTCGCTGAAGGAGCCGGCCGACTGGTATTGCGGAGCGATGACCTTTTTGCCGGCCCTGTCGATAAAACCGTATTTTGCGCCGGAGCGGACCAGGGCCAGTCCCTCGCTGAAGGGCTCGGCGTAGTCGTAGCGGGCCGCTATCGCAAGGCGGCCGCCGGGCGCGGCGTAGCCCCATTTCTTGCCGGCGTTATAGGGAATCAGCTCTTGCGCCCCGAGGGGGGCGCAGGCCAACAGCAGCAGTAAAATCGTCTTCTTCACGGTTCAATGATACAACTTCAGAAGTAAAAGGTGAAAGCGCTGTCCAGCGTGAAGGCGGGCATATCCAGCTCCATGATCTTGACTTTCGCCCCGGTATCACGCCTGGTCCACTCCACGGAGAGATCGGAAGGCTGGTTGAGCTGGCCGAAGACGCTGATGGCGAAGCGCTCCTTTGGCCTGAACTCAAGGCCGCCGCGGGCGAAAACCCCATAGACCGTCGAGCCTCCGGTGGGTTTATCCAGGTAAGTGGAGCCTATCTGCAGCTGCTGGACCCCGGAGTCGTAGGCCTGGAAATCGTAGATCTGGTAGCCGAGGCCGTAGATCCCGCGCCACTTTTTAGAGAGATTGGCCGTGCGGTTCACCGAAAGCCTTGCGCCCATACCGTCCAGGGTGCCTGCGGGCGGGCTGTAAACCTGGTCTTGGTAGGAGAACTTGGCTGCGGTTCCCAGGGTCAACGCGGGAAAAACAGCGAGGTCAGCTACCCAGTTTTTAACCACCTGGTAGCGCAAGCCTACGCTGATGCCCCAGAGGGCGGTGCTTTCCGGTTTCGGGGTGACGACCTTGCCGCTTACCGTAGTGGCCGGCAGGGAGTTGGTCTTGACCGGGGCGAAAAGAAAGCCCAGGTAAAGGCCCAGCGCCTCGCGCTCGGGTACCAGCACCAGGTAGCGGGCGGCCTCGGAGTCGAAGGTCTCCAGCGGCACTTCCACGATGGAGGCGGAAATTATCTCGGCGGTCTCGGTGTCCACCAGCTTGGAGCTGATCTGGTAGGAATTGCCGACGCGGGCCACGGTGCCCAGCGCGGAGAACCTGGCCCCGGCCAGCCTTCCCACCTTGGCGGCGGCGGCGCTGTCGAGGGCGCCGGAGAGGCCCAGCGCCTGCTCTTTGAGGATGCTTTCCAGCTGGGTCCGCTCCGCCAGTTTGAAGGTGCCGTCCTTCATGAGGCGCGCGGTCAGCAGTTCTCCAACCGCCAGGTCGACGCGCTTCCTGGCCAGCGCCTCGTCGCAGCTGTAGGGAAACACCGCGGCCGTCGGGGCGGAAATGTTCCTGGCGCCGGCGTCGCGGACGAACTGTTTTACGATAGAATCGAACTTGGGATCCAGTTCTCCGGCCATGGCGGGCGCGGCGCCCAGCAGCAAAGCGGAAAGCAGAAAAATATTTCGCATAGACAAATTCCCCCTACCTACGGATTATATATAATAATTTTCGGGAGCTAAAAAATGAAAAAACGCATCGCGGTTTACCCCGGCAGTTTCGACCCGGTCACCTTCGGGCACCTCGACATCATCGACCGGGCCTCCAAGATCTTCGACAAGATCATCGTCAGCGTGTTCGTGCACAGCGCCAAGAAGCACATGTTCTCGCTGGAAGAGCGCGTGGCCATGCTGAAGGCGGCCCTGAAGGGCAAGCGGAACATATCGGTGGAAAGCTTCGAGGGGCTGCTGGTAGATTTCGTCAAGAAGAAGAAGACCAGCGTGGTTATCAGGGGCCTGCGCGCTATCTCGGACCTGGAGTACGAGTTCCAGATCGCGGCCACTAACCGCACGCTGTACCCGGGGATAGAGACCGTCTTCTTTATGCCGCGCCAGCGCTACACCTATCTGTCGTCGAGCATAGTACGCGACATCGCCCATTTCAAAGGCGACGTTTCCAAGCTGGTGCCGCCGCACGTGGCCAAGGCCATAGCCGCGCGGAAAAAATAGCGGCGTCCCCGCAATAAAAAACCCCGGCGCAAACCGGGGTTTTTTTATTGCGGGGCGCCTCTTATTTCTTCTTAAGCTTTATCTCCACGTCCTTGGCCTGCCCGTCCTTGTTGATCTTCATCCTGACCTTTTTGTCGGCGGGTTCCAGGCCCAACTGGTTGAGGTACTTGCCGATGTCCTTCACGTCGATGCCGTCCTGCCATTTGCCCTGCTCGCCGGCGGTCATCTGGCGGGGGGCGGCCGGGGCGGAACCCGCGCCCGCCACGGTGCTGATCTGGCCCGCGCGCAGCGACTGGGTCTTGCCCTGGTTGCCCGTCAGGTCCACGTGGCCCTCGTACACCTTCACGGTGAGGATCTCTTTCTGCTCGATGTCGGCCTCGGTGCCGCGCACGGCGCAGACGGCGGAAGGGGTGCGCACGTTGAGCTTGGCCATCTTGCTGAGCATGCGGCTCCAGACCTGGCCGCCGCCCAGGTTGAAGAAGTTGCGCTTCTTGACCGGGATGCTGAAGTCGGAATTCTCGTTGATGCGGATCTCGGCGCCGCCCTTGGTGACCAGCGAGGCCTTGGCGCCCGGGCCGGTCTTAATGGCGTCGCCTTCCTGCAGCGCCTCGTTGAGCTTCAGCTCCACCGGCTCGGGGGAGCCGGAGCGGACCAGCTTGGCGTCGCCTTCCACGAAGACCACCACGGCGGCCATCTTTTCGGCGGCGGCCGCGTAACCGGCCGGCAGCAGCGCCGAAACGGCGAAAGCCGCCGCCAGCGCGAGCGCTATTTTGTCAAAAGTTTTCATATGTATATCCTCGCCTTTGCCCCGCGCGGCGGGGCATGACTAACCCATCTTTAAAATTATACCCCAGAATGCATGGCTTGGCAATGTGCTTCTGGTTACGTGTGACCAAGGTGTCATTGCCAAAAAAACCTTTATCTATTATTATATTATGTGGTTTGGTAAAATTTGAGTTTAGTCAACACAGATGGGAAGAGTCCTATTAATGGGTCGCCTTTTCGCCGTTGGGGCGCTTTTTGCCTTTTTTCCGACGGCGGGAGCCGCCGCGCCCGTGGCCACGGCGGGCGGCGGCGGAATCTTTGAACAGGATATAGGCGACTGGCAGGCGGCGCAGGCCTGCTACGGCCCGGACGCCATTACCTCCCGCCGGGCCGGTTTCATGCGCCTGCTGGAGGCCGCTATACTGGAAGAAATACTGGCGCGCCGGGCCGCCCGCCCCATCACCAGGGCGGATTACGACAGGGAGAGCGCGCGCATAGACGCCGAGACGCGCGCCCCGGACATCCTGGCCTGCGTCAAGAAGCGCCTCGGCGGCGGCGGACCTCGCTATGAGCGGGTCTTCGTGCGGCCCATACTGGCGCAGCGGTTTATCCGGGAATATGTGAGGAATGACCCGGCGGTGCAGGCGGCAGCCTTCGCCCTGCGCGACGGCGCGCTGGCGGATATAGCCAAGAAGAAGGCTTTTAAAGAGATAGGCGTTGCGCGCGGCCTGGCCTGGTCCACGGCGGCCTATACCGCGGAAGAGGACACTTCCGCTCCCAAGGGGGCGGAGCCCCGGCGGCTCTGGTCTCCCCTGGAGGCGGCGTTCATCGAAGAGCATTTGAAGGTTTTAAAACCCGGCGAGGTTAAGCCTGAGCCCATAGAGGACGAGACCGCCATAAAGTTCGTCCGGCTGATAAAGACAGAAGGCGAAAAATACTATTTCGAGACCTTGGCCGTTGCTAAACTCACCACTGAAGACTACCTCAAGAGCGTTAAGAAACTGCCCGTGCGGATAAACGACAGGGAATTGCGGGAGTGGGTTGCCGCCATAAAGGGCAACCCGCTGCTGGCCCCTGCGGAAATAGCGCCGTAGTTTGTAAAAAGGCAGCAGGAGCCTTTTGATGTCGGCAGCGGTAAATTGACATGTTCCTTAAAGCGTTCATTACCATAATTCCCACAAAAGGCAGCAGGAGCCTTTTGTGGCTGCTTTTGGGCCTGATTGTTTTCGGGGGCTCGGCGCGGCCGGCGCTGGCAGTGACCTCCACTTTCACGGCCAGCGGCAGCTGGACCGCTCCTGAAGGCGTTACTTTGGTCAAGGCCGAAGTCTGGGGCGGCGGCGGCGGCGGCGGCGGCGGGACCGGCGGCGGGCAGGGCGGCTCCGGCGGCGGCGGCGGCGGTTACGCCAGAAGGAACAGCCTCCCTGTAGTGCCAGGCAACAGCTATAACGTGACCGTCGGCCTGGGCGGTACGGGAATGTCCAGCGCCCCCGGCACCTCCGGCGGCCAGAGCTTTTTTATAGACGGCCCGACATTGGCCGCCATGGGCGGCGGCGGCGGCGGGACTAACGGCACGGGGCCCGGCACCGGGGGCACGGGCGGGCCCGGAGATATAACTTACATGGGCGGCAGCGGCGCCATCGGCGCCACCGCGTACGGCGGCGGGGCCGGTTCTTCGGCCGGAAACTATTCGCCAGGGAGTCCCGGCAGCGGAATAATAGGCGGAACGCCGCCTATCAACGCCGGCGCGGGCGGCAATGGCAGCGGTACGGCGTCCGGGGATAACGGGGGCACGCCAGGCGGCGGCGGCGGCGGCGCCTATAAAACCGCAGGCTTTCAGGGCGGCATGGGGCGGGACGGGCAGGTGGTGATAACCCCCTTCTACCCGGTACCCGAGAACCTGATGCCCAACAATGTCCAGCAGTATGGCATGGACCTCACCTGGACATCCACCGGCAACCTGCGCGGCTACCTGGTGGAGGCGTCCACAGCCCAGGATCTCACCGGCGAACTTCTGGGCGGACAGACCGGCGGCACCGCGTTCAACCTCTCCGGCCTCACGCCTAACACCACTTACTACATACGCGTGGGCTCGCTCTGGGCTATCACCACCTATTACGCTTCCGTCCTTCCCGTCCTGACCCATATCGAACCCCCGGGAGAAATTTTTATCGACGAGGTCTCCAGCTGGTCCATTACGGCGTCGGTCTATGGCTCCACTTTCACCAACCTGGGCCTGGGGTTGTCCGGAGCGGACCTGGCCCTGGATAACGCCTACACCAACGCGTGGACCACCAACAGCGGCAGCTGGGCCGAACTTTCGCCCATACCATGGGTCAGGCGCGCGCAGGCCGCCGCCGCGGCCCTCAACGGCCAGCTCTACCTGATAGGCGGTCTGTCCGCAGGCAGCCCCGTGAACGCGAACCAGAGCAACTACCAGTATACCCCGCAACCCCCGGGCTGGACCTTCAGGGGCGACCTGAACGTCTACCGATACGGCCTGTCCGCGGCCGTAGTAGGCGGCAAGATCTACGCCGTGGGCGGCCTTGATGTAGGCTCCGCACTTCAGACGGTGAACGAAGCCTATGACCCGGCGACCAACAGCTGGAGCGTCATGGCCCCTATGCCAACTCCGCGCGCCGCCTTCGGCCTGGCCGCGCTGCGCGGCAAGCTGTACGCCGTGGGCGGCGACGACGGGGCCGTTTACAACAAGACCGAGGTGTACGACCCTGCTTCCAACTCCTGGAAGACGGAGACGGCCCTGCTCACCCCGCGCTGGGGCCTGGCGCTGGCGGCGGTGAACGGCAGGCTGTATGCTTTGGGCGGCTACAAAAACCTGGTCGGGTACAGCGACGATAACGAGGAATATGATCCGGATTCCAAAGTGTGGACGCCGCGCGCCCGCCTGCCCGCGGCGCGCCGCAACCTTTCGGGGGCCGTTGCCGGCGGCAAAGTTTACGCCATCGGCGGCCATGACGGGGTGAACCCCCAGGCGCGCGCGGACGTCTATGAGCCCGGCTCCAACACCTGGGCCTCGGCTGCGCCGCTGCCTGCCGCCAGGGAGAACGCTGCGGCGGTGACGCTGGGCGGCAAGATCTACCTGCTGGGCGGCTTCAACATCGTAGAGCTGGCCTCCGCAACCGTCTATAATCCCGGCGTGACCAAAGTTTTCACCGGGCTGCAGCCCAACAGGCAGTACTCGCTGAAGGGCAAGGTCCGCAACCAGAACGGCATGGAAAGCGCCGAGCGCGGCGGCCCGCAAACTTATACCCTGGCTTACTCTACCGTGCCGGAAGGCGGGGCGTCTCCCTTCAGCTATGTGGGAGACGGCAGCCTGACCGTCCGCTGGTCCTCAGGCTCCGTGGCCGGCGGCTACAGCGGCAACGGGGCAAAGTTCGAAGTGCAGGCCGCTACCTCCGCGGACTTCAGGGGCGATGTCAGGTGGAACAGCATCTGGGAAGACTATTATAGCTTCAACGACCTGCAGCCCAAGACCACCTACTTCGTGCGGGTGCTGGCCAAGAACGGCGTCATGGAGAGCGACTACGCCTGGACCCTGCTGGGCTCCACTCTCACCCTGCGGCGCCCGCTGGGCGGGGCCATTATCTCCAGCGTAACCTGGAGCGCAGCGAACTATAACTGGGGCCGCACCGTGGTCCGCGATTCGCAGGGCGCCCTGTACGCGGCCTACCTCAAAATGTATTTCGGCAAGGCCCGCGTCTTTGTGTCCAAATCGCTCGATAACGGCCTGACCTGGGCGGATACCACCCAGACCCCGGTTGAAACGCTGGGCGACGAGGGCGCGCCAAATTCTTACGACCAATATTCGCCCGCGCTGGCCGTTGACTCCAAAGACGGCCTGCACCTGGTCTGGGGCGGCCTCAATAATTCGTTGGACGGCTCGGGCGGTGATGAGCCCAAGTGCGTTTACTCCTCTTCCACGCTGACCGGCTGGACCTTGCCGGTAAAGATCCCGGCCGCCTCTTTCGAGGGTATAGAGGGAACCTTCTCCGTGGCTTTGGACTCTAATGACGGTGTGCACGTGCTCTGGTCCGGAGAGGATTCTCCCGGAGGGCCAGGCAGCAGCAGCATCCGCTATTCCTCGCGCACCGCCACGGACGTGGTCTGGACGCCCTATGTCTCCGTCAACGACGACGGCAAGCAGGCGGATTACCCGGCGCTGGCCATAGACGACCACGATGGCCTGCATGTGGTGGCCAGGCACGCTCATAACGCCCTCAGCAACGTAACCGAAGACATAGTCTACTCCTCGCGCACCCTCTCTACCGGCTGGGGCCCGTGGACCGTCATCACCGACGGCGGCATCTTCCACCAGGGTGAGCCGACGCTGACCATAGACTCCGGCAAGAACCTCTTCGCCGCCTGGTACGCTGCCGACGCCTCCAACAGCGGCAACAGCCGGATAAAGTACGCCGTGCGGCCCCACGGCGGCAATTGGACCGCGGCCAATTACCTGCAGGCGGAGCCGACGCAGCCGCAGAAATACCCTTCCGCCGCGGCGGACGCCCTGGGCAACGTCTACGTGCTCTGGTCGGGCTCGGACACCCTGAACTCCGCCGTGAACCTGAAGGGCAGCGTCTATACTCATTCCATGGGCGCCTGGGATACCATCGACGAACTTACCGACGAGCCCGACGGAGAGCAGCGCTACCCGCAGCTGCGCTGGTCCGGCTGGCACAATAACGCCGGCGGCATAGACGTGCTCTGGACCGGCTACGACGGCGTTTCGGCGTCCACCGCCGTGCTGCGCCACATGCCGGGCGCGGACGTCTACATGTCGCCCGGCTGGAGCGCCGTGGAGTGGCCGCTGCCGGCCCAGTGCGCCTACGCCCTCAACGTCAGGCAGGACGGCACCGGCGATTTCATCGGCATCCAGCAGGCCCTCTCGGCCATGCCTACCGACGTTTCCACCGCCGCCTGCGTGGTGGTGCGCGACACCCAGACCTACAACGAACAGATAAGTGTAGAAGGCTTCAGGATCCGCGGCTGGGACAGCCCCACCGCCCGCCTCATCCTCATGTCTGACCCGACTTTCCTGAGCTCCGCGCCGGTCATAAATCCCCCGGCGACTTTCCCCGCGTTCCGCCTTGTGGTGGACAGCGTGACCGTGCAGGGGTTCACTATTACGCCGCAAGTCTACGTTCCATACGGCGTGCTGTCTTCTTCCTCCTCGGCGCTTATTTCCCGGGTGAACGTCCTGGACCCAGCCTCCCGGATTATGACCGCCGGCATTTCTCTTTCCAGCCGCAGCGTGGTGGAGTATTCCACAATTTCGGTGCCCGGAGCGCAGTACGGTGTTAAGATGGACGGGGGCTGGAGCAGGCTGACGCTCTCCAGCGTAACCGCCGACTTCCTGAGCGCCGTCGGCGTTTATTCAGCCTCCTCCAGTAATACCATAAGCGGCAGCTGTATCCACGCCGATTCCGGCCAGGGGATCCTGGTGGACTGGTCTGGGGACAGCACCCGCGTGGAGTACAGCACGGTCACCACCAACTGGAACGGGGCATTCTCCGCCGCTCTTAAGAACCAGGGCCACTTTACGGCCGTAGACAACTCCTACCTGGCCGCCCCGAACACCTATGGTGCGCTGTTCTACGGCTATGGCAACAGCGTGTATAAGAGCACCATAGCTGGCGGCGGCGGCCTTGGCGGTCTTTACCTGGGCGGCTCCTCCACCAATACCATCTCGCAGAGCCTGCTGCACGCGCCCGGCACCGGCGGCGGTTACGGCCTGAAGGTCATGGGCGCGGGTAACTATAACACGGTCACGCAGAGCCGGATCCAGGCGGCGGGCGCCGGCCTGGCCGCAGTGAAGCTGGATACCTCTCACAATATCAGCTTTACGGCCAGCGACCTCTACAGCGACGAAGGAGACGGCCTGGAGGCCACCAACATCAGCAGCCTCACCGTTTCGTATTCCACCATCACCACCGGGGCGGCCGGTTTTACGGCCCTCAGGCTCTTTGAATCTTCGCTGAACAAAGTGGACCATTCCCTGCTGTCGGCGGCAGCCGGGGACGTCGGCGTCAGGCTTGATACCCGGTCCGACAACAATAGTTTTACCCGGAGCACCATGACCGGCGGGGCCTACGCCGGCATGATAGTGAACTATTCCTCAACTAACACCATCTACGATTGCTACCTGCAGGGCCCCGCCGCAGGGCTGGAGGTCAGGGGCTCCACGGTCACGCTGCTGCGCGGCAGCGTGCTGGCCGCCCTTAACCCTTCCGGCATAGCGTTCTGGGCGACCGGCGGCAGCTCCGGCGTGCTCCTCGCCACCACTACCCTTGTTACCGGGGCCGATGGTTACGGCGTCCGCTACGACGCGTATAACGGGGGAAAGCTGGAGGTGGCCTCCACAACTTTCGCGGGCGGTAAGTTCGGCATATACCTGTCCACCCCCGGCGCGGAGGGCAGGATCAATTTCTCCAGCGTCACCTTCCGGTCCCTGACCCCGGGCGCCACCGCCATAGAGTTCGGCGGCGGCTATTATTCGATGGGCAACTCGGAATTTAACGAAGTCTACTTCGACCTCGGCGGCACTGACGTGAACGTGAACGCCAGCCGGCTGGAGCCAGGTTCCTACCTCTTTGTGTCGCACCCGGAGGGCAAATGGGGCGCGCTGCATGAGAACGACCCGTACAGTTTCGTGAACTGGCCTACCACCAGGGCCTTGCCGCTTTGGCCCGCCAACGGGGCCACCGGCGTTTCGATGGCGCCAGCCCTGCGCGCCATGCCGGAATGGGGCTCCAGCGTGGCGCAGTACGCCTATAAGGTGGGCTATGACCAGTATATAGCGGCGCCGATCTGGGGGATGGACGGCTTCGACCAGACAGCCGCGCAGTCCTTCCTGTCTTATGGCGCTTTCTCCGGACAGGACGCAACGCTTGCGGCCGCGGGCGACTCTTTCCTCTACAACAGCACCGCAACCTTCGTGTTCTACAGCACGGCGACGTCCTTAATATCCAATACGACCTACTACTGGAGCGTCAGGGTAAGGACGCCGGAAAGCGGCGCCTACGGCCAGTGGTCGGCTACGCAGTCGTTCACTACCGGGGAGCTGGCCTCCGGCATGCCGGTAAATAACCTGGCGGTGACGCAGGTGACGCTTTCCAGCCCCACCGTGGACGGCGTGAATATCGGGTTCAGGATAAAGGAAAACAACCTGTTCCAGGGCTCAACAGCCGGTGGCGCCATCTATAATACCGCCGACTGGGTCTTCGTGAAGTTCTCCACTCAGGCCGGGGCCGATGGCACCTGGAACCACGCCACCCTGACCGGCGGCCAGGTGGGCGCCGGCGCCACGCTAGCGGCCGTGAGCGACAAGAAGGGCGTGTTCTTGAACCATACTAATACCGCCGCCTACTGGACCGCCGCGGCCACCGTGACCTGGAAATACGCAGACGATGGCGTGACGGGCGGCAACGCAGTGGTTAAGGTGTTCGCCGTCTCCATGGTGCGGGTGCCCATGGGGGGATTCCAGTATAACGTCGACAACCTGGGGGGAACCGGGGTAAATAATATCGCCGGGCCGGCTACAGTGGGGGCGGGCGACCTGCCTTCCGGCGCCTCGGCCGGCTGGCCTAACGGCTATAACCCGTTCTACCTGATGCGCTACGAGATCACCCAGGGTCAGTACGCCGATTTCCTCAATAACATCCCCTCGGCCGACGCCACGGTGCTGTATTCCAACAATAACGACAGCGGCCACTATATGACCAACTCCGGCATGTACGAGGCCGCGGACCGCTTCGCGGCCAAGAATTACCTTTCCACTACGGATACGTGGAGCTTTCTGAGCTGGGCAGGCCTGCGGCCGCCCACGGAAATGGAATTCGAGAAAGCCGCCCGCGACCTGAACGCCGACGCGCGCGTTTATCCCTGGGGCGGGGACGCGCCCGACGCCGCCTTGTATGCGCCTCCGAACGAAGGCGGGACGCACTTTAAGCATTACATGAATTACTACACCCCGGATCCGCCGCGGAAAGTACTGGACAGCGGGCGCTATATGAGCGGCGACGCCTACCGCACGCCTGCCCAGACCGGAGCCAGCCCCTACGGCCTGGCCGACCTGGCCGGCAATGTATTCGAGTATGTCATCAACTGTTCGCATCTCGTAGTGCCCGGCGAGGGCAACGGCACCCTGATCTGGCCGTCCAGCTGGCCGGCCGCGGACGCGGCCGGGAAAGGGCTGCGCGGTGGAAGCTTTGGCGATTATTCGCAGTACGCCAAGGTTTCCGACCGCACGATAATCAGCGCCCCGACCGACTCGCGCGACAGCCGCTATGGCGGGCGCGGCGCCAGGACGGCCCCGTAGCGGGCGGCAGCTTTTTGGTCGTTTAAACGAGTAAGGCAGGCGGCGGTTAAGCGGTAAGTTAGTGCGGGCGCGGTTCAACTATGAAAACGCGCGGGCATGATATTTTTGCGCGCCTCTTTAAAAAAGAGGCTGTAAGGCGGCTGCTGGCCGCCGCGCTGCTCGCCGCCCCGGCCGCTGTTGGGGCCGCCGACCTCTACCCCGGCAACGGCGCGGCCATGAGCGCCATGAGCCCCTTCCTGTATCTCCCCAACCCGCAGCTGCTGGCCCAGTGCGGCGTGATGAAGACCGTAAAGGCGGACGGCGTGGGTTCTGACTACATGAGCATCTCCGCAGCCGTTACCGGACTGGGCGCCAGCCTGAGCACCAATACCTGCGTGGTGGTGCTGGACGCCGTCTCCTACGCGGGGCAGGTCGATGTCTCCCTGAATACCAACGGCTACCGCCTGCGGATACTGAAAGACCCTTCCGTAGCCGGGGCGCCGACGTTGACGATAGGCGTGGCCGCGGACCTGTTCTCTGTAAATGCCGACAGCGTTACCCTGCAGGGCATAAACATCAGCCAGCCTATGGCAGCCAACGCGCTGAGGCTGTCCGGCGATAACAACGAGATACTGGACAGCACCGTCACGGCGGCGAATATCTCCTACGCGGCCATTTACTTCACAGGGGCCTCCAGCAATACCGTTTCAAATGTCTACGCCTACAATTCCAACGGCGACGCGGCCCGCTTTCTCGGCGGCTCCAACCATAACCGCGTCAGCTCCTCCACGCTGCGCGGCAACAATACCGGCTGGTCCGCGGTTTACCTTGAAAATTCTTCTTCCAACACTTTCACCGCCAGCTACCTGCATAACGCCTTCGGCAATGCCATGAATTACGCCTCCGGCGCTTCTTATAACGCCGTAACCCTGAGCACGGTAACCTCCGGTCACAGCTCCGGTTTCGCCGTGAACTTCAGCGCCGCCTCCGGCCTGGGCAACCGGGCGGAAAGCAGCTATCTGGCCAACTATTCCGGCACCGCCGTCCTCTTCAGCACATCGGCGGTGGTGAGCGGCGGCGAGATCTATGCGGGGGTCGGCGGGTACTATGCCGTGCGTTTCGCCGCCAGCAACGGCGGCCTGGTGACCGGCGCCACGGTGCGCAACAGCATGGGCACCGCGGTGCTGGCCGAAAGCGGCAGCGGTCACCGGGTGGAGTTCAGCACGGTTATCGCCAACACTCCGGGTTATTACGCTGTAGATCTGCAGGCGCCCGGGAACACGCTGGCCGACAGCTATGTCAGCGCGGGCGGCACAGCTATCCGGATAGCCGGCAGCGTGACAGGCAACTCCGTCCTGCGCAGCACGGCCATAGCCGGCGAGGCCGCTTCGCTGGCGCTCTATAATACCGCCGCCTATGACACTACCATCAGCAGCTGCTACCTGCACAATCCTTACGGCACCAGCGTCAAGTTCGACGGCTGGGGCGGCGGGTTCAAGAATATAAGCTACAGCACCATTACCGCCGGCGGCGCGCTGCCGGCCCTGCATATTTATCAGTCCAATAACGTGACCGTGGCCGGCAATTATATCAGCGGCTCTACGGCCGCGTACGTGCAGAGCGATGCGGACCCGGTTATGTTCCGGTATAACACGCTGGCCGGTAACGGGGTTAACGGCGTGGCCCTCGATATCAGGGGCAGCTTCGGCAACGACTACGTTTCCAGCAATACGCTGCAGGGCGGCCCGGCAGGCATAGCGCTGAACCTGGGCAACCTGAGCGGCGGCAACTTATACATAGATTCAAATACTTTCACTGGCGGCGCCGTCGGCCTGACCATACCCTCTTATTATCCCGGCAGCGTTTCCTTCAGCAGCTTCACTTTCCGCGAGCTGAGCCCGGGCGCCACGGCCATCTATATCACCGGCGGCAGCTATCCATACACCATCTCCTCGGCCGCTTTCCTCAGCCCGAATATCGCCGTCAACGTTGACGCCTCGCCGACTTCCGGCAGCGTGACCATGAGAGACTCTTCCGGCCGCCGCCACGGTCCTGTTTACGATTACGATCCCGGCAGCCGCCTGACCTGGCTGCCCGCGCCGGTATTGCCGGCCGGCTGCAGCATAGGCTTTAACGTGGCCAAGGACGGTTCCGGCGAAGCCGACACCATCCAGGCGGCAGTGGGCGCGCTGCCGGGCAGCATAGCGACCAACGCCTGCGTGGTCATCCGCGACACCGCCACCTACTCGGAACAGGTGACGGTGCGGAATATAAACAGCTTCGGGGCCTACCGGGTCAGGATCATGGCGGACCCGACGTTCATCAGTTCCGCCCCCGCGGTCAATCCTCCGCTGGGCTCCGCCGCGGCTTTCGCCATCTATAACGACAGCGTCAGCGTGATCGGCGTGAATGTCGTTTCCACCAACACCGTGCCTTTCGGCATCTTCTCGTCCTCTCCCTCGATAGAGATCGCCAGCGTCAGCGTTATCTCGGGCGGCAGCATAACCGATTCCGCCATCGCGCTCTCGAGCTTCAGCTGGGTGTGGCGCTCTACGGTCACGGCGCAGGCCGCCCACGCCGTCAAACTGACCGGGCGCGACAACCACGTGGCGGAGAGTTATCTCACCAGCGACGGCGCGGCGGCGCGCGGCCTATATCTGCAGGCCGCGGATTCCAACACCGTCACCGCGTCCTATATCCACAGCGCGCTGGACGCGGCGGCCCTGGTCGGGTACGACGCGAACTGGAACACTATCTCCCACTCCACCCTCACCAGCGCCTCGAGCGGAGAGTTCGCTGTCGACCTGCAGTCTTCGCTGGGCAACAAGGTGGAGAACTGCTTCGTCTCCAACCCCGGCGGCTACGGCATCAATGTCATGGGGGGCGGAAATAACACCGTCGCGCAAAGCACGGTAACCAATAACTCGTCAAGTTTCTTCGCCCTGCTGTTCACCCTTTCTTCGTCCAATACCGTTTCCGGCAGCCTGATCTACAACCAGGGCGGTTACGCTGCACGGTTCTTCAGCAATTCACGGAATAACCTTATCTCCGGGAGCTCTATAACCAGCGCCGCCGGACAGGGCGCTCTCTACCTGACCGCGTCCTCGTCCAACACTTTCCGCGATAACTTTATTTCAGCCCCTGTCGGTCATGGCGTGCGGTTCGACGGCGCGTCGAACCTGAACCTGGTGGCGCGCAGCACCGTCACCAGCAGCACGAACGGAAGGTTCGCCCTGTTCTTCAGCAACGGTTCTTCCAACACGGTGGTGGATTCCTATCTCCAGGGTTCTACCGCGGCCTACGTTAACGAGTCCACGGCCACCGCCATCGGCGGCAGCGTGTTTGTGAGCACCTGGCCTAACGGCGTTGGGCTGGCTTTAGGCAGCGGCCTGAATTTCACCCTCTCCAGCAGCACCCTCTCCGGCGGCGTGCAGGGCGCGGCCGTGTACCTGTCCACCTCCAACTTCGGCTCCCTGGCGCTGACCAGCAATACTATAACCGGCGGCGCCTACGGCCTTTACATAACCACGCAGGGCGCTGGGGCCAGCCTCTCTATCTCCAGCCTCACCTTCCGGACGCTCACCCCGGGCGCCACGGCCATAAACTTTCTGTCCGGGTATTTTCAAACCAGTATCACTTCGGCGGCGTTCGACAGTTCTGCCATCGCGGTCAACGTGAACGGCTCCGGGCTGGCCGCAGGCTCCAGCGTGCTGATGCGCTACGACTCCGGCGCCAAGGCCGGCCCGCTGCTGGAGAACGACCCGTCGGGCCGGGTGAGCTGGCCGGAGCACGCCTGCGAAACCCGGCACAGCCGGGGCAGCGGCAACTGGTCCGACCACGCCACCTGGGACATAGGCGAGCCGCCAGCCGCCTGCAGCGAAGTGGTGATAGAAGCGGCCCATACGGTCACCCTCGATACCACCGCGGCGGTCTCTTCCACCGCCACCATCAACGGCCGGCTGATGGCGCACAGGACGGCCAACTCCAGTTGGACCGTGGTTGGCGGAGACGTTAAGGTTAATCCCGGCGGCTGGCTGGATTACGGTGCCGACGCCGACTATGTCTTCCCGGCCTATATAGCGCACCTGGTGCTGGCCAGCGGCACCTACGCCGGGCAGTACGGTCTTATCGTTAACGACGGCGGCGACTTCACCGTGCGCGGCGCGGAGAAGACGCCCTACGCTTACGCCACGCAGGATATCACCGCGGTGCAGACGGAGCTGAGGGTTTACGGTTCCACCTCCGTGGCGGGCTGGGCGTCCGGAGACGTCATCACGATAGGCCCCACCTCAGGCACCGGCAATGTCAGCCTCTCCAGCCGTACGATAGACACCATACTCGACGACGGGGCCGGCTATATCGTTTACTGGAACGGCGGGCCGCTGGGTACCGCCAGGACGCTGTCCGCCGGGCAGGTCGTAGTGGCCAACCTCACCCGCAATGTGCTGGTGCGCTCTTCGGGCACGGTGGTAACCGCCGCCAACGGCAACAGCGCCTACATAAGCAATCTGGCCTTGAATACTACCAGCTTTTCTCTGACTTACGGCGAGTTCGCCTACCTCGGCGCCTTCAGCGGCGGCGTCAAATACGGCATAAACTTCGGCCCGGGGGTCAGGGGCTTTGTTTCAAGTTCCACCGTGCGCAACGGCTACTCCGGGCTTTACCTGAACAATTCCATAGGCAGCGTGTTCACAGGGAATAACATTTACGCCAACCTGGCCAACGGCGTCCGCACCTATTTCTCTTCGGGTAATACTTTCACGGGCAACTGCATATCCGCTAACGACATGGGCCTGTGGATCTCCGGCTTCAATATCATGACCGGCAATAATATCTATTCCAACGCCTCCAGCGGGGTGTCGGTGCAGAGCCCTTTTAACGTGCTATGGGGCAACAGCGCTTACGCCAACGGCTCCAGCGGGTTCGACCTGCAGTTCGCCCATGACAGCACTCTCTCCGGGAACAATTCCTACTCCAACGCCGGTGCGGGCCTGCGTTTATATGGCACGTCACGCAGTCTGGTCTCCGGCAACGACTTCCGCTCAAATGCCAGTTACGCCATCACGCTTGAGTCGGACTCGGACGGCAACAGCTTCCTCGGCAACAGCGTCTATGCCAACGCCTACGGGATCGGCGTTCAGAACTCCTATGACAATCTGCTGGCCGACGGCAGCCTGGGCTATAGCGCCTCCGGAGCGGACCTCAAAGACGCCACCGCCGAGGTCAACTTCGATCTGGGCGCCGATTCCGAGACCCTGACGCTGAAGGGCGTGCGGGTGAACCCGGCGGGGGCTATCGCTACTATCGGCCTGAACGTGCCTGGCGGCTCGCTTATCTCCTATAACCAGGCCTACGCCACCGGCACGGTAAAGGTGTGGGGTAACTACAGGGTGTCGGCCTCCACTCTTACGCTGGCTTACGGCGAGCCGCTTTATACTTCCACCCATACCGCGCCCAAAATAATGCACGGCGCCAACTTCGGAGTTTCCGGCCTGCTCGCGGAAGCGGGGGCCCTGTCGGAAATTATTACCCTCGCCAATTCCGGCGCTGACAATTGGACGCTGTCCGGCTCCAGTTCAGGCGTGCTTGGGGTGGTCAACTGCCCGGCGGGCCCCTGCGCCTTCGATACGGCCAGGGTGGACCTGACTTTGGAAATAGGCGGCGCCACGGCCACGGGGGATTACCTGGATTTCGCCACCATAGCCGGCTCGAACGACGCCAACCGGCAGAAGCAGCTGCTGTTCGGCCCTGCGGACGCGGCCTTTAACAGCGGCCGCTCAAAACTGGAGATAAAGGCGGACGGCGGGCTGGACCTGCGCGGCAAGAGCGACGGGACCGCCAATACTCTGGTGAACTGGCTGAGCCCCGCGGCCACTTATTACACGCTGGTCTCTTCTGGCGCCTTCACGGCGCAGTTCTCCTCGTTCACCAATATGGACCAGGCCGGCATACAGCTGTCCGGCGCGGCGGGCGTCTCTATCTCTTCCTCGACGTTCGACTACCTGGGCTTCGCCGCCGGCACCAGCGCTTTCATCACCGCCCGGGACCTGGCCTCCGCGGCCACGCTCGACAATGTGCGCTTCGACCTGTCCCGCCCGGCCGGCATCTACGGGCCGGCCTATAACGTATGGGTGGAGAGCCCCGACGCCGGCCTGAATTGGACCTTCACCAGTTCCACCGGCTCGCTCTGGGGCGAGGCCTACGACCGCGACCTCAACAGCAAAGTGGGCTGGGTCAGCTGCGGGCTGCTTACCAGCGCGCAGTCCGGCGGCTGGTCCAGCTCGCTGACCTGGGACGGCGAGCATCTGCCGTCGGCCTGCAACGAGATCAGCATCGCTGCCGGGCATACGGTCCTCATAGACTTCTCCGGCGCGGTCTCCTCTACGGCGACTATCTTCGGCACGCTGCGGGCGAGCCGCGACTTCAGCTCTAAGTGGACGCTGATGGGCGGCAACGTGGAAGTGATGCCCGGCGGCTGGCTGGATTACGGCAGCCCGGCCTACACTATTCCCACGGCCGTTACGGCCGAACTGGTGCTGGCCCGCGGCGACTACGCCGGCCAGCACGGCCTTATAGTTAACGACGGCGGCGACTTCACGGTGCGCGGCTCCACCAAGACGCCTTACTCCTACGCCAGCGCCAGCATAGCGGCGCTGGACACCTCCCTTGCCGTCCACGGCTCCACCTCGGTGGCGGGCTGGCAGCCCGGCGACGTTATAGCTATCGGGCCCACTGGGGGCACCGGCCCCGCTTCAGTTTCCACCCGTACAGTTACCGGCATCATTGGCGGCGCTCCCTATGTGATCAGCTGGTCGGCCACGGAACCGTTGGAAACCGCCAGGACGCTTACGGCTGAAACGCCCATCCTGGTATCCAACCTGACGCGCAATGTGTTGGTGCGCTCCTCCGGCACCGACACGGCCGCCGACACGGCGTATATCCGCAGCCTCGCCCGCAACGCCACCAGTTTCCTGCTGGAATACGGAGAGTTCGCCTACATCGGCGCCAACTCCGGAGCCGGGAAGTACGGCATCACGTTCGACGGCGCTTTTGCCAAGGGCGCGGTCTCCAGTTCCACCGTGCGCAATGGCTATCGCGGTATTTTGCTGGATAATTCCTCCGGCATCGGTATAGCCGGCAACAGCGTCTGTTACGGCGCGGATACCGGTATCTACCTCAACCTGGCGCTAGACAGCGACGTGGCCGGCAACGCCGTCTTCGGCGGCGCCGCGCACGGCCTCAAACTGGTCTTCGCCGCCGGCAACGACCTGCGCGGCAACCACGCTTTCTCCAACGGCGCCCAGGGCGCCCGCCTGGAAAACTCCTCCAGCAATATTGTCAGGAGCAACCGCTTCTACGCCAACACCGGCGGCGGCCTCGGCGTAGAGAACGGCTCCGATAATACCCTGGCGGGCAACTTCACTTACGCCAGCGGGGCCAACGGCATAGCCCTGATCGGCACCGCCGCCGGCAACTTCGTGGCCGGCAACGATATCTACAGCGCCGGCTACGGCCTTGACCTGGGCGCGGTATCGAATAATATACTGCTGGACAATTACGTCTACTCGAACTCCTACGGCTATTTCGCCCAAGGGGCCACTGGCAACAACTTCACGGGCGGCGCTCTGGGCTATGCCCGCAACGGCGCGAACTTGCCCAACAGCGCTGCCGAGGTTTTCTATGCCCCCGGCGGCGCCGCCGAGACGCTGGAACTGAAGGGCGCCAGGGTGAACCCCGCCAACGGCGTGGACGTCGCCGGTATGGACCTGTCCGGCGCCTACCTGTCTTCTTTCAACCAGGACTATGACACCGGTACCGTGCGGCTGTGGGGCAACTATCGCGCGGCCGGCCACAGCATAGTACTGGATTACGCCCAGCAGGTTTACACCTCTACCGCGACCGCGCCGCACCTGCTGCGGGGCGCAGGCCATAAGATAGGCGTCACTACTACCAACGACGCCTATACCCTCAACGAACTTATAACGGTGATCTACCAGGGCGGTTCCCAGTGGCGCATAGAAGGGTCCAGCTCCGGCGTGCTGGACGCCTCCTTCTCCTGCTCCGCCAACACCACCGTCGGTTTCTCGCACGACAAGGTGACCTTCGGCCTGACGGCGGGCCCGGCCCCGGCCGTCGGCGACCGCCTGGACCTGGTCACGCTGGCGGCTTCCGGCGACGCCAACACGCAAAAGAAACTTCTGTTCGGCCCGTCGGCCGCCGCTTTCAACCACGGCCGCTCCAAGCTGGAGATCGCGCCCGACGGCGGGCTGGTGCTGCGCGGCAAGAACGACGGCACGGCCTATACCATGGTGGACTGGCTGAACGCCTCGGCCACCTATTACAGCCTCGTCTCCTCAGGGTCTTTCTCCGCTGGCCATTCCTCGTTCACCAACCTGGACCAGGACGGCCTGCGGCTCAGCGGCGGCGCGCTCGTGGCGCTGTCCACCGTCACCTTCGACTATCTCGGCTTCTCTTCGGGATCCAACTCCTACCTGACCATTAAGGACCTGACTGGAGACCTGGTTTTCCACAATGTAGAGTTCGGGATGTCCCGCCCGGCCGGCGTCTATTCCCCGTATAATATCTGGGTGGTGGAGCCCGCGGTCGGCCTGAACCTGGTCATGCGCAAGGCCCGGCAGTCACTCGGATCCCTTTGGGGAAGCGGTTTCGAACACGACATTGACTCCGTGGTGGTCTGGTCCGACGATTTCCCGCCTACGGCGGGCTGCGCCACCGGGGTCACCGTGCGCAAGGACGGCACCGGCTATTACGATACTATCCAGGACGCCGTGGACTCGCTGGACCGCAGCCTGACCGGCAACGCCTGCGTGCTGATACGCGACGCCGGGACCTACGCCGAGCAGGTGGAACTGAGGAATTTCGAGACCAACGGCTACCGCCTGCGCCTGCTGGCCGATCCTGCGCTGCTGCCCGCCGTGCCTTCGGTCAGCCCGCTGCCCGGCGCCACGGCCGCTTTCCTCGTACTTAGCGACAGCGTGTCCATAGAGGGGATAAACGTCAGCCCCGCGCAGTCGCTGGCATATGGTATCCTGGCTTCCTCGGCAGCCGTCAGGATCTCCAGCGTCAGCGTCCAATCCAACGGGTTCATCACCGACGCCGGCGTGCGGATCTCCAGCCACGGCGCGGTGGAGTATTCCACCATCAGCGTGCAGGACGCCCACGGCCTCTGGCTGCAGGGTGATTACGGCGGCGCGGCGAACGTGTATGCAGCCAACGTCGCCAGCGCCAAATACGCCGTTTACGGCGACGCGGCCTCTTCAAAGACGCTGACCGGCAGCGATATCGTCAATACCGCGGGCACCGCGCTGTCGCTGCGGTCGGGCTCGGCGTTCAACGAGATCAGCCGCAGCACGCTTACCTCCGGCGGCGGCGCCCATCGCGGCATCGAGATGGATAACGCCTGGTGGAACCGGGTGCTGGACACCAGGGTCTCTGCTCCTACCAGCGTGGGTATGATGGTGGCCGGCGGCGCCTATAATACTGTGGAGCGCAGCACCATAACCAACAACACCGGCTCGTTCCCGGCTTTCGATTTCTGGGATTCCAGCACCAACACGGTGAGCGCCAGCGTTATCACCAACGCTTCGGGGATCGGTTTTCACGCCGAGTCGGGGGCCAGCTTTAACCAGATCATCAGGACCAGGATAACGGCCAGCTCGGCCAGCGGCTACGCCCTCAAGTTCACGAACGGCTCCTCCAATACCGTGACAGGGAGCTATATAAGTAACCCGCCCGGCGACGCCCTGGTTTTCGCCGGAGCCAAGTTCAACACGGTCATGCAGAGCACGGTGACCACCACGGCCTCCGGTAAATCGGCTTTCTATATAAGCGCGGCCTCGTCCAACACCATCCTGGACACTTACGCCCGCGGCGGCACGGGCGTGTACATAGACGCTTCCGCGGGCATCGTGATAGGCGGCAGCGTATTGGGCACGCCGGTCTCCACCGGCGCCGGCCTCAGGCTGGGCGGGGCCAGTGTGAACCTTACCCTGGCCACCAGCACCCTGGCTGGCGGCGCGCTCGGTTCCGCGGTAGTCCTGGACGCCAACAATACCGGCCGGCTCGAGTTCTCCTCAAATACAGTCACCGGCGGCGCCTTCGGTTTCAGCATAAGCGCGCAGGCGGGCGGCGCGTCGCTGGAGATCTCCAGCATAACCTTCTCGGCATTGGCTCCGGGTGCCACGGCCATAGCCTTCCTGGGGGGGCAGTTCGTCTCCACCGTCGCCGCGGCGTCCTTCGTAAGCCCGAACATATTCACTAACGTCGACGGTACCGCGCTCCTGGGCGGCTCGCGCGTTACTATGCTGCGGGCCGCCGGCCTGAAGTCCGGCACGTTCTTCGAGGTCGACCCGGCCGGCCGCGTGGACTGGGACCTGCCGCCCGGCTGCCGGGCCGGGCTCAGCGTGGCGCAGGACGGCAGCGGCAACTTCGCCGGCATCGGCTCCGCGCTGGACGCCCTGCCCGTCACTCTCAGCACCGATACCTGCGTGGTGATCCGCGACTCCGCCGTTTATGCCGAGGACGTCCAGGTCACGGGCTTCGACACCAACGGCTACCGCCTGAAGATAGTGGCGGACCCGGCCCTTGCCTCCCCGCCGGGCGTCAGCGGCAGCGCCTTTGCCTTCTCCATCCTCAACGACAGCGTGACGATAGAGGGCGTCGACGTCAATAACCTTGGCGGGGCCGACGGCTACCGGCTGCAGGGCGACCTCAATGTCATCCTGCGCAGCACGGTCACGCTGAACTCGGCCGGCAACTCCGGCCTGTATTTCGCCTCCGCGTCCAGCAATACGGTTTCGGAACTGTATATCGATAACGCCGCCGGCGACGCCGCCGTCCTGCTCGCCGCCTCCAACTGGAACCATATCAGCTCCGTCACGCTGCGGGCGAACGGGACCGGCAAGTCGGCGCTCTACTTCGAGTACGCCTCCAGCAACACGGTTACGCGGGCGGCCATTCTTAACCCGGCCGCCTACGGCGCTCATTTCAAGGGCGGCGGCAATAACGCCGTGAGCTTCAGTACTATCACCGGCGGCGGCACCGGCCTCTCCGCGCTGGTCGCTTACGACGACGAGTCCGGCACCCTGAACAGGGTGGAGGATAGTTATATACACAGCCCCGCCGGCACCGCGGTGCTGTTGGCCAATAACGGCCTGGTGCGGCGCAGCACCGTCACCGCCGCCGCCTCAGCCGAGTACGCCGTCTACTTCAAGAACGCCAACAATACCGTAGAGGATTGCTACGTAACCAATAGCGCCGGCACCGCGGTTATCTTCGGAAGCGCCAGCAGCTATGGCCGGGTTCTGCGCAGTACCGTGGCCGCCGAGAAGCTCGCGGCTCAAGCGCTGTATTCGGACGGCGCCCAGTTCAGCGGGGTCGAAGACAGCGTCCTATCCAACATCGCCGGCGGCGCCGCTTATTTCTATAACGGCGCAGGAAACTATGTGCGCGCCAGCACCGTCACCGGCTCCGGCTCCTTCGGCCTGCAGATCTACGGCCCGTTGAACGTCTATGGCTCCTACGTGCAGGGGTCTACGGGCGCCTACGTCAGCGGCGGCAACACCGTCTATATCGGCACCAGCACGGTGGCCGGCGTGGCCGCCTCCGGGTCCGGGCTGGCCGCGGGCTCTTGGGTGAGCAACCTGTCTCTGGCCGGGACTACCCTGAGCGGCGGCCCTTCCGGCATAGCCCTTAACTTCTCACCGGCCCTGGGCTCCACCGTCCTGTCGGTAACCTCCGTAACGGTGGCCGGCGGCGGGCACGGCGTCTTCTTCTCGGACAATTTCTTCTCGGTTTATTTCGACAGCGTAACTTTCCAGGACCTGTCGCCCGGCGCCACCGCCATCAAGCTGCAGAACGGGTGGAACGGCACGGTCTACGACGCCTACTTCGGCGACGAAGACATAGACGTGAACGTGGACGCCTCGGCCTATACCGGTACTCTGGTCATGCGCCGGGCTTCCGGCCCGCGCGCGGGGGCCGCCTACGAGAACGACCCCGGCGACACGCACGTGGGCTGGGACCCGCTGCCGGCCGGCTGTTACTCCGGCGCCAACGTGGCGCAGGACGGCAGCGAAACGCACACTTCCATACAGGCGGCGGTGGACGGCGTGGGCTTGAACCTCAGCACCACCACCTGCGTAGTGGTGCGCGACACGCAGACCTATCACGAGGAGATAATCGTCAGGAACCTCAACACGAACGGCTACCGGCTGTTCATCATGGGCGACCCGACTTTCGTAAGTTCCGCCCCCGCGCTGGCGCCGCCGGCTTTCTCCACCGCCGCGTTCCACATCCTCAGCGACAGCGTGACCGTGCAGGGCCTGACCATCCGCCCCGATTCCACGCTGCCCTACGGCGTGCTGGCCTCCTCGGCTCACGCGGTCCTATCCAGCGTAGGCGTGACCGGGGCCGGGTTTATAAATTTCGCCGCGGTAAAGATCTCCAGCTACGGCGCCGTGGCTTATTCCACGGTGTCCGCCGGGGCGGCCTACGGCCTGCTGCTCACCGGGACCGGCGCCTCGGTAGACTTCAGCTCCGTCACGGCCGCGGGGCTCTCCAGCTACGCTCTGTATCTGCAGGGCGCAGACAGCACGACCGTGAGACGGTCCTGGTTCCACAGCTACGCCGCGCACGGCGGGCGGTTCGATTCCGGCGCGGCCGGCAACCGCCTGGAGAACTCGACCGTAACCACCGGCGGCGGGTCCGGCTACAGCGGCCTCCAGCTTTCTAACGCCAGCACCAATACCGTCACGGGTTCTTACATCGGCGGCCCTGCCGGGGGCGGCCTGCGGCTGGATAGCGGTTCGGAATTCAACCTTGTTGAGTTCTCGACGATAGCTGCCGGAGGCTCCTCGGACCAGGCCCTCCTGATCTCAGCCGACTCCAACACCGTAACCGCCTCGTACATAGCGAACCCGGCCGGCCGCGCCGTTTATCTTACGGCCGGTGCGGATTCTAACGGCGTATCCTTCTCCACCGCGGTCGGCGGCGTTTCGTCCCAGGCCCTGCTCGTCCTTTCCGACAGCAACACCTTCACCTCCTCCGTTTTCCTGAACCCGTCCGGAGTCTCCGTGCAGTTCGACTCGGGCGCGGAGTTCAACAAACTGCATCTCTCCAGCGTGACCAGTTTCACCGGGGCCGGGAACGCCCTGGCTTTCACCGGGGCCAGCAGCAACACCGTGACCTCGTCGCACATCCGGAATACGGTAGGCGCCGCCCTGTATGCCGGGTCCGGCGCGGCCTATAATCGCATAGCGCAAAGCACGGTGACGTCGCCGGGGACGGCCTGCACGATCTCCGGGGCCTCTTCCAACACGGTTTCAGACAGCTATCTTTACAGCTCCGGCGGCTACGTCGCCCAGTTCGTCGGCGGCGCCTGGGGCAACGAGATCAGCGGCAGCACCATCGCCGCCAGTTCAGCGGGCGGCATCGCCGCCTATTTTGCGAGCGCCGTCTCTAATACCGTTTCCGGCTCGCTGCTCTCAAGCCCCGCCGGCGTAGCCGCGCAATTCCAGACGGGCTCCATAGGCAACACGATACGGCGCAGCACGCTGGTTAACAATAACGCCGGTTACCTGGCGCTGAAGCTGATGGACGCATCCTCCAGCACCGTGGCCGAAAGTTTTATCTCCAACCTGACCGGCTCCGCGGTCTCTTTCACCAATAATGCCGTGGGCAACACGATAATACGCAGCACGGTGACCAGCGGCGCCGTCGGCTACTACGGCGTGTACATGACCGGCGTCTCCTCCAACTCGGTGATGGACTCCTACGTGCAGGGTTCCACCGCGGCCTATATCACGGTCTCTACCGGCGCCGCCTTCGGCGGCAGCGTGCTGGTCAGCACGCAGGTCAGCGGCAACGCCCTGGCGGTCAACGCCAGCCAGGGCCTGGCGTTGGCGAGCACCACGCTGACCGGCGGTCCCCTGGGCGCCGCGCTGTACCTGGCGCCCGGCAATCACGGCCTGCTCGCTATCTCCTCCCTGACCATAGCCGGCGGCCTGCACGGCCTGCACATAACCGGGCAGGGGGCCGCGGAGATATCCGTAGACAGCATGACTATCAGCTCTGTGGCCTACAACGGCGTCGGCTTGTATTTCCAGGGCGGCAAGTTATCATCCACCTTCACCGGCGTGGCTTTCAACAGCCCGAACCTGCTCTATAACGCGGACACCGCGCTGCTGGACCTGCCGTCGCTGCTGACCCTGCGCGGCTACTCCGGCGCCAAGGCCGGCCCGGCCTACGACAACGACCCCGCCTGGGCGGTGGAATGGGCCGAGCCGCCCGGGGGCGTGGCTGTGTCCACCTACGTCTACCAGTACATGGGGCTCGACGCCCGCCGTGCCCTTGCGCGCACCGCCGCCGGGGACCTGTACCTCGCCTACCTGAAGACTTATGACGGCAACCTGCGGCTCTTCGTGGCGCGCTCGCAGGACGAGGGCGCGACCTGGGCCGACACCACCGCCGCCCCCGTAGACAACACCGGCTGCGTCAACGACCTCGGCTACCCGGCCCTGGCCGTAGACTCGAAAGACGGCCTGCACCTGTCCTATAAAAGCCCCCTGTCGCCGCTCTGCTCGGTGGGACGCATGGGCGTTTCTTCCGCCGCTGCCCCGGGTGCGGCCTGGTCGCCCTGGCTCGGCGTGCCCGGCGCCTACCCCTATAACGGCTACCAGGGCCCCGGCCAGCTGGCCGTGGCGCGCGACGACAGCGTCCACCTGGTGTGGGCCGACCAGGATTTCTCGGGGGTCGGCGGCTACGGCTGGGTGGTCAAGTATTCCTCGCGCGGCGCCGCCGGAGCGGCCTGGAGCGCTTACTCGGTGGTGCCGGACGCTTTAGGCGACGCGGACACCGGCATGGCCTCCCCGGCCCTGGCCATCGACGGGCGCAACGTGCTGCATGTGGTCTCGCTGCGCTGCGGCTCCTCCCCTTGCCCGCCTTACGGTGTGTACTACTCGTCCAAGTCTGTTTACGGGGGCGTCTGGAGCGCGCCCAGCGGCCTCTACGGCAGCGACGGCAGGGGACAGCAGGCGCCTTCGCTGGCGGCCGACCCCGGCAATAACCTGCACGCCGTCTGGTCCGGCACTGACGACACTTACCAGGCGAACTCCCAGGTCAAGTACGCCTATATGGCCGCCGGAGCCGCTTCCTGGTCCGGCTGGACGAATATAGCCGCTATCCCGTCGGCCCCGCAGGGCGTTCCCTCCATCACGGTCGACGCCGCCGACGACCTGCACGCGGTCTGGACCGGCTCCGACACGCTCAGCCCGGTCCTGAACGTGAAGCACAGCAAATACGCCGCCGGCTCCTGGAGCCCGTGGGTGAACCTGACCACGGGCACCTACGACCAGTCCTACGCCCTCGCGCGCTGGGCCGGCTGGCGCAATAACGGCGGCGGCCTGGGCGCCGCGTGGTCCGCCTCCTACGGGCCTAATTATCATCTGCGCTATGTCCATAACGCGGCCGTGGTGCTGGGCCCCGGCTATGTCGACGTGGTGCCGCCCTTCTCCGTCGGTGACCTGGCGGCCGCCACGGTCTCTACCGGGTCTGTGGAATTGCTCTGGACCGCGCCGGGCAACGACGGGGATGGCGGCCGCCTGGACAACTCCACCTTTACCGTGCAGTTCTCTACCTTCACCGAGGTGGTCTGGCAGATCGGCGACGCCCAGGTGGAGATCTCCACCGGCGGCGTGGACGCCGGCTCACCGCAGCGCTACTTCCTGGAGAACCTGGCGGCCAACACTACTTATTACGCGCGGCTGTGGACCACCGACGACAGCGGCAACACCGGCGGCATTTCCGGGGATGACTACGCCGTGACCCTTATCCAGGCCCCGGAGACCGTCTATGTGGACGAAGTGAGCACCCTCTCGCTGCGCGCCCAGGCCGCCGCGCCGGGCGGCTTCAGCGGGCTCGAGAAGACCGGGGCTGGCGTGGATATGGCCAAGGACGGGCTCTACATGGGCTTCCTGCATGTGGCCTCCCGCACTATCAGCGGCCTGAAGCCCAATACCCAGTACGGCCTGAAGGCCCGTGCCCGCAACCTCGAGGGCGCCGTCACGGCCGAAACTCTGTCGTTCTCTACCTATACCCTGGCCGCCGCCGCGCTGCCGGCCGGCGAGGTCTTTACCGGCGTGTATGCCACCAGCGCCGCGGTACAGTGGTCGTCCGGCACGGCGCTGTGGGGCTACAACGGCCCGGGCGCGCATTACGAGGTGCAGGCCGCGACTTCGGCGGACTTCCTCGGCACGCCGGTCTCGTCGGTCACTTACGCCATCGGCGCGGCCACGCTGACGCTGGCCGCGAACACCAGTTATTATTTCCGCATCCTGCCTTATAATAGCGGCGGCATGACGGATAACGCCTGGCTGGAGCTCGGTTCCACGGTGACGCTGGTGAACCCGCCGCTGCCGGCCGACGCCCTGGCTATCACGACTTATTCCATAACCGCCGCTTGGGACGCCAACGGCAACAACCCGGAAACCTGGTATGCCGCGCAGGTCTCGCTGGTCTCCGGGTTCGAGCCGGTGATCGCCTCCAGCCTTACCCGGAATACCAGCGCCGTGCTGGGCAGCCTGCCGCTGGCGAACACTTATTACTTCCTGCGCGTCAACGCCATAAACCGCGCCGGCTCGCCCACCGCCTGGGTGACGCTGCCCTCCACGGTCACCGCCATACAGGCGCCGACAGGCATGGGCTTTACCTTTGTTTCCACCCAAGCCATAACGGCGCAGGCGCAGGTCGACGGCGGGTTCAGCGACCTCGACCAGGAACTATCCGCGGTCAACATCGCTTCGGCAGGCTTCTACGGGGCCTGGACCCAGCTGGATTCCGTCGCCTACACCGGGCTGCGGCCCAACTCCTCTTACCCGTTCAAGGCCAAGGCCCGCAACCGGTTGGGCGTGGAGACAGCCGAGACTACGGAGTTCTCCACCTTCACTCTGGCGGCCGTGGCGCTCAGCCAGGACGGCGACTCCATCCCCGCCGCGTATCTCTCCAGCGTTACGCTGGCCTGGTCCTCTGGCACCGTGGCTTGGGGCTATAACGGCCCGGGCGCTTACTTCCTGGCGGAAGCTTCGGAGCTGGAGAACTTCTCGTCCTATACGGCTTCCGTTACCTATAATCTCGGCGCCGGGATGGACCTGGCGGTCAATACTTCGTATTACTTCCGCGTCCTGCCTTACAACTCGGCCAACCTGCCCGGCGAGTGGCTGGTGCTGGGCTCCACGGCCACCGAAATACAGACGCCTGAAGATATACAGTTCACCGCCGTGACGCCCGACAGCGTGGACACGCTGGCTACGGTCGCGGGAGGTTTCTCGCGGCTGGCAATCGGCGACTCGGGCCTGCAGCAGACCGTCAATGGCGTCCCCAGGGCGTGGACTAATACCACCGACGCTGCCTTCAGCGGGCTGAGCCCTAATACGGCGTACCTGTTTGCGGCCAGGGCGCGCAACCTGGAAGGCCGCATGACCCCGGAGATCTCGCGCTCCACCTACACGCTGGCCATGGTCCCGGCCATTTCGGACCCTGCTGTTTTCGGCGAGGGCGCCGGCTCTTTCGGCGTGGACTGGGCCGCGAACGGCAACCCGCCCGGCACTACCTATTACGCCGAGGTTTCGCTGGACTCCGGCTTTACGACCGTGGACGCCTCTTCGGTCACTTTCGACACGCAGGCCGTGGTCTCCGGCGTGCTGGCCAATACCACTTACTATATGCGCGTCTCCGCAGTGAACGGGGCCGCAAGGCGCACGGCGTACCTGGACAACGGTTACCTGCGCACCCGCATAGAGACCCCTGCGGACGTCTATGTGGACGAGGTCACAACCTTCTCGCTCCGGGCTACCGCCTTCACGCCCGGCGGGTTCAGCCGCCTGGACGAGGGTTTCTCCGGCGTGGACATAGCCAGCGGCGGCGTCTACGCCGGCTGGGTGCAGTATTCCTCGGCCGCCTTCACCGCGCTGGCGCCGAACTACCAGTACACTTTCAAGGCCCGCGCGCGCAACGGCAACGCCGTGCAGACGGCGGAAAGCCCCGAGGTATCCACCTACACGCTGGCGGCCCTGACCCCGGCGCAGGACGGCAACGTCTTCCCCGGGGTGTTCCAGACCAGCGCTACCGTGGCCTGGTCCTCCGGCAGCGCGCTCGGCGGCTTCAACGGGCCCGGCGCCTGGTTCAGGGTGCAGGCCTCCACGACCATCGGTTTCACCGCCGGGGTGGTCTCCGCGGACGGCGTTACCGGCAGCTCGCACACGCTGGAACTCCTGGGCAGCAACGCCACCTACTATTTCCGCGCGCAGGCCTATAACGCAGGGAACATGACCGACGGGTCGTGGCTGCAGCTGGGCTCCACCGTGACGCTCGCCATAGTCCCGGCCGGCGTGGCCGAGCCCTTCACCTCCATCGGCCCCGGCGGCACGCTGAACGCGGCCTGGTCGTTTAACGGCAATTCTCCCGGCACGGCCTACGGCATCCAGCTGTCGGTAAACGATGATTTCTCCACTATAGACCGCGCCTATGCGCCCGTCTACTCTTCGCCCATCTCTTTCTCGGGCCTGCTGGCCAACACTACCTATCACGCAAGGGTAGCCGCCATCAGCTACAGCGGCATCTATACAGACTACTACGTCATCGGCGCCACTGTGACGGCCATAGAGGCGCCCACCGGCTTTATCTTCCCGACGGTGTCGAGCAAAGCCATCGACGCGCAGGCCTATGTCGCCGGCAGCTTCACCAACCTCGACAAGCCCGGTTCCGGCGTCGCCATCTCGCTGGGCGGCAGCTACGGCGCCTGGGCGGTGTCGCCTAACGCTTTCTATTCAGGGCTCGCGCCTAACACCGAGTACCTCTTCAAGGCCAAAGCCCGCAACCAGTACGGCGTCGAGTCCGCGGAATCGCCGCAGGTGTCCACCTTCACGCTGGCCGCGGTCTCGCTGCCGCAGGACGGCCGGCCCAAGTTCGAGGACATCGCTTCGTCCGCGCTGACGGTCAACTGGTCATCCGGCACGGCGCAGTACGGCTTCAACGGGGCCGGCGCGGCCTACCTCATGCAGGTTTCCGCCGACGAGAATTTCCTCGGCGGCGTCAGCGCGGTGACTACCAGCGCCCTGTTCCAGCCTTTCGTCGGGCTCGCCCCCAACACCACGTACTTCGCCCGCGCTATCGCCTTCAATAATATCGCGGCCAGCGACTACGACTGGCTGCCGTTCGGCTCCACCGCCACGCTGACCAGCCAGGCCTCCGGCCTGTCGGTGCCCGCGGTGTTCCCGACCAGCGTGACCGTCTCCTGGAGCGCGCTGGGCCCGAATCAATGCGCCGGCTACCGGGTGGATGCCTCCAGCGTGGCCGACTTCAGCGGTCTGGTGCGCTCTTCTGTCACCGCGCTGCAGCCGGTCTCCGCGCTCAGCGTGGAAGGCCTGCTGGCAAATACCACCTATTACCTGCGCGTCGGCCCGCTGAACTGGAACGGCGTGGCCAACTATGCCGCGGCCGGCAGCACCTGCACCCCGACCGAAAACCTGGTCCCGACCATAGAAGACCTGGAAGCGATCGACGACTATACCTGGTATGCCGCCCCTACCCGCGCCTACTCCGTGTACTTCCACGACCTCGGCGGCTCCGGCCTGGAGAGCTTCGAGGTGCGCGCCACCACCGGCCCGCTGCAGACCGGCCGCGTCACCGTGGAGTGGCGCCCCCTGCTGAGCGGCATGGAGGTGAACGATTACGCCTCTGACTGGACTTTCGACGATCCGACCTGGGCCCTGCTCGAGGACGGCACCAACTACATCTATGTGCGCGCTTCCGACGGCTCAGGCAATGTCTCCGTTGAGACCCCGGTCTTCGCGGTGTTCAAAGACACCACGCCGCCCGTCATCCTCTCAAGTTATGCCGACGCGGTCTGGCGCAGCACGTACGGCTTTAACATGGACCTGACCTTTATAGACGCGCACAGCCGCCTGGATACGGCTCAGGGCGCTATCTGGAGCGCCCCCGGCCGTACGGGTACGGAAATATCGGCGTGGAACAGTATTTTCTCCGGCGACGGCACGAATTGGCGCGACGTATCGCTGCCGATGAGCGAACCGCTCTGGAACCTGCTGCAGAGCGGCACCAATTACTACTCGGTGCGCGCCTGGGACTACTCGGCGCCGGTCAACACCAACCTCTGGCAGGACGCCTTCGTCATCCTCAAGGATACGGCCGCGCCCGCCGCTATCAATACCCTCTCCGCGGTGACCGGGTCCACTTACGCCGCGCTGATCTCCTTCTCCGCGCCGGCTGAATTCCCGAGCGGCATAGCGGAGTACGCGCTTCAGTACTCGTCCTACACCGTGGCCTGGAGCACCGGGGCGGTGTTCCACAGCACGCACGTCTACGTCTCCACGTCGGGCGTCGCGGCCGGCGCGCCGCAGGCCGTGCCGGTGCCCGACCTCGGGGCCAACACCACTTACTATTTCCGCGCCTGGGCGCGCGACCAGGCCGGCAACTGGTCCGCCGACTCCAACGGCGCTGAGCCGGTCACGCTGGCCGAGGCCCCCGTTACCGCGGGCGCCCCCTCGGTGTATGTTTCCTCGGCCGGCTTCGGCTGGACCGCCGTCTTCTCCGCCGGCTACAGTCTGGAGGCCTCCACCTCCGCCGGCTTCGGCGGGACCGCGAAGTCCTCGCGCACGGCCGACGGCCTGGCCGTTTCGCTGAAGGTCACGGAGCTGTCTCCCAACACCACGTATTACTTCAGGACCGGCGCGCTCAACTGGGCCGGCGCCCCTAACTACGGCGGGACCAGCGAGTATTCCACCTATGTCACGGCGCCCGGCTCAGCCGCCGTCTATGCCGCGGTCTCCAGCGGGGCGGTAACCGTGGAGTGGCTGCCGGAGGGCAACGGCCCCGGCACGCGCTACGCGGTGGCGGCCTCCAGCGACGAGTTCGTGACTTCGAGCGCCACGCTCCTCGCCGCGCCCGGCGAAGGCCCTTACGCCCAGGCTTTCTCCGGCCTGCAGCCCAATACCACCTACTGGTTCCAGGTTGCGGCCCTGGGCAACCACAACGAACTCTCGCCGTGGCTGGCGCTGGGCTCCACCATCACCCTGCCGGCTCCCCCGGCTCTCGCCGGCTATACACTGTGGCAGTCCACCTCCGAAGTCGCCTGGTCGGCAAATTTCAACCCCGCCGGCACGCTCTACCAGGCCGACCTGTCCACGGCCGTTAACTTCTCGCCGGTAGAGGTCTCGTCGCAGACGGCTAACCTGTGGGCCACGCTCGATATCCTGCGGCCCAACACCACCTATTACCTGCGGCTGCGCGCGATCTCTCCCTCGTCGGGCCGGAGCAGCTCTTACGTGACCGCCGCCGGCCCGAGCCGGGCCATGCCGCCGCTTACCCTGGGGCTTTATACCCTGGGACCTAACAGCGCGGGCCTCTACTGGGACGCCGGGCAGAACCCCGGCGGGCAGGGCGCCGGCGACTGGGGCGGCACCGATAACCTTTACGCCGCCCGCTACGGCCACGCGCTGGCGCTGGCGGGCGACCTGCTGCTGGTTTCCGGCGGCAGCGACGGCACCCTTTACCGGTCCGACGTCTGGGCCGCGCCGCTGTCGGTGACCGGCCGCGTGGGCGCCTGGACGCAGGCCCGAGCGCTGCCGGCGGCGCGCTACGGCCACGCCTCGGTCTCCCTGAAGGGCCGGGTCTACGTGATAGGCGGCTACGACGGGTCGTCCCCGCGCGGCGAGGTCTGGAGCGCCCCGGTCAGCTCCGCCGGCGCGCTGGGGGAGTGGAAGGCCGAGACCTCCCTGCTGCTGCCGGTTTATGCTCACGGCCTGGCCGCCGTAGACGACCGCCTCTATGTGGTGGGCGGCTACAACGGCGGCGCGCGCTCTGAAATTTACAAGGCCTCCGTCTCCGAAGACGGTACGCTGTCCGCCTGGACCCTGGCCGGCAGCCTGGACGAGGCCCGCTACGGCCTGGCCGCGGCCGTCGCCATCTCCAGCGGGCCGGCCCGCCTCTGCGTCGCCGGCGGCAGCGACGGCGCAGCCGCGCGCGCCGAGGTCTGGCTGTCCGGCTTCAACCCCGACGGCACGCTGGCCGGCTGGACGGCCGTGACGGCGCTGCCCGGCCCGAGGTTCAGCCATGGCCTGACCGCTTCCCCGCACGGCCTGTTCACGGCGGGCGGCAATAACGGCACCGCGGCCAAAGATACGGTTTACCGCGCGGCCGTCACTTATGAAGGCACGCTGGGCCCCTGGGAAGAGCAGCCGGCCCTGCCGCGGCCCCTGCAGGCGCACGCCTTCGGCGAGCGCAACGGCCGCCTGCTGGTCTTCGGCGGCTATGACGGCGCCCAGGCCAGGAGCGAGGTCTATTCCGCGGCCGTCCTGGGCACCGAGTATTCCCTGGAAGTGGCCGGCGCGTCCTTCTCGTCCACCCCCTGGGCGGCGGCTGGTTACCTGCAGCTGGGCGGGCTGGCGCCCGACGCGTCCCACACCTTCCGCGTGAAGGCCCGCAGCCACGCCGGGGTGGAGACGCCCTGGAGCGCGGCGCTGACCACCACCACCTATGCGGCGCAGCCGTCCTCGGCGGCTTTCAGCGGGGTCTATATCTCCTCGCTGCAGGTCAACTGGCTCGTCAACGATAACCCCGGCGGCACGCTCTACGACGTGCAGCTCTCTAGCGACGAGGCTCACACGCTGCTGGCCTCCTCGTTCACGCTGGCCGGCGGCAGCCGTTACTTCACCGGGCTCGAGGACGACCTCCGGTATTACGCCCGCGCCCGCGCCGTCAACGCGGCGGGCACGGCCACGGCCTGGACGGCCCTGGGCTCCACGATGACGCGCACCGACCCGGCGCTGGACCTCTCCAGCCCGACGATGAGCGGCGCGCCCGGCGACCCCGCCTGGCGCAGCGCGCCCGGCGCGCTCTACGACATGGACTTCGCCGACGCTGGCGGCGCGTATTTGGCCTACTTCCAGGTGCTGGCCGCCCCGGCGCCGGCCAGCGCGCCCGACGCCGATCCCGGCTGGACCACCGTGGCGGCCTCGCTTAATTCCCAGGCCTACGCGCAGGACTGGTCGCTGCCGGCCGGCATGTTCGAGCTGCTCACACCGGGCACCAACTATATAAGCGTGCGGGCCTTCGACAATAACGGCAATTCCACCACCACCGTGGACGCCTTCTATATCCTCAAGGACACAGTGGCTCCGTCCATCGCCCGCAACCAGGCCGGAGAGAACTTCTGGCGCATGGACGACGGCGGGGCCGTCTACGACGTGGACTTCGCCGACGCGCTGTCGGGCCTGGCGGCCATAGAATACAGCGCCAGCCCCAACCAGGGCAGCGGCGACGCAGCGGCCTACCCGTGGACCGCGGTGGCCGCGCTCAGCACCGGCCCGGCCGTCTACGCCGGGGCGTGGGGTGTGGATTTCGCCGGCCTGCCCAACGACGCCACCAGCTATGTCTCGGTAAGGGCGCGGGACCTGGCCGGCAACACCGAGGTTGTAACCGGGATAGACGCCTTCAAGATCCTCAAGTACGTGGCCGGCCCCGAGGTCTGGTTCTCTACTCCCGCCGCGCCCTTCCAGGCAGCGCTGGCCTACGTAGCCGGCACGGCTTCCGACGCCAGGTCGCACGACGCCGCCGCCGTAGAGGTGGCGGTGAAAGAAGTCGCGGCCGCCAGGTACTGGGACGGCGCGGCCTTCCTGGCTTCCTCCCCGGTCTGGTTCTTAGCGACCGGCACCGGGACGTGGTCGCATAACTTCGGCATAGTCTGGCAGGAAGGTGTTGCCTACGAGTTCCTGGCCCGCTCGAGCGACACGGCCGGCAATTATTCCCTGGCCAACGCCACGCGCGCCTTCACTCTGGATTCGGCGCCGCCGGTCATCGCTCCCGGAGCGCCAGCCGACGGCGCGGTGGTGGACTCGGCCGCCGCCGTCAGCGGCACGGTCTCCGACGTCTCCGGCGTGTCCGCCCTGACCCTGATGCTCAAGCGCCTCACCGACGGGAAATGGTGGGACTTCGCCGCCGGTACCTGGACCGTTGCGGGCTCCAGCGCCGCGGTGGCCCCCGCCGCCAGCTGGAGCTACGCTCCCGGCGAACTGCTGCGCGCGTCGCTCGAGAACGGGGCCAGCTACTACTATACGCTGTACGCCGCGGATAACACGCAGCCCGTGCAGTCCATCGGCTTCGGGGTCTACGGCTCCACCTTCGGGTTCGCGGACAATACCGCGCCGGCGGCCATCTCCGACCTCTCCGCCTCCAGCGGCAGCGCGCCCGGCAATCTCAGCGTGGCGTGGACGGCCCCCGGCGACGACGGCGGCTCCGGCATGATCCTCTACGGGCAGTACAAGATACAGCATTCCACCTACGCCGCGGAGTTCGGCACTGCGGCCGCGCAGACCGGCTCGGCCTTCACCGCCGTGAGCGCCGGCTCCGCGCGCAGTGTTGAGCTGACCGGGCTGGTCCCGGGCGAGACCTATTACCTGCGCGCCTGGACGCGCGACGACGCCGGCAACTGGAGCGCGCTCTCCAATGCCGCCACCGCGCAGGCCGCCGTGCCGCCCGACCGCATCAGCGGCCGCGTGACCACCATCTCGAGCGCCGGCATCACCGGCGTGCTGCTGGAGGCCTACGACGCCGCGGGCCTCCTGCAGGCCTCCGCCTACACGGTGGGCGACGGCAGCGGCAGCTACGCGCTGACCGGCCTGGCCGCGGGCAGCTACCGCGTGCAGGCCACATGGGAAGCGGAGGACATCATCAGCAGCGTAGGCTCGGACGGCCTGGCGCTGGGCCGCCTGGACGCGGACTTTACCCTGGCAGTGAATTACGAGCTTGCGAGCATAGGCGGCGAGCTGGCGGGCTACCGCCTGAGCGCGCTGGGCCGCCGCGCCAGCGCCGCCGGTTCTGCCCCGCGGGTGCAGCTGTTCCAGCGCGGCCGGCAGGTGGCCGACGCGCCCGTGGACGCGGCCGGCAAGTTCCTCATAGCGAACCTGCTCCCCGGCAAGTACGTGCTGCGCGTGCCCGACCCGAAGGGCGGCTTCAAAGAACTGTCGCTGCGCGTGAAGGCCGGCGAGGCCCTGCAGGTCAGCCCGCTGGGCGAGCTGCTTAAGGCGGCGCGCGTCTATGTCTACCCCAACCCGGCGCGGCGCACGGCCACTTTCCACATAGAGAGCGACCAGAGCCCCCTGCTCAAGCAGGTGACGGTCTTCGACGTGACCGGGCGGGCCGTAAAGGAATTCAAGGACGGCGATTTCAGTTCGCCGTCGGCGGGAGTCTACGAGACCGTCTGGAACATACCGTCCAAGGTGGCTTCGGGCGTGTATGTTTACTCGGTGCGCGTTAAATTCGAGGCGACCGGAGAGTACAAGAAAGTGATACGCAAGTTCGCGGTAGTGAAGTAATAAAGCACCGGGGGCGGCGCGCGCCCCCGGCCTGCCAGGCCTTGCGGTCAGGCCCGGCGGAGAGTGCCGCGCGCAAAATTAAGCCCTTCCTCGGCGTTGGCCGGGGCGGGCACGGTGATCATTTATGAAAAAAAATATTTTCGCTGCCTTATTCCTGCTCGCGCCGGCGTTCTGCGCCGCCGCGGAGGCGCCCAACCTGCTGACCTACCAGGGCCGGCTCAAAGAGAGCGGCCTGGCCGTGACCGGTAACCGCACGGTGGAGATCTCCCTCTGCAGCGCTGAGACCGCGGGTATCTGCACCACCAGCGATCCCCAGCCGGTGGCCGTCGTCAACGGCCTGTTCCGCAGTACCTTCGCCGTGCCGGGCACCGTAGACCTGGCCACGGGCGCCTGGTGGCTGGAGATAAGGGTGGAGGGCACGACGCTGACGCCGCGCGAGCGCCTGACCAGCGGCGCCTACGCGCTGTTCGCCGCTACCGCCGGTTATGTAAGCGGCTCGGTAGCCAAGGCCGGCGATAACATGACCGGGCAGTTGACGCTGGACGCTTCTTCTCTTACCGTCAGGGGCGGCGACATCCGCCTCGACAACGACGCAAGGCTCGCCTGGATGCCCGATGGGGAACCTAACGACAGCTATCTGACCATGAGCCGCGGCCCCGGTTACTTTAAAGTGATTCAGGCCAGCAACGAGAGCCTGGTGCTGACTGGCGGGAACCTTGCGATAGCCGGCAGCCTCGCGGCGGCCGGCAGCGACTTCTCGGTAGGCGGGTCCACCCTGGCGACAAAGTACGGCAGGGTCGGTGTCGGCACCAGCGACCCGCAGGCTCCGCTGGATATAGTCTCAACGGGTACGGCGTCCGATATCTACGCGCAGATCTGGCGCAACGGGGGCGGTACGATAGTGGCCTCCATGACCTCGCAGGGCACTCTCTTCGCTGCCTTGCCGCCCGGCGCCGGCGACAACCTGGGTAACCATACAGCCACGCAGGCGCTGCAGGCCGGAGTGTTCGGCGTGAACACCTCAAGCGATATCACCGCGGCACGCTACCAGATAAACGGCAGCACCGTGCTGGCCGTGCTGCCGGGCCTTAAGAGCCTCGCGGCGGGCGAGGGCGCCGGCCGGCTGAGCCAGGCCAACGAGAACACTTTGGTCGGTTATAACGCCGGCAATAACACCACCTCAGGCGGCTCGAATTCCTTCTTCGGCGCGCTGGCCGGAGAAGTCAACGGTGCCGGCGGCAACAACGCGTTCTTCGGCGCGTATTCCGGCCATGACAATAGCGGCGGCACCTCCAACAGTTTTTATGGCCTGTCGTCGGGTTACAACAATAATACCGGCAACGAGAATTCTTACTTCGGGGTGGAAGCAGGGCGCTATAACGAGAGCGGGGTCTCCAACGTGGCCGTAGGCGTTTCGGCGGCCAAGGGCGTCTCCGGCAACTCTTTTTCCAATGTCGTGGCCCTGGGCCATTCCGCCGGCCTGGGCCTGACGACGGGGTCCGATAACGTGTTCGTCGGCGCGAGCGCCGGGGCGGCGGTCACCTCCGGCGCAGGGAATATCGTACTGGGCAGCGGCCAGGCCGCCTCCGCTCCTGACGCTAACAGCGAACTGAACATCGGCGGCGTGCTTTACGGCAGCCTCTCCGCCCGGACCATCGGCATCAGTACCCGCGTGCCGCAGGCCGCGCTGGACCTGGTCTCTACCGGGACCGCCGCAAACATCTACGCGCAGATCTGGCGCAACGGGGGCGGTACGATAGTGGCCTCCATGACCTCGCAGGGCACTCTCTTCGCCGCCCTGCCGCCCGGCGCCGGCGACAACCTGGGCAACCATGCCGCCACGCAGGGCCTCAATATGAACGGGCAGAACATAGACGCGGCGGCGCAGCTGACCGTCAGCACCATAACCGGCCCCGGCACCGCGGCCATTTACGTCAATCAGAACCTCTCGGTACCCGCGTCGAGAGTCGCGATAGGTGCAGCAACTCCGGACCAGCAACTGACCGTGGCCGGCAATATTAGCCAGACGGGCGTGCTCATCTCCAGCGGCTCCGGCGACAATTACTTCGCCGGCAAGGTGGGGATCGGAGACACGACGCCTTCCTATGCGCTGGACGTGAATTACACCATCCGCGCTTATTCTCCGTCCGGCGCCAATGGCATGATCATACTCGGTGACGGGGATATAGCTCACGGGGTGACCGGTGTTGCCCCGACCACGGATACTTTCGGCCTTATAACCGCCGCTAGTCCGACCGGCGGCCTGCATCTCCAGGGTTTTTCCAGCGCGGCGGGGGCCGCCGGCATGTACCTCGGCGGCATCATCGGCAGCGCGGATCCCACGGATTCAGTGGCCGCGGTACAGTTGGAGGGAGCCAAGAAGAACGGCGTCGCGGCGCAGGCCGTGGGCGCGCTTGAAACAGTCTTCGGCGTGCGCAATTACGGCGGCGCGAACCTGCTGACTATGCTGGGCAGCGGCAATGTCGGGATCGGCACGATCGCGCCTGGCCATAAGCTGGACGTGCAGGGGGGGGATATCAACGCTTCAGGAGCCTTGTGCATAGCCGACACCTGCAAATCTTCCTGGGCCAACATAGACAACCTGGGCGACCATACCGCCACGCAGAACCTGGATCTGGCGCAGCATAGCCTGCTCGCGGTGTCCTCGCTGACTATGTATGGTGCCGGTCTTCAGATAGCCACTGACCTGACCTCTTCCGGCAACGGCATTTTCATCTCCACCGCCGGCTCGCTGCAGACGCTGGGCTTAGGCAACGGCTCGGCCGCGCCCGGCCCGCGCGGTATCGGGGCCGTGGACCTGCAGACAAAGAGGACCGCCGCGGACCAGGTGGCCTCCGGGATCTATTCCGTGATAGGAGGCGGTTACAACAACAAGGCCTCGACCCCGGGCTCGGTGGTCGCTGGCGGGCAGAACAATTACGCCGGGATCAATTCCTACGCGACCGTATCCGGAGGTACGGGAAATTCGGCGCTGATGACGTACGCCACCGTGGGCGGCGGCAGTTCTAACGCGGCGATAGAGGCCTGGGCGTTCGTAGGCGGCGGCGGCTCCAACAAGGCCCATCAGACAGGGGCGGCGGTGACCGGCGGTCAGTTTAACGTGGCCAGCGCTTCCAACTCCGCCGTAGGCGGCGGTATTTACAATACGGTGACGGGCACCTCGGCGGTAATTCCCGGCGGAGAGAACAACTCGGCCGCCGGGATGTGGTCCGGAGTCGCGGGAGGGCGCAATAACGCGGCGGAAGGGCGTTTCGCCTCGATCGGCGGCGGCGATAATAACGCGGTGAGCGGGGACTACTCCTCCATCGCCGGAGGCCTGGACAATAGCGTCACACAGCCGGAAGCCTTCATCGGGGGCGGCCAGGGCAACTCGGTCACGCAGTCCTGGTCGGTAGTGGCCGGCGGCAACTACAATACGGCCAGCGGCCAGCGGGCCTTCGTGGGCGGCGGCGTCTATAACACCGCCGGCGGTACGGCCTCCATGGTGCCCGGCGGCTGGAAGAACAGCGCCGTGGCCAGTTACTCTTTCGCGGCCGGCAAAGGCTCTTCTTCTACCGCCAGCGGTTCGTTCACCTGGGCGGATTCCAAGACGGAGGCCGACAGCGGTTATTACCTGGAGAACACCGTGGAGGACCGCGCCGTTTTCAAGGCAGTAGGCGGCTTCATGGTGGTCAATTCCACCGATACCGCGCTTTACGGGACGCGCAACCGCGGCGTCTTCGTCACCGGAGACGGTCTGCTGGGCGTCTCCACCGGAACGCCCGGCGCGGCGCTGGACGTGGTTTCCGCCGGGACGGCCGCGAATATCCAGGCCCAGATCTGGCGCAACTCTTCGGGCGTGATCGTCTCCTCGCTGAGCTCCACTGGCCTGTTGAGCGTCAGTTCAATAACAGCCACCGGCCGGGTGGGCATAGGGACCTTGGCTCCGCGCAGCTTGCTGGACGTGTGGGGGGACGTGCTCTACCTGGGCAAAACCGGACTGGTCCACGGAGAGATAAAGTCGGACGACTCGCTGTCCCTCAGCATAGACGCCAATAGCGACCAGAACAACGCCTTTCTTGAAATAAAGGGAGGCGGCGCCTCCATGGCGATCATTCTGCAGCCTGGCGTCATGGGGATAGGCACCAGCGATCCCAAAGCCGCGCTGGACGTGAAGTCTACCGGCACGGTCTCGAACGTCTACGCCCAGATCTGGCGCAATTCAAGCGGCGTGGTCGTCTCCTCGCTTAATTCCGCCGGCCTATTGAGCGTGGGCTCGATGACGGTGACCGGCACCGGCAGGATAGCGCTGCACCCGGTGCAGGCTGCGGATACCGGCATGACCATTGCCACCGCTGATTTCGGCAAGACCATAACGGTTACCGCCGGAACACCCCAGATCATTACACTTCCGGCTATCAGCGCGGAGAACATCGGAGCGGAAATAACCGTGGTCAAACTTGGCACGGGCGGCGTCACCATCCAGGCCTACACTTTCGACGCTATCGCCGGCTCCACGGTGGGCGGGACGATAGCCAACGGCGTGGTCGGAGAAACCTCAGCCACGATCACGCTGCGGATAGTCAGTCTGGATAAATGGGTGGTTATAAACAGTACCGGTACCTGGAGCACTACGTAAAAACGGTCACGGCGTGAGGGGAACTGGTAAAACTTCGTCATGAACCTTAAGGCGGCCATGAATTTCAAAGTCCTGCGGCGGGCGCTGTTGAGCGCGCCGCTGGGCTTTGCCTTGGCCGCTTTCAGCTGGGGCGGGGTGCCCAAGACCGGAGGGACCTTAGAGATATCCGACGACCTGGCGACGGGGGGCGCGGGCTCCGTGGAACTGGCCGGCGGGAATTTTGTGCTGTCCGGGTCGCTGGGGCAGGTGGCGGTCTCTACGGCAGGCTCCGGCGGGACGGAAGTGGAGAGCGGTTATTTTTCTAAAGTTCCGTCGAATCCTTTCTCCATCTCGCACAGTCAGGTCTTCTCCGCCTCAGCCGCGGTAAGCGGCCTCGGCGGCGATCCGAATCCTTCCGCGACGCTCTACGAGATACAGACCTCCACCGTGATGGGCTTTGCCAGCGGGGCCGTCATAGCTGTTTCCTCCGTCGGCTGGCCGGCGCCGTTGGCCGGGCTGACTGGCAATACCACTTATTATACGCGCCTGCGCGCCTCGTACCTGGGTGAGGACTATACCGCCTACTCGCCGGCCGCCTCGTTCCAGACGCTGCCGGCCACGCCCACGCCGCAGGGCTTCACCGCCGTGTTCTCTTCCAGCCTCACCGTCGCCTGGGCCGCGGGGGCCAACGCGCCCGGCACGCTGCACTTCGTGCAGCTCGGCGCCGATCCGGGCTTCCTCACCGGCGGCTTCGCCAACGTGACCGGCTCCAGCCACACCTTCACCGGCCTCTCGCCCAACTCCACCTATTACGTGAGGCTCAAGGCCATCGGCGACTACGGCGACGAGACTCCCTACTCGCTGTTCGGCTCCACCGTCACCACGGCGGTCACGCCTTCACCCGTTTCGCTCTGCGGTATCAGCTCGGTCACGCTGGCGGCCTGCTGGGGTACCAGCGGCAACCCGGCAGGGACCCGCTACCTGCTGCAGTACTCAACCGACAGCTTCGCCACTGTGCAGGGCTCTTCGCTGACGGTGGACGTCACAGCGGCCTTCTCCGGACTGACGCCGAACGTGACCCATTACCTGCGCGTCGCCGCGCTGAACGCGGCCGGCACGGCCGGCTTGGCCGCCGCGCTGCCCGCCGCCATGACTCCCGCCGCGGCCCCGCTTGCGGCGCCGGAAACCTTCTCCGCCCTCGGGGCCTTCTCGGTCGGCGTGCAGTGGCTGGCCAACGGCAACCCGCCAGTCACGGAGTACTTCGCCCAGGCCTCCACCGCCCCCGCTTTCGGAGGCGCGTTCACGGCGGGGCCGGGCTGGTCGCCGCTCGTGGCCATAACCGCCGCCGGCCTGGAGCCTGAGACGACGTATTACTTCCGCGCCAAGGCCCGCAACGCCGCCGGCGCCGAAACCGTCTGGACGCCGCTCGGTTCCACGGTCACGCTGGCCGGCGCGGATACTTTTGCGCCGGTCATCACCAACGGCCAGGCCGGAGACATGAACTGGCGCAGCGCCAATACCGCGGTATATAACGTCGACCTGACCGACACGGGCGGCTCCTATCTGGAGCGCCTGCAGGTGCGCGCGACTACCGGCACGGCGGGCACCGGTACGCTGGGCTTCGACTGGAGCGACGCCGTCACCAATATAAACGCCAATTCCTACACGACCAACTGGGGGTTCACCTCCGCGCAGTGGGCTCTGCTGCCCTCCGGCACCAGCTATATCTCGGTGCGGGCCTACGACGGGGTGGGCAACTTCACGGACGCGCCCGACGCCTTCTACGTGCTCAAGGACACCGCGGCCCCGACGATAACGGACCTGCAGGGCGGCGAGACGGTCTGGCGCAAGACCGACCCGGGCGCCGTCTACGCCGTGAATTTCTACGACGCGGCCGGCGGCTCCGGGCTTTACGCCGCCGAGTACAGCGCCGCTTCCGCCGCGGGCACCGCCGGTGCCGACTTGCTGCCCTGGACCCAGCTGCCAGGGCTCACCCCCGGCGCCACCTTCTATAACGGGCCGTGGGCGCTGAGCTTCGGCGCGCTCGCGAGCGGCGTTACCAACTATATCTCCGTGCGGGCGCTCGACGGGGCCGGCAACTCCGTCGCCATCACCGACGCCTTCCTGGTGCTCAAGAACACCAGCGGGCCCGAGGTGCGGCTGACCGCGCCCTCGGCCGGCTTCCATTCCTCGCTCTCCGCCGTGGCCGGCACCGCCGCGCCCAACCTGGAATACCCCATAGCCGGCAGCGAGATAACGATACGGCACCTGGGTAATAATAATTACTGGAACGGCGTGGATTTCCTCTCCGCCACGCCGGTGTGGCTGCAGGCCGCGGGCACCAACGCGTGGACTTACGACACCTCGGGTATAGCGTGGGCGGCAGGCACAGCCTACCAGGTGGTGGCCCGCTCGAGCGACACCGCGCAGAACTTCTCGGTGCCATACGCCACGGCCACCTTCACCTACGACGCCAGCGTCCCCACGGCCTTCATCACCGCGCCGGCGGCTAACGCCACCTTGGAAACCCCGGCGGTGATCTCGGGCACGGCGGCCGATGCGGGGCCCAACTCCGGCGTGCCCTATGTCGGCCTGACCCTGCGCCGGGCCGCGGACCTGAAATGGTGGAACTTCTTCACCGGGGCCTGGGTCAATTCCGCTGTCTCCACCATGACGGCCGGCGGGGCTAACTGGAACTTCTACCCCGACGGCGCGCTGCGCGGCGCGCTGCAGCACAACGCTACCTATTATGTCTACGCCGTCCCGCGGGACGGCGCGGTGCCGGCCAACGAGGCCGCGGCCGGCATCTACGCCACCACCTTCACCGTGCGCGACACCGTGTCTCCCGGCGCTATCGCCTTCTCTTCTGCCGCAACGGGCGTACTGCCGGGCCGGCTGCTGGCCACCTGGTCAGCCCCCGGCGACGACGGGGCGCTGGGGAACCTGTCGGACAACAGCTGGTTCGCCATCAATTACTCTACGTGGGCCGGCGCGGCCTTCAGCACAACTTCCGCCATGAACCAGGTTGCCATCTCCACCTCGGGCGTGATCCCCGGGGTTACGCAGTATCATCTGCTCTCCGGGCTCACTCCCGGGGTTACCTATTACCTTAAGGTGTGGGCCATGGACGAGGCCGGCAACTGGTCTTCGGCATCGCCGCTGGCCTCCGGGCGCGCCGCGCCCAGCCTGGCCGATTCCATAGCCGGCAACGTCTACACCGCGGCCGGCGCCGGGGTGACGGGCGTGATGATAGAGGCCATAGACCGCAACCTGGCCGTGGTGAAGACCGCCTATACGGTGGACGACGGCAGCGGCAGCTTCACGCTGCCGGCACTCGGCGAGGGCATTTACCGGGTGGAGGCCACCTGGCTCTCCGACGGCTTCACCAGCTCGGTGGCGTCCGACCAGATACCTACGGGCTACGCCGAGGTATTGTTCACCCTGTCCGTGGATTTCGAGCTGGCGAGCGTAGGCGGTGAGCTGTCCGCCTACCGGCTGAGCGCGCTGGGCGCCCGGCCCCTCGCGGCGGCAAGCGCGGCCGTTGAGCTCTACCAGGGCAGCCGCCTGGTGGCGGTGGCCCCGGTGGGCGCCGGCGGGCGCTTCCTGATAAGCAATTTGCTGCCGGGCCGGTATTCCCTGAAGGTGCCCGACGGCGCCGGCGGCTCCAAGCTGCTGCAGGTAACGCTGGCCCCCGGCCAGGACCTGCGCCTGAGCCCGCTGGGCGAGCTGCTGCGCTCCGATAAGGTCTACGCCTACCCCAACCCGGCGCGCCGCGTGGTGACCTTCCACCTGGAGAGCGACCAGTTCCCGGTGCTCAAGCAGCTGACCGTGTTCGACCTGGCCGGGCGGGCCATAAAGGAATTCAGCGACGCGGATTTCACCGTGACCGGGGGCGTCGCCGAGGCCACCTGGAACATCCCGTCGGGCGTGGCCTCGGGAGTCTATATGTACGCGGCGCGGGTGAAGTACGAGCCCACCGGCGAATACCGGAAGACGGTGAAGAAGTTCGCGATAGTAAGGTAGGAAATTGAGAGGTAACTTTTATGAAGCTTATGAAAATTTTCGTTCTCGCTGCGGCGGCCGGGCTGGCGGCGGTCCCGGCCCGGGCGGCGCTGACGGCGGCGGGGGTGGCCGCGCTGGACGGCTCCGGCAACTCGCGCACCACCTTCACTAACACGGAGACCATCGCGCTGCGGCAGATCGTCTCCAACTCCGTGGCCAGCGACAGCATGATCCAGTTCATCTTCACCGTCTATAACCCCTCCGGCGGGGCGGTGCTGCGGCACGAGGGCAACTCGGCCCGCGCTACGCTCGGCAACTCCAACAGCCAGCTCTCCGGGGTGGCGATAGCGCGCTTCTACAGCGTGCCCGGCGTCTACAAGTTCCGCGCCGAGGCCCGCCTGGGCGTGGATACCGTCATCCAGGAGGCGTCGTTCCAGATCTCCAGCCCCAACATCAATCTGATCTACCCGCCCAACGGCGCGCGCGGCCTGACCGACAAGCCGCTCACCTTCCGCTGGGTGGCCAGCGGCGCCAGCACCTACAAGGTTACCGTGGGCGAGGGCCCCGGCCTGTACCCGCTCAAGCACCAGGGCAACTCGGCCTCCGGCATGTACTCCTATCCCGAAAATCTCGACGAGACGGAGAAGCTGTCCATGGACCCGTCGCTCTATTACTGGAAGGTTGAAGGCCTCGACGCGGCCGGCACCAAGATAGCCGAGAGCAACGCCTACAGCTTCTCGCTGAAGTCGGAGTCCGCGTCGCAGTCCAAGAACGTGGCCGTGACCTCGCTGGAGCTCATAGGCGGCGGCACCGATCTCACGCAGGAGATGCAGTTCATGGTGGTGGTGCAGAACACCGGCGGGCAAAGCGTCACCAACGTGGCGCTAAAGATGACGCTGGGCGGCCTGCCCTCGCCGGAATCCCCCAAGGACATCACCATGCTGATGGCCGGGGCCAAAGAGAACCGCTCTTTCAAGGCTTTCATGCCGCCCGGGCAGGAAGAGGGCCTTGCGGTGGCCTGCGTGGACGTGTTCGACGACAATATCCCGGACAACTGCAAGACCAAGCTGATCTCGCGCGGCGCCGGCCAGGGCGCGGTGGAAGGAACGAAAGAGACGCGCAAGCTGAGCTACCAGGAGATGTGGGAGGAGATCATCAGGCGCCTCGGTCCCGACGCGGCCCGCGCGCTCGACGGCTACACTTTCGACAGCATAGAGTGCACCAACTGCACCGAGGGCGAGCTGAACGCCGTGATGCTGGCGCTGATCAACGGCGAGGCCTCGCTCTCCGGGGCCGCCATCGCTGACCCGGTGCAGGGCACCGCGGCGGCGCTCGCGGCCTCCGCCGAGGGCAGCGCCGCGCTGCCCGACGAGGAGAAGGAGCTGGATCTGGAGCTCGCGCCCGCTGAGAAGGGCAAGGACCAGGAGTGGAGCGGCTTCACCACGGCGGTGAAATCCGCTACGCCTTTCTTCTATACCGTAAAGGGCAAGCGCGCCTGGCAGAAGGTCTGGGAGACGCTGTCCAGCGAGGAAGCGCCCAAGGTGGACTTCGGCGAGAAGACCATCGTCGGCATCATAGCCGGCGCCGACAACAAGGCCGACAGCGTGCGCATCATAGCGCGGCGGCAGTTGGGCGAGGTGACGGTGTTCGACTATTACATGACCGAGGCCACGGGCCCCACGCCGGCCGTGCCCTATGTCTTCAAGACCTACGACCTGGTGGAAGGCAAGGCGGAGTTCAACCGCATAGACGTCGGAGGCAAGTAAGCGGCTTATTTAGGGAACCTATATGAAAACGCGCATAACATTCATCACGGCGGCGCTGGCGGCGGCCTTCGCGGCGGCCCCGGCCGGGGCGGCGGAGAGCTCGGCCGCGCAGTTCCTGCGGCTGGGTTTCGGGGCCCGGGCGCTGGGCATGGGCGAGGCCTTCACCGCGGTGGCCGACGACGCCTCGGCGCTGCACTATAACCCCGCGGGCCTCGCCTGGAGCGGCATCCCCGAGCCAAAGATAGCGATGTTCTCTCACGCCTGGCATATCCAGGATATGGGCGTCTCGCAGGCGGCGCTGATGGCGCGCCCCTGGGCTTTCGGCGTCACCTATTTCTCGGCCGGCCAGATGGAAGGGCGCGACGACCTGGGCGCCGCCACAGGCGACTTCACCGCGCGGGACCTGGCTCTTACGGTCGGGCGCGGATTCGACTACGGCGAGCTAAGCCTCGGCGCCGCCGTGAAATACGTAGGGCAGAAGATAGGCGGGGTGTCCGCTCACGCGGCCGCGGCAGACCTGGGCGCGCTCTATAAGCCCGAAGGTTCGCGCGTAAAGTACGGTGCCGCGCTGACCAACTTCGGCACCAAGATAAAGTTCCGCAGCGACGCCTTCCCGCTGCCGCTCACCTTCAGGGCCGGGGCTTCGGCGGAGCTGTCGGGCGCGCCGCTGCTGCTGGCCGCGCAGGCGGACTTCCCCAACGACGACGGCCCCTCGCTGCGCCTGGGAGCCGAGTACCGCGCGGCCGAGAACTTCCGCCTGCGCGCCGGCTACAAAACCTCCTCGTCCGAGGACCGGGACGCCATTTTGGGCACTGAGCTGGGCGGCGGCGCCGGCGGGGTCTCGAGCCTCTTCGGCTTCTTCGCGGGCATCGGGCTCAACCTGGGGGAGTTCTCCATGGACTACGCGCTCGCGCCCTACGGCGAGCTGGGCAGCGCGCACCGCGTGTCGCTCGCGATGAAGTTCTGATTTGCGGGTGCGTGTGAAATTTGGAAGAATTGATGGCGCTTAAGGATACAACAGATGAGCTTTACTAAAACTATCGCCGCGCTGCTGCTGCTGGCCGCCTGCCCGCTGACGGCGCGCGCTAACGGGGCCGCCAGCCTGCAATTCACGGTGGCCGCGCCCGACCCGGTGATGGCCGGCGACGAGATCATGTTCCAGACGCTGGTGGTCAATACCGGCGCTTCCGCCTGGGCGCCCGGCACCTATTACTGGGAGGCCGAGGTCTACACCATGGAGGGCGAGGAAAAGAAGTTCGTCGCCAAGACCGACCCCGTCACACCCGCCGAGAACGTCGCGCCCGGCATGGCGCACGGCGTGCAGATCCCCTTCCTGGTGCCCGAGATGTTCGCCGGGCGCCGCCTGCTGTACCGCGCTTTCCTGGTGGTGAGCGGCAAGCGCCTGCTGGAGACCGACTACCGCGGCTTCCAGGTGGTAGAGCGCCAGTTCAAGCCGCCGCCCGAGCAGGAAGTGAAGTTCGGCGGCGACGTCTCGTTCACCTACAAGAACGCCAGCCCCGACGGCTGGGGCCATCACCAGGGCATCACCTCTGCCAATATCGTGGGCAAGATCAAGCAGTCCTCGTTCCTGTTCAACACCTACCTGGTGCACACCTATCACCGGCCGATCACGCCCAACTTGGTGCTGCTGAACTATTACGCGCCGTGGGGCACGCTGAGCCTGGGCGACGTGTCGCCCACGCTGACCTCGCTGTCCATGGAGGGCCAGGGCATGCGCGGTGTGCTGTTCGAGCGCACGCGCGGCAAGTTCTACTGGACCGCGCTGATGGGCCGCATAGTCTCGCCGGAAGAGCCGACGCTGACCACGGCCGGCCGCTTCGCGCGCTACGCCGGCGGGTTCAAGGCTTCCTACCAGGTAAAGCCGACCCTCAAGCTCTCGGCCGACGCGGTGCTGAGCCGCGACGACGAATTCTCTATCACGCAGGACACCCGCGCCGTCGTGCTGGTGCCGCAGTCGAGCCTGGTCTACGGCGCCATGGCCGAGTGGAAGGCCCACCCGCGCCTGACCTACCTGGCCGACGTGCAGGCGAGCGCCTACAAGGCCGACCTGAACGCTGCAGCCTCAACGAGCGGCACGGCCTGGAAGCAGGAGCTGAAGTGGCGCGGCGAGCTGCTGACCGCGCGGGCCGCCTATTCCAGTGTGGGCACCAAGTTCGTCTCTTTCGCGGCCCCGTCGGTGATCCCCGACCGCAACACCCTGGACGCCGAGCTGGGCATCCCGCTGGCCAGCTGGAGCAGCGTGGCGGTCTCCTACAATACCTACACGGACAATCTGCAGAACGACCCGGCCAAGACCACCACGACGCAGACCCAGACCAACGTGTCCAACACCACCAAGGTGTTCGGCGCCACCATGCTCTCGGTGTCCTATATGATGAACACCGCGCTGGGCAAGCCGGCCGCGGCGCAGGACAACAAGACCACCACGCTGAGCTTCTCGGTGCTGCAGCCCGTGGGCGCGCATAACCTCAACGCCTCGGTGCAGAGCAGCGCTTTCGTGGACAATACCGGCTTCTCGCACGACCTGGACACTTCGCTGATCTCGCTGTCGGGCTCGTTTAGGATGTCGCCGCGCCTGTCGGCCTCGGCCGGCTTCGTGACCTCCGGCACCAAGGACAAGTTCGACTCGTCTACGGCCAGCAACAACACCGTCAACGGCAACGTGGCCTACGCCCTGCCGGGGCGGTCGCTCGCTTTCCAGCTCTGGACCTCGCTGTCCTCGGGCAAGAACGATTCCCCGACCTTCCCGTCGGAGACCGGCACCATGTCGGTGAACTTCGAGACCATCTGGCTGAAAAGCAGGGCCTCCAAGCTGACCTTCGGCGTGGGCATGCTCTCCAAGACCGACAAGTACAACCCGGCGATAGAGGGCAACGAGCTGAACCTGCTGACGCGCTACAACTACTCGTTCTAGAACGGCAAGGTCTAAGCCATGGTGGCGGCCTACCGCAGTGGGCAGGAACGCAAAACGCGTTCGCGCACACCGTGCGCTCACTCTGCCTCAGGCCTCGGCGCTTACGCAAGCCTCGGCCTTCGGAAGGTTTTGCTAACCCTGCCCCCTGCGGTCTCCGCCGGGCTTTCAAAGTTTTCTGCTGGGGTTATCCGAACTCGGTGAGGTTTTTGCGGTATTTGAGGGGGACGTTCTGGCGCTGCAGTTTGGGGTTCACCCTTTCCTTGATAGCCGCGGTTTTAAAGAAGTGCCGCCAGAGGGCGCGCACTTCTTCTTCTTTGGCGTCCGGGGTCAGGCGCGCGGCTTCCAGCGGGGCGTAGACCAGGCGGCCGCCGAAGTAGAGCGCCGCGCTGTTGCGGCGGGCGTCGTGGATGACCCAGTTGAGCTCGCCCAGCCGGGCGCGGAAATGCCCGGTGAGCAGCGGCAGGATATTGTGGTCGGGCTCTATGCGGGCATAAAGGGCCTTGTCGGCCAGCTCGGTAAAGCGGACGAAGCCCTTGAACATATGCGCCTCGCCGCCCACCGCGGCGGACAGGGCGTGGACACTCTTCACGCGGTCGTCGGCCAGCATATCGTCGGCGGCGCGGCCCTTCTCCTTGATGAGTCGCGCGTAGGCCAGCACCGCGTCCTCCGCGCCGGGCGACTCGGAAAGAAAGGCGTAGCGGGCGTGGTGCCAGCTCTCAGGCGAGCCGCGGCCTTCGAACAGGGCGCGGGCGGCGGCGGCCCGCGACGGGTCCGAACCGGCGTTGATGAACTCGGTGAACAGCCCGGCCTCGGCCCCCGCTTCGCGCGCTATGGCGCACTCCTCCGTGCGCTCAAGGGCCAGCGAGAGCGCCGTCAAAAAGCTTTCAAAACTCCCGTCGTAAAGATAAGTCCTCATAGCTGGCCGGTGACCGCGCCCTCCAGTCCCTCGCTGACCGGCTGCGCCTGGCCGAACAGGTCCAGCTGGCCGTTAGGGTTCTTGTGCTCGAGCAGTTTCACCTTGATGGCGTCCCCGCTGTCTTTTTGGACGCCGCCGTATTTGCCGCCAGCCGTGACAAAGTAGACGGCCCGCTTCATCACCACGCCGAGCTTCTTCAAATCGTCCAGCTTGAGCGCGCCGGCGCGCCGGGCGCGCAGGATGCGCTGGGCCGAGGTCACGCCTATGCCCGGCACCCGCAGTATCTCCTCGTAGGAAGCTTTGTTCACCTCTAGCGGGAATTTATCCAGGTTATTGAGCGCCCAGACGGTCTTGGGGTCGAAGTTGAGGTCCAGGCCCGGGTGTTTTTCGTCCAGCAGTTCGTCGGCGGTGAAGCCGTAGAAGCGCAGCAGCCAGTCGGCCTGGTAAAGGCGGTGCTCGCGCAGCAGCGGCGGCTCGCGCAGGGCGGGCAGGCGGCTGTCCTTCATGATGGGCACGAAGGCGGAATAGTAGACGCGCTTCAAGGCCATTTTGGCGTACAGCGCCTCGCTAAGTTTTATTATCTCGCGGTCGGTCTCGGGCGTGGCGCCTATGATAAGCTGGGTGCTCTGGCCGGCCGGGGCGTAGGCGGGGGAGCTTTTTATGGAGCGCCGCTCGTCTTTGTGGGCGGCTATGCGCTGCGCCAGGCGGTGCATGGGGCGCAGCACGGTCTCTTTGGTCTTGCCGGGGGCGAGCAGCTGCAGGCTCTTGTCGCTGGGCAGCTCAATGTTGACGCTTACGCGGTCGGCCCAGAGGCCGGCCTGGTCTATCAGGGCTTGGTCCGCGCCCGGGATGACCTTCATGTGCACATAGCCGTTGAAATGGTAATTCTCGCGCAGTTTGCGCACGGCCGCGAGCATCAGCTCCATGGTATGGTCCGGGGAGACCACTATGCCGGAGCTAAGGAACAGCCCTTCTATATAATTCCTTTTGTAGAACTCGAAGGTGAGGCCGGCTATCTCGTCCGGGGTCAGTATGGCTTTGCGGGAATCGCTGGTGCGGCGGTTGACGCAGTAGGCGCAGTCGTAGACGCACTCGTTGGTCATCAGGATCTTCAAGAGCGACACGCAGCGGCCGTCGGCCGTCCAGCTGTGGCAGACGCCGCTCTGGTGGGCCGCGCCCGTGCCGCGCCCTGCGCGGTTTGAGCCGCTGGAGGCGCAGGACGCGTCGTACTTGGCGGAATCGGCCAGTATCTCAAGTTTTTCCTGCAGGTCCATATAAAAAGTGTAGCAGACGCTCCCGACAGCGTAGTGTCGGGACGATTTTCCTTAAAATCTTAATAATTCGGGAATGACCGCCCCTTATTTCTATAATATTAGGAAGCTTCCCGCAAATTCTCCATGGAACAAGTCTACGTCTACGCCTTAGCCGCCAACCTCTCCTTCGCCGTGGGGGTGCAGTTCTTTACGCATTACGCGCGGCGGGTCTCCTCGCTGTGGGTCAACTGCTTCAAGGGGGCGGTGGCGGCGGCGCTGTTCGCGCTGACCCTGCTGGCCCAAGGCGGCTTTCACGCCGTCAGCCCCGGGGCCGCGGCGCTGTTCTTCGCCTCGGGCATGATGGGGCTCGGGCTGGCCGATATCTTCCTGATCAAAGCCTTCTCCCTGATGGGGCCGGGGCGCACCATGATGCTGTTCGGCTTTCAGCCGCTGATCATAGGCGCGGTCAGTTATTTCGCTTTCGGCCAGGCGCTCGAGGCCGGCAAGGTTTACGCCGTGCTGTTCTTCATAGTCTGCCTCTTTATCTTTTCGCTGGAGTCCTTCAAAAAACAGGGGCATTGGAACGCGCGCGCGAGCCTTTACGCGCTGGGCGGCGTGGCGCTGGACGGCCTGGGCGTGCTGGTGACGCGCTACGCCTTCAATGCTAGCCCCGGCCTGAACACGGTGGAGGGGAATTTCTACCGGGCGCTCGGGGCGCTGCTGCTCTTCGCCGCGCTGTCGCGGGTGAAGCCTTTCCATTTCTTCGCAAAGATCAAAGAGCTGGGCGGCAGGAGCCTGCTGTGGATAACGCTGGGGTCGGTGGCGGGCACTTACCTGTCGCTGATGTTCTATCTCAGCGCCATACGCTACTCGGGCGCGCTGGCGGCGGTGTCGGGCATAGCCATCACCGGCACCATCTTCGCCTCGGCCTTCGAATGCCTGGCGGAGCGGAAACTGCCGTCGCGCTACCTGCTGGCTTCTTTCGCCTTCTTCCTCGCCGGGATGGCGTTTTTATTCTAGAATAAGTGCAGGTGAACCTATGATAAAGAACTTATTTTTCCTGCTGCTGGTCCCGGCCCTGCCGGCGGCCGCGGCCGAGCCGCTGAACTACGCCACGCTGGCCCCCGCCTATATCCCGCCCGGCCGGCCCGCCCTGGACGAACTGACAGCGCAGGTCCGCGCCAAGGTGAAGACCCTGGGCCTTAACAACCTGCCCGGCCCCGCCGGCAAGGTCTCGCGCGCCCTGCTGCTGCTGCCCTCCGACCGGATGAACCCCGGCGTGCTGACCTTCGAGCTGGAGAAAGGCGCGCAGGCCGGCCTTTACCAGTGCGAGGCGCTGGGCCGCGGCGCCACCGGCACCGAGCCCAAGCCGCGCTGGCGCGAAACTCTGTTCAATGGCGCCACTGTTTATTTCAAGCCCAAGGACATGAGCAGCGGCGCCACCGTGCCCGGCGTTTACGACCTGCTGAACATTGAGCCAAGCCGCTACGACATAGAGTTTTTGGACAAGCCCGACGGCGATCTGGCCGGGCGCACCGCCAGGCCCGTCAAGCAGGGCAAGGGCCGCCGGCTGTTCTCCGCGGTGTACAGCCACTGGTACCCGCCGGGCTCGCCGGGAATGCCGGTGGACATGCTGTGGGCCGCCGATTCCCAGGCCGGCACGCAGGGCGCGGGCGTTCCCGCCTTCGAGATGCCGCCGCTCGACGAGCGCGTAGAGAGCCTGGCGCGCCGCGCGAAGCAGCTGGCCGCCAATCCCAAGTATTATGTGGGCCCTTACGGGCGCAACGGCTTTGCGCTGCACACCGACCGCTGGGAGGACCCGGAGAAGCTCTCCGACCCGAAATACGCCGGGCGGCCCGAGATCTCCGATTTCCGCTGGAGGGATACCGACGGCTGCGTGAAGCTGCGCCGCGGCTGCCTGGAGCTGCTGAACGCTTTCATTGCCGAGCAGGCCGGGCTGGGCCGCCGAGTGCAGCTGGAGGTTTACGAAACCCCGGCGCTCGACGGGCTGCCCATTGAGGACCCCGCCGCCCCGAAACTAACCGATTACGGCGTAGGCGCGGGGGGCGAGGGTAACCAGTAGGTCTTTGCCGGCGGGCTTAAGCGTTACGCCGGAATTCAGAAGCGCGCGAGGGTTACGGCCCAGCGCGCTTTTCTTTATACGGAGCTCTTTGCGCGCCGGGGAATTGTTGAGCAGGCAGGTGAGCGCCCGGCCGGGCAGGGCGCGCCTGAAAGCCAGCACGTCGCCGTCGCAAAATTCCTTTAAGAACTCGAAGCTGCCGCGGGCCAGCACCGGGTTGCCGCGGCGCAGGGCGCCGAGCTCTCTGTAGAATTTCAGCAGGCCCGTGTTCCACGCGCGGCGGTTGCCCCACGGCAGGGCGTCGCGGGTGCCCGCGTTCAGGGCGCCCTCCATGCCCAGCTCCTCGCCGTAATAGACGTTGATGGCGCCGGGGAACAGGTAGGAGAAAACTATGGCCAGGCGCATCAGCGCCTCGTCGCCGCCGTAGGTGTTGAGCATGCGGTCGGTGTCGTGGCTGGACATCATGTTCATCTGCACCAAAGTGGTGGCGTACTTGTAGTGCCCCAGCAGCTCCTTGATGTCCGCCAGGAATTTCTTCTGGTCGCCCGGCTCCAGCCGGCGCCCGTCGTAGGCGTGCGTGAGCTTCAGCTTCTTGCCGCCGAAATAGGAGATGCAGGCGGCGCTCAACTGGTAGTTCATCACCGCGTCGAACTGGTCGCCCGCGAGCCAGCGCTTGGCCTCGCCCCAGATTTCGCCGGTGATATAGCAGGCGGGGTTAACGCCTTTGCAGACCTTCCTGAACTCGCGCCAGAAGGCGTCGTCGTTTATCTCGTGGGGGACGTCCAGGCGCCAGCCGTCTATGCCGCGCTCCAGCCAGTACTTGGCCACTCCGAGGATGAAGCGGCGCACCTCGGGATTCCTGGTGTTGAACTTGGGCAGGGCCGGCAAATTCCACCAGCAGGCGTAGTTTGGCTTTTCGCCCGCGGCCAGGTTATAGGCTTTGAGCGGCCAGCCGTGCGGGTGGAACCACTTGCGGTACGGCGAGGCCGCGCCGTTCTCGAGCAGGTGGTTGAACTGGAAGAAGCCGCGGCTCGCGTGGTTGAAGACGCCGTCGAGGATGACCTTGATGCCGCGCGCGTGAGCGGCCTTCAGGAAGGAGTCCAGCGCGGGATTGCCGCCCAGCACCGGGTCCACGGAATAGTAATCGAAAGTGTGGTAGCGGTGGTTGGCCGCGGAGCTGAAAATAGGGTTGAAGTAGACGGCCGTGACGCCGAGGTCCCGCAGGTAGTCCAGCCTGGCTTCCGCGCCCTTCAAATTGCCGCCCTTGAAGCCGTCCTGCGTCTCGGGGGTCTCCCATTTCTCGAAGGCGCCGTCTATATTCTTGTCGTCGGCGCGCGCGAAGCGGTCCGGGAAGATCTGGTAGATGACCGCGCCTTTTATCCAGTCGAGATGGTCCATGTTTTCCTCCGGAGAGTGTAAAAAAACAGCCCCCCGGGTCCCGGAGGGCTGTTCGTTGGCGGCCGCCCGGGTTTACTTGGGGTTGCCGTTCTTCTTCTCGAGCTGCTGCTTGAGCTGCTCGCCCAGGGAACCCATCATGGGCTCGGCCTCGGTGTGCTTCTCAGGCCGCTGGTATTTCTGCATGGTGGCCGCGTTCTCCGCCTCTTCGCGGCTGAGCTCGGCGGGCACCAGCGCTATGCGCTTGTTCTGGGTGTCCACGTTCTCCACCAGCACCTCGATCTCCTGGCCCACGGTCAGGACGTCCTCGGGGTGGTTGATGCGCTTCTCGCCGCCGCCGAGGCGGGAGACGTGTATCAGGCCGTCCACGCCCTCGCCGAGCGTGACGAAGGCGCCGAACGGCGCGAGGCGGGAAACCTTGCCTTTCTGGTAGGAGCCGGCGGGCCAGGTCTGGGCGGCCGTGTCCCACGGGTTGGGGAGGGTGTCTTTGAGGCTCAGCGAGATCCTGCGGTTCTCCCAGTCCAGGTTCTTGATGATGACTTCCACCGGCTGGCCGGCGGAGAGCAGGTCGCTGACCTTCTCGGTGCGGCCCCAGGCCATTTCGGACACGGGCAGCAGGCCTTCCACGCCGCCGATGTCGACGAAGGCGCCGAATTTCTGGATGGAGGTCACGACGCCGCGCACCTTGTGGCCTTCCTGCAGGGTTTCCTTGAGGGCGGCCACTTTAACCTGGCGCTCCTTCTCCACGATCTCCTTGCGGGTCAGCACGACGTTGCGGCGGTCGATCTCGAGCACGTAGAAAACCATGTCCACGTTCATGTAGACGTCTTTGTTCTCGTCGCGGCGGATGCCCATCTGCGAGAAAGGGCAGAACGCGCGGGTGCCGCCGGAGATGGAAACTTCGAAGCCGCCCTTCACTTCGCGGACGACCTTGCCCTCGACGGGGATGTGGTTCTTGAAAGCGTCTTCCAGCTGGGCGCGGGCCGCGGGGCCGGTGCCGATGCGCGTGGTGAAGCGCATCTCGCCTTCCTCGGAGCGCAGGAACCAGGCGCGCACCACGTCGCCTTCCTTGGCGATCAGGTTGCCGTCGGCGTCTTTCAGCTCCTCGATGGCGATGTAGCCCTCGCCTTTGCCGCCGACTTCGATCAGGGCCCACTCGGGGGTGATCTTCACTATCGGGGCCTCGACTTTGTGGCCGGGCTCCATGCGGGAAGGCTCTTTATAGCTCTTCTCGAATAATTCAGCGAAATTCTCTTCGTTTTCCATGCAGGTCTCCTGGGGGGTCTTAAAGGACATCACTTACATTTTACAAAATTCGAAGCCCTCTTGGGGGCCCTCGCGCACGCGCGCGTTTTTATTTTTGTATGATTGAAGTGGGCCGGGCCGGTGCGCCCGAGACAAAAAAATGGACAACACCAAGAAATCGCGCTTCATCATCGGCATCGCAGGCGGCTCGGGCTCCGGCAAAACCACGCTTGCCGGCAAGCTGGTGAGCCAGTGCGAGAAGATAGGCATCAGCGGCCAGATCTTCTCCCTCGACAACTACTATCAGCCCCTCGACCACCTGGACTTCGAGGAGCGCAAGACCTACAATTTCGACCATCCCGACGCCATAGACGCCGCCCTGGCCGTCAAGCAGCTGCACGACCTCTGCTCCGGCAAGACCATCCAGCAGCCCGTCTACGACTTCAAGCAGCATACCCGCGAGAAAGAGTGCACGCCCTGCAAGCCCACCCAGCTCATCGTGCTGGAGGGGCTCTACACCCTGCATTTCCCGAAGCTGCTGAGCCTCTGCGACTACAAGATCTTCGTCTCCACCGGCATGGTGACCGCCGTGCTGCGCCGCGTGCAGCGCGACATCAGCGAGCGCGGCCGCGACATCGAGGGCATCAAGCACCAGATCCTCGCCACCGTGCTGCCCATGTACGAGACCTATGTGAAGCCGACGCAGAAAAACGCCCACTTCTCCATCAACTGGGAAGGCGAGGAGATACCCGGCAAGGCCACCGAAGGCCTGGTGCGCATGATGCGCGACCACTTCCGCTAGGCGCAAGCGGCGAATAAAAAACCCGGGCAAGGCGCCCGGGTTTTTTATTGCTTCCTTAAGCTCTTAGTTGCGCCAGACGCCGTCGGTCCAGGTCACGAACTCGTCCCACTGCGAGGCCTTGGAGAGCGACAGGTCGCCGTACTTGGTCTCGTAGAGGTTCGCCAGCTGCGGGGGCACGGTCTTGATCTTCATGGTGGTGTTGATGGCGATGCCGCCCACCTTGGTGTAGTCGTAGCCGTTGGCTTTGTCGCCGTTGATGCCCACGTTGCGCAGCACCAGGCCGGTCTTTATGAAGGCCACCAGGTTCTGGGCGGCCTGCTTGGTCTCCTGGCTGCCGGCATTGGCGCCGAGGATGGTGGCGAAGTCCGCGAGGTCGGCGTAGGCGGCGATCAGTTTCTTCTTGTCGTTGGCGGGGTCGAGGCTGGTGAAGCGGATCACGCGGTCCACGGCGGCCTTGGCGGCCTCGGTCTCGTTGTTGCGCATGGCCGCGCCGGCGAAGGCGTTCAGGTAGCCGGGCAGCTCGCTGAGGGCCGCGGGGCGGACCAGCGAGAGGGTGGCGCCCATGTCGTCGAGGGGCATGGAGATGGGGCCGATGTTCATGCCGCCGGCGTAGAAAGCCTTGTACCAGGTGACCAGGTACTCGCCCAGCTGCTCATGCGTGAAGGCCGGGTTGGCGTTCATGAAGTTGAGCAGGCCGGTATAGTCGAAGCCCTGGGCCAGCATGGTCTCTTCGGAGCCCACGAACAGGCCGGCGTAGTCTTTCATCTCGTAGAGCACTTCGGCCATCTGCTGCAGGCAGGCGTTCTGCATGACGATGTCGGT
>MGUG01000030.1 GCA_001799845.1 Elusimicrobia bacterium GWC2_64_44 | reverse complement strand
CCCGGCTTCCGCGCCAAGGTGCTCGTGCGCAGCAACTCCCCCAAGGTGGACCCCGTCGGCGCCTGCGTCGGCATCCGCGGCTCCCGCATCCGCGTCATCATGAGCGAGCTTGCCAACGAGAAGATCGACCTGATCCCCTACATCGAAGACACCCTGACCATGATCGCCAAGTCCTTCTCCCCCGCCACCGTCAGCTCCGTGAAGGTGCTCGACAAGGAAGGCAAGCGCGCCCAGGTCATAGTTCCCGACGACCAGCTCGCCATGGCCATCGGCCGCGAGGGCCAGAACATCCGCCTCGCCAGCCGCCTGACCGGCTGGGAGATAGAGGTGAAGTCCGAGGGCCAGCGCAACGAGGAGAACAAGAAGACCGTGGACACGGCCATGCAGGACCTCCTCAAGATCGAAGGCATCGGCGCCAAGGTGGCCGAGACCCTTATCACGATGAACGTCCTGGACATCCGCACGGTGTCCGGCCTCACCGAGGAAGAGCTCTGCTCCCTCGAGGGCATCGGCGAGAAGACCGCCCAGAAGATCCTGGCCGGCGCCAAGAAATTCATCGAAGAGAACCCCAATTACGGCATGCAGCCCGCCGAGGCAGCGGCCCCCGAGACTGAAGAGGTGAAAAATGACAGCCAAGAAGAAGGAAAATGAAGATTTAGAGAAGAACGACTCGGCGGCGAAACCTGAGGACGAAGCGAAAGCTGCGCCCAAGAAGAAGGCCGCCCCGAAGAAGAAAGCCGAGGGCGACGCCGCCCCCGCCGCCGACACCGCAGCCGAGGCCGAAAAGAAGGCAACGGCCAAGAAAGCCGCCTCCAAGAAAAAAGAGGAAGGCGACGCCGCGGCCGAAAAGACGGCCAAGGCCGCGCCTAAAGCCAAGAAGACCAAGGCCGAAGAGCCCGCGCCGGAGCCGGAACTGCCCAAGAAGCCCGACCTCAAGCGCTTCATGTTCTCCCATTCCACGGCCGAGGGCACCATCGCCGCCGGACCCACCGGGGCCAAGGAAGAGCCCAAGCCCGTCGAGCCGCCTAAGCCCGCTCCCGCACCCGCACCCGCGGCCGCGGCGCCGGCCCCGGCCGCCCCGGCCAAGCCCGCCGTGCCGCCCACTCCGGGCGCGCCCGCGGCCAAGCCGCCGGTGCCGGGCCTTCCCAGACCCTCTATCTCCGGCCTGCGCCCCAGCGGCCTGTCGCCGGTGATCCGGCCGGCCGGCTCCCCCCCGCCCGCGGCCCCCAGGCCGCCGCAGCGCCTCGTCATCCCGCCGCTCATAAAGCCGTCCGCTCCGCCGCAGCGCCCGGGCCCCGTGCTGCCCAAGCCGCAGACCCCGGTGCGCCCGTCCTACGGCCCTAACCGCGCCATGCCCCCCCGGCCGGGACCCAAGCCGCTTCAGAAACCCGCGGCCCCCGCCGCCAAGCAGGCCCCCGCGGCCGCGCCCGCCGGCACTCCCGGCGAGCAGGGCGCGCTGCCCAAGCTGAAGGTCTCCACCACCGTCATCGTGCGTGAGCTGGCCGAGAAGCTGGGCGTCAAGACCACCGACCTCATCAAGAAGCTGATGGGCATGGGCGTCTTCGCCACCATCAACCAGCGCGTCGAAGAGGACGCCGCCCAGCTGATCGCCGCCGACTACGGCTTCGAGCTGGAGATGGTCCCGATGTACGGCGAGGACGAGCTCCAGGAGGAGATCGAGGCCGAGAAGCCCGAGAACCTCAAGCACCGCTCCCCCATCATCACCATCATGGGCCACGTCGACCACGGTAAAACCACGCTGCTCGACGCCCTGCGCGAGTCCAACGTCGTCGACACCGAGGCCGGCCAGATCACGCAGCACATCGGCGCCTACATGGTGAAGACCCCGCGCGGCAATATCACCGTGCTCGACACCCCCGGCCACGAGGCGTTCACCGCCATGCGCGCCCACGGCGTGAAGATCACCGACATCGTCGTGCTGGTCGTTTCCGCGGTCGACGGCGTGATGCCCCAGACCCTGGAGGCCATCAACCACGCCAAGGCCGCCGACGCGCCGCTGATAGTGGCGATCAACAAGATCGACCTGCCGACGGCCAACACCCAGCAGATCAAACAGCAGCTCGCCAACCACGGTCTGAACCCGGAAGAATGGGGCGGCAAGACGCCGATGGTGGAAGTCTCCGCCAAAAAGCGCCTGAACCTCGACAAGCTGCTCGAGATTATCAGTATCCAGGCCGAACTCATGGAACTGAAGGCCAACCCGGACCGGCCCGGCCAGGGCATCGTCATCGAGTCCCGCCTGGACCCGAAGAAGGGCATCGTGGCCACTATCATCAACGTCACCGGCACCATCAGGCTCGGCGACCCGTTCACCGTCGGCGCCGCGCACGGCAAGGTGCGCGCCATGCTCGACGACAAGGGCAACCGGCTCGAGGAGCTCAAGCCCAGCCAGCCGGCCGAAGTGCTCGGCATCAGCGGCGAAGTCCCCACCGCCGGCGACGTGCTGAAGGTGGCCGAGAACGAGAAGGAAGCCCGCCATGTGGCCGATAAGCGCAAGCTGAACCGCCGCGAGGAGGCCATGAGCCACCAGCGGCACGTGACGCTGCTGTCGCTGAAGTCCCAGGTGGACCAGCACCAGCTCAAGAACCTCAACGTGGTGCTGAAGACCGACGTGTTCGGCTCCCAGCAGGCCATCAAGGACTCGCTCGAGCGCATGAGCACGAGCGAAGTGGCCATCCAGATGCTGCACACCGGCATCGGCAACATCACCGAGTCCGACGTGCTGCTCGCGAAGGCCTCATCGGCCGTCATCCTGGGCTTCCACGTGGACGCCGACAGCAAGGTGCGGGAAGCCGCCAAGGCCGCCGACGTGGAGATCCGCGAATACAGCATCATCTACGACCTGCTCGAGGACGTGCGCGCCGCCATGAGCGGCCTGCTGGCCCCGGAGATCGTGGAACTGGTGACGGGCCGCGCGAAGATCCTGCAGATCTTCGACCTGAGCTCGGGCAAGATCGCCGGCTCGCGCCTGCTCGAGGGTAAACTGGTCCGCAACCAGCAGATCAGGGTCCTCCGCGGCAAGGAGATCGTAGGCACCGGCAAGATCTCCGGCCTCAAGCACTTCAAAGAAGACGTCAGGGAGATAACCGCCAAGGACATGGAGTGCGGCATCCTGATAGACGGCTTCAAGGACTACCGCCCTGAAGACATGGTGGAAGCCATAACCAAGGAGGAGCGTATTCGGCGCCTAGCGGCGCCGGGCGCTTAACCCGGTGGGCTCAAAACGCAACGACAGGCTGAAGGAGCTCTTCCTCCAGGAGATCACGGTGCAGCTGAGGAACGTCCACGGCATAAACGCCAACGGCATCCTCACGCTCACCGGGGCCTCCCTCACCAAGGACGGGAAGGTCCTTTCCGTCTTCTATTCGGTGCTGGGTTCCGCGGAGGACAGGCAGCGCAAGGAGCGGATCCTGCTCGCCAACGCCCGCGATATCCGCACGGCGCTCTTCAAGCGCCTGTGCCTTAAGAACGTCCCGGAGATAGTCTTCAAGTTCGACGAGACGCCGGAGAAGGCCTCGCAGCTGGAAAACATCTTCAAGAAAATACGCTCGGAACATGACAAAACCGATGAGAACCCTGGACCTCGAGACTGAGTTCAAGCGCCTCGAGGAGCTGATCGTAAGTTCGGAGACCTTTTTCCTCGCCGGGCATTTGAACCCGGACGGGGACACTATCGGCTCGATGCTGGCGATAGCGTCCGTCCTCAAGCGCATGGGCAAGAAGGTGACGCTGTTCTCCCAGGACCCGATCCCCGAGAACCTGCGCTTCCTGCCGCAGGCCCGCAGCGTCCGCTCCCGCCTGCCTAAGGGAAAGTTCGACGCGGCCATCCTGCTCGAATGCTCCGTGCCGTCGCGCGGCGGCGCGCTGGAACCGGTGCTCAAGCGCGCCGGCAAGGTGGTCAATATCGACCACCACAAGACCTCGGAGTTCTACGGCGACATCAACATCGTCGAGCCGCACTCCTCCTCCACCGCCGAGATAGTCTACCGCCTGTTCCATAACATGACCGTCAAGGTCACCCGCCGGGAGGCCACCTGCCTCTATACCGGCATGGTGACAGATACCGGCCGCTTCCATTTCCCGGCCACCAGCCCGCGCACGCTGGAGATCGCCTCCCGCCTGCTCGAGACCGGCTTCAAATTCTCCCGCATCAACGACCTGCTCTACGCCACCAAGGCCTGCGAATCGCTGAAGATCCTGGGCCGGGCCCTGGAAAGCCTGGAGCTCAAGTACGGCGGCAAACTGGCCGTGCTGACCCTCAAGGTCAAGGATTTCAAGGATTTCGACGCGCGCTCCGAGCACAGCGAGAACGTCATCAACTACGGCATGATGCCCCCCGGCGTGAAGGCCGCGGTGATGTTCCGCGAGGAGAGCGAGCGCATCAGCGTCACTTTCCGCTCCCGCGGCCACCTGGACGTCAGCCTGGTCGCCAAGTCATTCGGCGGCGGCGGGCACCGCAACGCCTCCGGCTGCCGCATGAAGGCCACTCTCGACGTGGCCCGCGCCAAAGTGTTCGCCGCGCTCTCGCGCCTGCTGGCCTGATGAACGCGCCCGGCCCGCAGCCCTCGGGCCTCTTCCTCTTCGACAAACCGAAAGGCATCACTTCCCACGACGCCGTGGACCTCCTGCGCGCCAAGCTGGGCCTCCGGCGCATCGGCCATACCGGCACTCTGGACCCCATGGCTACCGGCCTGCTGATCCTGCTGGCCGGTGCGGCCACCAAGGCGCAGCAGGCCCTGCAGGGCTCTCCTAAGATCTATTCCGGGACCGTCCGTTTCGGCGCGGAGACCGATACGTGGGACGCCGAGGGCAAGACCGTCGCCGAGGCCCCGCTCCCCGCCCTGGACGCCGCTTCCGTCGGCCGGGCCGTCGCGGCCCTGAACGGCAGGATCACTCAGCAGGTCCCCCCCTATTCCGCGGTGCGGCTGAAGGGCCGGCCCATGTACGAAAGCGCCCGCAGCGGCGCGGCCATGCCGGAAGTCAGGCGCGAGGTTGAGGTGAAGTGGATTTCCTGGGAGGCCGCGGGCGCCGAACTGCGCTTCGAGCTGGAATGCTCCGGCGGCACTTATGTCCGCTCGCTGGCCCGGGAGCTTGGCCTGCTGCTCGGCTCGCGCGCCCACCTGGCGTCCCTGCGCCGGGTTTCCATAGGTCCCTACGGAGTGACCGAAGCCGTCACCGCCGACGCCCTGGCCGCGATGACGCGCGAGCAGGCGGCCGCGCGGCTGAAACCGCCGCCCGGAGGGGTTGGTGCTTAATTTCGTGGCTATCGGCAGTTTCGACGGCGTGCACCTCGGGCACCGCCGGATAGTGCGCGCCGCAGTGCGCGAGGCGCTGCGCCTGGGCCTCGACAGCCGCGTGGTCTATTTCCCCTTCCCCCCGAAATTCTTTTTTTCCGGCGAGACCGAGAACTGCCTGATAACGCTGCCAGAAGAGCGGGAGGCCCTGCTGCAAAGCCTGCGCCCCGGCGCGGTGGAGCCGCTGGCCTTCGACCATGCGCTCTCTTCCATGCCGGCCGCCGCTTTCTTTTCCGGCGTGGTGCTGGGCCGCCTGGCGGCGGGCGGCCTCTGCGTGGGCCCCGACTTCGCCGTCGGCAAGGGCCGCGAGGGGCACCTGGATTTCCTGAAGGCAGCGAGCCAGCTGGCCGGCATAGCTTTCAAGGCCGTGCCGTTCTCCCGGCGCGGCGGCCACAGGATCTCGTCGAGCCTTATCCGCGCGCACCTGCGCGAGGGGCGCGTGGAAGAGGCCAACGCCTGCCTGGGCTGGACCTACTCCGTCGCCGGCCCGGTCATCAAGGGCGCGGGGCTGGGGCGCAAGCTCGGCTACCCCACGGCGAACATCGGCGCGCACCCGGCCAAGATCCTGCCGCCTGGCATTTTCGCGGCGCGGGTGAAGGTGGGCCGCGAGGTCTTCAACGCCGTGCTCAGCGTCGGGCGCCGCCCGACGGTGAATACGCTGGGCGGCAAGATGATACTGGAAGCGCATTTGCTGGATTTCTCCCGCATGATCTACGGAAAAAAGGTTGAAGTCTCTTTCCTGAAGCACATCCGCCCGGAGCGCAAGTTCGCCTCGAAGGAATCCCTGATCAGCCACATACAGGACGACATCTCCGTCGCCCGTCGGTACTTCTCTAAACACTGATCTACGCCGCGGGGGCATGCCGCCTCGCTCCTGGCAGAAGGGAACCGTTGCGCGGTTCCCCCCGCCCTTGGGAATTTATGGGCGGGGCCCCCCTCCCCAAAGTCGCTCAGCGGCATGCCCCCGCGGCGCTTGGAGAAATATTAAATTATTTCTGGTTTTGAGCGGCGCTGGAAGCGGCCGCCGAAGGTTTTCGGGGCGGTTAGTTCGCCGGACTCGGCGACTACCGCTCCGCGCAGGACCGTATACTTCGGGAAGCCGTAGAGCTTCCGGCCCTGCCACGGGGAGAAATCGGTGTTGTGCTGCATTTTGCGCCAATCGGCTTTGACTGGGGCGGAGGGGTCGATTATCGCGAAGTCGGCGTCGAGGCCGGGCTTTATAAAACCTTTCGAGGACAGGCCCATTATCCGCGCTGGATTTTCACACAGGACCTGTATCATTTTAGCTAAAGATATTTTGCCGGCTTTGACGCCGTAGGTGTAGGCCGTGGCCAGCAGTGTCTGCGCCCCGGGCAGGCCCATGGGCAACTTCCTGATGTCGCCGCCCCAGGCGGCTTTCTGTTCACGGGTGAAGGTGCAGTTGTCGGTGGCAAGCACCTGCAGGCGGCCTTGCCTGAGGGCGCGCCACAGCGCCGCGTTATCCTCTTTGGTCCTGATGGGCGGGCAGCAGGAGTACAGATGCCCGTCTTTGACCCTGAAGCAGCTTTCGTCGAGCGCCAGGTACTGCGGGCAGGTTTCCCCCATGACTTTCAGGCCCGCCGCCCTGGCGGCGGCGACCAATGCCGCCGAGCCGGAGGCGGAGAGGTGCACGAAATAGACCGGCGCGCCGGAGGCGGCGGCCAGGCCCGCCACCCTGCCTACGGCCTCAGTCTCGGTGAACGGCGGGCGGGACAGCGGCAGGGCCTGTATGCCCTTCGACGGGGCGAAGATGCCGGTCAGGAAGTCTATGACGGGCCCGTTCTCGGCGTGCACGCACACAAGCGCGCCCAGGCGGCCGGCGGCCTCCAGGGCCGCGGTCAGGGAGGCGTCGGCCGCCAGCAGGCCGCGGGCGCCGTAGGCGGTGAACATCTTGAAAGTCGGAGCCCCGGCCCTTACCGCTGCCCTCATGCGGCCTGCCGGATCTTTCAGCCGGTCCCAGCCGGTCAGCATGCAGTGGAAAGAGAAGTCCGCGTAGCAGCGCCCCTCGGCCTCTTTTACGCGGTCCTTGAGCCCTTTTAGAGGGTCTTCGCCCGGGCCCTGGCCGGTATAATCGATGAAGGTGGTGGTACCGCCGCAGACGGCGGCGGCGGAGCCGGAGGTAAAATCGTCGGCGGTGTACCTGCCGGGCCCCAGCTTCAGCCGGAAGTGGGCGTGCGCGTCTATCACTCCGGGCAGGACCAGCAGGCCCCGCGCGTCGATGGAGCGGACGGCGCGCGGAGGTGTTTTGGCGGCCGGGCGTACCGCGGCTATGCGGCCCCCGCTCACAAAAATGTCCTTAACGGCGGCTTTGCCGCCGATAACGGTTTTGCCGCCGAGTATGGCCAGGTCGAAAGACATGGCCGTCAGCCTTTGGCGAGATGATTGTGGTGATGGGGCATGTCGGCCCTGTCGTGGTGGCCGAAGACGATGTTATAGGCGAGGAAGGTGGCCGAGACGAAGGAGAACGCGCACATGACCAGCCAGGCCCAGAGCGCCTGCGGGTTGGCTTCGGTCTGCGTGACGATATAGGCCAGGAAGCCTATGAAGCCCGTCGCGACCAGCCAGAAAATTACGAAGACGGCGCGTATTATGATAGCCATTGGTTAATTCTATAGATTAATACAGTTCAAGTCAACGGCCCTGAAGCGCCGAAAAAAGCGGCGTGCAGCGCTTTAAGGGCCGCTTCCCCCCTTTCGGCGGGCACGCGCAGCGTGAACGCCCCGGCGGCAGAGCGCAGCAGCGCGGCGCAGGGACCCGCGGCAGCGAGCCCCCTGGCGGCGTGCGCCCGGGAGAGCTCCCGGCCCACGGCAGACACCAGGGCGCCGTCCGGCGCCTTTCGCAGAGAGAGGCAGGAAACGCCCGGCCTGCCGCCCCCGGCGTTGATCAGCGTGCCGGGCTCGTCGTGGAACGAGGAGCGCAGGTGCAGCGGGATGGAATGCTTTGCCGCGTAAGCGATGGCGCCCAGCTGGCGCACCTCGGTGCCCAGGGCGGACAGCGCCACGACTTCGGCGTAGGTCAGGGCCTTTATGGGCCGGGCTTCCGGCACTATGGCCGGGTGGGCTGTATAAATGCCTTTCACGTCTGTGCGGAACTCGCAGAGCGCGGCACCGAGCGCGCGGGCCAGCGCCACAGCGGTGAAATCCGAACCGCCGCGGCCCAGCGTGGTCACGTCCCCGCCGCCCGTGCTACCCTGGAAGCCGGCCACCACCGGTATTCGGCCGGCGGCGAGCTCCCGCCTGAGGCGGCGCGCGTCCACGGCCCTGACGGCCGCGGCTGAAAATCTATCGTCGGTACGGATGCCCGCCTGGGCGCCCGTCAGTGAGACGGCCTTGCGCCCCTCGGCCTGCAGGGCGAGCGCCAGCAGCGCGGCGCTGATCTGCTCGCCGGAGGCCAGCAGCGCGTCCGTCTCGCGCGGGGAAAGGCGCTGCCCGCCCGCCTGCGCCGCGAGCGCCAGCAGGTCGTCGGTGGCGTCGGCCGGGGCCGAGACCACCGCGACCGGGGAAAAGCCGCGGCGGCGCGCGGCCGCCACCATGCCAGCCGCCCGGCGTATCTTGCCCGGGTCGGCCAGCGAGCTCCCGCCGAATTTTATGATTATGGTTTTCATCTCGAAAGAAACGGCCCGGCCGCCATGCCGGCCGGCCGGGCCAGTTCCGCGCCGCGGGCTTACACCATGGTCGCGGTGACGCGGATGATCTCGGCCAGCGTCGTAGTGCCGGCGCGGGCCTTAAGGATGCCGTCCATCAGGAGCGTGCGCATCTTGCCGCTCCTGATCGCGGCGCGCTTTATGACGTCGGTCGGGGCGTGGTCGAGGATGTGCTTGCGGATCTCCTCGTTCATCAGCATCAGTTCGAAGATGCCGACGCGGCCCATGTAGCCGGTATTGCGGCACTCCGGGCAGCCCTTCTCCACCTTGTAAGTGGCGCCGGGCTTGAGGATGAGCTCCTTGACGATCTTGCCTTCGTCGGGGTCCATGTTCTTTACGAATTCGTTGACTACCGGCTCCGACGGGGGTGCCGCGTTCTGAGAGCACTTGGGGCAGACCTTGCGCACCAGGCGCTGGCTCATGGCGCCCAGCATCGAAGAGCCGATAAGGAAGGGCGGCACGCCCATCTCGAAGAGGCGCTCGATAATGCTGGCGGAGTTGATGGTGTGGATGGTGGTGAACAGCAGGTGGCCGGTCAGGGCCGCGCGCAGGCTGATCTCGGCGGTGTCGAAGTCGCGGATCTCGCCCACCATGATGACGTCCGGGTCCTGGCGCAGGATGGTGCGCAGGCCCTCTGACCAGGTGAAGCCGGTCTTGGCGTTGATCTGGGCCTGGTTGATGCCCTCGAGGCGGTATTCCACCGGGTCCTCGAGCGTGATGATGTTGATCATCGGGGTGTTGATGTTCTTGAGTATCGCGTAAAGCGAGGTGGTCTTGCCGGAGCCGGTGGAGCCGGTGATGAAGAAGATGCCGTACGGGTTGCGGATGAGCTTCTTGATCAGCGTCAGCGCGTCCTGGTCCAGGCCCACCTGGTCGAGGTCCAGGCCCAGCTGCTGCCGGTCCAGCACGCGCAGCACCAGCTTCTCGCCGTTGACGGTCGGAAAGGAGGAAACGCGCACCTGGATGGCGCGGCCGGCCAGCATCTTCTGGAAGCGGCCTTCCTCGTTGCGGAAAGAGGTAGGGGGTTCGGGATCGAAGCCGGCGAGCACGCGGATGCGCTGGGTCAGCGGGATGTCGGAGTTCTTCGGCGAGCTCAGCATGTCCTGCAGGATGCCGTCCACGCGGAAGCGGACGCGGAGGTTCGCGCCCTGGGACTCGATGTGCACGTCGCTGGCGCGCTCCTCGACGGCGTGCTCGAGGATGAGGTCGCTGAGCTTGATGGCGAGGTCTATGCCTGGCGCTCGGCCCTTGGACTTTACTATCTCGTTATAGCCTTCTTCCAGCGTGCCGGTGGTCTGCACCGGCGCCTGCTGGCCGGGCTGCGGGCTTTCCCCCTCCTGCTTGTTTCCCCAGAATGCCATAGCTGTCTCCTAGCCGCGCAAAATTCGCGAAGGACTTTCAAAAATTATAACAAAATTCACTTGTACTCCACCTTTAGGATGGCCAGGTGCTTCTCGCCGCTGGGCAGGCGCACCTTTACCGAGGCGCCGACAGTAGAGCCGAGCAGCCCCTGGGCCAGCGGCGAACTGACCGAGATGCGCCCTTCGGCCGGGTCGGCCTCGTCGGCGCTGGACAGGGTGTAGACCAGCGTGGCCTTGGTGTTCTCGTCGCGCATGGTCACGGTGGCGCCCAGGCTGACCTGGTCCTTGTTGACGGCCATGTTGTCCACGATCTTGGCCGAGCGCAGGCGCAGCTCCATCTCGTTGATGCGGGCCATGAGCTGGCTCTGTTTCTGTTTGCCGTAGATGTAGCCGGCGTTCTCTTTCAGGTCGCCCTGCTCCCGGGCGTCGTTGATCTCCACGGAAAGGTCGTTTTTCTGTTTCTTGAGTTCCAAAAGCTCGGCCTGCAGCTTCTCAAAGCCGTCTTTGGTCAGGTATGTGTCTGTCATTCTTCCCCCCGTTTAAACAAAACCCCGTCCCGCTGTGCACTGTGTCTGCGGGACAGGGCTGCGTTGAAAATCTGTGGCACCGGGAGGTCTCGAACCTCCGACCTAGCGCTTATGAAACGCCCGCTCTAACCCCTGAGCTACGGTGCCAAAATCGTTGGCGGGCTGGTTTCTTCACCGGGGGCCAAGGGCCTTCGGGTGAACACGAAAAGTATATCAAAAAGTTGTTGTAAAGACAAATTTTGTTTACTACAATTCTCAATGTAATCGCGCAATTTCCGCGGGTAAAGGGGTTAAAAATGTCCAATGTGAAAGTTTCCAAGGAAGAACTGCTGAAGAAGGCCAATAAGCCCGCCGAAGACGCGATGCAGCTGCACCCTTTCTATAAAGGAAAAGTGGAAGTTTCCCCCAAATGCTGCATCCGCGACATCAACGATTTTGCCATCTGGTACACCCCCGGCGTGGCCTCAGTCTGCAAGGATATACAGGCACACCCCGAGAAGGTCTACGAGCATACCAATAAGGGCAACATGGTGGCCGTGGTCTCGGACGGCACCCGCGTGCTGGGACTGGGCGACATCGGCCCCGAGGCCGGCCTCCCCGTGATGGAGGGCAAGGGCCTCATCTTCAAGTATCTCGGCGGCGTGGACGCCTTCCCCATCTGTCTGGCCACCAAGGACCCTAAGGAGATCATCCGCACCGTGCAGCTGCTCGCCCCCTCCTTCGGCGGCATCAACCTGGAGGACATAGCCCAGCCCAAGTGCTTCGACATCCTCGACGAGCTGCGCCGCACCATGACCATTCCCGTCTGGCACGACGACCAGCAGGGCACGGCGACGGTCTGCCTGGCCGGCCTCATTAACGCCCTCAAGATCGTCAAGAAGAGCATTAAGGACGTCAAGATCGTCCTGTTCGGCGCTGGCGCGGCCAATATCCGCATCGGCACCCTCTACATGCATTACGGCGCCAAGCCGGAGAACCTCGTTTACGTCGACTCCAAGGGTACGCTGCACAAGGGCCGCACCGACCTGAAGGACCACCGCGAGAAATGGCATATGTGCCAGGTCACCAACGGCGCGCAGATCGTGGGCAAGCTGCCGGACGCGCTGAAGGGCGCGGACGTCCTGAGCGCCGCCTCCACCCCCGGCCCCGACATCATTAAGAAAGAGTGGGTGGCCACCATGGCCAAGGACGCCATCTGCTTCCTGACCGCCAACCCCATCCCGGAGATGTGGCCCTGGGACGCCAAGGAAGCCGGCGCTAAAGTGGTGGGCACCGGCCGCTCCGACTTCCCCAACCAGGTCAACAACTCCCTCGGGTTCCCCGGCATCTTCCGCGGCGCGCTCGACGTGCAGGCCAAGACCATCACCGACGAGATGTGCGTCGCCGCCGCCGAGGCGCTGGCGGGCTACGTGGTAAAGAAGGGCAAGATGAGCGAGGACTACCTGCTGCCGCACATGGACGAGCCGGAGGTCTATATCGACGAGGCCGTGGCCGTGGGCCTGAAGGCCATAGAGCAGGGCCTGGCCCGCAAGATACTGACGGAGGCCGAACTCCGCAAGAGCGCCGAGACCATGATCAAGCGCGCCATCAAGGACGTAGAGGTCCGCCAGGCCAGCGGCATAGTCAAGCTGCCGTAAGCCGCGGCGGCGCCGAAAAAGCCCGGGGCAGCCCGGGCTTTTTTATTCCGCGGCCCGCCCGCCGCTTTCTTGATATAATTTATTTTTAAAGGGGATTACCGTGAGCGGAACAAAGAGCGCGACAAAAAGAACCGGGCCCGCGGCCTTCGCGCTGGCGTATATCAGCTCCATGCGGCTCTACTACGCCTTCGTCACCGGCATCGCCGGGTGGATAGGGGTCTCGTTCTACTCCTACATCTCCGCCACCCCGGAGTTGAGCGTCCGGAACATCGGCATCCTGGCCATCCTCTTCCTGAGCTGGGGCATCAACCAGATCATCAACGACTACCTGGGCCTGCCCGAGGACCGCATCAACGCGCCCAACCGGCCCATGGTGACGGGCGAACTGAATGCCGCCCTCGCCGTGCGCCTTTCCGCCGTGCTGATGGCGGGCGTGGTGGTGCTGTCCTGGTTCCTGAACCCCTGGTCGGTCATTCCCATCCTGCTCGGCGTACTGCTCAACGTCCTTTATGAGTACGCGAAGGCCTGGTCGCTGACCGGCAACCTGATCTTCGGCCTGTCGATAGCGATGTGCACCATCTACGGCTTCCTCGCGGCGGGCCCGGTGCCTTCCCCCGCGTTCACCACCAACCGCGTCAGCGTCTTCATTCTCGTCACGGTGATGAACGGCCTGATGACCTACTTCACCTATTTTAAGGACTATACCGGCGACAAGGCCGCCGGCAAGAACACCTTCATCGTCCGGCACGGCCTGCGCACGGCGCGCGTGGCCGGCGTGCTGGGCGCCTTCCTGCCCACCATCCTCTTCCTGCTGTTCGTCTGGACCGGCTGGATCCCCAGCGGCGACATCCTCTACGCGCAGAACTTCGTCTTCTGCGGCGTGATGACGGTGTTCCTGCAGTTCTGGACGGCGGTGCTCTACTATATGCATCCGCAGGGCCGGCGCACCTATTTCAGCCTTGTCACCAACATCAGGGCCTGCGTGGCGGGCCAGGTCACGCTGATAGCCATCTTCAACGGGACCCTGGCGCTCTACCTCTTCGCCGCCAGCTATGTCTTCGTCGGGTTCCTCTTCGACCTTTATAAAGATGCCAGGTCCTGACGGCCGCTTTCTCACCGGGGCGGGCCAGGCCCTGCTCTACCTGCGCATAGCGCTGCACGCGGCCGCGCGCTACGCCCTGCGGCCCGGCCGCTTCGGCTGGTCGCTTCCCGCCTACGCGCGATTCCTCGTCCGCGCGCTGCGCCTGCTGCTGGTCTTCCGCGACAACAAGCCCGTGCTCACGCCTGGCGGCTGGAAGATAGACCTCTACCTGCCCGCCTGGCCCTCGCGCGCCTTCTTCTGCGCGCTCGAATCGAAGCTCCTGGTCTCCCCGCCGATGCCGCTGACGGTGGTCTTCTCCATGACCAAGGCCTGCTCGTACAAGTGCTCGCACTGCTACCAGCACCGCGACGGCGGCGAAGACCTGCCCGAGGACCTGCTGCTGGGCGCGGCCCGCGGCATGCAGGACCTCGGCGTGGCGATGTTCGATATCGAGGGCGGCGAGCCGCTGCTGCGCCTGCCGCGCCTCCTGAACCTGCTGCGCGCCATAGACGACCGCTCCGAGCTGTGGATCAACACCACCGGCGCGGGCCTGACTCCGGAGGGCCTGCGGGAGCTGAAGGCCGCCCGCCTGTTCGGCGTCATGATCTCCGTACATTCCCCCTCCCCCGCCGCGCACGACGCCCTTACCGGCGTGCCCGGCTCTTTCGAGACGGCCTGCGGCGCCGCGCGCTTTTTCCGCGCCGCCGGCGTCGCTGTGGCGGTCAACAGCGTGCTCTCCGAGGGCGAACTCCGGGCCGGCGGGCTGGAGCGGCTGATGGACCTGGCACGTGAGCTCGGCGCGGATTTCGTGCAGCTCATCCACCCCAAGCCGGCCGGCAACTGGCTGGGCCGCAAAGAGAACATGCAGCAGGACCCCGCCGTGATAGAGCAGGTGCGCGCCCTGCACCGGCGGTATAATTCCAGCCCCGGCGGCTATCCCTGCCTGGTCTCCCAGGTGCTGGAGGAGCAGGAAACCCGCCTGGGCTGCACCGCCGGCGGCGTGGACCGCTTCTACCTCAACGCCTACGGCGAGGTACAGCCCTGCGAGTTCCTTAACCTTTCCTTCGGCAACCTGCGCGAGGAACCGCTGCGGGTCATCATGCAGCGCATGCGCGCCTATTTCCCGGAGCCCTGCTCCGACTGGCTCTGCTGCACCCAGTCCGGGGAGATAGAGCGGCTGTTCCGCGAGCAGAAGCTGGAGCGGACCCCGCTGCCGTGGCCGGTCACCAAGGCCCTGGTAGAGGGCTGGACCCGCGGCCGCCCGACGCCGCTGTATAAGAAACTGGGCATCTACAAGCGATGAAATTATTGCTGATCATGAATCCCGGGTCGCGCTCCGGCAGGGGGCGCGCCCTGTGGCCCTGGCTGCAGGAGCGCCTGACCTCCGCCGGCGTCCGCTTCCGGTGCGCCGTTACGGCGGCTCCCTGTGACGCCGTGCGGCTGGCCCGCGAAGCTGCGCCCGACGAAACGCCGGTGGCCGTAGGCGGGGACGGCACCATCAACGGCGCGCTGGACGGGCTGCTGCAGGCCGGCAGGCCCGACCCGGAGCTGGGGGTGCTCTACACCGGGACCAGTCCCGACTTCTGCCGCTTCAACGGCGTTCCAACGGAACCGGAGGGCGCCCTGCGGGCCCTGCTCGAAGGCGCGTCCGCGCCCCGCGACGCCGCGCGCATAACTTACCGCGGTTACGACGGCGCCGGGCTTACCGCGCATTTCGGCTGCAGCAGCAATATCGGGCTCGGGGCCGCCGTGGCGCGCCGGGCCAATACCTACCGCCGCTGGCTGGGCGACGCCGGGGGCACCGGGCTGGCCGTGCTGCGGGCGCTGGCCGGCAAGAGCGCGCCTGACCTTACGCTCGTCCTCGACGGGCAGGCTTATCCTTTGCGGGCCGTGGATAACCTGACCGTGGCCAAGAACCCGCAGATAGCGTCAGGCCTGAAGCTGGCGCTCGACCTGCGCCCCGACGACGGGCGGCTCTGCGCGCTGGCCGTGCACGGCCGGACCCGCCTGGGCCTGCTGCGCCTGGTGCCGGGCTTCTACTCCGGCGCGGTGGCGGCCGACCCTTCCGTTTTTCTGCGGTTCTGCTCCAGGATAGAGGTTCGCTCAGCCGCGCCCTGCGAAGTTGAGTTCGACGGCGATCCGCGCGGGCTGCTGCCGGCCGAGATAGCGGTCCTCCCCCGGGCTTACCGGCTCATAGGCGCCCGCCCATGAACGAATACGACCTGATAACCAGGCTGGCCGCGCGGTTCCCCAGGAGCCCGCGGCAGTCCAATGCCCTCTTCGGCTCTGACGCCGAAGTGCTGAACATAGGGGGCCGGCGCTGGTGCCTTACGATGGACGAATTCTCGCCGGAGGAAGACCATTTCTCCGGCGCACCGGAGGCGCTCGGCTGGAACCTGGCCGTGGCGACGCTCAGCGATCTGCTGGCCTGCGGCGCCGAGCCCGAATTGTTCATGCAGGCGCTGGTGCTGCCGGAGCGCGGCGGGGAAGGCTTCGCCAAAGGGCTCTCCGCAGGCCTGCGCAAAGCCCTGGCGGCCGCGGGGTGCTCTCTTTGCGGCGGAGACCTGGGGCGCGCTGAAACCTGGCGCTATACCGGCTTCGCCATGGGCCCCGCCCCGCGCCGGCCCATCGGTCACGACCTGCCGCCGGGAGACTATACGCTCTGGGTCACCGGGCGCCTGGGCGACGCCAACCTGGCTGCCCTGCGGGGACTGCCCACGCCGCGCTTCGAGCTGCGGCTGCCAGAGTCCCGCGCGCTGCGCGGCCGGGCCGCCGCCTGCGTAGACACCAGCGGCGGCCTGGCCGACGCCATGTGGCTGCTGCTGCGGCGCAACCCGCGCTTCCGGTTCGAAATAGACCTGTCCGCAGTGCCGTTCGCGCCGGGGGTAGAGAGCGCCGCCGCGCGGGCGGGCCTGCACCCAGGGGCTTTCCTGCTGGGCGGCGCAGGCGAATACGAACTGCTGTTCGCCCTGCCGGCCGGCCTGGGCGCGGCGGCGGCCGGGAAGGTCCGACGCGCCGGCGCAACTCTGGTAGGGTGGGCCGCCGCCGGCCGCAAGCCCGGAATTTACTTCGCGGCCTCCGGCGGGGCCCTGGCGCAAATGAAAGCTCCCCCGCCGTGCCCGAGGAGCGCCGGCTCCCTGGAAAGCTATATCCGCGAAACAGCCGCCGTCTCAAAGCGGCTGTTCGGGAGCCCGGCATGAGCCAACTCTTTTCCCCGCTGCGGCTGAAGCACATAACCCTCCGCAACAGGGTGCTCCGGGCCGCCACCTACGAGGGGCTGGGCGACGCCGACGGCCTCCCGCGGCCAGCGCTGGGCGAGCTTTACGCCCGCCTGGCCGAGGGAGGCTGCGGCGCCATCGTCACCGGCTTCGCGTTCATCTCCCGGGAGGGGCGGGCCATGCAGCCGGGCCAGTGCGGTATCGACGCCGAAGATAAGGTCCGGCCCTGGGCCGATATAGTTGCCCGCGCCAAAGCCGCCGCGCCGGACATCAAGCTCTTCATGCAGCTCGCGCACGCCGGGCGCCAGACGCGCCGCGAGGTTACGGGACTGCCCGTCGTTGGCGCGTCCGGCCGCAAGTGCAGCTATTTCCGCCAGGCGGTTTCCCCGCTCGACGAAGCCGGCATCCTGCGCGTGATCGGCGAGTTCGCGGCGGCCGCCGTGCGCGCCCGCCGGGCGGGGTTCGACGGCGTGCAGCTGCACGCGGCGCACGGCTACCTGCTCCACCAGTTCCTGTCCCCGTGGACCAACAACAGGACGGACCGCTGGGGCGAGCGGTCCCTGTTGCTGCGCGAGACCGTACGCGCCGTAAAAGCCGCCTGCGGCACGGAGTTCCCGGTGCTGGTCAAGCTGAGCGCCGCCGACGACAATACGCCCGGCGTCCGCGTGGACGGCACGGCGCGCACGGTCAAAGAGCTGGAAGGCCTGGGCGTCGAGGCCTGCGAGATCAGCTACGGCACCATGGAGTACGCGCTCAATATCATGCGCGGGGCCTGGCCGGTGGAGACCGCGCTGCGCGTGAACCCCCTCTTCAACCGCCTGCCCCGCCCGGCGCTCGCGCTCTGGAAATTCTTCTGCCTGAAGCGGCACCTCGCCCGCCTCATCCCCTACGAGGAAAATTACAACCTGGCGGCAGCCGCCGGTATAGCCAGGGCCGCGGCGATGCCCATTATCTCCGTCGGAGGCCTGCGCTCGTCGGCGGCCATGGAGGCCGCCGTTGCCGAACACGGCCTGGCGGCGGTCAGCCTGTGCCGGCCGCTGGTGCGCGAGCCGGACCTGCCGCTCAAGTTCATGAATGGCGTTTCCACTGCTTCCACTTGCAGCCAGTGCAACCTCTGCACCATATACTGCGACAGCGGCGAACCGCTCAGGTGCCGCTGCGGGGCTTAACTTATGACAACCGAAAATAATGGACAGAAAGTCTTCGAGGATTTTATAGGCGGCGGAGGCCAGGCTGACCTTTTCGACAAGGCCGGCGAGCTGGACGCCTATTTCAAGGGGCACAGCTACGCGCAGAGCTACGGCAGCGCCCTCGGCGTACAGCTGCTGGGCGCCTCTTCCAGGCAGCCCGAGCTGCTGGAAGCCGACGGCCGCCGCCACGAGGCCCTGATGCTGGGCTCCAATTCCTACCTCGGCCTGACCACCCATCCCGAAGTAGTGGCCGCCAGCAAGGCCGCCTGCGACAAGTACGGCTACGGCACCGGCGCCGTTTCCCTCTACGCCGGAACGACCGACCTGCACAAGCGCCTGGAGCGCGCTATCGCCGAGTTTTACGGGGCGGAGGACGCCATCCTGTTCCCCTGCGGCTATTCCGCCAACGTCGGCATCATCTCCGCGCTGTGCGGACCGGGCGACGTGGTTATAAACGACGCCGCCAACCACGCCTCCATCTTCGACGGGTGCCGGCTGTCAGGCGCGGACATCAAGGTCTACCTGCACAACAACATGCGCCACCTGGAGAAGACCCTGCGAGCCCTGCCGGAGGCGAAAAAGGGCCGCCTGATCATAACTGACGGCGTCTTCTCCATGGCCGGCGACCTGGCCCCGCTGGGCGAGATAGTCGCGCTCGCGGCGCGCTACGGGGCCCGCGTGATGGTGGATGACGCGCACGGCCTGGGCATCGTGGGCCCGACCGGCCGCGGCACCGCCGAGCAGTGCGGCGTAGCCGGCAAGATCGATCTCTCAGCGGGCGTTCTCAGCAAATCCCCCGGCGGGCTGGGCGGCTACTGCGCAGGCTCGGCCGCCGTAGTGCAGTACCTGCGCTTCTACGCCCGCACCTATTTCTTCTCCACCAGCCTGCCGGCCCCGGTAGCCGCGGGCCTGCTCGAGGTCTTCCGGCTGTTCACCGAAGACAAGGCCGGCCGCGCTCAGCTGTGGCGCAACATAGACGCGCTGCGGTCGGGTCTGCAGGCGCTGGGCTTCGACACCGGCAGCAGCGGCTCCGCCGTCATCCCGGTTATCGTCGGGGACGAGCTCAGGCTGGTGGCCCTTTGCAACGACCTGCGCGAGCGCGGGGTCTACACCAACATCGTCACCTACCCGGCGGTGCGCCGCAAGGAATGCCGGCTGCGGCTGTGCGTTATGAGCACGCTGACGCCGGAAGACATCGCCCGCATACTCGCCCTCTTCGCCGAGCTCGGCCGCAAGCACGGCGTGATAAAATGAAAAAAGTCCTGGTCACCGGGGCCGCCGGCTTTATCGGCGGGTACTGCGCGCGGGAATTCGCCGCGCGCGGGTGGCATGTGTTCGCCCTGGAGCACAGGACGCCGATGGCTAAATTCGAGCCGGGCCCCGGCGCGCTGACCGTGCTGCGGGGCGACGCGTCCGACGGCGCCTCACTCGGCGACGCGGCGCGGGCGGCCGGCGGTTTCGACGCGGCCGCCCATTGCGCCGGGCGCGCCTCCGACGTGGGCCGCAGGGAAGAGTTCCGCCGCGCCAACCTCGAGCCGGTCCGGCACCTGGCCGGCCTGGTGCGGGCGGGCGCCGTAGGGAGGGTGGTCTTCGTATCCTCCACCGACGTTTACGGCCTGCGGGATTTCTCCGGCGAGGCCGAGGACGCCCTGCCGCTGCAGGACAACCTCGGCAATCCTTACCCGGAGTTCAAGATAGCGGCTGAGCGCCTGCTGCGCGAGGAACTGCCGCCGGAAAAATACTGCATCATCCGCCCCGCCGCAGTCTGGGGGCACGGCGATAAGACCTTCGCCCCCCGCATCCTGGACTTCCTCAAGCTGACGCCCTGGATCATCCATTTCGGGCGCTGGCGCGGAGCCAACCGCTGGCCGCTGGCCCACGTGCGCAACGTGGCCGCCGCTGTGCTGCTGGGCGCAGAGGCCGCGGCCGCCGCGGGGCTGGCGGTGAACGTCATAGACAGCGAGCGCACCAGCGCGGACGAGTTCTACCGGCTGCTGGCCTCGGTCTACCTGCCGGAGCGGAGCTTTAAAAGCGTAACGCTGCCCTTCGCGGCGGGCCGGGCGCTCGGGACAGGTATAACGGCCGTTTCCAACCTGCTCAACCTCGACCGTCCCTTCATGGACCCTTCGCTCTACGCCCTGTACGCGGCTAACTGCAGCCTGGATTTCGATAATACCCGCCTTAAAGACCTGTTCGCCGGTGCCGGGCGCGCCCTTGTGACCCGCGCGGAGGGTATAGACGAACTGCGGCGCCTTCCCGCGCTCTGAAGCCATATTTTCATTTGAAAAGCGGTTCTTTTCAAATGAGAATTCTAAACCTTGTCCTGACAGCTCCCCCGCATAATTTCAAGCGATTCCCAATCGAAAACCAGGATTTTCGGGCCTTGGCATAAAAGTTGCTCCGTATGGGGCATGAACCAAACCACTTTCCTGAGCGAAGCCTCTAAACTATTGAGATCGGCAGTTCTGCCTGCTCTCTTCCTGGCCCAGGGAGCCGCCGCCCTTGAGCCGCCCCCTCCCGGCTATGTTATCCCGCGGTCCGGTTCGCGCGGGGCCGCCGCCGGGCTCGGCATAGGCAGCCAGGCGGCAGATCCGGCCCTGGTGTCCAACTTCTATCGGGCCGTGAGGCCCTCCAGGGGCGTCCGCGCCGCCGCCGCCGGTCGCGGCTTACCCGCCAAGGGCAGTCCCAAGATGCTGGTGCTGCTGGTTGATTTCGACGACTACCCCGCCCGTGCCGGAGATACCCCTGCGCACCTGAGCGACCTGATCTTCGGGACCGGCGGCGACTTCCCCTACGAGAGCCTGACCGCCTATTACCGGCGCTCCTCTCGCGGGCAGCTGGAGATCCGCGGCGAAGTGCTGGGCTGGTACCGGGCCGGGCTGCGCTCTGAGATCCCCCAGACCCGCGAAGGGCGGGACGCGGTCATAAAGAAGGCCCTGCTGGCCCACCCGGATCACGACTTCTCCCAGTACGACAGCAACGGAGACGGCGTCATAGATTACCTGGCGGTTATCTGGACCGGGCCCACCGGCGAGTGGGCCACTTTCTGGTGGGGCTGCGCCACGTGGTTCTCCGACGCGGACTTCAGCGCCGGCGGGGTGCGCCCGGGCAGGTATTCCTGGCAGCCGGTGCTGAGCAACCAGCAGGAGCCCGGGGATGAATATTCGGTGCGCATACTGCTGCACGAGACCGGGCACGCCCTGGGGCTGCCGGACTATTACGACTACGAGCCCGGCGTGGGGCCCGACGGCGGGCTGGGCTACTTCGATATGATGGACGCTAACCGCTACGACCATAACTGCTTCAGCAAGGTCCTGCTGGGCTGGGTGCGGCCCCGGGTAGTCACCCTCGATGGCGAGTTCGACCTGCAGGCGGCCGGCGCGGGAGGCGACTGTGTGGCGGTCATCCCGGCGGGCAAGCCCGGGCGCACCGAGGAAGTCTTCATCGTAGAGCGGCGCTCTGGCACCGGCAATGACTCAAGGCTGGGCAGCGGCGGCGGCTTCGTGGTCTGGCACGTGGATACTACTCTTAACGAAGGCGGCGCCGGGTTCCGCTACAATAACCAGAACACCGACCATAAGCTGATAAAGTTCATGGAGGCCGACGGGCTGGAGGAGCTGGAGAGCGGGCTTAGCAAGGCGGTGACGCAGGCGGATTTCTTCGCGGCCGGGGGCAGCTTCGGCGCGAGCGCAGGGCCTTCCAACCTCCTCTACGACGGAGAGGAGAGCGGCGTCTCGCTGTTCTTCGGCGCGGACGGGCCGCGGGATTTTGTCACGCTGAATTACGCCGCGCAGCCGGTGCTGGTGGCGGCGCGCTGAGGGCTGCGACGCGGCAGAAGCCCGGGGCAGCCCGGGCTTCGTTATTTGACCGGGCCGGCCTTCAGTTTCAGTAAAAGGGTTTTTATGTCCCCGAAGGGGCGCAGGCTGGCCGCGGCAAGAGCGATGTCGGGGCGCACGCCGCCGGGGATGGCGGCCGGGTGCGGATACCGGCGCGAGGCCACCGAATACTTCAGGCCGCTGGCCGGGAGGGTAAAAGTCTCCGGATCGCCGAAATAGCCGGGGGTGCCGCCGGTCTCTTCGCCGAGGATCTCCCCGGCCTTCAGATCCCGGAAGCGGGCCGCGAACTGCGCCGCCGCCGGACCGGTGCCCGGCCCTGTGAGAAGGAAGGTCTTGCCGGAGAATTTCTCCATCGGGCCTTTGAGCCAGCCGCCGAAGAAGCCCAGCAGGTAGTCCGCCCCGGCCGCGTCGCCGGAAGCGGCTTCGCGCAGGTCGAGCGCCAGCGTCTCCACATTTTTGTCTTTCAGCTCCAGGAAGAACTCGTCGTAGGCGCGCCGCGAAGAGCGGGAAGGGGCCAGGTCCGGGACCTTCAGCAGGGCCAGGCGGCTCTGCGCGTAGATCATTTTTGTCAGCGTAGTGTGCCGGGCCGAGAGGCGTCGGAATTCCCCCGCTGTGACCGGGGCCAGCTTTTTCCGCAGTACCTTTCCTCCCTCGGTCCGGACCTTCACTTCCAGGGGCTTATCCTGCGCTATAAGGTTCGCGAACTCCCACCAGAAGAGCTGGTCCCGGCAGAAGAGCCAGGCGCGCAGGCGCGGGGTTTCGGCGGAGACGCGCTCGAGGGCCGGGCGCAGGAACTCCTGCAGCCGGACGCCGTTGACCTCCAGCAGTTCCGCGCCGGCGAGCGCCGGATCGGCGGCGCGGTCGAGGATGAATCTATCGTCCAGGTAGGCGGCCGTGAACGGCGGCAGCTTCAGCGCCGGGTCTTTATACTTGCGAGGCAGCTGCCAGGTCAGGCGCGTTGCGGAATCGCCGAAAGCCGCCGCGCTGCGGTAGAGGATGAAGGCGAGGTCGCGCACGCTGACGCGGCGGAATTCATCCAGGCGTGCGTCGGCTTGGGCTAGGGCCTCGGCCTTCAGATCACCGAGGTCCGGGGCCGTCTCGCCCGGCGCCGGGGCCGGGCGCGTTTCGCGCAGCTGCCGGAAGAAGCTCTCTATGTCGGCCGCGGCTTCCCGCTGCGTCACGCGCTCCTTCTGGAGCCAGGGCGAATTAATGAAGGCGCGCCCGCCGTAGAAGACGGCGGCGCAGAAAGCCAGCACGGCCAGGAGGTCCCTCGCGGCGGCCAGTTTGCGCGCGGTGTCGGAGGTGAAGTTCGGAGTCATTTTATGGCTACGGCGTCCATGGAGCGCTTGCCCAGCAGCCCCCGCAGAACGGCGCGCCGGAGGTCGCCGCGATGCCTCTTCAGGAGGACCTGCGATACCGGCAGATCTGGGAGCACGCCGCGCAGGTTGTCGGCGGGGCGCGGTTTGGGGCCGAAGAACTGCTTGTCGGAGACGGAGAACGGTATCCTGCTGTGCGGCAGGGACAGCGGGATAGCTTCCCCGAAGCAGACCGGGACGCCGCCGGTCTCCCAGCCGATTATCTTGCCGAGGCCGTAGTCGCGGAAGACCGTGGCGAAGTCGGTGGCCGACGAGAAAGTGGCGCCGGAGACCAGCAGGTAGGCCTTACCGCTGAAAAAATCGGCCGGGCGCGGGTGGGCATACTCTTTGTTTTCCGACTCAATTATTTCCCCGACGCGGGATTTTACCTTGCTGGTGTCCAGGGCCAGGAAGCGGAGGATACGCAAGCCTTCCTTTGAGATCTTCCAGCGCACCCTGCTGAAGCTGATGAACGGCTTGTCGGTCAGGTGGGTGAGGATGAAATCCCCGATCCTGGTGTCCCCTCCGCCGTTGTCGGCGATATCGATGACCAGTTCCTCTACGCCGGCCTTCCGGATAGCCGCGAAGGCCGCCGAGATGCGCTTCTTCTCTGAGTCGGAATACTGGAAGCTGGGATAATAGAACCACGCGGTCTTTTCCTCAGGATAGAGCGTCAGCGCCGCCGCTCCTGCCGAGCCTCTGGCCGAAGCGGTTTTGCCCAGGAGCCTGAATTCCGCGTGAGTGAGCAGCGGCAGCCTTGTGTTCTCGCTCTTGCCGTCCTGACCCTCGGTGGTAAGCGTCAGCTGGTCCTGGCCGGAGAGCAGGCCGGAGATATCCCACCAGAACGCTTCGTTCATCGTAAAGCGCAGGCAGGCGTAGCCAGCCGTTTCGGCCGACTGCCTTTCCAGTATCGGCCTGAGGAATTCGCGGACGGGTACCGAATTTACCGCTGTGAGCCGTCTGCCGTTCAGGTTGTATTTATGCGAGCCGATGAAGAGGCCGCCGTTGACGCAGTTCAGCGACACCGGCGGATAGATCTTCTTTTCGTGGTCGTCGGAAGGAGTGTGCTGTAGCTGGATCCCGGTGTGCCCGTCCTTTAACCCGGCCGCGGCCTTGTACAGCAGGTAGGCAAGGTCCCTGACCCGCACTTCTCCGTCTTTTACCGGGAGCAGCGCCGCTTCTTTCAGGGCGGTCTCTTTCAACGCGGCGTAAGCGGCGTGGCCGATATTGCCGGCAGGTTCGGGATGCACGCGCTCCAGCATGGTGAAGAACTGCTGTGTATCCTCGGCGGCCTCAGCCGGGGATACCGTCGTGTGATACGCCTGATTGTACCGCGCGGCCAGCGCCCCTGACCACATCAGGAGCTGGAGTCGGCTGGGCTGGACCTTGAGGAAGACGAAAAGGGCGGCCGAACCGGCCAGGATGCCGAGAATGGCCGCCAGCAGCCCGGTTATACGCAGCAGGCTGCGCAGGTATTTCATCTGCCGGCCGAGGCCCTGTAGCGGCGGATCAGGGCGTTGGTGGAGGAGTCATGTTTCAGCTCCGGCTCGGCGGCGCTCTCCAGCTCGGGGGCTATGCGCCCGGCCAGGACCTTGCCCAGCTCTACGCCCCACTGGTCGAAGGGGTCTATCTGCCAGATCATGCCCTGGGTGAAGACGGAGTGCTCATAGAGGGCGACCAGCCGGCCCAGCGCCGCCGGCGTCAGTTCGTCGAGCAGCATGGTGGTGGACGGGCGGTTGCCCTCGAAGGTCTTGTGCGGGATGAGCCAGTCCTTAACGCCCTCGGTTTTAAGTTCTTCCGCGGTCTTGCCGAAGGCGAGCGCCTCGGCCTGCGCGAAGACGTTGGCCATGAGCAGGTCGTGGTGGCGGCCGAGTTTATGGTGCGTCTTCGAGAAGGCTATGAAGTCGCACGCTATGAGTTTGGTGCCCTGGTGTATGAGCTGGTAGAACGAGTGCTGGCCATTGGTGCCGGGCTCGCCCCAGTAGACCTGGCTGGTCTGGTAATCCGCCGCGCGCCCATCGACGGTCACGCGCTTGCCGTTGCTCTCCATGGTCATCTGCTGCAGATAGGCCGGGAAGCGCTTGAGGTACTGCTCGTACGGCAGCACCGCTATGGTCTGCGCGCCGAAGAAGTTGTTGTACCATAGGCCGAGCAGGCCCATCAGCGCCGGGATGTTCTCCTCGAAGGCGGCGTTGCGGTAATGCTCGTCCATTTCGTGAGCGCCGGCGAGCATCTCGCGGAAATACTTCGGGCCGATGGCGATCATCGTCGAGAGGCCTATGGCCGAGAACATGGAGTAGCGCCCCCCCACCCAGTCCCAGAAGCCGAACATGTTGTCGGTATCTATGCCGAAGGCGGAGACCTTGGCGGCGTTGGTGGAGACCGCCACGAAATGCTTCGCGATGGCGGCCTTGTCCTTGAGCGCCCTGAGCGCCCAGTCGCGGGCGGTCTCGGCGTTGGTCATGGTCTCCTGCGTGGTGAAGGTCTTGGAGGCCACTATGAAGAGGGTCTCGGCCGGGTCCAGGTCCAGCACGGCCTCGGCGAAGTCCGCGCCGTCTACGTTGGAGACGAAGCGGAACACCAGGCCGCGCTGCGAATAGTGCTTCAGGGCCTCGTAGGCCATTACGGGGCCGAGATCGGAGCCGCCTATGCCGATGTTGACGATGTTCTTTATTGTTTTGCCGGTATGGCCTTTCCAATGGCCGCCGCGCACTTTCTCGGCGAACTCCTCCATCTTCTCCAGCACGGCGTGGACATGCGGTATGACGTTCTCCCCGTCAACCACAACGGTGGCGTTCTTCGGGGCGCGCAGGGCTGTGTGCAGGACGGCCCGGCCCTCTGTGAGGTTTATCTTCTCGCCGGTGAACATGTCCTCTATCTTCTCGCGCAGGCCGGCGGCTTCGGCGAGGTCGCAGAGGCGGTTTATCGTCTCCGCGGTGACGCGGTGCTTCGAGTAGTCGAAATATATCCCCGCGGCCTCGAGGGCCAGTTTTTCGCCGCGCTTGGCGTCGGCGGCGAACAGGTCGCGCAGATGCGTTCCGCGCAGCTTCTCGTAATGGGCCTCGAGGGCTTTCCATTCCTTCAGCTCTTTAAGAGGGGGCAGGCCGTTGGTCATTTTAGTTCTCCAGTTCCTTTCTGCTCCTTGGCGAAAGCCAGCGGCTTCAGCCAGGTGATAATTGCTTTCAGAGTTTCCGGGTCCAGTTCCCGGTCCGCCGCGTTATAATTCTGCTGCACGAAAGCCGGCAGAAGCTCCGCGGCCGGCCTGGGCTCGTATTTTAAAACATGGTTGGCGTTTTCGGGATAGGCGACAGTGACTTCTTCTCCCTGTATATCCTCGAACAGTTTTCCGTCCAGCCGCACGTCTACCTGGATGTCCTTTTTGCCTATCAGCACCAGCCTGGGCCTGTCGGCACTGGCGAAGAGCGCCGGGGCTGACGCCAGGAGCAGCTCACGGCTGAACGGAAGCCCGGCGTAGAGGCTGGCGACTAGGTTGTTGATGGGGGCCGGTACGACCGGGTCCGCCGCGAAGGGCAGGCCGGCCTGGAATTTGGCGATAAGTTTGTCGTAGGCGGCCATGATGGCTGCGCCCTCGGGCAGCGGTTTGACCTGCTTTTCGATCTGCCAGCGCATCAGGACTTTTCCGGTCCTTCCGGGTGGCGCGGTAAGGACCAGGCCCGCGAACTTTGCCTGGCCGCCGAGCTGGGCGTTCAGCGCGTGCAGCGCGCCCTCGCTGTTGGTAAGGGCGAAGAGCCTGCCCGGGGCTATGTCCGCCCGCCTCCGCAGGAAATCGGCGGCGGAAGCGACCTCGTCCTGGTGGGTCTGAAAGGATAATTTCCCGCCCAGCGCAACCATGTTGCCGGCGGCGTAGGGGCCCAGGAAGCGCTTGTCGTAGCGCAGCACCGCGAAACCGGCCCGGGCCAGGCCCTGCGCGAGCAGGCTGGCGGAACCGTTCTTGCCGGGCAGCAGGCGGGAGTTCCAATCGCGGTCCGTGGGGCCGCTGCCGGCGACAAGGACTACGGCGGGGTGGGGGCCCGGCGCGGCCGGGAGGGTGAGCGTGGCTGATACCGTGGTGGCATCGATGCTCCAGGAGACAATTTCTGAGACGGGCTCTCCGGGCTGCGCCGAGAGCGCAGCCGGAGCCAATAGTAAAGCCAGAACCGACGCTTGAATGTTCATAACGCTCCCCCCGGCGCGCTTATTTGTTCAGCGCGCGCTTGAATTCCCTGGTCAAAGCGGGGACGATCTCTGTCGCGTCCCCTACGATGCCGTACGTGGCCACCTTGAAGATGGGCGCGTCCGGGTCCCTGTTGATAGCCACGATGATCTTAGACGACTGCATGCCGATGAGGTGCTGGATCTGCCCGGAGATGCCGCAGGCGAAGTAGAGCTTGGGCACTACGGTTTTGCCGGTCTGGCCTACCTGGTGCGAGTACGGTATCCAGTCGGCGTCGACGGCGCTGCGGCTCGCGCCGACGGCGCCGCCCAGGGTCTTGGCCAGCTCCTCGAGCAGGGAGAAATTCTCTTTGCCGCCCATGCCGCGGCCGCCGGCCACTATGATATCGGCCTCGGAAATATTGACGGTGTTGGTCAGCTCCTCTATGACGTCGAGCAGTTTCGTGCGGGAGGCAAAGGTTTCCTCCGGGTAGGCCTTGCTGATTATCTCGGCGGCGCGCCCGGGCTGGACGGCGGCCTCCTGCATGACCTTGTGGCGCACGGTGGCCATCTGCGGCCGGTGGTTGGGCGCTATGATGGTGGCCATGATGTTGCCGCCGAAGGCGGGGCGGGTCTGGAGCAGCAGGCGCTCTTTGAGGTCTACGTCGAGGCCGGTGCAGTCGGCGGTGAGGCCGGCCTCGGTCTTGATGGCCACGCGGGAGATGAGGCTGCGGCCGATGGTAGTGGCGCCGCAGAGCAGCACTTCGGGCTTGTATTCCTCGACGAGGTTCACGAGGACGGTGGTATAGGGGTCGTCCTGGTAGGCTTTCAGGGCGGGATGGTCCGCCAGGTAGACTTTGTCGGCGCCGCGCTCGCCCAGCTTGTGCGCCGCGTCTTCCAGGCCGTGGCCCAGCAGCACGGCGCAAAGCTTTACGCCCAGCTTGTCGGCCAGTTTGCGGCCCTCGCCGAGCAGTTCATAGGAAATGGACTGTATGACGCCTTTCTTCTGCTCGCAGAAGACCCAGACGTCCTTGTAGGCGGAAAGGTCCTTCTTGGGGCCGCCGGATTTCTCCAACTCGATAGCGGAGAATTTGCAGGCGGCCACGCAGGCGCCGCACAGGGTGCACTTGGCCATGTCTATTACGGCCTTGCGCTCGCTCATGTGTATGGCGCCGAAGGCGCAGGCTTTAACGCAGAGGGTGCAGCCGGTGCATTTCTCGAGGTGTACTTTAATGGAGGCCATCAGACCACCTCCCCTTTGAGCAGCTCGACGAGCTCTTTGGCGACCTCGTCGCAGGTGCCGGAGATCATCTCTCCGCCTTTGCGGGCTTCGGGGGTGAAGATCTTGACTACGCGGGTGGGCGAGCCGTCGAGGCCGAGGGCGGCGGGGTCGGCGTCCAGGTCCGCGGCGGTCCACTTTGCTATCTTGGCGGACTTGGCGCGCATCATGCCTTTGAGGGAGGGCATGCGCGGGGTGTTGATCTCTTTGACGACGGTGAAAAGGCAGGGCAGCGGGATTTCCACGACGTCATAGCCTTCTTCGGTCATGCGCTCCACTTTCGCGGTCTTGTCGTTGATCTCGGCGATCTTCTTGACGTAGGTGACCTGCGGGATGTCGAGGTGGGTGGAGATGCCGGGGCCCACCTGGGCGGTGTCGCCGTCGGAGGCCTGCTTGCCGCAGAGGATGACGTCGTAGGCTTCGAGTTTCTCGATGGCGCAGGCGAGGGTGTAGGAGGTGGCCCAGGTGTCGGAGCCGGCGAACTTGCGGTCGCTGACGAGGACGCCTTCGTCGCAGCCGAGGCCTATGGCCTCTTTGAGGGCGTTCTCGGCCTGGGGCGGGCCCATGGTGAGGGCTGTGACTTTGCCGCCGCAGCGCTCTTTCAATCTCACCGCTTCTTCGATGGCGTAGGCGTCGAAAGGGTTGATGACGCTCTCCACGCCGTCGCGGATAAGCGTATTGGTTACGGGGTCTATCCTGACGTCGGTGGTGTTAGGTACCTGTTTGATGCAGACGATGATATTCATTTCTTTCTTCTCTTTCCCCTTTAGCTGAAGGGGTGTCGCGCAACTGCGGGTACGGCGAAAGCAGGGGTTCGGAAGGCCGTCACGGAGGCCCGAGCTTGCATAGCGCGAGGGCCGAGTGACGAGGGTCGAGCACGGTGTTGCGAGAGCCCGGGCCTGACGGGCCCCTGCTTTCGCCGGGCCCGCCCTGAACGCGTTACTTCTTCAGCGTCTCCTTTATCATATTCGCGGCGATGACGTTGCGCTGGATCTGGTTGGTGCCTTCGTAGATCTGGGTTATCTTGGCGTCGCGCATGTATTTTTCCACCGGGTAGTCGCGCATGTAGCCGTAGCCGCCCATGATCTGCACGGCGTCGACGGCCACTTTCATGGCGACGTCGCTGGCGAAGAGCTTGGCCATGGCGGATTCCTTGGAGACGGACTTGGCGCCGGAGTCCACCAGTTTGGCGACGGAGTAGGTGAGGGCGCGGGCGGCCTCGATCTGGGTGCCCATGTCGGCGAGCATATGCTGCACGGCCTGGAAGGATGAGATGGGTTGGCCGAACTGCACGCGGGTGCGGGAATAGTCCAGCGCGCAGTCGAGCGCGCCCTGCGCTATGCCCACGGCCTGCGCGGCCACTCCGGGGCGGGAGGTGTCGAGGGTCTTGAGGGCGACGATGAAGCCCATGCCTTCGCGGGAGATCAGGTTTGCGGCCGGCACTTCGCAGTCGGTGAAGATGACTTCGCGGGTGGCGCTGGCGCGGATGCCCATCTTCTTCTCTTTCTTGCCGAACTCCATGCCCTTGGTGCCCTTCTCCACGATGAAGGCGCTGGCGCCGCGGATGCCCTTGGTCTTGTCGGTCAGGGCGATGACGGTGTAGATCTCGGCCTCGCCGGCGTTGGTGATCCACTGCTTGACGCCGTTGAGGATGTACTTGTCGCCTTCCTTGCGGGCGGTGGTCTTGATGGAGGCGGCGTCGGAGCCGGCCTCGGCCTCGGTGAGGCAGAAGGCGGCCAGGCGCCGGCCGGCGGCTATGTCGGGCAGGTATTTCTTTTTCTGCTCGTCGGAGCCGTGCAGGGCTATGGGCAGCGCGCCCAGCGCGGAGCCCGCGAACCCCAGGGCTATGCCGCCGCAGGCGCGGGACAGCTCCTCGGTGACGAGGCACATGTCGAAGATGCCCCCGCCCAGGCCGCCGTAGGCCTCTGGCAGGTAGATGCCGAACAGGTCGCTCTCGCCCAGGATCTTCATGATCGGCCAGGCGAACTCTTCGCTTTCGTCGTACTGCGCCGCCACGGGCTTGATCTTCTCCTGGGCTATTTTGCGCGCCAGGTCCCGTATCATCGCCTGCTGTTCGGTCAGTAAGTAGTCCATGTGTTGCTCCTGCTGCAAAAATCGCGCCCCTATGCCGTTATCCGGGCGTTCCTGTATAAATGGTATCAAAATCTAAAATGGGCGCGCAATTTTATATTATATATATGTAAAAATTCGGTAACATGCCCGCGGTAGAATAATTAGACCGCGGCATACGCTTTCCGCGCGGCGGTCTTTTCGGGAGAATTTAACTATGGACATAATGACACTGATCGGTTTCCTCCTCGGCGCCGCTGTTGTGGCCTGGGGCGCCGTCTCCTCCGGAGTAGGCGACAAGCTGTTCAACGCGCACGGCATGATAATAGTGCTGGGCGGCACGCTGGCGGCCATCTTCATCAACACCTCCTACAAGCGCTTCCTGGCCGGCCTGCGGGCCCTGGCCGACACTTTCGCCTCGCCCAAGATCCCCTCCGTGGAGGAGGCCGTGCGCACGCTGGTCGGCATGGCCGAGACGGCGCAGAAGCAGGGCGGCATCATGGCGCTGACCAGCACCGACCCCTCCTTCGCCGGCGGCTTCCTCAAGCGCGCGGTCTCCGTGGCCATGATCAGCGCAGAGTCCCGCGAGACCCGGGCCATCCTGGAAGAGGAGATCCGCCGCCGCCGTCTCGACGTGCAGGAGGATTCCAACCTGTACCGCACCGCCGGCGTGCTGAGCCCGATGTTCGGCCTGATCGGCACGCTGTTCGGCATCATCCAGACGCTTAGCAATATCTCAGACCCCACGGCGATAGGCCGCTCGATGGCCGTGGCCATCACGTCGGCCCTGTTCGGCATCGGCTTCTCCAATATGTTCTGCGTGCCGGTGGCCAACAAGATCCGCCTGCGCGCCATGGAGGAGACGCTGGTGCTGCAGCTCATCCTCGAGGGCGTGATAGACATCATGTCGGGCAAGACGCCCCATTTGATAGAGATGCACCTGCGCGGCTACCAGCCCACGGACTCCGCCGGCGCGAAGGCCAAATAAGGATCTATGCGCTTCTACGAACGCGAGGACGAACTGGAGAACGAGCTCAACCGGGGCGCGCTGTGGGCCATCACCTACGGCGACATGATGAGCTACCTCATGATCTTCTTCATGATCCTGTTCGCTTTCTACAGCTCCAAGAGCATCACCTCTCAGTTCTCCCAGAAGGCCATAGAGGAGACCTTCGGGCGGGATACGCAGGTGGCCAGCACGCTGTTCTCCAAGCACGGCATCCAGCAGATAGCCCAGGTGGAGATCTCCGCCAACAAGATCAGCATCAACTTCTCTGACCCGATCCTCTTCGCCCCCGGCAGCGACGTGCTGAAGGAGTCCTCCTATCCCCATTTGCGCCGCCTGACGGCGGTCTTCAAGGACCTGCCGAACCCCATACAGATAGAGGGCCACACCGACAACAGGCCGCTGGGCCGCGGTACGCGCTTCCGCTCCAACTGGGAGCTGTCCAGCGCGCGCGCCTTCACGGTGCTGCAGTTCTTCGTCAAGGAAGGCGTCGCCCCCGAGAAGCTTTCCGCGGTGGGCTACGGCGAGTTCAAGCCAGTGCAGTCCAACGAGAGCCCCGAGGGGCGCTCGAAGAACCGGCGCATAGAGATAAACATAGTCCGCCACGAGATCTGACGCCATGAAACTGACCACGAGGTTCCTGCTGATCCTGCTGGGCATAGCGGTGCTGCCGCTGGTGCTGGCCGTCGGCTGGAACGTCTACCAGTACAATTCCTCGGTGGGCAGCTACTTCGAGCTGCACAAGGGGCTCTCCCGCCTCTCCGCCGTCAACGTGGACGAGTGGTTCCTCAACACCAACCGCAACCTGGCCTTCCTCTACGAGCTGGAGAACCCGCTGCGGGGCCGCAAGGTGGACGAAGCCCAGGTGATACAGCAGGCCGCCCGCATCAATTCCGACATCATGTCCCTCAGCGTGCTGGACAAGAACGGCAAGGAGCTGTTCTTCCTGCAGAGCGAGAAAGTAAAGGAGAAGAAGTCCCTGGCCTCCTACGCGGTCGCGCTCACCACCCGCGCGAGCGAGTCCGGGGTGGTCTCCACCGGGGAGGTGGTCTGTCTGAAAGGCCAGGCCTATTTCCCCCTCGCCTACCCGCTGGTGGACGGCCGCGTGGTGCTCTTTCATTTCTCGATGGACAAGCTGCTGGGCAAGATCAATTCCCAGCAGGCCGGCCGCAGCGGCCGCGTCTTCATCTCCGACGGACAGGGCCGGCCGCTGCCCTGCCAGGACATGAAGGGCCTGGATTACACGCCCGCCGACCTGAAGAAAGTTTTCCGCGGCGGCGCCCGCACCGGCACGCTGGCCAAGTTCGCCTTCTCGGGAGAGGATTACTCCGGCGCTTACGCCGCCATCGACAAGCTTGACTGGGCGGCCGTGTCGGTGCAGTCCGAGGACGAGCTCTACGGCAAGCAGCGCAAGTCCATAGCGGTCTTCTCCTTCCTCGCCGTCATAATTTTCGTGATAACCATGGTGGTGGTGTTCATGGTCTCGGCCCGCATCATCCGCCCCGTGAACAACATGGTCAACGGGGTCAAGCAGTTCCTGAAGACCCAGCACCTCGACCAGGTGATAGCGTCGGAGGGCTGGCCGGAGATAAAGGTCCTGGTCGGCATCCTGAACCGGCTGATGCTCGAGCTGCAGGCCTACCGCGCCTTCCAGCTGAACCAGATCGTGGAGGAGAAGGGCAAGGCCCAGGCGCTGATAGACACCATTTCCGACGGCGTGCTGCTGATAGACGACCGCGGCTCGATGATCTACTCCAACAATACCGCCCTGCGCCTGCTGGGCATCCCCAAGATCTCCCCCGAGGTGGGCGTGCCCCGCTCGGTGAAGAACGAGGCCTTCTTCAAGGCGCTCACCGACATGCTGGCGGTGAAGGAAAAATACCTGAAGCAGGAAGTGGACGCGCCGCTCTCCAACGAGGGCGGCAATCCCGTCACCAAGAGCTTCCGCATCATCTCCAACCAGTTCCTGCTCGCCACGCTGAAGCGCCCCGGCCGCGTCATCATCATCCGCGACATCACCAGCGAGAAGGAGATAGAGAAGGCCAAGGAAGACTTCTTCCACATGATCACGCACGACATGCGCGCCCCGCTCTCCACGCTGCAGGGCTACACCGAGCTGCTGATGAAGAAGATCGGCCCGTCGCCGGCTACCGACAAGTACCTGGCCAGCATGCTTTATTCTTCGCGCCGCCTGCGCGGCATGATAGACGACATCCTGAACGTGACCAAGCTGGAACGCGGCACGATGTCGCTGCAGCTCGACACTATCGACGCCGAGGCCCTGATCACGCGCGTTAAGGACAACCACGAGCCGGTGGCCGGGCCCAAGAACATCAAGCTCTCGGTCTCCGCGCCCGCGGCCAAGCTCCAGTTCACGGCGGACCCGATCCTGCTGGAGCGCGTCATCACCAACCTGATGGGCAACTCGCTGAAGTTCACCCCGGGCGGCGGCAGCATCACGCTGTCGGCCTGGGACGACGCGCAGCAGGTGTTCTTCGCCGTGGAGGACACCGGCCCCGGCATTCCCGAGGCCAAGCGCAAGGAGATCTTCGAGAAGTACTCCCAGATGGAGGAGCACAAGAGCCAGGGCTTCGGCCTGGGCCTGGCGATGTGCCAGATGACCGTAGAGCTGCACAAGGGTAAGATCTGGGTCGAGTCCGAGGTGGGCAAGGGCAGCAAGTTCATCTTCACCGTGTCCAAGACCATGGCCGCCCCCCCGCCGCCCATCCCGTCCCCCTCTTGAAAACGCGGGCGAATTGACATATACTAAATCCTTATGGAACCTAAAAAGAACCAGATGCTGATCATAGACGACAATGTCGAGTTCCGCACCATGGTCTGCGACTACTTTACCGACCTCGGCTTCGCCGTCGATATCGCGGAGAACGGGCGCGAGGGCCTGGCCAAGGCCAAGCTGATCCGCCCGGACATCATCCTCTGCGACGTGATGATGCCGGACATCGGCGGCATCGAGGTCATCCGCAACCTGCAGGTGGAGGACGAGACCCGCTCCATCCCCGTCCTCGTCATTACCGGCTCTTTTTTCGACAAGAACATGAGCGAGCTGTTCCGCCAGGAAGCCAATTGCCGCGAGTTCATGAGCAAGACCGTGGAGTTGTCCTACCTGGAGAAGAAAGTCCTCGCCCTGCTGCCCAATAAATGACCCCCCGTCCCCGAGTGCTCGTGGTGGACGACGAGCCGGATTACCTCCGCATCGCCGCCCGCATAGCCGGCAAGGCCGGCTGCTCGGTGGTTACGGCGCCGGCCGCGCTGCCGGGCCTGAAACTGGCCGAGGAAGACCCGCCGGACCTGATCCTGCTCGACGTGGGCCTGCCGGATATCAGCGGCTTCGAGGCCGCCCGGCGCCTGCGCAAGGTGCCGGCGCTGGCCAAGGTCCCCATCATCTTCTTCACCGTCCGCTCGGAGCTTGACATGGTCTCCGAGGGCCTCAAGCTCGGGGCCGCCGGCTACGTGCTCAAGCCCTTCGATCCCGACGAGCTGTCGCGGCGCATCAAGGCCGCGGTCCGCCCCGCATGAAAAAACCGGCCGCGGCCTGCGTGGGCTCTCCGGCCCTTGCCGCCTTCCTGGCGGAGGCCCTGCACGGCTTCCGCCTTAAAACTTATCCCTCGGCCGCGGCCTTCCTGAAGTCCCCGGCCGGCGAGCGCCTGGCGGTTATAGAGGCGTCCCTGCCGGACATGTCCGGCCGTGACCTGACGGCCGTGCTGCGCGGCGACAAGGCCACGGCGGGGCTGCTCCTGGTGCTGACGGGCCCGGGGCCCTACTCCCCGGCGGCCGCCGCCCTCTCCCTCGAGAACGGGGCCGACGAGTATTTCTCCTTTCCCCCCGAGCCCGCGCTGTTCCGGGCCCGCGTGCAGAATTTGCTCGCCCGCGCCGCGGCGGGAGCGCCGCCGCCCGCAAAGCCGTCCGAGTACTCCTACGGGGCCCTGACGGTCTCGCCGGAGGCGCGCAGCGCCGCGGTAGGCGGCGTCAAGGTGCGCCTGACGGCCCTGGAGTTCGACTTGCTGCTCTATTTCCTGCGCAATCCTGGGCGCGTGGTCGCCCGGACCGTGCTGCTGGAGCAGGTCTGGAAGCTGGGGACGGAAGCCGGGACGCGCGCCGTGGACAAGCGCATAGAGGCCTTGCGCTCGAAGCTGGGCCGCTTCGGCTCCAAGATACGGACTGTGTTCGGGTTGGGCTACATCTTCAAACTGTAAATTCGCTCACGGCGCCGCGTTTCCCAGCGGCAGCCTCACTTCCACCACCGCTCCTCTCTCCGCCTTGTTGGCTACGGTCAGCGTGCCGCCGTGTTTCTCGGCTATGCGGCGGGCTACGGCGAGGCCGATGCCGGCTTTGCCTTTATCCGTGGTGTTGAAAGGGGCGAAAAGCTTGTCCAGCGCCTCGCGGGCGAAGCCGGGGCCGGTATCCTCGAAGGCGAGCACGGCCTCCCGCCCGTCCTCCGAGCCCTTCAGCGTCACGCGCAGGCTGCCGCCCTGCTGCAGGCGCTCGTAGGAGTTCTTCACCAGCTGGTAGAACAGCATTTTCAGCCGCTCGACGGAGACGCGTGCGCGCAGGCGCGGGTTCAGGATGGCCGAGGTAACGGAGATCTTGCGCTGCTTGAAGGCGCGCTCCCACTTCTCGGTCTCTCCCCGTACGAAGCCGGCCAGGTCGGTCTCCTCCAGCTCCGGGGTTTCCGGGTCCAGGTATTCCTGCCAGCCCTTGAGCAGGTTCACCGAGCCCAGCAGGTTCTTGAGGCCCGGCTCCAGCGCCTTGCGCTCGGCGGCGGGGATGCGCAGGTTGAAGGCCTTCAGGTCGCGCGCCGTCTTTTCCAGCGACGCCAGCATCTTGGCGGTGAAGTCGGCCTGCTCGCGCAGCAGCAGGCCGCTGAACTTGATGTTCTTGCGGCGCAGGTCCTCGTTCTCCAGTTCCACTTCGGGGATGCGCTTGAGATCGTTGTGCAGCGCGGCTATCTGCTGGTCGCGCGCCTCCAGGGCTTTTAGCAGCCGGGCGGAGTAGTCGTCGGAGGCGGCGAGCCTGGTCTTCAGCCCTTCCAGGTCGTTCTCGAGCGCTTTGATCTTCAGCGCCGCGCGCCTGGAAATCTCCTTTTCCTGTCCCCCGGCCAGTTTGGCTTCGCGCAGCAGGCCGTTGACCTTCTCAATGTCGGCGTCGCGCTGCTTCAGTTCGACCGCGAGGGCGCCGGCCCGCTCCTGGGCGTCCGCCAGGGCGCTCTTAAACTCCGAGGCCCGCTTCTGCAGGTCGAAAACCTGGGCTACCGCCCCGGTGAAATTGTTGCGCTGCTCCTGCGCGCTCTGGGCGTGCTCGTCGGCGGCCTGGCGCAGGCGCTGCGCCTCCAGCTTGGAGGCGTCCAGAGCGCTGCGCAGCGCGGCGCAGTCTTTCAGCGCGGCGCCCAGCGAGCGCTCCTTCTCTTCCAGGGCCGCGCCCAGTGCGGCCGCGCGCGCCCGGAGGGCCGCCCGCTCTTCGGCGGAGAGGTTCTCTTTCGCGCTCGACTCGGCCAGGGCCGCCTCAAGCGAGGCCAGCCCCTGGCGCTTGATGACCAGCTCGGCCCGGAGGCCGGAAAGCTCGTTCTCGGAGACGGCGAGCGCCGCGCGCGCCTGGTTTTCCCGCTCCGCGGTCGCGGCCAGTTCGTCGGCCGCCTGCTTTGCCTCGCGGCGGCCGGTTTCCAGGCTGCCGAGGAGGTATTCGTAGACGGATCTCTGCTTGCCGGAGGCGCGGGAGTCTTCTTTCAGGGTGCGCGCTATCTCCGGCAGCGAGGTGATCCCGGCTATCTGCTGCTTGAAAGTTTCTATGGCGGCTTCGCGGGCGGCCAGGGCCTCGCGGAGGCTGGCGGTCTCGGCCCTCAGGCCCTGCAGCTCGGCGTCGAGCAGGGTGCTCTCGTTCTCTTTCCTGCGCAGCTGCGTCTGCAGCTCCGAGGCGGCTCTCGCCTTGCCGGCGGCGCGGGAGAGGGTGTCTTCGTCCTTCCTGGCCGCTTCTTTCAGGTGCTCCGTCTCCGCTTTGAGCTGGCGCTCGCGGGTCCGGCTTTCGGCCAGCTGCCGCTCCAGGTGGCCCGCTTTCGAGGCCGCCTGCTCCAGGGCGTGGCGGGCTTCGGCGCGCTCTTTCTCGGAGCGGGCCGAGGCGTCCTGGGCGTCGCCCACGGCGCGCCAGAGGTAATCCATTTCGGAATTGAAGGCGTCGGAAGGGCGGCTCACATGCCCTCCTTGATGATGATGCGGCCCTTGGCGCTGAGCTCGATGGCCGCGGAAATTATCTTGGCCCTGGCGCCGATGATCTTTTCCTCTTCGGGGCGGGTGGCCAGCATGTCCTTGACCACCAGGCGCACGTCCTCGGGCAGCAGGCGCAGCACGTTGCCGGCGGGGGTCTCCCCGGCGCCGTAGAGCGCGGCGGCCCATTCCGCGTAGGGCATGGAGACTACCAGCGGGCGCAGGTTCTTGTCGTCGAGGCGGCACAGGTCGTCGAAGGTGACCATCTTGCGGCGCAGCTCCTCGGAGCCCTTGGGGTTGGCGCGCGCGAGGTTGTCCATGATCTCGCTGCGGGCGCCCTCGTCCACCAGGGACAGGAGGCGGCCCAGCTTTTCGGCGCCCTTCAGGCTTTTCTCGAGCTTGAGGCGCAGGTCGTTCTCTATCTCGTAGACGCGCTCGGGCTCGGCCTGCTTAAGGCCCAGCAGGTGCGCCGAGACCGACTGTTTCTTTACCGGCGGGAGGGCTAGCAGGATCTTGGAGGAGATGTGCGGCCTGCGGTCGGCGAGGTTGGCGATGATGATGGCCGCGTCCTCGTCGGGGAGGTCGGCCAGGAGCTCGGCGCTCTCGGCGGGCGGCAGCTTCTCCATGAATTCGAAAGCGGAGCCGGCGGTCAGCATGCCGCCGCTCCCGGCGGCGCGCGCCTCGACGTCAATGATCTCGCCCATCTCCCCCCCGGGGCCTTCCAGGCCGGCCGGCGCGGCGCCGGGGCCAGCGCCGGCGGGACCGGCGGGCGAGGGCGCGTTGATGCGGGCGTAGTCCACGAAGCCTGACAGCAGCTTGGAGGCGAGAATATAGCCGAGCACGAACAGCACGGCGAGGGCGAGGGCGCCGAAGGCGGCGGCCACGAGCACGGGGCGTATCTCGGGTGCTTCCAGGGCGCTCTTCCACCACGGCATCATCTCGGACTTGTCGCTGATGATGGTGTCGCCGCGGGCCTCGTTGACGCGCAGCACCTGGGAGATCAGCAGTTTGATGGCGTTGGCGCGGGTGTCGGGGATGGACCTGTCGAAGACGAGCGAGACGGTGAGTTTCTTGACGCGGAATTCGGTGGTTTTCTGGCTTTCCTCGCGCTGCTGCTTTATGAACTCGCCGGTCTTTTCGAGGATGTTGACTGAATTGTAGCCGGGCAGGGTGAGGTTCTCTTCGGGCGTGGGGCCCGATTCGCTCTTGCTCTTGAGGACTATTTCCCCCTCTACGGAGACGAAGGCCTGGGAGCGGCCGCGGCCCACCAGCTGCTCGAGCAGGGCGGAGACGTCGGCCTGCATGCGCGACGAGAGCTCGGCCGCCTGCGCGCTGGGCGAGGGCGCGGGCTGTTCCTGCGCGCCCGCGCTGACGGCGAAGCAAAGAGCGGAAATGGCGAAAAGGCGTGAAATCGGGTTCATAGTTCTCTTTAATTCTATATTAAGCAGGTTACAAAGTTATTACGGCGAAGTTAAACCCGCCTTCCTGAGAACCGCGAGAAGCCCAGTCGGGGGCCTGGCAGGGGTACTACCCCCCGAACCCTGGAAGATGGAAACCCTTGCGTCGGTTTCCCCCCACACTGTGGATTTAGTATCAACAGTCGCTTCGTCTCTGCTTCTCCGAATGATTTCCGCCTGTTGAACAGCGCTTACAGATTCAAATCCGCAGTGCGGGGCCCCCCCTTCCGCAAAGGGTTCGGGGGGCAGCACCCCTGCCACCCCTCCGTTTGTTTCTTTCTTCGCTGTAACAGTTAGAAGTCGGCGGAGACCGCAGGGGTAGGACAAGTAAAACCGTCGCGAGGCCGAGGCTTGCGTAGCGCCGAGGCCGAGTGTCGAGTGAGCGCACGGTGTGCGCGAACGTGTTTTGCGGTCCTGCCCCTGCGGTAGGCCGCCGAATACGAGCTACTAATCTCGTTCCTGTCCTCACTGTAGGCCGCTAGAACTCATGCAACTGGTATTTCTATCCAGAACAGGGCTCCCCCTGCGGGGACGGGGGCGCAGCCGGCGGTGCCTTGGTGGAGCTCGGCGATGGATTTGACGAGGGCGAGGCCGAGGCCGGTGCCGCCGTGGCCGGGGGCGGCCGATCCCTGGGCGAAGGGCGCGAAGAGTTTGTCTCCCTCGCAGTCCTTGAGGCCGGGGCCGGTGTCCTGCACCTCGACGCGGAACTTGCCGCCGGACAGCAGGGCGCGCACCGTCACTTTGCCCCCTTCCGGCGTGAATTTAATGGCGTTGGAGAGCAGGTTGGTGAGCGCGTGGGTCAGGAGCTCGCGGTCCAGCAGGGCCGCGCCGGTCCCGGCCGCCTCCACTACGAGCGTCACGCCTTTCTCCTCCGCCTTCGGGCGCAGGAAGTCGGCCGCGTCGCGCGCGAGGGCCAGCGGGTCTTCGCGCGCCGCGCGCAGCTCCATCTTGCCGCGCTCCAGCTTTGCAAGGTCCAGCATCGCGGTGACGAAATTGGCCAGGCGGCCGGCGTTCTCCTTTATGCGCGCAAAAACCTCCAGGTCCTCTGCCCGGAAATGTTCTTTTTCTTTGAGCAGCATGGCGGCGTAGGTTTCTATCACGCCTAGCGGGGAGCGCAGTTCGTGGGTGACGGAGGCCGTGAAATTCTTCTTCATCGCGTCCAGCTCAAGCAACCGGTCGGACATGGTGTTGAGCGCGCCGGCCAGCTCGGCCACCTCGTCGGAGCCCGAAGCGTCGGTCTTCACGCCGAACTTTCCTTCGCCTACCTCGGCGGCCTCGGCTGCGAGCCGCCGCAGCCGGCGCGTCAGCCGGCGGGCCAGCAGCAGGCCGATAAGGGCCGCCGCGACCATAGAGACCAGGAAGGCGGCTGCCAGGTCGCGCCAGACGCCCGCCAGCGCTACGCGGCGCTCCAGCTCTAGCGCCTGGGATGAGAAATTAATGCGGGCCGCGAACTTTTTACCCCTTATCTCTTTCGTGATCAGGGAGTCGCTCTTGTGCGGCGCTTTCTTGCGGGTAGTATGGACCGGCCGCGCCCCGCGCCCTATGTCTACGTCGCAAAAATCTATTTCCGGTTTTGACGAGCAGACTCCGGACAGATAGTCCACCGCCATCAGCGGGTCGCCGGCCAGCTCCGCTTCTCCTATCATCGCCGCGACGGACTGCTCCAACGCCTGAAGGCGGGCCTCCTGGGCCTGCCTGACAGTGCGGTTCTGGAAGCTGAAGAAGATGGCGGAAAGCAGCAGCGCCGCCGCCAGGGCGGCGGCCATCAGAGCCGCGCTGAGTTTGTGGAAGAGTTTCATGGCCGCGTCACCGCGACAGCCGTATAATGCGCTCCAGGGCCTTCTTGGCCTGCGTATTCTGCGGATCCAGCGTCAGGATCCTGCGGAAGGCGTCGGCCGCCTTGCCGTATTCCCCCTTAGCGTAGTGATCAGCGCCGGTCTGGTAGATCTTCTCTATCTCGCGGGCGTCGGCGCTCTTGCCGCTGGCGGCCTCCGCTTCCGGCTCGGGCGCGCCTGGCTGAGGGCCGCCGGGTTCCCAGGTTGCGCCGGCGCTCTTGGTCTTGGCCTCGTCAGACATCTTGCCCAGCTTGACCTTCTCCGCATTGTCCGGCTCGTAGCGCAGTGCGCGCTCCCAGGCGCCGGCGGCGCGGGCGAAGTTGCCCAGCATATAGTTGCAGGAGCCGCTCTTCTTGAGCGCCATCAGGTGGTTGGGCTCTATCTCCAGCAGCTCTTCGAGCTTGCGCAGCGCCTCGTTGTAGCGCTTCTTGGCGTAGAAATCGTCGGATTCCGCCAGCTTGAATTCCGCCCAGCCGCGGCTGAAATCCGACGGTACCCTGTCTGGCGCCACGCGGGTCAGCTCGCTCGCGCGGTCGAGGAAATTGGAGAGGGCGGAGTCCTGCTGGTTAAGGCTCTGCGCGTAGGTCAGCTCCTTCATCGCGCGGAGGTCGTTGCCTGCTATCAGGTCGCGCGCGCCGGCGGAGAGCAGCTCTTCCCAGCGGGCCTTCTGCCGGTTCTCTACGGCCAGCGACGGGAAGAAGGCGGCCACCGCCGAGAGGCGACGCGTCATGTTGACCACCGAAGAATCCGGCAGCAGCTCGTTTGCTTTCTCCAGCAGCAGCTTGTTGGCCGCGTAGTAATTCTCTTTGCGCACCTGTTCCTTCACCTCGGCGAGGCGCGGGTCGTTGAGGCTGGCGGTGTCGCGCGGGCTCTTGTAGTTCTGCGCCTCCCGCAGGCGCTTGAACTGGTCCAGCAGTTCGGTCTCGGCCAGCTCTGTCTGGGTTGGCGCGCCGAAGTGATAAGAGAGCGCCACCTTGTGGTTGCCCGCGGTCTCCTTCACGGTGCCGAGCGGCAGCGCGAAGCCGTAGTCCAGCTGTATGCGCTGGATCTTGTAGGAGAGGCCCAGCGTGGCCTGCTTGAATTCGCGGTCGCCGGCGCCCAGCGAGCCGCGCACTCCGATGTCGCCCTTGTCCAGGCTCGGGAAGATCTTTTCCGCCGCCACCACCACCTGCTTGTCCAGGCTGCCGTCGGGCGCTTTCTGGAAGCGCGCGTCGGCCGAGAGCAGCAGCCAGAGGCTCTTGTACGAGGCCCCCAGCCGCGTCTTCATGGGGACCCGGTCCTTGCCCGAGTCGGTGAAGGAAACGTTGGCCTGCATGGCGTTGAGCAGCGCGGCGCCCAGCGTCCAGCGGCGGGTCAGGCGGTAGAGCGCGCCCACGTCGGCGTCCAGCGCGGAGCGCGTGTTGGCCCCGGCCAGCACCGGGTCGGTGGCGCCGTTCTGGCCCAGGTTTGCCTCCACCGCGTTATAAGTCTCGTCCAGGCGGGTGAAGCCGTGGCTCAGGTATTTCAGCGAGCCGCCTACCGCCAGGTCGCTGTATTTGGAAGCCTTGTCGAACTTGTACCCCCAGCTTACCTGCCCTGTCTTTTCGAAATAGACGCCGGAGAGCGAGAACTGCTGCCAGGCCAGGCCCAGGGTGCCGTTGCGGCCGCTCCCTATCGGTACGGCCAGGGCGGCCACGCTGAGTCCGAGGTTGGAGCCGTCGCTCAGCCCGGTGTAGAAAAGAGAGTGGGAGGCGAGCACTTTGGTGCGCTCGATGCTTGAGAGGCCGGCCGGGTTGTAGTAGACCGCGGAGATGTCGTCGGCCACGCCGGTGAAAGCGTCGCCCATGCCCGGCGCGCGCGCTCCGAAGCCGAGGTCCTCGAAGGCGGCGCAGGCGGGCGCGGCCAGCCACGCGCAGAGCGCGAGGGCTGCCGGCAGCAGTTTCTGGTTCTTAGCGGTGTTCATAGTCCGCGCTACCTTATTACTATTACAGTTCCCTTATAGACCTTGGTTTCCACCCTGACCTGGTAGATGTAGACCCCGCCTTCCGCTTTCCCGGCTGCGTTGGGGTTCCATTCGTAGTCGTAATAAAAATCCGTAGTGCCGATGCGCTTTACGCGCATTACCGCTATTTCCCTGCCGGCCACGTCGAAGATCTTGGCGTCGATGCCGGAATCACGCGGGTTGTGGCAGCGGAAGACGAAGGTATCGTTGAAGCCGTCCCCGTTGGGCGTGACGAGCCTGTTGAGGGCGAGGGACTGGCCCAGGGCCGACGCGGCGCAAAAAGCCGCGGCGGGCGCTAGCAGGGCCGCCGCCGCGAGCGCGGCGAAATACCTTAAGGCTTTCATACATGATAATTCTAGTTTTCAATTGTGACTGTTTTGTTGCGGATTTATGGATTTTACGGCGGACGAACGCAACCTCTTTGTAATATTTTAGTCGCACGGGCCCGCTATAATTTAATTCGTGAACGCCAGGCTGACCATTTCCCTCTTGCCGGCCGCCCTCCTGTTGTGGGCGGGCTCCCTCTTTGCCGCCGGGCTGTCTTCACCCGGCTTCGCGGACCTTTCCGGGACTTACGGCTTCGGCTCCGCCTCCATGGTCTCGGCCAACTTCGAGGGCGACGGCAACGTGCAGGAAGTCTCGGTCTCGACGCAGGAGGCGCCCTCCTTCTCGCAGCGCAGCGGCAAGCTGTCCTTTTTTCCCGCCCCGGCCCCGGTCTCCGACCTCGCCGTGGTCATCGTTTCCAGCTCCGGCCTCCGCATCACCTGGACCGCCCCCTACGCCGACGCCCGGCGGCAGTACGGAGCTGCCGACGACTATGTCCTGCGCTACACTACCTCCGGGTACATCACCACCGACGAACAGTTCAGGACGGCTTCCCCGTACGTTTCGGCCTGGACCCCGTTGGAGGCGGGCGGGACGGAGACACGGCTGCTCGAAGGGTTCAACGCCGGGACCACCTATTATTTCGCCGTCGAGGCCGTGAACGCCCACGCCATCCGTTCCGAGCTTTCCAACCAGGTGGCCTCCTTCGCGCTGGTGCCGCTCGCCCCGATGAACTTCCAGATCACCCGCGCCGGCAATTCCGTGACGATGACCTGGATCCCGCCGGCGGGCTTCCAGAACCGCATCCCCTTCAACGACCGGTTCAGCCCGGCCTATCCCTACGAAATAAAGAAATACGCGCTCTACCGCGCTACGGCCCCCGCGGCCGCCGACTGGGAATTCATCGGCGAGACTTCTTCCAGTACGCTCAGCTGGACGGACATCATCGGCGCGAGCGACGTCTATTACTATCACGCGCGGTCCGTGAACCAGGCGGGCGAATCCATTCCCTCCTACGGGCGCGGCAGCACCCCGGGCGGCCTGTATTTCCTGGCGCCGGACAACCAGAGCATGCTGGAAGTGCCGGCCGAGGCCGGCGGGTCCTTTTACTCGGCCTCCGGAGACCCGATGGACTCCTATACCATCGAGATCTCCTCCCACGCCGAGGACCTGGGCGGGCGCGTAATGAAGTCCGTGGAATTCTCCGCCTTCCGCGGCGGTATCCAGGCGGACAGCGCCTTCAAACTGGCCAAGAGCGGCACGCTCAAGCTCTTTTACGCCAAGGCCGGCGGCACCATTACCCCCTCCGTCGCCACGGACGGCAAGGCGCTGAGCATGTTCTATAATAACGGCTCCCGCTGGCTGCAGCTTTTCGGCAAGGTCAACGAGGCGGAGCGCAGCGTGCAGCTCGAGACCAGCCTGCTGGGCCGCTACCAGCTGCGCACCACCGAGCGCAGCGGCAGCTTCGCCGCCGACAAGGCCGGGCTGCTGAACCGCCTGATAACCCCTAATGGCGACGGCAAAAATGATACGATGGTTTTTATTTTCGATAACCCGCAGGACAAGCAGGTCAAAGGGCGCATCTACGACCTGCGCGGCGCCCAGGTGGCCGCGATGAAGACCGGGCCGGTCTCGAATTCGCTGGCCTGGGACGCCAAGGCCGGAGGGCAGACGGTGCCCGGCGGCGTGTATATCTACCAGCTCGAAGCTGACGGCACCGTCTATAACGGCACCGTCGTAGTGATAAAGTAGCGGAGGAACTATGACTTCAGCAAGAACCCTGTTCACCTGCGGCCGCGCGGCGCTGCTCGCCTCGCTGGCGCTCTTTCCCCTCTTCGCCGGGCGCGCGCAGGCGGTCATCGCCCCCACCATTAACTACCAGGGTTTCCTGCTCAGTAAAGTCACCAACGAGGCCGTGGACGCCCCGCAGGACCTCAAGTTCCTCATCTACGGCGCGGCCACCGGCGGCGCCCCTCTTTTCACCGAGAACCGCTGCAACCTGCGCGTAAGCAAGGGCCGCTACGACGTTGAGATAGGGTCCTCGACCCCCGGCGGCATACCCGGCGGGCTCTTCATGGACTATACCGCGCTCTGGCTCGAGGTGCAGGTGGACTCGGACAACGACTGCTCCGGCGCCTACGAGCCCATGACCCCCCGCGTCAAGCTGCAGGCCTCGCCCTACGCCTTCAACTCCCTCTACGCCTCCACGGCCTCCGCCGCCACCACCGTCTTCAGCGCCGACATCATCGCGGCGCTGCCGAACACCACCTATGGGGCCATCACGATCTCCACCAACCTGTTCGTGCAGGGCGGCATCTCCGTCGGCAGCATTTCGCCCGGCCAGAAGCTGGCGGTCGCCGGCGTGGTGGAAAGCACCGGAAACTGGCCCAGCTGCGCCACGGCGCCCGACTACACCTGCGGCTTTAAGTTCCCCGACGGCTCCGTGCAGGTGAAGGCGGCCGCCCTGACCATGTGGGACGTGCTCGGCCTCAACCTGTATACCATCAATGAGGGCAATACCAATATCGGCGGCGGCATCACCAACCCGCTCGCGCGCCTGCATATTTCCTCGGCCCCCGGCGCGGGCGACCTGCTGCTGATCTCCACCGGCCCTACCCCCGCCGCCCAGGCGCAGCTGTTCCGGGTCAACGCGGACGGCCAGGTTTACGGCGGCTCATTCTACGGCGACGGTTCCACTCTCGGCAACATCGTGCGCAAGGGCGGCGACACCATGACCGGCCAGCTGACCATGGGCAACTCCAGCTTCACCGTCACTTCCCCCTTGGGCGCGACCATCCCCAAATTGCGCCTGGGGCCCGGCGTGGAGATCTCTTCCGCTCCAGCTTCGGTGCGCGGCGGCCTCATGATAAGTTCCCACGTCTACCTGTCTCCCGGCGCGACTTATTACGGCGACGGCAGCGGGCTTTACAACCTCACCACGCAGGACAGCTCCAAGGTGTTGAAGGCCGGGGACACCATGACCGGCCAGCTCACGCTGCTGAACTCTACCCTGACCGTCACCGGGGACGCTTTCTCGGTCACCGGCTCCACCTTTTCCGTCTTCGGCGGCAGTGTAGCCGTGGGCGGGTACACCTACCCGGTCCGGCTCTCCGTGACGGGCGGTATTCTGGCCACCTCCAGCATCACGGCCCAGGGAGGGCTTTTCGCCGATAACGCGAAGGTCGCCGGTCTCGGGCAGTTCTATAACGTGACGGCGGCCAGCGGCACTTTCTGGTCGTGGGATACCATGGGCGCCGGCTACAGCGTGGACACGGCCAGCGGCATCAAGGTGCGCGCCGGAATAGTGGACGCCCCTTACTTCGTGGGTAACGGCTCGCTGCTGACGGCCGTGCAGGGCACTGACAGCAGCCGCCTGCTGAAAGCCGGCGACACCATGACAGGCAACCTCCGGCTGGCCGGCTCCAGCGTTACCATCGCCGACAACGGCGCGCATTATTACGCGCTCACCGTGGCTACGGCGGTGTCGGTCAACAACTATAGTCTTGCCGTAACTACCGGCGGCCGCGTGGGAGTGCAGGTCAATAACCCCGACGCGCCGCTGGAAGTGAACGAGTGGATGAAGATCTCCAACCCGAACGGTCTTGCGCACCTGGATTTCCAGAGTTTCGCCGGGAGCAGCTACCTGAGCTGGAAAAACACCCTCCTCTCGGCCAACGGGCCGGCCCAGGGCGCCCTGGGGTACCCCACGGCGTTCGGCAGGGAGCGCGACTTCGTCTACAGGGCGATGGGCACCAGCTCCGAGGCCGGCGGGCAGGAAGTGTTCCGCATTACTTCGGACGATTTCGCCTACTGGCGCTTCGGCATAGGAACAAGCGACCCTGCGGAGCGCTTTCATGTGGTAGGCAACGTCCTGGTCAGCACCGCGGCGACGAATCCCATCTTCTTCGTCAGTACGACCACCGACAGGGTGGGCATCCGGACGCTGGCTCCGACGCACGCACTGACCGTAGAAGGCGGGATAAGCGCGGTCTCATCCATAACCGCGCAGGGCGGCTTCTTCGGCAACGGCGCCGGGCTGACCGGCCTGTCGGCCTCGGCCATCCCCCAGACCATCGTGGTCGCTTCCGTGACCGCCCTCGGCGGCGGCACTTACGACGGAGTGGTTTTCTCCACCACCATCTACGCTACCTCCAAGCTCTCCGTAGGCACCGACAGCTTAAACGATCCGTTCGACCCGCTGGCCGCGCTGCACGTGCGCGGGCCGGTGAGGCTGGACCAGAAGACCAGCGAGAACGTGGAGCTTCAGTTCTACCCGAACTTCGGCGGCGATTCCCTTATCAGCTGGTCCGATCCCTTCGTCGGGGCAATCGCGGCGCTGGGCGTGGACAATGTCACCAAGGACATGGTGTACAGATCCGTCTCCGGAAACCTGACTGGCGGTTCCGGAGTTTTCCGCATCAAGTACGGCGGCGGCTTCATAATAGGCGTGCCCCAGGTCGCCGCCTATGCGCCGCCTGAGTTCTTCAGGGTGCTGACGAACATGGCCGTAGGAGTTGAGAACAGCCCGCCGGTAGTGTTTATCTCGACCGGTACCGGCGGCTGGGTCGGGATCAGCACCGGTACGCCCAAAGAGCGCTTTCACGTCGGGTCCAGCCTGCTGGTGGGCGGCGACCGCGCCGGCGCGGCGCTCTATGTCAGCACGCAGACCGGCTATACCGGCGTCGGCACCGGCTCCCCCGCGGCTAAACTGAACGTGGCCGGCTATGCCCTGTTCAATTCCTCCCTGACGGTACTCGGCGGCGGCCTGGCCGGCACTGAAGACGTGCTCAATGTAAAGAGCGGCGCGCTGCTGGTCCGTAACGACGGGCGAGTGGGCATAGGCGCGGCTCTCCCGGCGGCTACGCTGGACGTTAACGGCACGGCGCAGTTCGGCTCCGGGGTAAACAAGTCCACCTTCACGGCTGAAGGCTTCTGGATGCCCCGTTCCCTGGACACCGCCGCCCTGCAGGCGGCGTCGCCTCCGTCTGTCGGAGCGGTCGTTTTCAACTCGAGCATCAACGACCTCTGCGTTTCTACCGGCACGGCCGTCGGCCAGTGGGCCCTGGCCGGCTCCAAAGGCCTTGATAACTGTTTTAACTAAAGTTGTATAATATCCCTGTAGTTCTTCAGGGCGGGGCGAAATTCCCCACCGGCGGTAAAGCCCGCAAGCTCTCACGAGCAGATCCGGTGTGATTCCGGGGCCGACGGTGTAGTCCGGATGAAAGAAGAACCTACGCATGAGGACGGCTTGCCGTTCGCCTTGCGTTAAAGCCCTGAAGACAGCTTCGGGGCTTTTTTATGGCAAAAAAACTTTTCTCCCCCATCGAAGATATCATAGCGGACGTCAAGCGGGGCCGCATGGTGGTGATCACCGACGACGAGGGCCGCGAGAACGAGGGTGACCTGCTGATGGCGGGCCGCTTCGCTACTCCCGAAAAGATAAACTTCATGGCCAGGCACGGCCGCGGCCTGATCTGCGCCCCGCTCACCGCCGACCGCGCCGCCGCGCTGGACCTGTTCCAGATGGAGCGCGAGAACAAAGACCCGTTCAAGACCAACTGGCTGATCTCCGTCGACGCCGCCAAGGGCGTCACCACCGGCATCTCCGCCGCCGACCGCGCGCGCACGATAAAGATCCTCGCCAACCCCGCCTCCCTTCCCGGCGACCTGACCCGGCCCGGCCATATTTTCCCGCTCAAGGCCAGGACCGGCGGCGTGCTGGCGCGCGCCGGCCACACCGAGGCCTGCACCGACCTGGTGCGCCTGGCGGGCCTCACGGGCGCCGGCGTCATCTGCGAGATCATGAACCCCGACGGCACCATGGCCCGGCTGCCGCAGCTGGCCCGCTTCGCCGCCCGCCACAAGCTGAAGATGGCCACAATAGCGGACCTGATAGCCTACCGCCGCCGCAAAGAATCGCTGGTAGAGAAAATGTCCTCTTCCACCCTCCCCACCGAGTTCGGCACTTTCACCATCACGGTCTATAAGGAACTGCTGACCGGCCTGGAACACGCCGCGCTTACCTATGGCAAGATCGGCGACCCGGCGCTGGTGCGCGTGCATTCCGAGTGCCTCACCGGCGACGTATTCGCCTCCCGGCGCTGCGATTGCGGCCCGCAGCTGCACGCCGCGATGCGCCTGATAGCCAAGGAAGGCGGTGGCGCCATACTTTACATGCGGCAGGAGGGCCGCGGCATTGGCCTGGGCAACAAGATCAAGGCCTACAGCCTGCAGGACAAGGGCTACGACACGGTTACCGCCAACGAGGCGCTGGGCTTCCCCGCCGACCTGCGCGATTACGGCATAGGCGCGCAGATACTCTGCGATCTGGGCCTGCACCGCCTGCGCCTGATCACCAATAACCCCAAGAAGCTGGCCGGCCTCTCAGGCTACGGCCTGAAGATCGCCGGGCGTGTGCCTCTGGTCATACATCCAAACCGGCACAACGCGCGCTATCTGAAGACCAAGAAAGACAAGATGGGACATCTGCTCGGCGTCAGACCCGGGCTGGAAGGTTAAGGAGAATAAAATGAAAACCATAGAAGGCGGCTTCAAGGCCGACAAGCTGAAGTTCGCGATCATAGTTTCCCGGTTCAACGATTTCATCACCGGGCGCCTGCTCGAAGGGGCGGTGGATTCGCTGAAGCGCCACGGCGCCGAAGAGAAGGATATCACCGTCGTGAAAACCCCCGGCGCCTACGAGATACCGGTGGTCTGCGAGAAACTCGCCTCCGGGCCCTACGACGCCATCATCTGCCTGGGCGCGGTCATTAAAGGCGACACCCCCCACTTCGACTTCGTCGCGCAGGAGACCGCCAAGGGCATCGCCTCGGTCTCGATGAAGCACAAGGTGCCGGTGGCCTTCGGCATCATCACCGCCGACAACCTGGAGCAGGCCATAGAGCGCGCCGGAGTCAAGCACGGCAACAAGGGCGCGGAGGCCGCCGTGAGCGCCATAGAGATGGCGAACCTGTTCAAGCACTTGTAATGGACCGGCACGAGGGCTACATGGCCCGCGCCATCGAACTGGCCCGGCGCGGGCGCTACGCCGCACATCCTAACCCGATGGTAGGCGCCGTGCTGGTTAAGGGCGGCAAGGTAATAGGCGAAGGGGCCCACCTGCGCTACGGCGGCCCGCACGCCGAGGTGAACGCCGTGCGGTCCTGCAAGACCAGCCCCGCCGGCGCGGCTGTCTACGTGACCCTCGAGCCCTGCTCCACCTACGGCAAGACGCCGCCCTGCACCGAACTGCTTATAAGATCCGGAGTTAAGGAAGTTTATTACGGCGCCAAAGACGTTAACCCCGCGCACAGCGGACGCGGCGCGGCCATACTGCGCCGGGCGGGCATCAAGGTGAAAGCGGGCGTGCTGGGCCGCGACTGCGAAGCGCTGAACCCCGCTTTTAATAAGTTCATGCGTACCGGCCTGCCGTACGTTACGGTGAAAATAGCGCAGAGCCTCGACGGGCGCATCGCGGACGCGGCCGGGCGTTCGCGCTGGATCTCCAGCCCCGAGTCGCGGCTGGAGGCGCATAAACTGCGCGCCGAGGCCGACGCGGTGCTGGCGGGCATAGGCACCCTGCTGGCCGACGACCCGAGGCTTAACGTGCGCGGCGTGAAAGTGCTGCGCCAGCCGTGGATAGTGGCGCTGGATTCTTCTTTCCGCGTGCCGCGCAAGGCGCAGATCTTCCAGAACGAGCGCGTGCTGATAGCCACCACCCGCAAGGCTTCGGTCACGGCCATGAAGAAATTCCCCCACAACGCCAGGATAATGGTTCTGCCGTCGGAGAACGGCCGGGTTTCGCTGCAGGCGCTGCTGAAGGAGCTGGGCAAGCTGGGAATAGCGCACGTGCTGGTGGAGGGCGGCGGCCGGGTGGCAGGCTCTTTCGTCAGCGAGGGCCTGGCCGACAGGTTCATCTGCTTCGTGGCGCCGATGCTCATAGGCGGCACCGATTCCAAGAATTCCATGGTCTGGCCCGATGAGCTCAACGCGGCGCGCAAGGAGCTGGGCCTGCGGCCCCGCCTGGTTTCGGTGACCAAAGCTGGCCCCGATCTGATGCTGGACCTGAGGTTCGACTGATGTTTACGGGGATCATAGAGGCGGTGGAGAAAATTAACTCGGTTTCCCCGGGGAAGCTTGAAGTCTCCGTGCCCGGGGACTGGGCGCTGGCCGCGGGCGAGAGCGTGGCCGTCAACGGCGCCTGCCTTACCGTGGTTTCCCATAAGCCCGGAGTGGCCGCCTTCGCCGTCAGCCCTGAAAGCTTCTCCCGCACCACCTTGGGCGGCCTGAGGACAGGCAGTATGGTGAATTTGGAGCGCGCGCTGGCCGTGGGCGCCAGGCTGGGCGGCCACTTCGTGACGGGCCATATCGACGCCGCCGTCCGGCTGCTGGCCGTCAGGGATGAAGGCAACAGCCGTATCGTAACGGTCGAGCGGACAGAGGGTTCGGTCATGGTGGAAAAAGGCTCGGTGGCGCTGGATGGCATTAGCCTGACCGTCTACGGCCTGTCACCGGCCTCTTTCAAGGCCGCCGTCATCCCCCACACTTGGGCCAATACCGCCCTGAAGAACCTTAAACCCGGCTCCCTGCTCAATATCGAATACGACATCCTCGGCAAGTACGTCGCCGCCAGATCCACCGGCATAACCAGAGAATTCCTTAAGGAGAACGGCTTCCTCTAGGATGTCCGCCGAATGATGCCGCCGGTGAGGTGTGCGTTTATAAATACAATTAATTGTACGAATAGATACATAATCTAAGCTAAAAGACCGCCTAAAGAGGCGGTCTTTTAATTTGCTACGGTTTCTTGATCCCGTAGCTTTAGTCTGCGATATGGTCTTCCACGTGCCGAGCGTTCCGTCCGCGGCGTGTATCGCGAAGCCTTCAGTCGTTCAGATCCCTCAGCATTTTTCCCTCCCGTGTTTCCGTGCCAGAGCTCAACTTGTGCGCACCTGCCGGCGATAGGCCTTAAGGCAGCACCTGTAGCGGGACGACCACGTGTCGGCCAGGAAGGTGCGTTCCCCCTGACCGCCCGCGCAGAGCAGCCCCTCCTGCGCCAGTATTTCCAGCAGCACTCGCGCCTCGCGGGGCCGCAGGCCGCTTAGCCTGGCGGCCCCTGAGACTGTAAGCGCCTCCCTTTCGCCCAGGAAAAAATGGGCCAGGAGCAGGCCGAATTTTTCTGAACAGGTCTTCATAGCCGTGTCCTCCTGCCGCGTCAGCTGCCTTTCGGGGCGGCGTCGGGCTTCCTGCGATCGAACTTTATCTTTACTTTCTCCCCCTCCACCTTGACCTTGCCGGTGCCAGGTGCGGAGTCCACCGGCAGCGGCAGGATCTTGACGAAACTCCTGTAGGTTTCTTTTTTCACGGCGCCGCCTATCAGCTTCTCCTCCGAAGATTCTCGCGCGCTGAAAACTATCCTTATCCTCTCGTCCGTCACGTCTATGTTAAGGGTTTCCTCTGAAAGCCCGGGAATGGTCAGGCTGATGGTCACGTCCTTATCCGTTCTGAGCACGTCGGTCTTGAATTCGCCGAGCCGCATCCTCTGCTCGAACCACTTGTCCCAATACCCGTCGAAGAGGAGCCGCTCGGACAGGCCGAAGCCGCCGGACAGGTCCCGGCGGATCCGCTCCATCTCGGCGAACGGGCTCAGCTTCCCGGAAAAGAAGCGGTCGTTGAAGAAGACGTCGAAGTCCCTCTCGAGCAGGGGGGCGCCGCGCCCGACCTGCTCCCTCACCTTCGCGCGCCATTTCTCGAACTCCTCCCACTGCGCGTCGTGGGCTTTTTCGGCGTGCAGCCTATGGTGGATCTCCGGCTGCAGCGCCGGCGGCCCGGAATTCTCGCCGGCCGCCGCCTGCCCCTGGTAGATGTAGCAGGCCTGCCCCAGCGTTAAAGCCGTTAAGACCCCGATTATGAGCCAAAGGTGGTTTTCTCTCATAGGCACGTCCCCACTGCTTCGGAAATATTACAGTAATACTGCCGCTATCCATAGCGGCTGTTTCCCTTTTTGATGAACTTCTTTCCGCCTGCGGAACCTCGCGGTTCCTCATCCGGCCCCGCGGGCTCGCTGCCGGCGGGAAGGTCCCGGCCGTCAGCGGCCGGGGAATAGGATCCGTATTTGTTAGGTTCCGCTGGTTCAGAACCAGCGGGCGGCTTCGGCAGCAAGGGCGAGTAGCGGGCGGGAGAGCAGGCCGGCGGCGAGGACGCCTGCGGCCATCAGAAAGACTACCGCCTCTGCCAGGCCGGTGGGGCGGGGCTCGGCCGCGGCCTCGGCAGGCGCGGGCTTCATGTACATGATCACGGTCACGCGCAGGTAGTAGAAGACGGAGACGGCGCTCATGATAACGGCTATGACGACCAGGCTGGTGTAGCCCCCCGCCACCGCTCCGGAGAAGGCGTAGAACTTGGCGAAGAAGCCCGCCAGCGGCGGCACGCCGGCCAGCGAGAACATGAAGGCGGCCATGGCGGCCGCGAGCCAGGGCCTGGTCCTGCCGAGTCCGGCCAGGTCTTCTATCTTGGGGCCCTTCTCGTCTTTTTCAAGTATCAGGGTAACGCCGAAGGCGCCTATAGTGGCCATGGCGTAAACCGGCAGGTAGTAAAGGACGGCTTCCCAGCCGCGAGTACCGCCGAAGAAAGCCACCGCGATGTAGCCCGCGTGGGCTACGCTGGAATAGGCCAGCAGGCGCTTGAGGCCGCTCTGGCCCAGCGCCGCCAGGTTGGCGAACACTGCGGTAATGACGGTCAGCCACCAGAAGATCTCCCGTACCGGCCCGCCGTCGAAGAGGCTGAACACCCGCCACAGCAGCACCACGCCGCCGGCCTTGACCGCCGCGCCCATGAAGGCTGAAACCTGCGTCGGCGCGCCCTCGTAGGCGTCGGGCACCCACATGTGGAAGGGCACCAGCGCCGTCTTGAAAGCGAAGCCGGACATCACCAGCAGGAAACCAGCCAGGGCAAGGGGATCGGCCGGCGCGGCGGCCTTTAAAGAGACAAAATCCAGCGACGGGTAAAGGGCGTTCAGCACCGCTATGCCCATCACCGTCATGCCCGAGCCGAAGGCGCCCAGCATGAAATACTTGTAGGCCGCCTCTATGCCGGGCTTGCTGCGGCGGATGCCCGCCAGCGCGTAGACCGGCAGGCTCAGCAGTTCCAGGGCGATAAAGGCCGTGAACAGGTCCCCGGCCGCCATCATTACCAAGAGGCCGATAACCGCCATGAAGGCCAGGAAATAGTATTCCCCTTCGCTGCCCTCGGGCGCGGGCGGCCTGGCCAGCGAGAGCGCGATGAAGAGCGCGAGAACGCCCATGGCGAAGGCCCACAGGTAGGCCGAGAGCGGCGACACCTGCAGCGCGCCGCTGAAGAGGGCCAACTGCGCCGGCGGCGCGTGGCGGAAGAAGGCCAGCGCCACGAGCACTGCGCCAAGGGAGATCATGCCCTGCACGCCGCGCAGCCCTTTGAAGAACAGCGGCAGCAGCAGGCAGCAGAAGGCGGCCAGCACCAGCAGCAGCGGGCCGGCCAGGGCGGCGGAGGCGTAAGCTACGGGATCGAAAGTCATTTCCGCTCCTCCCCGCCGACGGCGATGTTCACTGCAGGCGACGGCGGGGCCGGCCGGGCCCCGGACAGGGTAATGTAGGCGTTAACGGCGGGCAGCACCGGCCGGAGAAAAGGATTGGGCCGAACGCCTATGAGCACTATGAAGACCAGCAGCGGCAGCAGGTACAGCCACTCGCGCAGGTCCAGGTCCCTGAGGATCTTGTTCTCGGTGTGGCGCAGCGGGCCGAACACCACCTGCTGGTACATGCCGAGCATGTACACGGCGGAAAGTATCACGCCGGCCACGGCCGCGCCGGCCAGCCACGGGTACACGCGGAAAGAGCCGAACAGCACCAGTACCTCGCCGATAAAGCCGTTGAGGCCGGGCAGGCCGACGGAAGAAAGCGTCACTATCATGAACACCGCGGCGAAACCGGGCATCACCTTGGCGAGCCCGCCGTAATCCTCTATCAGCCGCGTGTGGCGCCGCTCGTAGAGCACGCCGACCAGGAGGAACAGCGCGCCGGTGGACAGGCCGTGGTTGACCATCTGCAGCACCGCGCCGGCCACGGCGGCGGGCTCGAAGGCCATCACGCCAAGCATCACCGTGCCGAGGTGGGCCACCGACGAGTAGGCCACCATCTTCTTCATGTCGCGCTGGCTCCAGGCCACGAGCGAGCCGTAGATCACGCCGACCACGCCGAGGCCCGCGAGCCACGGGGCGAAGGTCTGCGCGGCCTGCGGGAACATGGGCACCGCCAGGCGCAGGTAGCCGTATACGCCCATCTTCAGCAGCACGCCGGCCAGGAGCACGGAGCCCGCCGTCGGGGCCTCGACGTGCGCGTCGGGCAGCCAGGTATGGAACGGGAACAGCGGCACCTTCACCGCGAAGGCCAGCGCGAAGGCGGCGAACAGCCAGAACTGGGCCTGCACCGTCAGGGCGCCCGCGTAGAGGGCCGGGATATTGAAGGTCCACGCGCCGGTCGCGGTATGGTGCGCGGCGGCCACCCACAGGATGGCCGCGAACATCAGCACCGAGCCGGCCATGGTGTAGATGAAGAACTTGAGGGCCGCGTAGACGCGGCGCGGGCCGCCCCAGACGCCGATGAGGAAGTACATCGGTATCAGCATGGCCTCCCAGAACAGGAAGAAGACGAACAGGTCGGCCGCGGCGAACACGCCCACCATGCCCGCCTCCAGGAACAGCAGGGCTGCGTAGTAGGCGCGAGGGCTCTCCTTGATGTAATTGAACGAGGCCAGCACCGAGACCGGCATCAGGAAGGTGGTAAGCAGGACCATGAGCAGGCTGATGCCGTCGAGACCTACCGAGTAGCTGATGCCGAAGGACGGCAGCCAGGGCTTGTCCAGCGCGAACTGCATGGCCGCCAGGTCCGGGTTGAAGCCCGCCCAGAGGCGCAGCGAGAGCGCGAAAATTACCAGGGAGGCGGCCAGGGCGTAGCCCTTCAGCGCGGCGGCGTTACCGCGCGGGATGGCGAAGATGCCCAGGCCCGCCAGGGCGGGCAGGAGCACGGTGAGTGAAAGCGGGTTGGTGAGCAGTTCCATTTAAATGATCCAGAGCAGCATGGCGGCCACGCCCAGGGCGAAGATCAGCGCGTAAATATCCAGCCGGCCGTTCTGGGCCCGTGCCAGGGCCTTGCCGGCGCTGTAGGAGGCCTTGGCTGCGCCGTTGACCAGCAGGCCGTCTATCAGGCCCGCGTCCACCAGCGCGTAGAGCACCTTGTCCGCGGCGTAGCGCAGCGGCTTGAGGAGGAGCAGGGCGTAGAGCTCGTCGACGTAAAATTTGTTGAAGGCCAGGGCGTGAGCGCGCGGCAGGGCGGCCTTCATAGCGGCCGCCGGCCCCGGCAAGGTAAGGAAGAAGGCGGTCACTATGCCCGAGACGCCGGCCGCGACGGAGACCATCATCAGGCGCAGCGCTTGCGGCGTATGGCCGTGGACCGGCACGAAGGAAGGGTCCAGGAAGACGAACAGGCGCTCTTTAAGGAAGAAGCCCCCGCCGACTGCCAGCAGCGCGAGGGCGGCCATGGGCAGCGTCATGGAGAGCGGGGACTCGTGCGCGTGGCCGTGGCCCCGCTTGCTGCGCAGGAAGGCCAGCACGAAGAGGCGCGTGGTGTAGAAGGCGGTCAGGCCGGCGGTCAGCACGCCGACGCCCCAGACGAACCCGCCGCCGTGCTCGAAAACTTTCTCGAGTATGAGGTCCTTGGAGTAGAAGCCGGACAGCCCCGGCACGCCGGCGATGGCGAGCCAGCCGGCGGCCACCAGCAGGAAGGTGACTGGCATTTCCTTCTTCAGCCCCCCCATCTTGGACAGGTCCTGCTCGCCGCTCATGCCGTGTATCACCGAGCCGGCGCCCAGGAACAACAGGGCTTTGAAGAAGGCGTGCGTGGCCAGGTGGAACACCGAGGCCGCGTAGGCTCCGGCGCCGGCGGCCATGAACATGTAGCCGAGCTGGCTGACGGTGGAATAGGCCAGCACCTTCTTGATGTCTTTCTGCACCAGGCCGATGACGGCCGCGAAGAAAGCGGTGAAGCAGCCGACGAGGAGCACCACCTCTAGCGCCCTCGGGGCCAGCTCGTAGAGGAAGCTCAGGCGCGCGAGCATGTAGACGCCGGCCGTGACCATGGTGGCGGCGTGGATCAGGGCGGAGACCGGCGTGGGGCCGGCCATGGCGTCGGGCAACCAGACGTACAGCGGGAACTGGGCCGACTTGCCGGTGGCCCCGAAGAACAGCAGCAGGCAGATCAGGGTGGCGGCGCCCACTCCGAAGAAACTGTAGCCGCTCAGCAGGCTGGCGGAGGCCTTGAGCGTCTCGAAGTCCATGCCGATGACGTTGTTGGCGGCCAAGATGCCCGACAGCAGCATCAGGCCGAGGAGGAATCCCGCGTCTCCGACGCGGTTGGTGATGAAGGCCTTCTTGCCGGCCGTGGCCTTTTCGGGGTCCTCGTACCAGAAGCCGATGAGCAGGTACGAGCACAGGCCCACGCCTTCCCACCCGACGAACATCACCAGCGGGTTGTCGGCCAGCACCAGCGTCAGCATGAAGAACACGAAGAGGTTGAGGTAGGCGAAGTAGCGGTTGTAGCCGGCGTCGCCTTTCATGTAGCCCGTAGAATAGACGTGGATCAGGAAGCTGACGCCGGTGACTATCAGCGCCATCACCGCCGACAGCGGGTCGAACCGGAAGGCGGCGTCCACGGTGAAGGTGCCGGCCGAGATCCAGTTGAACAGCGTGTCGCGCAGCAGCCGGTTCTCGGGCGGCAGGTTGAGCAGGTCGGAGAAGGACAGCGCCGCGAAGATAAAGGAGACCAGGATGGCCAGCGAGCCGGCTATCCCCCCGGCCTTCTCTCCGAGGAATTTCTTCCCGAAGAAGCCGTTGAGCAGGAAGCCGGCCAGCGGGGCGGCCAGGATCCATTTCAGGAGCGGGTAGTAGTTGCCTTCCATCAGCCCTTCAGCTCCTTTATGTTCTCGGCCTGCAGCGTCTTGAAATTGGCCGCCAGGGTGATCAGGATGGCCAGGCCCACGCCGGCCTCGGCGGCGGCTATGGCGAACAGCATCACGGCGTAGGCCTGCGAGGCGGGCTGCGGGTTCAGGGCCACCAGCGCCAGGTTGGCCGCGTTGAGCATCAGCTCCAGGAACATCAGCATGCGCACCAGGGAGCCGCAGGTCAGGAAGCCGGCCGCGGCCAGCGCGAAGAGCAGGAAGCTCAGGGCCGCCAGGTTGTAAGCGCTCACGCGTCCCTCCTCTTGGCCGCCAGGGCCACGGCCCCGACGATGGAGGCGAGTATCACCAGCGAGAGCAGCTCGAACTGGAAAGCGAAGCGGCCGAACAGCTGCTGCGCCAGGGCCAGCGCGCCGGTTTCGGAGAAGCCGGTTGGCCGGACGGCTGTCTTAAGCGCGGCGGCGGCCTGCACCAGCTCGGTGAGGATCACGGCCGCGGCGGCCAGGCCCAGCACTTTTATGAAGGGCGCGCGGGCCGGGTGGTCGCGCCAGGCCTGCGGCAGCACCGTGAGCGCGACGATGAAAAGCGTCATGATGGCGCCGGCGTAGAGGATGATCTGCAGCGCGGCCAGCAGCTGCGCGCTGAGCGCCAGGTAAATGCCGGCGGTGGCCAGCAGCGCGGTCAGCATCAGCATGGCGGCCTTCACCGGGTTGCGCTGGAACAGCATCAGCAGCGTGGCCAGCGCGGCCAGGGCGCCTAAGGCGTAGACGGCGGCGGCTATCATTTCTTGCCCTCCAGGTATTCGTTGGCCAGGCGGTTGGAGGCGCCCAGCAGGGAGGGCTCGCCGGGGAGGTTCCGCAGCAGGTCTTCCTTGGTCAGCAGCATGTCCCGACGCGTCAGCGCGCCGCCGGGGATCTCCTTGGTATCCATCGCTATGGCGTCCTCGGGGCAGGCCTCCACGCACATGCCGCATACCACGCAGCGCGAGAGGTCGATGTCGAAAACGGCGGGGTATTTCTCCACGGAATTTTCTGCGTACTCGGCCGCCTCGATGTGTATGCAGTAGGCCGGGCAGGCGGTCTGGCACATGAAGCAGGCCACGCACTTGGGCGAGCCGTCGGCGCGGAGCTTGAGGCGGTGGCGGGTGCGCTGGTTGGCGGCCCCGGGCAGCGGGATGGTCTGCTCCGGGTACCGCACCGTCAGTATGTTCCCGGGGCGCAGGAGGTTGGTGAAGAAATGCCGCGCGGTGACGGCGATGCCGCGGACTATCTCGGGGAGGTAGATCCTTTCCAGGAAGTTCAGCGGCCTGTTATTTACCTTCTTCACGCTTATCATAGTTTTCCCAAAAACAGCAGCGCGGCGCCGGTGGCCAGGATATTGAGCAGCGCCAGCGGCAGCAGGCCTTTCCAGCACAGCGCCATCAGCTGGTCGAAGCGGAAGCGCGGCAGTGTCCAGCGCACTATCAGCATGAACCAGGAGAAGAAAACGACCTTTACCGTGAACGAGCCCACCTGGAGCGCCGAGACGATGTAATGGTCAAGCGGTATGGCCCTGCCGCCGGGCAGCGTGAAGCCGGCCTCGTAAAGATACGGCACCTGCCAGCCGCCGAAGAATAGCGTGGTGAGCAGCATGGCTATCACTATCATTTCCAGGAATTCGGCGAACATGAAGCCGGCGAAACGCATGGAACTGTATTCCATGAAATAGCCGATGATCTCGGATTCGCCCTCCACCAGGTCGAAAGGCGTGCGCTTGTTCTCGGCGATAGCTGCTATCAGGAAGAGGACGCAGGCGAACGGCTGCAGCACCACGCCCCAGGCCGGGATGAAGCCCAGCAGCAGCGCGCCCTGGGCGCGCACCATCTCCTGCAGGCCGGCCGTGCCGTAGATCATCAGGAGGCCTACGAGGGTCAGGCCGAGGGCGACCTCGTAGGAGATCATCTGCGCCGCGCCGCGCATGGCGCCCAGCAGCGCGAAATTGTTCTTGGCTGACCAGCCGGCCAGGAAGGTGCCGTAGATGGCCAGGCCCGAGAGGGCCAGGATGAAGAAGAGCGCGCTCGGCAGGTCGGCTATCTGCAGGTCCACGCGGTAGCCCAGCACGGTCACGTAGTCGCCGAAAGGGATGAAGGCGAACAGCGCTATCACCGGCGCTATCGCGAAGAACGGGGCTAGCGTGAAGAGGAACTTTTCCGCCTTGGCCGGCACGAAGTCTTCCTTGAAGATCATCTTGAGGGCGTCGGCGATGGGGTGGAACAGGCCGTTGAACGCGAAGCCGAACACCGAGGCGCGGTTAGGGCCTACGCGGTCCTGCATCAGCGCGCTGACCTTGCGCTCGGCCAGGGTCAGCAGCGCGGCGAAGGTCATCACGCCGCCCATGAAGACTATCACCTTGGCCAGGCCGACGCCGGCGAAAAGGAGGAGGTCCTGATGAGCGTACAGGAAGGGCGTCATTTCTTCTCCAGCCCCCTCATGGCGTCGTCCGCAGAATCGAGGCGCAGCAATACGCCGCTGTAGGCGCCCAGTTTATTGACCACCGCCCAGAATGGCTTCACGCCTTCCGGCGCCGCCACTACGGGCTCGAGCCTGCGCTCGAAGCCCTGGTAATTGACGAAGGTTCCCGCCGTCTCGAAATAGGAGGCGTAGGGCAGGGTGGCGTAGGCGCCGGCCGGGATATCCCCTTTGTTGGTGGCGAAGGTGATGAGCCTGGCGCCGGAAGTTTTAAGGGCGTCCTTGATGAGCCCGGCGGCCCGCGCCTCGGCCAGCACGGTCTTGATCTCGCCTGAGGCCACCTTGGCGGCGAAAGCCTGCAGCTCCAGGCCGCCGCGGACGGCTTTCACCCTGGCCGCGCCGGCGGCGTTGGGCGAGGGGTCCTTGTTGACCAGGATCCCGTCGGCGATGCCGGTCTCGAACTTGAAATCGAAGCAGAAGTTCGCGGTCTTCATCCCGGCCGCCAGCAGGGCCAGCGCGGCGTTGTCCTCCACGGACAGCCAGGGCGAGCCCAGCACGCCGACGGCGGCCTTGGCCTCGTCTATGCGCGTGGCGGCCTCGCGCAGGGCGGGCTCCAGGTCTATCAGGCCGTTCTTTATAACGCCCTTGGCCAGGCGGTCGCCGGCCTGCACGGCCTTGTAGGTCATGCGGCCGCGGTCGCACAGCCAGGTATTGGTCTCGGCGTTGGGGCGCGGCAACAGGCGGTAAATGACGTTCTCGTTGTGGTGGGCTTCCGCCAGGCAGCCGGTGGCGCAGCCCAGGCAGGCGACCGGCGCCTTCTTAAGGAACCAGACGCGAGACTTGAAGCGGAAATCCCGCGAGGTCCAGGCGCCGACGGGGCAGATGTCGGCGATGTTGAGGGTATAGTTGTTGTCCAGGGACCTGCCTTCTTTCAGATCTATATAGGAATGATCGGCGCGCTCCATGACGTCCAACTCGGAGGTTTTGGTCACCTCGGAACAGAAGCGCACGCAGCGGGTGCAGAGGATGCAGCGCTCGTTGTCGAGCACCAGGTGCGGGCCCAGTACGCGGCGCTTCTGGCGGCGGACCTTGTCCTCGGCCGCGAAGCGGCTCTTGGCGCGGCTGTAATCCATGTAGTAGTCCTGCAGGCCGCATTCCCCCGCCTGGTCGCAGATGGGGCAGTCCAGCGGGTGGTTGATGAGCAGGAACTCCAGCACGTCGCGGCGGGCGGTCTTAACCTTGTCGCTGTCGGTGCGCACCACCATGCCGTCGGCGGCCTCGGTGGAGCAGGCCGTCAGCAGTTTCGGGGCCTTCTCCACCTCTACGAGGCACATGCGGCAGTTGCCGGAAACGGAAAGCTTGGGGTGGTAGCAGTAGCGCGGGATATAGACGCCGAGCAGCTGGGCCGCCTCCAGGACCGAGGTGCCTTTGGCGACTTCCAGCGTTTTCCCGTCTATGGTTATCTTGGGCATCAGCGTTTCACCGGCGCGTCGGGCGGGCAGTATTTCCCGGCGGCGTGCGCCTCGAACTCGGCGCGGAATTTCTTGACGAAGCTTATCACGGGCATGGCCATGGCGTCGGCGAGCGGGCAGATCGTGCGGCCCGTCATCCCCTCGGCTATCGAGACGAGTGTGTCTATGTCCTTCCTGGTGCCGCGCCCGCACTCGAGGCGGTTGAGGATCTTTTCTATCCAGCCGCAGCCCTCGCGGCAGGGCGTGCACTGGCCGCAGGATTCGTGGTGGTAGAAGCGGGCCAGCACCTGCAGGAGCTTCACCATGCACTGGCCCTCGTCGATGACGATCACGCCCCCGGAGCCCAGCATGGAGCCTGCGGTGGCGAGGGCTTCGTAGTCCAGCTTGACGGCCCAGGCTTCCTCGGCGGTCAGCACCGGAGTGGAAGAGCCGCCGGGGATCACGGCTTTAAGGCGCTTGCCCTCTTTCAGCCCGCCGCAGCTTTGCTCCAGCAGGTCGCGGAAGGTGACGCCCAGCGGCAGCTCGTAAACGCCGGGCTTGTTCACCGGGCCGCTGACGCAGAAAAGCTTGGTGCCCGTGCTCTTGGGCGTGCCGATGGCGGCGTACCATTCGCCGCCACCGGCGATGATGGCCGGAACGGCGGCCAGGGTTTCCACGTTGTTGATCACCGTCGGCGAGGCGAACAGGCCTTTCACCGCCGGGAACGGGGGCTTCAGGCGGGGCTGGCCCTTGAATCCTTCCAGGGAGTCCAGCAGGGCCGTCTCCTCGCCGCAGATATAGGCGCCGGCGCCGCGGTGCACGTGCAGCTCGAAATTGAAACCGGAGCCCAGGATGTTGGCGCCGATGAAGCCCTTGGCGCGCGCCGAGAAGATCTCGCGCTCCAGCAGCGCTCCCTCCGCCGCGAACTCTCCGCGGATATAGATGTAGCCGGTCTCGGCGCCGATGGCGTAGGCGGCGATGGCCATGCCTTCTATCAGCGCGTGCGGGTTCTTTAAAATAAGTTCGCGGTCCTTGAAAGTGCCGGGCTCGCCCTCGTCGGCGTTGCAGACCAGGTAGCGCGGGCCCTTGGCGTCCTTCGGAATGAAGGACCACTTCAGGCCCGTCGGGAAGCCGGCGCCGCCGCGGCCGCGCAGGCCGGACTTCTTGACTTCCTCGATTATGTCCGCGGGTTTCAGGCCGAGCGCCTTCTTCAGGGGCTTGTAGCCCCCCGCGGCGAAATAGCCGGGCAGGTCGCAGACTTTATCTTTAAGCAGTATGTTGTCCATCTTAGCGGCCGGCCACGCGGCGCCCGTGCCGCAGGTCTTCCAGCAGCGCGTCCAGTTTGGCCTCGTCGAGCTTCTCGAAATATTCCTCGTTCACCTGCATCACGGGGGCGGCGCCGCAGGCGCCCAGGCATTCCACCGCGGAGAGCGTGAACATCCCGTCCCTGGTGGTCTCCCCCTCCTCTATCCCCAGCTTCTCGCGCAGGCGGTTGAGCAGGCCGGGCGCGCCCGCCATGTGGCAGGAGATGTTGCGGCAGACCTGCAGGTGGTATTTGCCTAAGGGCTCGCGGTTGAACATCGTGTAGAAGGTGACTACCGCTTTTACGCGGGCGTAGGGCAGCCCCAGGAAGGCGGCCAGCTCGTCCATCCCTTCCTCGGCCACATAGCCAGCTTCGGCCTGCAGTTCCTGCAGCAGCGGTATCAGCGCTGCGTCGCGGCGCGGGTATTTGGCGCAGACCTTTTCGGCCCTGGCCTTGAATTCCTCGGTCAGTTTGAAGGCCATCAGCGCTCCAGCTCCCCGCCGATCATGTTGACCTGGCCGAACGTGGAAACGATGTCGGCGATGTAGGCGCCCTTGATCATCTGCGACAGCCCGCCGGTGAGCGGGAAGCACGGCGGGCGCACGCGCAGGCGCCACGGGTTGCCGCTGCCGTCGCTGACCAGGTAGAAGCCCACCTCGCCGTTGCCGCCTTCCACCGCCTGGTACACCTCGCCCTTCGGCGGCTTCACGCCCTCGAAGGTCAGCTTGAAATGGGCCATCAGCGCCTCGATATTGCCGTACACCTCTTCCTTGGGCGGCAGGATCACGCCGTAGTCGGGGTGGTTGACGGGACCCTCTGGCAGCTGGGCCAGCGCCTGTTCCACAATGCGCATGCTCTGGCGCATCTCTTCCATGCGCACCAGGTAGCGGTCGTAGTTGTCGCCTTCGGAGCCGACGGGGATGTCGAAATCGAAGCGGTCGTAGACCAGGTAGGGCGTGGCCTTGCGGGCGTCCAGCGGCACGCCTGTGGAGCGCAGCACGGGGCCGGTGAAGGACAGGGCGACCGCGTCCTCCTTGGAGATGTGGCCGGTGCCGCGCAGGCGGTCGTAGAAGATGCGGTTGCGCGTCAGCAGCGCGTCGGCGTCGGCCAGGTTGCGGCGCACGGTCTTGAGCACCTCGGCGGTGTTCTTCTTGAAATCCGGGGGCAGGTCGCGCGAGAGGCCGCCCACGCGGGTGTAGGCCGGCGTGACGCGGCCGCCGGCGGCGGAGTCGGTCAGCCGGTACAGGGCTTCCCTGGCGTTGATCAGGTAGAAATAGACGGTGAAGCCGCCCAGCTCCATGGCGTTGGCGCCGAGGCAGGTGAGGTGGTCGGTCAGGCGCGAGAGCTCGCTCATTATCACGCGGATGTACTGACAGCGGGCGGGCGTCTCTATGCCCATCAGCTTTTCCACGGTCAGCGCGAAGCCGACGTTGTTGATGAACGGCGAGACGTAGTTCAGGCGGTCGGTGTAGGGCACGCACTGGTTGTAGGTGACGTTCTCGCAGGTCTTCTCGAAGCCGCGGTGCAGGTAGCCTATCTCCACGTCGGAATCCACCACGCGCTCGCCCTGCACGGTCAGCAGCACGCGCACGATGCCGTGCATGGCCGGGTGCGACGGGCCCATGTTCAGCACGAGCCGGCCGTCCTCGAGGTTCTCGAGGGTCCAGTTCTTGGGCAGTTCCTGCTTCTTGGTTTCCATTAAAGCTTAATCCCTGTGGGCTATGCGCGGCTGGCGCTTCTTGAGGGGGTAGTCCTTGCGCAGCGGGTAGCCTTCGAAGCCGTCGTACATCAGGATGCGGCGCAGGTCGGGGTGGCCCCGGAACTTCAGGCCGAACATGTCGTAGACCTCGCGCTCGAACCAGTTGGCCCCGGACCAGACTCCGGTGAGCGAGTCGACCTGCGGGTCCTCGGCGCCCACCGGGCACTTCAGGCGCAGGCGGTAGTTGTGCTTGGACGAGTACAGGTGGCAGACCAGCTCGAAGCGGGGCTCTCGCGGCAGGTAGTCCACTGCGGTCAGGTCCATCAGGAAGTCGAAGCCGAGGTCGTCGCGCAGCCAGGCGGCGGCCAGCGCCAGCGCCTCCTTCTTTATAGTGACGGTCTCGTCGCCGCGGAAGGCGTGCGTCTCCAGTGTAGCGTCGGGGAACTTGGCCCGGAAGGTGCCTAGCAGGTAGCTGTTCATTTATATTTGCGGTCGAGGACCGATTCCCTGGCCACCTTTTCCTGCAGCTTCACCAGCGCGTCGAGGACGGCCTCGGGGCGCGGCGGGCAGCCGGGGATGTAGATGTCCACCGGGATGATCTTGTCTATGCCCTGCACGGTGGCGTAATTGTCGTAGAAGCCGCCCGATGTGGCGCAGACGCCGAAGGAGACCACCCATTTGGGTTCGCACATCTGGTCGTAGACGCGCTTGAGCACGGGGGCCAGCTTCTCGTTGACGGTGCCGACGACGAACAGCACGTCGGCCTGGCGCGGCGAGAAGCGCGGGTACTCGGCGCCGAAGCGGGCTATGTCGTAGGTGGAGGCCCAGACGGACATGAACTCCATGCCGCAGCAGGCCGTGACGAAAGGATACTGGAAGAAGGAATACTTGCGGCCCCAGTTGACGGCCTCGTCGAGGCGCGTGGTCAGGTAGGAATGGCCGAAGACGGTCTCTAGTCCCATTCGAGGGCTCCTTTCTTAACGGCGTAGACCAGGCCCGCGAAGAGCACCGCCAGGAAGGCGGCCATGGCGTAGAAGGCGGAGGGGCCGAGCTGCCTGAAAGAGACGGCCCACGGGTAGAGGAAGACGATTTCTATATCGAACATCACGAAGAGGATGGCGACCAGGTAGAAGTTCACCCGCGCCATGCCCCGCGGCTCCATGGCCGGCGGCATGCCGCACTCGAAGGGTTCCTGCTTTACCGGCGTCTTCTTGCTGGGCCCGAAGAGTATGGAAAGCGCGATCATGCCCCCCGCCACGGCGAGGCCGAAGGCGGCGGTAAAAAGGAAGGGCAGGTACTGGCGCATCAGTTTAATTCTACCAAAAATGTCCGATTAAGTTAACCCCGCAGAGGCCCGCGGCTGCGGGCTCTTTCCCATATTATATAATTTAAGCGCTAATGAGAATATTCATAGCGGGAGCGGGCGGTTTCGTGGGCGGGGCGCTGCTGAAGCGCCTGGCCGGGCACGACCTCGTGCTGCCCTCGAGGGAACCCGGAAAATTCAGGAGCGCCGGCGTAAAGGGAGAGTTCCCCCCGTTCACCGAAGACCTGGCCGGGCTGGTCTCGGCCGCGGCGCCAGAGGTGGTGATAAACCTGCTGGGCGTTATCCGCGAAACCCCCGGGGCCGGTTTTTTCCTGGTGCACGAAGAGTACACCCGCCGCCTGCTCGCCGGGGCGCGCGCGGCAGGCGTGAAAAAATTCATCCAGATGTCTGCGCTCGGCGCGGCGCCGGATTCCCCCTCCGCTTACCAGCGCAGCAAGTACGCCGGGGAAGAGGCCGTGCGGTCTTTTGCCCTGCCTTACGTGATCTTCCGGCCCTCCTTTATAACCGGGGAAGGCCAGCGCCTCACGCAGGACCTGAAGGCGCTCGCGCGCTTCCTGCCGGTTTTCGCCGCCCCCTCGGACGCCCGGGTCGCCCCGGTGGCCGCGGCCACGGTGGCCGCCTGCTTCGCGCGGGCCGCCGAGGACCCCGCGGTAAAGAACGAACTCTTCGAGCTCGGCGGAGACCAGGTGCTGACTTTCAGGGAACTGCTGTCCGCGGCGCTGGCCGGGGCCGGCGTGCGCCGCCCTGTGCTCGGGCTGCCGCGGGTCTTCTTCCGCCCGCTGCTGCCGCTGTTCTCCCTCTTCCCCTCTCCCCCGATGACGCGCGAGCAATACCTGATGCTCGCGCGGCCCAACGTGCCTTCCGGCGCTTACAGGGGCGTGCGGGACCTCCTCGGGTCCTGACCTTTATTTGTCTTTAAGCAGGAGCTTGAGCGCGGTCATCGCGCCCTTGGTGAGACGGGCGTCCAGCAGGGCCTGGCGGATCTCGCGCAGCTGCGCCGCGCCCGCCCAGTGCTTAGCCCCTTCCCGGCATAACTTTTCGGAGACCAGGTCCGCCACGCGGGCTATTTCCGCCGGCGGGGCCGGCGGCGCGCTCTTGCGCCCGGCGCGCGGTTCCGGGAGAGGCCTGCCTGCCAGCTCGTAGCAGGCCACGGCTACCGCCTGCCCCAGGTTCATGGACGGCTGGTCCGGCAAGGTCTGGATGTTGACCACGGCGGAGCAGAAGGAGAGCTCTTCGCGGGTGAGGCCCGTCTTTTCCGCGCCGAACAGCAGCGCTATCTTTTTTGCCCCGCGTTCACCGGCGAAGGCCGCGGCGTCCTTCAGCAGCACCACGTCGCGCTCCGGGTTGAGGAAATGCAGCGAGGAAGTGCCCAGCAGCAGGTCGCAGCCTTCTGCGGCTTCCGGTACCGAGGCGCAGAGGCGGGCGGCGTTAACCACGTCCATCGCGCCTATGGCCGAGACCGAGGCCTCGGCCCGCCAGGTGCGCACGGCTTCCCCCCAGTCGTTGGGGAAGGCGTTCACCAGGGCTAGCTCCTTCAGACCGAAGTTGGCCATAGCGCGGGCAGCCGCCCCGATATTGTCGGGGTTGCGGGGCCTGGCCAGGATGACGCGGACCTCCACGGTTACTTGAAATCCTTCAGGCGGGTGATGCCCGCGGCCAGGGCCGGGGCGCCGGGCCGGTGCTGCGTCTCGACGAAGAACGAGGCCGCCGCCGGGAAGCGCGCGTGCAGGATATTGGAGTTGGCCGGTTCGTTCTCGAAGACCGCGGCCACCTCGCCCAGCCGGTCTATGTATTCGCTGACTTCCTTCTTGAAGATCTCGTCGTCCTGCTCGAACTCCTTCTTCACGATGGTCATCGTGCCGGCCACGCCCACCGGGAAGCCGTAGAGGCGCAGCACCTCGGTGGTGCCCACCAGCATGCGGCCCACGTCGCGGCCGGTCAGGTAGATGACCGTGGCGCCGGCCTTGTGCACGCGCTCCACGTAAGCCTTGGCGCCGGGCAGCGGCATGTCGTACTTCTGGTATTCGTCGGAGAAGAAGCGCTTCGCCCACTCCTGCTTGATGAACTCTATCTCCAGCCGGGCCTTCACGCCCAGGCGGGCCAGGGTAACGTCGAGGCTGTAATCCACTATGGAGAGGTTGCGGAACTTGCAGAAGGCGGCGGCCAGCGCCGGTACGCGGCTGTCGAACTTTTCCGAGATCTCGCGCAGGATGAAGATGGTGCGGGTGCGGTTGTCGAACAGCGTCCCGTCGAGGTCGAAGATGGCCAGGGTAGAGCTCTTTTCAGCCGTCCGCTTCTCCACGAATTTTATCACTCCGGCCAGCCCGGCCGCTTTGGTCTTTTGTTTTGTGATCTTCATGAGGGTCCTCTCTATTTTCCGGTCTTTACGTCCACCGGCACAGGCTGCCCGGTGTTGGCGTCCACGTGGAACTTCCTGGAGCCGCAGTTGACGGTCCAGAGCTGGCTGCGGCCCGCCGCCGGCGAATGCCCGGCCTTGTAGTTGGCGAGCTTCATGGCGACGGTCGGGTGCGCGCCCACGCAGTCCTTGGGCACCTGGGCCAGGGCCGCGTCGCTGTCCCTGAAAGGCAGGATGATGGTGTCCAGCGCGTTCACGTCCACGGGGTGCTTGTTGTCGAAATCCGTCAGCTCCACCGAGGTCTTGCCGCGGCAGCCCCCGAAGACGGAGACGCCGGCCGTGCGGGAGGCGAAAACGAAGGCCCAGCCGTCCTTCGGGTCTATGCATTTTGCGCTGCCGGTGCGGTCGGCGAGCGTTTCTACCATGACCAGCCTGGAGCCCGGGACTTTTTTGCCCATGTAGTCCACGGCCAGGCTGGCGTAGCGGCCCGCAGTATCCTTGCCCTTGACCGCCGGCTGCAGCGAGCCGGCCGCGGCCTTGGCCTTGCCGGCGGGCGCGGTGATCTTCCAGGCCTGCCCGGCCGCGCAATCGGTGATCGCCCTGGCTTTGCCCTGGGAGACGGTCCAATAGCAGCCGGCGGGGCGCCCCTGCTTCTCAGGAAGCATGCGGGCCTTCAGCTGTATGTCGCGGCTGAACGGGTTGGGCGCGGGGTCGAAAAGACCCTCGTCCTTGAGCTTCTTCAGCACCGCCGCCGGCGAGGCCAGGGTGTAGGGCAGCTTCTTGTCGGGCTCGTCGGCCTTCATGTAGGGAAAATGCTTGGCCGCGTTTATGAAATTATCGCCGCAGGCGTTGACTATCAGCCACTCCCCGGAACCGGGGACGTAGAACTTGTAGTGCCAGGCGTTGGAGAAGGACTTGCCTTTGCACGGGATGTCGCCGTCGGGAGCGACGAAGCCATCTATCTCCACGAGTTCAGCCCCCGGAGCCCGCAGGTCCGCTTCGGCCGCGGCGGTAGGCCTGCCGTCCAGGGGGCCGGCCGCGCGGGCCGGCGCGGCTAAGAGGCAAAGGGCGGTCAGGCTGAGCGCGGCCTTCATGCTATCTCCCCTTCCCCGGGGCGGCGCAGGCCGCCACGAAAGCGCGCAGCCCGTCGGCGCTGAGGCCGCGGCCCAGCACGCCGTCCAGGCGGCGCGCCAGCTTGCCGTCCTTGAAATAGAGCACGGTGGGCACCACCTCGACGGAGAAGCGGTCTTCCAGCTCGGGCAGGTCGTCGGTGCAGACCTTGATGTATGCGCCTCCGCCTGCTTTAGCTTCCCCGTCGTAGGCGGCCATGAAGCTGGTGCAGAACGGGCACCAGGCCGAGTAGAAGAGCGCGAAGCAGCCTTCGCCCGGCTTCAGCTCTGAGTCGAAGCCCTCGCGCGTCTTGATGGTTCTGGCTCCCATAGTTTCCCCCTTACACTAGCTTGATGTCCATGCAGTAGAGCAGCGCCATCGCCTCGGGCAGCGAGAACTTCGCGCCCTTCAGCTTGTTCTCGGCCGCGCGGATGGCGTAATTGCGGGCGCCGCTGAGGTCGGCTCCGGAAAGGTTGGTGCCGACGAAGAGCGCCCCGGAAAAGTCCGTGCGCGTAAGGTCGGCGTCCTCCAGGTCCGCCTCGCGGAAGTCGGCGCCTTTGGCCAGGCAGCCGGCGAAGACCGCCTCCCTGAGATGCAGGCCCAGGAAGCAGGCGTCCGAGAGGACGCAGTCCTCGAACTTCAGCGCTCCCGGCAACTTGATGCGCGGCCAGGCGGCCTCGGCCCAGTTCACGCCGGTCAGCTTGGAACTTTTAAAGCGCAGGCCCGAGAGCGCGGTGCGCGGGAGGCGCACCAGGCTGAGGTTGCAGCTCTCGAAAGCGCAGTCGGTGAACCGGCAGTCCCGGAACTCCGCCCCGGTGAGATCGCAGTTCCTGAACAGGCAGCCGTCGAAGCGGAGCCCGGAGGCGGCCCCGGAGTACTTCAGGCCCGAGAACTCGGCGTCGGAACTTTCCCCGCTGCCGGGGAAGGGTGCGTTCTGGCTGGCTTTCGTGGTCATAGCCGTGTCAGATCTCGTGCTTGTGGATCTCGTGGGTGGCCAGGTAGTCCAGGGCGTTCTTAGCGGCGGCCTGCTGGGCTTCCTTCTTGGTCTTGCCGGAGCCCAGGCCCAGGGTCTTCTTGCCCAGGCAGGCGCGCACGGTGAAGAGGCGCTCGTGGGCCGGGCCCGATTCGGACATGAGCTCGTAGTCGGGCGGGCATTTGTGGCGCTTCTGGATCAGTTCCTGCAGCGCCTTCTTATGGTTCACCGCCAGCGCTTCGAAGGCCTGCGACTCCAGCCAGGGGATGACGATCTTTTCCACGTGCTCGAGGCCGCCGTCGAGGTAGATCGCGCCCAGCAGGGCCTCCATGGCGTCTGACAGGATGGTCTGCGAGCGGCTCCCGCCGCTTAGCTGCTCTCCTGCGCCCAGCCGCAGGTGGCGGCCCAGCCCGAGGCTTTCGGCCCAGCGGGCCTGGTTGGCGCCGGAGACTATCGCGGCCTTGGTGTCAGAAAGAAACCCCTCGTTTTCAGAGGGGTTCTTAAGGAACAGATAATAGGAGACGACCAGCCCGAGCACGCTGTCGCCCAGGAACTCAAGGCGCTCGTTGTGCCGCGGAGAGCCGCTCTCGTTCGCGTGAGACGTGTGCGTGAGGGCTTCCGCCAGCAGCTCTTTGTCCCTGAATCTGTAGCCGATTACTTCTTCAAGGGAGGACACGGGTGCTTAGTCTTTCTTCCCGGATTTTTCCTTGATGTAGTCCACGGCCATGCCGACGGTGCGGATCTTCTCGGCGTCCTCGTCCGGGATCTCGATGTCGAATTCCTCTTCGAGGGCCATGACCAGCTCGACGGTGTCGAGGGAGTCGGCGCCGAGGTCCTGTACGAACTGGGCCTGCGGGGTGACTTCGGCCGCGTCCACGGCCAGCTGCTCGGTGATGATCTTCTTAACTCTCTCTTCCAGGTTCTCTGCCATTGGGTAGTCCCTCCTGCTAAGTTTGAATCCGCTAAATCACATGTACAGCCCGCCGTTGACGGCGAGCACTTGCCCGGTGATGTAGGCCGAATCGTCGCCGGCCAGGAACAGGGCGGCCTTGGCCACCTCGCCGGGCTCGCCCATGCGGCCAAGCGGTATCATCTCCGAGATCTTCGCTTTCGCCTCGTCCTTGAGGCCGTCGGTCATGCGCGTGCGTATGAAGCCGGGCGCCACCGCGTTGACCAGCACCTGCCGCGGGGCGAACTCCCGCGCGAGCGACTTGGTGAGCCCGATCAGCCCGGCCTTGGAGGCCGAGTAGTTGGCCTGGCCGGCCTGGCCGCTCTGCCCGACCACGGAGGAGATATTTATGATCCGCCCCGCGCGGGCCCTGAGCATCAGCTTCGCGGCGGCCTTCGACATCAGGAAGGCCCCCTTCAGGTTGACGCCGATGACCGCGTCGAAATCCGCCTCTTTCATGCGCAGCACTAAATTGTCTTTGGTGATCCCCGCGTTGTTGACGAGGATGTCCACCTTGCCGAAGGCCTTTTCGGTTTCCGCGATGGCCCGCTCGCAGTCCGCCTCTTTGGTGACGTCCAGGCCGAGGCCGATGGCCCGCGCGCCGGTCTTCGCGGCGATCTCCGCGGCCGCGGCCGCGCTCTCTTCCTGCGACAGGTCCGCCACCGCCACCGCGGCTCCCTCGGCGGCGAAGGCCGCCGCTATCTCCAGGCCTATGCCGCGGGCGGCGCCGGTCACCAGCGCTGTTTTTCCTTCCAGGCGCTTCATGCTTCCTGCTCCCTGGCTTCCGAGATCTTGTCCTTGACCTGCTCCATCTGCTTCTTGATGTGGGTCACCATGCCGGCGGACGCGAGCTCGCCGCAGACGCGCACGGAGTTGTAGACGGCGTTCGCGGTGATCTTGCCGTGGCAGACCATTACCACGCCGTTGACGCCGAGCAGCGGGGCGCCGCCGTAAATATCCACGCTCATCTTGACCTTCATGTCGGCGAAGAGCTTGCGCATCAGCATCGCGCCTATCTTGTAGGTGAACTTGCGCATGATCTGCTCTTTGAGCATCCTGAAAACCGTTTTCGCGGTGCCCTCGTAGAGCTTGAGCGCGACGTTGCCGGTGAAGCCGTCGGCTATCACCACGTCGGTGAGGCCCTCGGGGATGTCCCGCCCTTCCACCGGGCCGTAGAAGTTGACGCCCATGCTCTTGATGAGAGGGAGGGTTTCCTGCACCAGGGCGTTCCCCTTGGTCTCCTCCTCGCCTATCGAGAGCAGCCCCACGGAGGGGTTCTCTATTTTAAAAAGCGACTTCATGTAGACCGAGCCCATCACGGCGAACTGCGCCAGGTGCCAGGGCTTGCAGTCCATGTTGGCGCCGGCGTCGAGCAGCACGCAGGTGCCTTTCAGCGTCGGCAGCGGGGCCGCGAGCGCCGGGCGGATCACGCCCGGGATGCGCTTGAGCTTAAGCATCGCGGCCACCATCACGGCGCCGGAATTGCCGGCGGAGATGAAGGCGTCCGCTTTGCCCTCCTGCACCAGCCCGGCCCCGATCATCAGCGACGAGTCGGGCTTGGAGCGGCACTCGGCCACCGGCTCGCCGGCCATGTCCACTGTGTGCGGGGCGTGGACAATGCGTATCCGCTCCGGGTCGGCCGCGCCGAGGCGGCGCAGCTCTTCCCGGATCTCGGGGTCGCGGCCCACGAGGATGACCTCATGGTCCAGCTTTTTGGCGGCGAGCAGGGCGCCCTCTATGTTGGGCTTCAGGCCGAAATCCCCGCCGTGAGCGTCAAGTGCTATTCGCATTTGCTCCCCGGCGGCTTATTTCTGCTCTTTTCCCTCTTCGCCTTTCGGGGCTTTCTGGGCCACTTCGATCTTGCCGTTGTAGGAACCGCAGGAAGGGCAGACGCGGTGGGGCAGCCGGAGCGCGCCGCACTGGCCGCAGGGCGACAGGGACTTCACTTCCAGCTTCCAGTTCTGCGCGCGGCGCTTGTCGCGCCGCATCGGTGTGTGTTTACGTTTAGGGTTAGGCATGGTTGCACCTCTTTAATATACTAAAGCTTCTATTTTCCGCCGGGATGTCCCGGCTTGAAATCCTTGAGCGCCTCGAAAGAACCGGACTTCTCCTGCCGGCACCCGCACGGTTTTTTGTTGCGGTTGGTCCCGCAGACCAGGCAACGGCCCTTGCAGTCCTCCGCGCACAGCACCTTGATGGGCGAGAGGATGCCGGCCGTTTCGCGTATAACTTCGCGCGTATCTATATATTCTACCGTATCCGGGTAGACCTCGTCAAAAGAGTCCTCGAAGGTCCGGGTCAGCGGCTCGCCGCAGCGGGAGCACTCCAACTGCAGCTCGGCCCTGACCACGCCCTCCGCCAGCACCGAGTCCCCCCCGACGGAAAGAATCAGTTCTATCTCCAGTTTTTTCAGCGCCGCGGGGTTCTCGAAGGCGTCGGCGAAGAGGGCCGGCTCGGGCGCGAGCCTGATGTCGTGGCCGCCTGCGGCCACGACGTCCTCGTACTTGAAAACAAATGGGTCCTTCTCCTGCATAAGAACAATAAGATATCAACTATACGGGGAATAGTCAACCGCTAGGGGCGGACGGGGCCGGCTTCTTCGGCCACCGTGTAGGGCGGGCGGCGGCTGGAACTGTGGTAGGTGCGGATCAGCACTTCGGCCAGCAGCCCCAGCGCGGCGAACTGCACCGCCACCAGCGCGAAGAAGATGGCCAGCAGGAAGAGGGGCTGGTCCTTGACGAAGACGCCGTTGTAGAGCTTGTTGTAGAGCGTGTAGCCGGCCATAGCGCCCGAAGATGCGAGCAGCGCGAAGCTCAGCCCCCCGAACAGGTAGATGGGCTTGGTGATGAAGTCCCCCATGAATTTCACGGTGAGCAGGTCGAGCACCACCTTGAAAGTGCGCAGCAGGCCGTACTTGGAGAGGCCCGCGCGGCGGGGGCGGTGGTTGACCTCTAGCTCGGTGACCGACGCGCCGGCGTACGCGAGGATGGCCGGCAGGAAGCGGTGCATCTCGCCGTAGAGGTCGGCCGCTTTCAGCAGCGAGGCCCGGTAGACCTTTAGCGTGCAGCCGAAGTCGTGAAGCCTGACCCCCGTCACGGCGGAGATGACGGCGTTGGCCGCGCGGGAAGGCAGGATGCGCGTGAAAAAGGCGTCGCGGCGGTCGCGGCGCCAACCGCTCACCACGTCGGGCCCTGCGGCGGCGGCCGCCAGCAGGCGCGCGATGTCCTCCGGGTCGTTCTGCCCGTCGGCGTCCAGCGTGACTATCCACTCGCCCTGCGCGGCGGCGATGCCGGCGGCCAGGGCAGCGGTCTGGCCGTAGTTCTTGGCGAGGCGCAGCGCCCGCTGTCCGGGCTTGAGCGCGAACTGCCGCAGGCGGGCGAAGGAGCCGTCCGTGCTGCCGTCGTCCACCCAGATCACTTCGCAGGGCCGCTTGAGCCCGGCCAGCGCGGCGGAGAGCTCGGCCTCGAGGCCGGCGAGGTTAGGCTCCTCGTTGAAGACGGGAATGACGGCGGAGACGGAGACGGTCATGAGTTGAGCCCCTTGGCGGCCAGCAGTTCCGAGTACAGAGCTTCCTGCTGCCGCACCATAAAATCGATGTCGAATTCCGCCAGGTCCGCGGCGGCGGCCGCGGCGGCCAGGCGGGCCCGCAGCGCACCGTCCCCGAGCAGGCGTCCGACGGCGGAGCAGAAGGCGTCCAGGTCGCCCTGCGGCACGCAGAAGCCGTTCTCGCCGTCCTTCAGGATGTCGGTGACGCCGTCGGTGGCGTAGCAGACGGAGGGAAGGCCGGTCTTCATCGCTTCTACCAGCGCCCGGGGCAGCCCTTCCCAGAGCGAGACCAGGGCGAAGATGTCCGCGGCGGCCAGCAGGTCCGCCGAATCGGCGCGCCAGCCGGTGAAGAGGCAGACCTTTTCCAGGCCGCGCGCCCGTGCCTGCGCGCGCAGGTCCTCCAGCGCCTCCCCCCCGCCCACGAAAACGAAGCGGGCTGCCGGGAAAGCAGGCGCCAGGCGTGCCGCGGCTTCCAGGAAGTGGCCGGGGTTTTTTTGGGGCTTCGCGTTGCCGACGCTGAGCACCACGAGCGCTTCCGCCGACAGGCCCAGGCCGGCGCGCAGGGCCGCCCGGTCTATCCGCGCCGGGTAGGAAGAGAGTTTTACCCCGCTGCGGATCAGGCGGTAAGCCTCCGGCGCGCCGATGGCGGCGGCGCGGGCCGTGGCCATATTGGACCGCGAGACAAAGACCAGCGCGGCGCTGAGCGGCGCGCAGAGCCGCTCCAGCAGGACGTAAAGGCCCCGCTTCATGAAATTCTGCAGCGGATGGAAACCGAAGCCGTGGAAGGTGTGCACGATCACAGGCACGCCGGCGGAGGCCGCCGCGAGGCGCCCCAGGATGCCGGCCTTGGAGGAATGGGTGTGCACTATTTCCGGTTTCAGCTTTTTAAGCAGGGCTCGGAGCTCGAAGAAAGCTGCCAGGTCTTTCAGCGGGTTTATCGGCCTGACCAGGTGCTCGGCGAAGACGACGCGGTCCGGGTCGGCCTTGTTCTCCAGCGCCCCGCCGCGCCCGGTGACGATCACCGCGTCGAAGCGCGCGCGGTCGAGGTGCGCCGCGGTGTAGAGGGTATTGCCCTGGGCGCCGCCGAAATCCAGGCGGGTTATGATGTGTACGGCTTTTACCATCGCTCAGCGCGCCTTCCCTACCTTATATAAAGGAAAGTAGTGCCTCAGGATCTCGCGGTACTTGGAGCCGCGCGCCTTGGCCATGCCGCCGGCGCCCAGCAGGCACAGGCCGGCGCCGTCGCCGGTGCCCGCGCCGCGCACCACGAAGAACCGGGGATATTTGCCCTTGAAGAGCGGGCGGATGGTGAAGAGGTCAGAGCGCAGCGTCCCGGCCCCGAGCGCGTCGGAGATGGCCTGCGCGCCCTCGAGCACAGCCGTTCCCGCCGTGCCTTCTGCCCGCAGGGTCTTGACCTTGCCGTCGGGGCTGCGGCGCAGCGGCACCAGGGCCTTGAGATAGCCGATCTTGTGGGTCCGGTTAAGGCGGTTCTCTATCCACCTGGGCTCCAGCAGCAGCGTCCAGTAAACGTCGGAACTGACCGTCTTGTCCTCGCTGAGGCAGAGCAGCCCGTCCGGCGGGCCCTTGAAGAGGTGGGTATAGAGGTTGAACGGGGTCAGGCGCGGCAGCGGCCTGCCGCCGTCGCTGACTCCGGAGGCGGTGAAGCCGCCGCAGGCCCGGTGAAAATCGGCCGGGGCCGGGGCGTCGCCGAGCAGCAGCGTCTCGCCGCGGGTCTCCGCGGCCGCTGTGCCGGCGGGGCCGCTCTCGGCCTGCAGCCCGGCGAAGGGCAGGCAGTGCGACGAATCGCAGAGGGCGTATTCCCGGCTTTCGTGCGAGAGCAGGCGCGCGAGGCGCCCCAGGCGGGTGCGTACCGTCACGGCGATGGCCTTGAGGTGCTCCGGCAGGCGCGAGCCGTCGGCCAGCCCGGATGCTACGGGGGCTACCATGTGCTCTAGCTGGGTCTCGTTGATCAGCCAGAAGCCCTTCTCCCGGACCAGCGCCAGCAGCTCGCCGGCGACTTCCTTGTCGCCGCGGTTAACTCCGTGCGCGGCCGGCAGCTCCGGGTTCTTAATAAGGATAACGCCGCCCGGCACCTTGGGGATTATGCGGACGCTGTTGGTGGTGGAGTGGGCGGCGGAGCCCAGGCTGTCGCGGATCTCGTAGATGCGGTTCATCTCGTCGTAGGCCACCGTCCACTGCATGCCGCTGCGGCCAGTGGCGATAGGCCCGAGGCGCGTATCCACCAGCGTGAAATCGACCGCGCAGATGAAGCTGAAGCTCTTCACGAGGGACGGGACGCCCGCCCTGTCGGCGTAGAGCCCGAGCTTGACCCTGGGGCCGCCGGAGTCCGGCAGCGGGTCGCGGTGGGCGGGCCAGGCCATGCGCGCCCAGTAGAGCAGGTTGTCGAGCCGGCCCTTCACGTACTTGCGGAGCTTGCGCTCCTTGTCGCTGAAGAAAGGCTCGGCCGGGTCCAGGTCGGAGAGGGTGTAGTAGGTCTGCCACGCGGGCACGTAGAAATCCGAGGCCTCGTACAGGCGGGCCAGGTCTAGCTCGGCCTGGATGTTGCGCGAATCGTAGGTCAGCGCTTCCTTAATGAAGTTAACGGCGTGCGGGCGCTTCTTGAGCCGCTCCAGGTTGGCGCTGATCAGCTGGGCCGAGGGCGAGAGCAGGTAGGGGTAGCGGCTGTAGACCGAGCGCAGGTCTTCTATGGCCGCCGCCGGGCCGCCCAGCTCCGCCTCGGCCAGCGCCAGCGCGAAGCGGGCCTGGCTGGCCAGGTCCTGGTCGGCCGTGAGCGTGAGCGCCCGCTCGAACGCGGCGCGCGCGTCCTGGTGTTTCTCCAGGCTCAACAGGTTCCAGCCTTTCTCGTAGTGGATGTAAAAATCTTCAGGGGCGAGCATCTCGCCCTTGGCCAGGTAGGCCAGGGCCTCGCCGTTCTTGCCGGCCTCGGCGAAAAGCGCGGCGAGGTCGCGCAGCGCGGCGGCGTTGAGGACCTGGTCCGAGGAGCGGTAGACCACGTATTTCAGCGCGCCCGCGGCGTCTTCCGGGCGGCCGTCGAGCCATTGCAGCGAGGCGTCGGAATAAATTTTAGAGAGGTCCTCTGCGGCGCGCGCCTGCGGCGCGGCGGCAGCGAACAGCAGGCAGGCGGCAATGGTTTTTACCTTCGGCATAGTTCCAAATTTAGCAATTATACGCACGCAAGGGAAGGCCCGCTCCGCCGGACCCGCAAAAAATATTTTGGTTTTTTCCCGGCTTTATGTATAATATTTACGCGGGCCATTAGCTCAACGGTAGAGCAGGCGCCTCTTAAGCGCAAGGTTACAGGTTCGAATCCCGTATGGCCCACACAGATTTCAACGCAGCGGAGTAATGAGTGGTCGGTGAGTAAATGGGCGAAGGCGCGACCTCCCCGGAACTCAGAACTCATTACTCCTTTTTTATTTGTAGCGCGCGGTACCGGGTCGGGATGGCGGAATTGGCAGACGCGCATGGCTTAGGACCATGTGGGGTAATTCCCGTCGGGGTTCAAGTCCCCGTCCCGACACCAGCATTACTACTTCATCGGAGGAAACATGAATATCGCCCTCGGCTTCGGAGACAAGATAAAGAAGATAAAGCAGGACGGCTGCGTGCACCTGTTCGGCGTCACGCTGGACGCCAAGGTGCTGGCCGAGGCCTCCCAGGAGGCGCTGGTGCGCCTGCAGAGCGTGGTCAGCCTGCCCGGCTTCCGCGTCGGCAAGGTGCCGCTGGCCATGATCAAGGAACAGTTCCCCTCGATGGTCAAGGACGAGGTGCTCGACATCGCCGCCAAATCCGCCCTGCCGGAGATCCTCAAGGCCTCCGGCCTCAACCCGGTGGTGTCCCCGCTGCTCAAGAACGTCAGCTACGAGCCCGCCAAAGCCCTCTATTTCGAGATCCAGTTCGAGTGCTCCCCCGTCCTCGAGCCCAAGGGCTACGAGAAGATCGCCGCCACGCGCAAGGTGCACAAGGTGACCGACGCCGACGTGGAGAAATACATCAACCAGGTGCGCGAGTATAACGCCTACCTGAAGCCGGCCGTCGACGGCGCGGCCGCGGCCAAGGACCACTTCGTCATCGTGGACTACGAGACGTACGAGAACGGCGCCCCGGTGGAGGGCGGCTCCGCCAAAGGCGAGATCGTGGACCTGTCCAGCCCGCAGACCATAGCCGGCCTGGCCGACGCCGTCATAGGCGCCAAGAAAGGCGAGAGCCGGGAGTTCGACGCCCCCGCCGGCGACAAGAAGATGCATTTCAAGGTCACCGTCAACGAGATCAAGGCTAAGGTGGTGCCTGAGCTCGACGAGAATTTCCTGAAGGAAGCCGGCGTGAAGACCGCCGAGGAACTGAAGGCCAACGTGCGCAAGCTCCTGGAGCAGGGCTCCTCCGAGAAGACCGAGAAGGACATGCTGGGCCAGCTGGAGGACGCGCTGCTGAAGAACAACCCGCTCGCCCTCCCCCCGACGCTGGTCAAGGAAGAGGCGCAGGAACTGCTGGAGCTGTTCAAGAAGCGCGCGCCGATGGAACAGCACCTCCCCGACGAGGCCATGCTGGAGCGCCTGAAGCCCGTGGCCGAGCGCAACCTGTCCCTTACCTATATATTGCACCACATCGCCAAGAAAGAGAAGATCGAGGCCACCGACGCGGAACTGGACGCCGAGCTGCAGAAGGTGATGGCGCGCCTGAACACCGAAGAAGAGAAGGCCAAGGGCCGCGATCTTTTCGAGAAGCGCAAGGAGTACATCCGGGCTTCCATGGTGGAGAGCAAGACCATGGCGCTCGTGAAGGACAAGGCCGTAGTCAAGGAAGAGAACAACTGACAGGCAGACCGGAGGGAATATGATGATACCGACGATTATTGAGACCTGGAAGGGCGCGGGCGCGATGGTGGGATACGATATCTACTCCCGCCTGCTGCGCGACCGCATAATCTTCATAGGCGACCAGGAAGGCGGGGTTTCCACCGCCTCCGCCAACAACGTTATCGCCCAGCTGCTGTACCTCGACGCCGAGGACCCGGAGAAGGAAATCAACCTTTACATCAACTCCCCCGGCGGCATGGTGACGGCCGGCCTCGCCATGTACGACACGATGCAGTTCATAAAGGCCCCCATCTCCACCATTTGCATGGGCATGGCAATGAGCTTCGGCGCCGTGATCCTGGCGGCCGGGTCCCCCGGCAAGCGCTACGCGCTGCCGAATTCCCGCATCATGATCCACCAGCCGCTCATTTACGGCGGCGGCATCTCCGGCCAGGCCACCGACATAGAGATAGAGAGCAAGGAAATGCAGGAGAACAAGACCCGGCTCATCGAGATCATGGCCAAGCATACCGGCAAGACGGCTGACAGGGTCCGCGAGGACATGGAAAGGAATAAGTACCTTTCCGCCGCGCAGGCCAAAGAATACGGCATCATAGACGCCGTGCTCGAGCACCGCAAGAAGTAAGAGCCACTCCCGCGCCGCCCGCCCCCTCCGGGGCGGGGGCGCGGCCGTATTTTTGGGGGGCGGCGCATTCTCTCACCAGGACCACCGACATGGAAGAAAAAATAGAAAAAGAAAACGTTTATCCCGCGGCGCTGCCCGCCATAGCCATCAGGGACGTGGTGATGTTCCCCCACATGGCCCTCCCCCTCTCCGTGGACAGGCCCAAATCGGTGGCCGCGATAGAGGCCGCGCTGGCCGCCGGAAAGCATTTGCTGGCGGTGGCCCAGAAGAAGCCCGCCGTCAACGACCCGGCCGCCGAGGACCTCTACGAGTACGGCGTGGTCAGTACCGTCTCTCAGTCGCTCAAGATGCCCGATGGCACGATGCGCGTCTTCCTGGAGGGCCGCCGCCGCGCCCGCATCAGCAAGATCGCCGTGGATAAGACCGGCGCGTACCTCTACGCCGAGGTGGATTACCCCGCCGAACCGGCGGAAAAGACCCCCGAGATCATAGCGCTGATGCGCCACGCCGTGGAGATCTTCGAGGCCTACGTCAAGCTGAGCACCCGCATAACGCTGGATTCCACCGCCTTCCTGCAGCAGATGGAAGACCCGGCCAAACTGTCGGACACCATAGCCGCCCACGCGATGTTCGGGCTGCCCGAAAAGCAGGAAGTCCTTGAGACCGAGTCCCCCCGCGAGCGCCTGGAGAAGCTGGTCAAGTTCCTCGCCAAGGAAGTCGAGATCCTCGACATCGAGCAGAAGATACACACGCGCGTGAAGACGCAGATCGAGAAGTCGCAGAAAGAATACTACCTCAACGAGCAGATGAAGGCCATCCAGAAGGAGCTGCACCAGAAGGACGATTTCTCCAAAGAGATCGACGAGCTGAAGAAGCGGCTCAAGGCCGCGAAGCTCCCGAAGGAGGCCGAGGCCGCCGCGGAGAAGGAGCTGGCCCGCCTCGCCAAGATGATGCCGTTCTCACCGGAGACTACCGTCAGCCGCACCTACCTCGACTGGCTGGTCTCGCTGCCCTGGAGCGTGGAGACCAAGGACCAGATAGACCTGACTGCCGCCAAGAAGGTCCTGGACGAGGACCATTTCGGCCTGAAGAAGCCCAAGGAGCGCGTGCTCGAGTACCTGGCCGTCTGCAAGCTGACCGAGAAGCTCAAGGGCCCGATCCTCTGCTTCGTGGGCCCCCCCGGCGTGGGCAAGACCTCCATCGCCCGTTCTATCGCCCGCTCGATGGGGCGCACTTTCGTGCGCATGTCCCTGGGCGGCGTGCGCGACGAGTCCGAGATCCGCGGCCACCGCCGCACCTACGTGGCTTCCATGCCCGGGCGCATCATCCAGAGCATGAAGAAGGCCAAAAGCCGCAACCCCGTCTTCCTGATGGACGAGATAGACAAGATGGGCTCCGACTGGCGCGGCGACCCCGCCGCGGCGCTGCTGGAGGTGCTGGACCCCGAGCAGAACACCGAGTTCAACGACCATTTCCTCGACGTGCCGTTCGACATCTCCAAGGTGATGTTCATCGCCACGGCGAACACCCTCTGGGGCATCCCGGTCAGCCTGCGCGACCGCATGGAGATCATCGACTTCAGCGGCTACACTCACGACGAGAAGATAGAGATCGCCAAGAAGTTCCTGATCCCCCGGCAGCTCAAGGATCACGGCCTGAAAGAAGGCTCCCTGAAGCTCGACGATAAAGGCATAGACGCCGCTATCCGCGGTTATACCCGCGAGGCCGGCGTCCGCAACCTCAACCGCGAGCTTGCTTCCATGTGCCGCCGCGCCGCGCGCAAGATAGTGGAGGAAAAGGTCCAGACCGTCAAAGTGACGCCGGAAAATATTGGCGACTTCCTGGGCGTGCCCAAGTTCACGCACGAGAGGGTTTCCTACAACGCGGTGGGCATAGCCACGGGCCTTGCCTGGACCGAGAACGGCGGCGAGGTGCTTTCCGTAGAGGCGGTCGCCGTACCGGGCAAGGGCGCGCTGACGCTGACCGGCAAGCTCGGCGACGTGATGAAGGAATCCGCCCAGGCGGCCTTCTCCTACATCCGCTCGAAGGAACTGGCCCCGGCCTCCTACGTCAACGGTCATAATTTCCACGTGCATATTCCCGAGGGCGCCATCCCCAAGGACGGCCCTTCCGCGGGCGTCACGCTGGCCACCGCGCTGGCGAGCCTCTTCTCGGGCCGCGCCGTGAAGCAGAACCTTTCCATGACCGGGGAGCTGACCCTCACCGGCCGCGTGCTCGGCATCGGGGGCTTGAAGGAGAAGGTCATCGCTTCTTTCCGCGACGAGATCAACACCGTCCTGTTCCCGAAGGCCAACCTGAAGGACCTCGAGGAGATACCCGAGGAGATCCGCTCCAAGATGAAGCTGCACCCCGTGGAGCGCATGGACGAGGTGCTTAAGCTCGCGCTGGAGCCAGCCGCCGCGCGCGGCAGGGCCCGGGCCAAAAAGGCGGCGATCCGGAAGTGAGGAGGAACATGTCCCACGCAATATTCGGCGCGCTGGCGCTGTTGTGCCTGGCCGCCGCGCCCGCCCGCGCCTACGAAGACCGCCTTACCACCGAGGAGATGCAGGGCACCCTCGAGAACACCAAGCTGCGCGAGGTGTTCGACCAGTACCTCGCCACCATACAGATGTACGACCCGGAGCGGGCCACGCGCATGGGCCTGCACGGCTCCGACGCAGCACTCACCCCGCGCACCCAGGAGCGGGTGACCAAGGAGCTGGAGGCCCTCAAGCGCCTGCGCGCGAAGCTCCTGGAGATCCAGAAAGACACCATGTACCCGGCGCTGCGCGTCGACTACGAGGCGCTGGACCACATGCTCGAGGTGGATATCTACGAGATGGAGCAGCTGGGCTTCCTGGCCCGCCGCCCCCAGCAGTACCTGGAGCCCCTGTTCCTCGTCTACCAGATGATGAGCAAGGACTACGAGGACTACAACACCCGGGCCGCCAACGCCATTGCCCGCCTGAAGCAGTTCCCCGCCGTGCTGGAGCAGGCCGAGCGCAATCTGGCCCACCCGCCAGAGATCTGGACCCGCCAGGCCATCCGGCAGGCCAACGACGCGCTGAACAGTTTCGTCGGCGACTCGGCCCAGGTCTTCCGCGGCTACACCCGCTACGACCCCATCCTGAAGGCCCAGGTGGAAGACACGATGGACAAGGTGAAGGCCGCGCTCGCCCGCTACGCGGACTTTCTGCAGAAGGACGTGCTGCCCAATTCCACCGGCGAGTTCCGCACGGGCGTCTACACGTACGGCTTCTACCTGGAGCGCCTGCACGCGCTGCAGATGACGCCCGGCTCGGCCCACAGCTACGCCAAGAGCGCTTTCAAGAAGGCCATTAAGGAGCTGGAGAAAGAGGCCCGCAGCATCGACGCGATAGCGGCCGGCGACAAGGGCTGGCCCGGCGTGATGGACAAGCTGCCCAAGGAGCACCCGGCGGCCGGCGAAGTCCTGAACCTCTTCCAGACGGAGATGGACCGCGCCTACCAGCACTTCGACGAGCATAAGGTGGTGGAGTTCCCCCGCCAGCGCCTGCTGATCAAGCGCATGCCCGGCTTCATGGCGGCCGTGCTGCCCTACGTGCACTACACCCCCTCCTTCGCCCTCGACGACACGCGCATCTCGGAGCTGTTCGTGCTGCTGCCGCCGGATTCGCTGCCCGAGGCCTCGCGCGAGAAGATCCTGGCCGCCGGCTTCAACTACGCGCAGACCGAACTTCTGACCGCCTACTCCATCATGCCCGGCCTGCACCTGCGCAGCTTTGCCGCGTCCGCGAACCTCTCCCGCATCCGCCGCGTTTCCCGCCAGCCGGTGGTCACCAACGGCTGGGCCTGCTACGCGGAGCTGCTCGCCGAGGAAATGGGCTATTATTCCTCCTACTGGTCGCGCTTCCTGCGCCTCTACGTGCGCGCGCTGCGCGCCGGGCGCGCCTACGCCGACTCCGCCCTTCACACCGGCCGCTGGACCGCCGCCGACGCCTCCAAGTTCTTCCAGGACAAGCTGAGTATGACCAAGGCGCAGGCGGACAACGAGGTGCTCAAACTGTCCCTGGCGCCGACCGACGGCTTCACCTACATCTACGGCCTGGACCGCATCCTGGAGATGCGCCGGTACTACCAGCGCACCGAGGCCAAGTACTTCGACCTGCGCAAGTTTCACAGCCTCTTCCTGAAGCTCGGCGAGATCCCGATCGAGCGCATCGCCGAGGAGCTGCGGCGCGTGAAGAAAGAGGAGGGCAAGATCGTAAGATGACAGCCCCCGCGGTTTCTTTTTCCGGAGTCGAGAAGACCTACAAGCGCCCCCGCCTGCTGGGCGCGGACTACCTCACGGCGGTGAAGGACCTCTCCTTCGAACTGCCGGCCGGCTGCGTGACCGGGCTGCTGGGCCTCAACGGCGCCGGCAAGACCACTATCATGAAGCTGCTCACCGGCCTCCTCTTCCCGACGGCGGGCAAGGTGCGCGTCTTCGGGCATTCCCCCTCGGAAGGGGCCGCCAAAGCCAAGGTGGGCTTTCTTCCCGAGCTGCCGTATTTCCCGCCGCAGGTCAGGCCCGGCGAGGCGCTGGCCTACTACGGCCGGCTTTCCGGCCTTTCCGGGGCCGCGCTTGCGCGCGCGGCGGAGTCCGCGATGGCGAAGACCGGCCTGGAGCCGCACGCGGGCAAGCGCGTGTCGGAATTTTCCAAGGGCATGCTGCAGCGGCTGGGCCTCGCCCAGGCGCTGCTGCACAGCCCAGAGCTGCTGGTCCTCGACGAGCCGGTCAGCGGCCTCGACCCGCTGGCGATCCACGACATCCGCGGCCTGCTGGCCGGCCTGAACGCCGAGGGCCGTGCCATCTTCCTGTCCTCGCACAGCATCTCCGAAGTTGAAAAGCTCTGCTCGCGGGTGCTGATCATGGTGAAGGGCCGCCTTTCGCGCTCGGTGGAGCGCGCCGAGTGGGAGGCCGCGCACGGCGGCCTGGAGAAGATCTTCGTGGAGGCCGTGAAATGAGGCGCTCCGCCCCCGTGGTCCTGGCCGTGGCGTACAACTCCTTCTTCGAGAGCGTCCGCAGCCGCTTCTTTACCCTGGCGGCGGTCTTCGCCTTCACGGCCGTCTACGCCTCCGTGCTGGCCGGAGTGATGGCCGTGGACCAGGAGGCCCGCCTGCTGGCCGACTTCGGCCTCGCGTTGATAGAACTGACCGCGCTGGCCTACGCCCTCTTCGAGGCCTCCTCGGCGCTGCCCCGGGAGGCGGAGACCAAGACCATCTACCTGGTATTCTCCCGCCCCGTGCCGCGCTGGGCCTACCTCGCCGGCAAGCTCGGCGGCGCGCTGCTCACCGCGGCGGTGATGCTCGCCGTGATGGCGGCCATCCACGTCAGCCTGCTGCTCTTCAGGGGCTTCGACGTGCCGCCCGCCTACGCCTGGGCGCTGGCCGGGACTTTCCTCAAGCTGGCGGTGATAGTTTCGTTCGCTTTCTTCGTCTCGCTGTTCTCCACCTCGCCGGTCTCCACGCTGGTCATCTCCGGCATCATGTGGACGCTGGGCCACTTCGCCGCCGAGGCGCGCTTCCTGGCCGAGCGGGCCGGTGGGCTCAAAGGTTTCCTGCTGGGCGCTGCGCTCTGGCTGGTCCCTAACCTGCAGCTCTTCAACGTGCGCGACGGGGCGGCCGCGCTGCCGCTGGGCCTGCCCGCCTTTTTCTCGGCAGCGGCCTGGACCCTCTCCTCTTACCTCGGCGCCCTGTGGCTGCTGTCCAGGAAGGAATTCTGATGGCCGGCCGGTCCCTGCTGCCGGCCGCCGCGGTCCTCTGCTGGGGCGCCGCCGCCATGTCCGCTTCCTCTTACCGCAGTCCCTTTCCCCCTCCGTCGGAACTGCGCGCCCCGCTGGACGGGGCCAATGGCGACATGCTGGCGCTGGCCGCCGGCGCGCGGCGCCTTTTCGCGGACCTGTGGTTCGTGCGCCTGATGCAGTACTATGGCACCCGTGAAGTCCGCGAGGAATCCGCCGAGCCCGGCCACGAGGGCCACGCCCACTCCCTGGACGCGGGCGGGCACGAGCACTGCGATCACGGGGCGGATTACGGCAAGGGTTCATACCCGGAGTTCCTCCCGATGGCCCGCCACATCATAGAAGTGGACCCCGCTTTCACCGCCGGCGCGCTGTACGGCGCGGCGTCGCTGGCCTTCAACCTGGAGCGCCCCGCCGAGGCGGAGGAGCTGCTGACGTACGGGCTTAAATATTCACCGAAGGAGTGGCGCTACCTGACGGTGCTGGCCGCGATAGGCTACAGCAAGGCCAAGGACCCGGCCGCCGTGGCCGCCACCATAGCGCCCCTGCTCAAGGACCCCGACTGCCCGGTGATGCTCAAGCAGCTGGCCGCCTTCCTCAACAAGCGGGCCGGCAATTACGGGGCGGCGGCGGCCATCTATTCGGATATCGCCGCGACGTCCAAGGACGAGGCTTACGTGGCCAACGCCAGGCGGGAGCTGGAAAAGCTGGCCGGCGCCGGGGCCGGGAAACCGCGATGAACATCCTCAACGTCTGTGATTCTCCCGACTGGGACATAGTCGCCTACCAGGCCCTGCACACCGCCGCCAGGTTCACCAAGCTGGGGCACAACGCGGCCGTCCACTGCCAGAAAGGCTCCCGCCTCTGGGCCGAGTGCGAGAAGCTCAAGGTCAACGCCAAGCCGCTCTCGCTGAAGGCCAAACTGGGCTTCTACGAGACCGAGGGCTGGGAGATAGTGAATTTTTACGACCCCTCGGTCCTGTCGCCGCTCTTCCTGAAGAAGGCCCGCGCCCGCTCCCGGATCTTCATCAGCCAGTTCAAGCTGGGCAGCCCGAAGACATTCGCCCGCCTGGCGCAGCTGCAGCCCCATACCGACCTCTTTTTCGGGGCCTGCAATTCGGTGCAGGAGGAGCTGATCTCGGCGGGCGTGGACCCGGGCCGCACCTTCATGGTGCCGCCCTGCATAAGCATCGGCCGCTGGGAGAGCGCGATGCTCATCAAGCCGGCCATGTTCCAGAAGCGTCCCTACCGGGTGGGCACGGTCAGCATGGACCCGACGCTGCGCGAGCAGGAGTTGTTTCTCATGATGGCCCGCGAAGTGCTGGAGGTGCTGCCCGACACCACCTTCATGCTCGTCGGTGTGAAGAGCGAGAAGCTGCGGGCTTTCGCGCGCAGCCTCGACATCAGCCACAAGGTGGACATACTCTGGGAGCGCAACGACATCCCCGAGGTGATGGCGATGATGCACATCTACGCCAAGACCTCGCGCCGCCCCGGCCTGTCGATGTCGCTGATAGAGGCCCAGGCTTCCGGCGTGACCTGCGTGCTGCCGCGCCTGAAGGGCCTGAGCGATTTTACGGTGAACGAACGCAACGGCGTTATCGTCGAGCCCGAGGACCCGCTGGCCATGGCCAGGGCGGTGATCCGGCTGATAGGCAACCCGGGCGTCTGCCACAACCTGTCGAAGATGGCCTTCGACTACGTCAATAACAATATGTCCTCTGTCGTAGTGGCCAATATCCTCCTGCGCCTCTACGAGGACAGCGCCCGCGCCGCCGCCTAGAACTCGCTCCAGAACCTTCCGCGCTCGTCTTTGTGGGCGCAATCAATGAAGACCAGCCCGAAAGCCGGGTCGGCAGGGTCGTTGACGTAGGCCCAGCCGCCGGTGTCTTTTATTCGCATCGACGGATAATCCGCGACCGAGGAGCAGCCCAGGTGGCCGCGCAGCTTCAGCTGCGGCGCCATCTCCAGCGTGCCCGCCCGCAGCGTCTCGGCGAAGGATGTCGGCAGTTTCTTATGCTGCTGCCGGTAAAGCTCCAGCGCCACCCGCATGCCGGACAGCTTCCTCACTCCCTCGGCCGCGTCCATCCCGCCGCGCAGCCAGAGCAGCCAGGAAACCGCCGCCGCCAGCGCCGCGGCCCCCAGGAAAAAAGTGAAATACTTCCTCATAAAAAATGAATCCTCCGGAAAACGAACGGCCGTTTATTTTAGTAGAATAAGATTATAGAAAAACGGCAGGACCTGTCGTAACCTCTAAGGCCTGCACAAAGGGGACCCACTAATGAAAATACTCTGTCTGAACTGCGGCAGCTCTTCCGTGAAGTACCTGCTTTTCGACTGGCAGGCCAAGACCACCGTCGCCTCCGGCCTGGTGGAGCGCGTCGGCATCGGCGCCTCCTTTATCAACATAGAGGCCCCCGGCCGCGAGAAGGTCACGGTCAACCAGGACTGTCCCACGCACAAGGACGCCATCCAGCTGGTCATCACCACGCTGACCCATAAGGAGCACGGCGTCATCGACAATCTTTCCGGCATCACCGCCGTAGGCCACCGCGTAGTGCACGGCGGCGAGAAGTTCGTGAAATCGGTGATCATCGACGACAAGGTGGTGGAAACCTTCCGCGAACTCTCCTCGCTGGCCCCCCTCCACAACCCGCCGAACATCCAGGGCATAGAGGCCGCCCGCTCGCTGATGCCCAAGATCCCCCACATGGCCATCATGGACACCGCCTGGCACCAGACCATGCCCGAGGCGTCCTATATGTACGCCCTGCCCCGCGCCTGGTACGAGAAATACGCCATCCGCCGCTACGGCTTCCACGGCACCTCGTTCCTCTATAACGCCAAGCGCGCCGCCTGCCTGCTCGGCAAGGACCCCTTCCAGACCAACCTGGTCATCTGCCACATCGGCAACGGCGCTTCCATCAACGCCGTAAAGAACGGCGTGTCCTACGACACCAGCATGGGCTTCACCCCCCTCGAGGGCCTGGTGATGGGCACCCGCGCCGGAGACTGCGACCCGGCTATCCCCCTCTACGTAATGGCCCGCGAGAGCATGAACCCCGGCGAGATGGACGGCCTCCTCAACAAGAAGTCCGGCAAGCTGGGCATCACCGGCAAGTACAGCGACGCCCGCGACGTGGAAGTGGCCGCCGAGCAGGGCGACGCCCGCAGCAAGCTGGCGCTGGAGATGGAATCCAACCGCATCCGCAAGTACATCGGCGCCTACGCGGCGGCCGTCGGCGGCATAGACGCGGTGGTGTTCACCGCCGGCGTCGGCGAGATGGGCCCCATCACCCGCGAGGCCGCGCTGACCGGCCTGGAGTTCATGGGCATCAAGCTGGACCGTGAGCGCAACAACACCTCCAAGACCCGCAACGCCGAGACCGAGATCTCCTGCAAGACCTCCAAGGTGAAGGTGTTCGTGATCCCCACCGACGAGGAACGCGTGTTCGTGGAGGACGTGGTGGGCCTGATGAACGGGTCTTACGACATCCACACCCGCTTCGACTACACCTTCCAGCACGCCGGCTACCGCAACAAGCTGCGCGACGACGCCTTCGCCAAGCAGTGCGTGAAGAAGCCCGACCTGGCCAAGGTGGCGGCCTCCCTGCCGGAGGGCGTGAAGCCGTAAAGCCGTGCGCGAGATCCGAAGGCAGCTGCTGCATACCCTGATTGTCCTGGCCGTGCTTTGCGCGGCCGGGACGATCGGCTATATGACCGTGGAGGGCTGGAACTTTCTCGACAGCCTCTACATGACCATCATCACGCTGGCCACCATCGGCTATGGCGAGACCAACCCGCTGGATACTTCCGGACGCATCTTCACTATCGTCCTGATAGTCGGCGGCATCGGCGTGATGACCTATATCTTCACCAATATCGGCGAACTCTTGATGCAGGGCGGCCTCAGAGAGGCTTTCCGGAGGCTACGGATGCAGGATAAAATAGAAAAGATGAGCGGGCATTTCATAGTCTGCGGTGCTTCCAGGCCTGGCCTGAGCGTCTGCGAAGAACTGGCCAAGACCAACCGCCCGTTCGTGCTGGTGGTCCTCGAGGACGAGGAAGTAAAGAAGTATATGAAGCAGGACTGGTGCGCCGTCGCCGGCGACGCCTCCACTTCGGCCGTGCTCGCCGCCGCGGGGATCGGCCGCGCCTCCGGCATCTTCTGCGCCCTGTCGAACGACAAGGACAACGCTTTCATCGCCATTACCGCCCGCGGCTTGAACCAGGCCGTGAAGATCATCACGGTCCAGAACGAGCACGACGCCGAAATGCGCGACAAGCTGCAGCGTGCCGGCGCGGATATAGTGATCAACCCGTCCCATATCGGCGGGCTGCGCATGGCCTCCGAGATGGTGCGCCCGGCCACGGTGCAGTTCCTGGATTCCATGCTGCGCGGCCAGGGATCCGGAGCGCGCTTCGAGGATATAGAGGCCGGCGCCGGCGCCGACGGGCGCGAACTGGCAGAATTCAAAGGCGCCGACAGGAAAGGCGCGCTGGTGGTGGCCGTCCGCCAGCCCGGAGAGAACGCCTACGAACTGAACCCGCTGCCCGGCCAGAAATTAAAAAAGGGCGACATCCTTGTCGCCCTGGGCACCCCCGACCAGCTCAAAGCGCTGGCCGCCCGGCTCGCCTGAGAGGCGGCCTCCAGACTATCACCGCCTTGCGCGCCAGCGTCAGTTGGCGCACCTTCCCCCGCCGCGTTAAGGGCCTGAGCAGCTCCCTGGCGAGTTCCTCGTCGAGCTTCTCCCCGTTGACTTTCATGCTGACCGCCAGCTCCCGCAGGGTCTCCGCCACGGAGGCCGTCTTGGTCCAGCTGTCGCGTACGCGGACCACGCGCGGGCGGCGGCCCAGGGCCTTGAGGAGCCGGAGCGTCCGCTCCTCCCCCTCGGGCGCCCCGTACTTCACTCCGTGCGCGGCGTAAACGTGCTCCAGCAGGGCGTTGCGCCGCAGGCCGGCCCACCCGATGTAGACGCACAGCGGGGCCGCGGCTTCCATCTTGAGAATGTCGGCGCGGGTCTTCACCGCCGCGGTCATGGAGGCGAAAGCGATGTCGAAGCGCCCTTTGACCCTCGCGGCCGGCAGCCCGCTCCACTCGGCGCGCAGGCAGTGAGCGTTCTTTATTCCTTTGGCTCGCCGCTCGGCCCTGTAGACGGCCAGCATCGCCGCGGAGGAATCCACCCCAAGCACACCTGCGGCGGTCGCGGCCAGCGGCAGCGCGTAGACGCCCGTGCCGCAGCCGATGTCCAGCACGCGCCTTCCCTCGAAGCCGACGCCCAGGCCGGCCAGCAGCCGCAGCATGCGGCGGGTTTTGCCCGTGTTGGAGCGCCCGAACGGCCTGGGGTAGTTGGCCGCCCTGCTGTTCCAGTAGAGTTTTTCGTTCGCCTTTGTGCCTTTCATATTGCCTCGCTTCTATTATTATAGTTTAATTAAAAATACGAGGGTTGTTAAGCTGTTCCTCTAAGTACGATCTCGCGGCCAAAGGGGCAAGGGTGAAAAAAATATTTCTCGTACCGCTGCTGCTGACAGCCCTGACCGCCTGTTCCCGCCCCGCGGCCGACGACTCCAAAACCATAGTGGTCTGGGAACAGGAAGACGCCCAGGTCGCCCCCTACATTGATTCCGTCTTCTCCGCCTTCAAAAAACTGCCCGGCAACGAGGGTGTAGAGATAGTGCGCACCCATTACCAGACCGAGGACCTGCGCCAGCAATTCCAGGCCGCCTCGCTCGCAGGCGTCCCCCCGGACCTGCTGCTGGGGCCCTCCGATACGGCAGGCCTGTACGCCATCTCCGGCTTTATCGTGCCGCTCGAAGGCATGTTCGATTTCTCAAAGTTCAACGATCCGGTGGTGGAGGCCATCTCTCTCGACGGGCATATCTGGGGCGTGCCGGTCTCCAACGGCAACCACCTGCTGATGTTCTACAACAAGCGCCTGGTGAAGACGGCCCCGAAGACGACCGACGAGCTGTTCGCCTACTGCGCCGGCGAGGCGAAAAAGCTGAAACTGGAGCGCTGCATCGCCTTCGACATGGGCGAGCCGTTCTGGCTGATGCCCTGGCTGGGCGCTTTCGGCGGCTGGCCGATGGAAGGCAAGAAGCCGATGCTGGACACGCCCGAAATGCGGGCGACCCTCGAGTTCTACCTCGACCTGAAGTACGAGCGTAAGTTCGTGCCGATGGAATGCGACTACAACTGCATGGACTCCCTCTACAAGGAGAGCAAGGCCGCGTTCATCATCAACGGCGACTGGGCCATTTCCGGCTACCAGAAGCATTTCGGCAAGGATTTCGGCCTCGCGGTCATCCCTCAGCTTTCCAAGACCAAGCGCTGGCCCTCGCCGATGGTCAGCGGCAAGTATTTCACGGTCAGCTCCGGCCTCAAGGCCGAGAAGCTGGCGCTGGTCAAGCGCCTGCTGGAGTTCTACACCTCGCGCGAGAACCAGGTGAAGCAGTACCAGGCCCTCACCCGCCTGCCGGCCCTCAAGGAGGCCGGCCAGGCCAAAGAGATAACCTCCGACGAGGTTTCCCGCATCTCCCTCGAGCAGATCTTGAAAGGCCGCCCGATGCCCATGGCTATCGAGATGCGCGCGGTCTGGGATTCCGCCCGCAACTACATGGGCCTCGCCACTACCAAAAAACTCTCCATCGAGGACGCCGTCAAGCGCATGCAGGAGAACACGGACAAGAAGATAGACGAGATGAACAGGTAATATGGAAATCCTCAGATCAATCTACGAGGTGGCCGGGTTCATAGTGCTTATCGCCCTGGGCGTAGGCGCGCTGGAAGCCTACTTCTATTACCACTTCAGGTATTACGACCGCCCCTGGTTCTTCCCCGTCGCGCTGGCCGCGTTCCCCATAGGCGCGCTCGTCGCCGCCAGCGCCATCGCCGGCAGCTACGAGTTCTCCCTCTGGTTCTATTTCCTGCTGGCCGAGGCGCTGATAGCCGCCGCTTTCCGCTACGTGGTCAAGGGCCGGCATACGGTGCCGTACCTGCTGCTGGCCCCGGCCTTCGTGGGCCTCGCCCTGCTGCTGGTCTACCCCTTCGCGTTCGAGGTGTACCTTTCCTTCCACGACCTGAAGCTCAACACCATCATGATGTGGAAGAACACCGGCCGCATACCCTTCGCCGGCCTTTCGCAGTACGTCAAGGTCTTTACCACGTCGCCGCTCTCCGAGGTCACGTTCTGGGCGCTGCTCGGGCGCACGCTGCTGTGGACCTTCTCCAACGTCTTCTTCCACGTGCTGGGCGGTTTCGCCCTGGCGCTGCTGCTCAATAACGCCATCCGCTTCAAGGGCGCCTACCGTACGCTGCTGGTGATCCCCTGGGCCATGCCGCAGGTGGTGGCCGTGCTCGCCATGCGCGGCGAGTTCCACTCGCAGAACGGCTTCGTCAATATCGCCATCACCAAGCTGCTGGCCGCTTTCCCCTTCCTGGCCTCGCTCGGCGTGGCCCCGGTGCAGTGGCTTTCCGACTACCCGCTGCTGACCTGCACTATCGTGAATATCTGGCTGGGTATCCCGTTCATGATGGTGGTCATCCTGGGCGGCCTGCAGAGTATCTCCAGCTCCTACTACGACGCGGCCGATATCGACGGCGCCTCTTACCTCCAGAAGCTGCGCTTCATCACGGTGCCGCTCATAAAGCCGGTGCTGATGCCCGCCGTCACGCTGGGCACGGTCTGGACCTTCAACAATATCAACGTCATCTACCTGGTGACCGGCCAGGCCGGCGGCACCGAGCAGGCGGATATCCTGGTGTCCGCGCTCTATAAGGCGGCCTTCACCTACAACCGCTACAGCTATTCCGCGGCCTTCGCCATCGTGGTGTTCGCGCTGCTGTTCTTCATCTCGGTCACCTACCTGCACGGTTTCGACGCGGCCAAGGAGGAGCGCTGATGCTCAGAAAGATAACGCGCTGGTTCTCGGCCACGGCCGAAGACGCCTCCGCTGTGCTGCGCGACCCGATCCAGCGCGCGAAGTTCTTCAAGTACCTGGCGATACACGTGATCATCATCTCGACGGCGGCGCTCTTCGTCTACCCGCTGCTGCGCATCTTCTCGGTCTCGCTGCGCCCCGGGGACAAGCTGTTCTCCACCGACCTCTCCCTGATCCCCGACGGGGCCACCTTCGTCGCCTACGCGAGCCTGCTCAGGGACACCATGTTCCTGCGCTGGCTGTGGAACTCGCTGCTGATCACGCTGGCCACTTCGTTCATCGGCGTGTCGCTCGCGTCCACTGCGGCCTACGCCTTCTCCCGCTTCCAGTTCCCCGGCAAGAAGGCCGGGCTCATCCTGCTGCTATCCAGCCAGATGATCCCCGCCGGCATGCTCATCCTGCCGCTCTTCCTGATGATCATGAAACTCAAGCTGATGAACACCTACCTGGGCATGATCATCGCCTACTCGGTGAGCTCGCTGCCGTTCAGCATCTGGATCCTGAAAGGCTATTACGACACCATCCCCCGCTCCCTCGAAGAGGCGGCGCTGGTGGACGGCACCAGCCAGGTGGGCGCCTTCTGGCGCATCATCCTGCCGCTGTCCACCCCGGCGCTGAGCATCGCCTTCCTGTTCAATTTCACCACGGCCTGGAACGAGTACCTGGTGGCCCGCGTGGTGCTGTTCAGCTCCCAGCAGTACACCTGGACGCTCGGCCTCTTCGAGCTGCAGGGCCAGTATATTACCCAGTGGGGCATGTTCGCGGCCGGCTCCATGCTGGTCACCATCCCGGTCCTGTGCGTGTTCCTGTATTCCTCCAAGTGGCTGATCTCCGGCCTTACCCTCGGCAGCGTGAAAGGATAACCTATGGCTTCTGTCCAATTTAACGGCATCGTGAAGAAATTCAAGGACAACCTGGTCCTCAACGGCGTAGACGTGGACATCAAGGACCACGAGTTCGTGGTCATCGTCGGGCCTTCGGGCTGCGGCAAGACCACCCTGCTGCGCATGCTCGCGGGCCTCGAGGAGATCACCGGCGGCGAGATCCTGATAGACGGCCTGCGCGTCAACGAGCTGCACCCCTCCAAGCGCCAGATCGCCATGGTCTTCCAGGACTATGCGCTCTACCCCCACATGACGGTGGAGCAGAACATGAGCTTCGCGCTGCGCCTGCGCAAGACCGACAAGGCCGAGATCGACGCCCGCGTGGGCGAGGCCGCCAGTATCCTCCAGCTCCAGCCCTTCCTGCAGCGCATGCCCAAGCAGCTCTCCGGCGGCCAGCGCCAGCGCGTGGCCATCGGCCGCGCCATCGTGCGCAAGCCCAAGGTGTTTTTGTTCGACGAGCCGCTCTCGAACCTCGACGCGAAGCTCCGCGAGGAGATGCGCGTGGAGATAGCCAAGCTCTACCAGCGCCTCAACGCCACCATCATCTACGTCACGCACGACCAGGTGGAGGCCATGACGTTGGCCGGCCGCATCGTCATCATGAACAAGGGCATAGTCCAGCAGGTGGGCTCGCCCATCGAGGTGTACCGCAAGCCGGCCAACCTCTTTGTGGCGGGCTTCATAGGCAGCCCCACCATGAACCTGCTGTCGGGCAAGCTCTCCCTGCAGGGCGAGGACCTCTTCTTCTCCAACGGGGACATAAGGATCTCCATCCCCCCCTACCTGCTGCACGACGCCAAAAAGCACGACGGCCGCGAGGTTACCGTGGGCGTGCGCCCCGACGACGTGCTGGTAGGCCGCACCGGAGAGAAATGCTCGGACAAGGTGGAGGGCGTGCTGGAGGTCTGCGAGCTGCTCGGGCACCGCGAGAACCTCTACATCAAGGCTGGCAATACCCGCCTGCTGGCCACGGTGGAGGCCTTCTTCGACCGCAGCCCCGGCGCCGCGGTGTCGCTGTGCTTCAACTACAAGAACATGCACGTGTTCGACAAGGCCACCGAGAAGCGCATCAGCGAGTAGGGCAAAACCCGTACGGCTTTTTGTATAATTTAAGCGATCGGATTTTCGGCAAAATAACGGAGGTATAACATGAAAGCTACCATAGACGCCCCTTCCTGCATCGGCTGCGGACTTTGCGCCAACGACTGCCCCGAAGTCTTCGAGATGAGCGGCGAGAAGGCCATCGTGAAGGGCCCCGTGCCCGCCGGCAAGGAAGACGCCTGCAAGGCCGCGGCGGCCAACTGCCCCGTGCAGTGCATCAAGGTTGAATAGCCTTTAGTCAGTAAATTAAACAGCCCGCGACGCCGCGGGCTGTTTTTTTATGCCCCCGAAGGGCTCAGGCCGCCTTCTGCGCGTCCTTTATCTTCAGGAAGGGTATCAGCAGCATGCCCGGGACGGTGGCTACGCATACCGCTATGAAGAACTGCGGATAGCCCAGCATGGCCTGCAGCTTGCCGCTGACGAAGCCGGGCACCATCATGCCCAGTGCCATGATGCCAGTGGAGATGGCGAAGTGCGCGGTCTTGTACTTCTCTCCGGTCAGCTGTATCATGTAGAACATGAAGGCCGTGGTCCCCAGGCCGTAGCCGAACTGCTCCACCGCGACCAGGGTGTAGATGAAGTCCGTCGGCAGGCCCTGGTGATAGGACATGTAGACGTAGACCAGGTCCGGGGCGTTGAGCATGAAGGCCAGGGGCCAGATGGTGCGCCGCAGGCCGAATCTGGAGATGATCCAGCCGCCAAGCAGGCCGCCTATTATCAGGCAGCCCAGGCCTATGGTGCCGTAGGCCACGCCCACCTGGGAGGTGGTCAGCGCCATGCCGCCGGCCTCCGCGGTGTCCAGCAGGAACGGGGCCGCCAGTTTGAGCAGCATGGCCTCGCCGAAGCGGTAGGTCAGGATGAAGGCGAGGCCTATGCCCACGTTCTCCAGCTTGAAATACGCGGCGAAGATCTCGCCGAACTCGGCCAGCTGGCCGGCCTTGGCCTGGTCGGGCTTGTCCACGGCGGGATAGGGCAGGAAGACCCTGTGGTAGACGAACAGCAGGCCCATGATGGCCGCGGCGAGCATCAGCACGGTGGTCCAGCTGTTCTGGATGTTCCCGGTGTTAGTCTCTATGCGGCCCGCCAGCATCACCAGTACGCCCGAGCTGAACAGCATGGCCAGCCGGTAGCAGAAGGCGCGGATGCCGACGAAGAAGGCCTGACGCTTGTCGTCCATCGACAGCATGTAGAAGCCGTCCACGGCGATGTCGTGCGTGGCCGACAGGAAGGCCACGCCCATGAAGCAGACCATGGAGACGTACAGGAAATGCGGGGTCTTGAGCGAGAGGGCCGCGGTGGCTATCGCCACGGCCATCAGCGCCTGCGTCCAGGCTATCCAGCTGCGCTTGGTGGCGTACATGTCTATCAGCGGGCCCCAGAGCATCTTTATGACCCACGGCAGGTACAGCCAGCTGGTCCAGAAGGCGATGAGGGTGTTGGACACGCCCATCTTCTTGTAGATGATGACGGCCAGCGAGTTGACTATCATGTACGGCAGGCCTTCGGCGAAATAGGTGGTGGGCACGTAGGCCCAGGGGCTGCGGCTTTCTGCTTTGGGTATCATGTAGGGTCTCCAGGCTGCTGAACTATCTTAATAATATGAAATTCTCGCTGTTTTAGGAAACCGGACCCCGGCGGCCTCGGCCCCGATTTGATAAAATTACCGTATGGACCTGCTCGCCCTGCTTTTCTCTCCCCAATCCGTGGCCTGGTCGGTGTTCGTCATCATGCTGGTGGCGGCCGGCGGCCTGGCTATCGGCAATCTCAGGATAGCCGGCATCAACCTCGGCATAGCCGGCGTGCTTTTCTCCGGCATCCTCGCCGGCCACGTCGGGGTGGCCATCAATCACGAGACGCTGGAGTTCCTGCGGGACTTCGGGCTGATCCTCTTCGTCTACTCCATCGGCACGCAGGTGGGGCCGGGCTTTTTCTCCTCCTTCAAGAAGCAGGGCCTGCGCCTCAACCTCCTGGCGGCCGGAGTGGTGCTGGGCGGCGTGGCCATGACCCTGGCCGTGGCCCGGCTGGCCGGCTTCGATATCTCCACCGCCGTGGGCATGTACGCCGGCGCGGTCACCAACACTCCCTCCCTCGCGGCGGCCCAGCAGTCGCTCGCGGCTGCCGGCGCCGAAGCCGCCGACGCGGCCTCGGTGGGCTACGCCCTGGCCTATCCCGGCGCTATCCTGGGCATTATCCTGACGATGGTGCTGATACGCCGCCTGTTCCGGGCCGAGGCCGAGCGGGACCTGCTCGACGTGCACGCCGACAAGGCCGCTTCCCAGCTGACCCACGCCAGCATTACGGTGGAGAACAAGAACCTCGAGGGGCTCAGGATCCGCGAGATTCCGGCCATCGCCGAGCTGGGCGTGGTGGTGTCCCGCGTCTACCACGCCGGCCAGCTGGGCGTGGCCCACGACGATACTGTTATACACGGCGGCGACTGCCTGCTGGCCGTGGGCCAGGAAGAGAACCTTAAGAAATTCACGCTGGTCGTAGGCTCCAGGAGCGAGACCGACCTGAAGAAGCTGCCCAGCCGCATCCTGCACTCCCGCGTCATCGTCACGCACAAGGAAGTCATCGGCCGCACGCTAGACGAGATAGGCCTGGAATCCAAATACGACGTGGTCGCCACCCGCGTGGCCCGCGCCGACGTGGAATTCCTGGTCTCCGATTCCTATACCCTGCAGTTCGCCGACAACCTGGTGATAGTCGGCGAGGCCGACGCCGTGGCGAAGGCGGCCGCGCTGCTTGGCAACTCCCCCAAGGACCTCAACCACCCGCAGCTCATACCCGCCTTCATCGGCATCGCGGCGGGCGTGCTGCTGGGCTCCATCCCCCTTGCGCTGCCCGGCCTGTCGGCCCCGGTCAAGCTGGGCCTCGCCGGCGGGCCGCTGATCATGGCCATAGTGCTGAGCTATATCCAGCATATCGGGCCGCTGAACTGGTATCTCCCCCCGGCCGGCAACCTGATGCTGCGGGAGCTGGGGATCACGCTGTTCCTGGCCTGCGTCGGGCTGAAGGCGGGCGGACGCTTCTTTGAGACGCTGCTCAACGGCAGCGGCGCGCAGATAGTGCTGTTGTCCTTCCTGATAACGGTGGTCCCGATCCTCATCCTCGGCGTCTTCGCAAAGGCGAAGCTTAAGCTGAACTACATGTCGCTGTGCGGCGCGCTGGCCGGCTCCATGACCGATCCCCCCGCACTCGCTTTTTCCAATGCCATGAGCCCGTCGAACCAATCCGCCATGTCCTACGCCACGGTCTACCCGCTGGTGATGATCCTGCGCGTGATCTCGGCGCAGGTGATGGTGCTGCTTTTCCTTAAATGACCGTCATTATCGCCAACCTCGCCCTGGTACTCGCCGCCGGCTGGCTGTTCCGCCGCTTCGGCGTGGTGCAGGAAGGCGCGGAGAAGGCTTTTAACCAGTACCTCTATTACCTGGCCCTGCCCGCGCTGATAATCCTGCGCATCGCCGAGACGCCGCTGGCGGGGCTGGGCTGGCGCTTCCTGGCGGCCAATACGCTGCCGCTGGCCGGCGTGATGCTGGCCGCCTGGGGGCTCTGGAAGGCGGGCAGGATAGACTGGCGCCTGGCGCGGCTGCTGATCATCGTCTCCGCTCTCGGCAACACCATCTACCTGGGCTTCCCGGTGACGGCCATGCGGCTGGGCGAAGAGGCCCTCGGCTACGCGGCCCTGGCCTCGTCGGTGCAGAACATCTTCATCTTCACTTTCGGTTTCCTGCTGATGACTTCCGTCTGCGAACGGGACTGCCCGCCGGCGCGCTTCGCGCGGCTGATAGGCGGCAATGTGGTGTTGTGGGCCTCGGTGGCGGGGCTGCTGCTGTCGGTCTCGGGGCTGCGGCTGCCGGAGCTGCTTAACCGGGTGCTTTCTGATATCGGCAAAACCACGCTGCCGCTGTCGCTGTTCACGCTGGGCGTGGGGCTGTACGGCAAGAAGGCCGCGCATAACCTGCGGCGCATCGCGCTGGTGAGCGGGTTCAAGCTGCTCCTGCTGCCGCTGTTCTCGCTGCTGGCGGCCAAGGCCTTCGGCTATACCGGGTTCGTGTCCAAGGTGACCTACCTGCAGCTGGCCATGCCGGTCGCGGTGATGAACTACATCGTCGGCAAGGAATTCGATTTCGACGAGGACCTCGTCGGCCAGAGCATCCTCCTCTCCACCCTCGCCTTCTTCCCCCTCCTCTACCTCTACGACTGGTCCCTGACCGCCTTCCTGTAACCTGTTCGTTTTTTGCGGCCTACCGCAGTGGCAGGACCGCAAAACGCGTTCGCGCACACCGTGCGCTCACTCGGCACTCGCCCTCCGCGCTACGCAAGCGTCGGGCTCGCGACGGTTTTGCTTGTCCTACCCCTGCGGTCTCCGCCGGTTTCTCCACTGATACAACATTGCCGCGAAGAGACAGAAGGCATCCCCTCGCCAGCCTCCGTCACTAGAAGCGACGTTGCCATATCAGAAGAGAAGTTGGCGGAGACCGTGGGGATGGGTCCGGCAAAACCGTCACGGAAGCCCGAGCTTGCGTAAGCGCGAGGGCTGAGTGGCGAGGGCCGAGCACTGTGTGCGAGAGCCCGGGTTTTGACGGGCCCGTCCCCACGGTAGGCCGCCAAATGCGTGATATTTTGCTTTGTAGTACTTAAGATAGGTACTCGTCGAGGATCCACTTGGTGAAGGGGAAGCTGCCGGTGAAGGCGGGGCTGACGGCGTTGAGGATGTGGGTGCTCTGCGCGTCGCCCTCGATGACGAAGTCCTGCACCAGCTCCAGCGTGGTAGTGTTGAGTAGCTGTGCGCGGATGCCGGGGCGGGTCCAGTCGGTGAAGCCGGCCGCGTCCATATCTTTGACCAGGCGGCGGCCAAGACCTACGAAGAAAGGCTTGTAGTACTTGTGCATCTCCTCGAAGGCGAGGCTGCGGAAGCCGAAGGAGTTGAGCAGGAATAGCTGCGCCTCGCGCGAGAGCACCTCGAAGAGCTCGGCGGCGCTGAAGTTCTTCAGGCCTTCGTAATTCTCGCGCCAGAAAGCGGGGATCGCCGTCGGGCCGATCTTCACGTGGCGGTCGGCCGTCACGGTGTAATGCACGCCGAGGAAAGGGTTCTTGAGGTTAGGGACCGGGTAGACATTGGTCTTTACCGGCATGCCGGCGCCCGAATACTTCAGGTAGATGCCTTTGAAAGGGATGATGGTGTAGTTTTTGGAAAAGCCGAAGTCACGGGCTATCTTGTCGGCGTATAGGCCGGCGGCGTTTAGAATGCGCCCGGCCTCGATGATGCGGCCCTTGGTAGTGAGCACGGTGTTCAGCTCCCCCAGGCGCGTTCCACGGCGGGCGTAGCCTTCGGAAAATAAAAACTCCGCGCCGGCCTTCAGCAGGTTGGCCTTGAGCGAGGCGCAGACTTGTTCCGGGTCGACGGTGGCCGTCGTCGGGGAATGGAGGGCGTGGCGGAAAGTTTTGGCGTTGGGCTCGATGGCGGCCAGCGCGGCTTCGTCTATAAGCTTCACGTCCACGCCGTTGGCCTTGCCGCGGCGCTCCAGTTCGTAGAGGGCCGGCAGCTCGCTCTCGTCGGCGGCCACCACCACCTTGCCGCATTCGTTGAGCGGCAAGCCGTTCTCGCGGCAGTAAGCCTTCATCGCGGCGTTGCCGTCGCGGGTAAAGCGGGCCTTCAGGGAATTGGCGGTATAGTAAAACCCGGCGTGCAGCACGCCGCTGTTGCGGCCGCTGCTGTGGCGGGCCACGTCGGCCTCTTTCTCCAGCAGCAGCACGCGCCTGCCAGGGTATTTCTCCATGAGCTGCTTCGCGAGCGTCAGGCCGATGATGCCGGCCCCGACGATAAGATAATCCGTTTTTTCAGGCTGCATTTCCGCCCCCCCCGCCGCCTAGTTCCTCGCGCAGCTTCGTGCGCTCGTAGATCTGCTTGTAGAGACCGCCCCTGGCCAGCAGCTGGGCGTGGGTGCCCTGCTCGGCCAGCTTCCCTTCGTCCAGCACCAGGATCAGGTCCGAGGTCTCTATGGTGTTGACGCGGTGCGTGACCGCCAGGCACAGCGCGTCCGGGTGCTCCCGGCGGAAGGCCTGCCAGAAATGGTGCTCGGTCTGCGCGTCCATGGCGCTGGTGGCGTCGTCGAGCAGCAGCACGTCGGGGCCGGTCAGCAGGGCGCGGGCTATGGCCACGCGCTGTTTCTGGCCGCCGGACAGGGCGAAGCCGCGCGTCCCCACCACGGTATCCAGTCCTTTCGGGAATTTGTGCAGTTCTTTTGCGAGCTGGGCCGTCTCCAGCGCTTTCTCCAGCATGGCCTCCGTGACGCCGAACTTGCGGTCCATTAATATGTTCTCGCGCAGCGTGCCGCTGAAGATGGCCGCCTCCTGCGAAGTATAGCCCACCCGCTCGCGGAACTGGTGCAGGTCCCATTCGCGGATGTCGGTCCCGTTCACGCACATCTCGCCCGCGTCGTGCTCGGAGAGGCGCAACGCCAGCGCCAGCAGCGTGGACTTGCCGGAGCCGATCTTGCCCACCACGGCCACGCGCTGGCCGCGCGCCGCTTTGAAAGTGATGCCATGCACCAGCATCGCGTCGCCCTTGGGGCTCTTCAGGCCGGCGCCGCGGAACTCCAGCTCGGTGATATGGTCCGGCGTGGTCCTGTCGCCCAGGCCCATCTTCAGCGACGAGCGGGCTGTCAGCAGCTCGTCGACGCGCTTGATGGAGACCCCGGCGCGGTTGCCGGTCACTACGAACTGGCTGATGTCCATCAGCGGCCCCACCACCATGTTGGCGTAGAACTGGAAGGCTATCAGCTCGCCCAGCGTGGCGCGCCCGTTTATGACCAGCAGGCCGCCGGCCGCGAACAGCAGGGCCGTGGAGAGGAAGCCGGCCTCGTGCCAGAAGTAGGAGAACAGGACCTGCAGTTTGGCCGTGGCGATCTCAGCGTCCCGCTGGGCGGCCGTCCTGGCGGAGAAGAAGCCCAGCTGCGACTCCTCCTTGGCGTTAGCCTTGATGACGCGGACGCCGGTGAAGCAGGTCTCGAGGAAGTCGAACAGCTCCGTGATGGACTCCTGCAGGGCCTTGTACCTGCCGGTCAGCAGCTTGCCGGTCCTGATGGAGAGCACCAGCACGAGCGGCAGCGGCAGCAGCACGCACAGCGCGAACACGGGGTTCAGATATAGCATCATGCCGACGGAGGCCGCCAGCGTGAACCCGGCCTGGATGAACCGGAACACTCCGGAGCAGGCGAACCAGGAGATCTTCTCCGAGATGTCGTCGGCCATCCGCGTGACCAGGTCGCCGGTGGTGAACTTGTGGAAGAAGTTGCGGTCCATGGCGACGACGTGGTTGAAGACGTCGCGGCGGATCTCCCACTCCAGCGTCATGTTCATGATGGCGCGGTTGCGCATGGCTATGGTGTTGGTGACGAACATGCCGACGCCGACCGCGAGGATCAGCAGCACATTGTGGCGCAGGTACTCCGGCGTCAGGCTGGAGCTCAGGCCGTTGACGATGTTCTTGATGAGCACCGGGTTGTAGGCCTGCAGCGCCGCGCTGGCCATGCCGAGGGCCACGATGATGAGCATGCGGACGGAATGCCGGCGCCAGTAGGGGTAGAGCCATTTGAGGCTGGAGATCACGCGGCCTCCCCGAACTGCAGTTTATAGTACTTGGAATAGAGCCCGCCCTGCGCCAGCAGCTCGTCGTGGCTGCCGATCTCCCTGACCTCGCCGCCGGAGATCATCATAATGCGGTCGGCGCTCCTGACCGTAGAGAGGCGGTGGGCGATGACGATGACCGTCTTATGCTTGATGAGCGTCTTGATGGCGCCGGTGATGGCCCGTTCGGTGTGCGGGTCCATGTTGGAGGTGGCCTCGTCGAGGACCAGGACTTCCTGGTCCAGCACCATCGCGCGCGCCAGCGAGATTACCTGCTTTTCGCCGATAGAGAGGTTCGCCCCCTTCTCCTGTACCTTCTTGTCGAGCGGGTGCTTCTTGAAGAACTGGTCCAGGCCCATCGTGCGGATGGCGTCGTGCACCCGGCTGTCCGGGATGGAGTCGTCCATCAGCTTCAGGTTCTGCATGACGGTGCCGGGGAACAGGTAGATGTCCTGCTGCACCAGGCCAATGGCTGCGCGCAGCGAGCCCAGGCTCAGCCGGCGCAGGTCGGTGCCGTCTATCTCTATATGCCCCTTCTGGTAGTCGTAGAAGCGGAACAGGAGGCTCGTAACGGTGGTCTTGCCGCCCCCGGTCTCGCCGAGGATGGCCAGGCTTGACCCGCGCGGCAGGCGGAAGGAGATGTCCTTCAGGACCCAGTTGGAGTCCTCCTTGTAGCGCATCCAGACGTTCCGGAACTCAATGGCCTCGCGTACGCTCGCGAGGTAATGCGGATCTTCCGGCTCGGTAAGCTGCGGCTTCAGCGCGAGGATCTTGGCTATGCGGTGCCCGGCCGAGAAGGAGCGCTGGATGACGCTCAGGTGCTCGGAGAGGCGGAAGATCGGCTCGAACAGGTAGCCCAGGTAGAGCAGGAACATCACTACCACGCCGACGGTCAGCTTGCCGTCGAGCACGAGCCGGCCGCCGTAGCCGAAGATCGCCGCCGTGGCTACCGGCTGCAGGGCCACTATGGACATGAAGAAGACCGCGCTGTAGAGCTCTACGCGCATCTCGGCGCCGAACTTGCGCTTGTTGAGGTCCTCCATCTTGGCGCACGCGTCGGCCTCGCGGCTGAAGGCCTGCAGCACGCTGATGCCGTTGAGCTGCTCGGTCAGGAAGCCGGGCACCTCGGCGGCTATCTTGCGCACTTTTACGAACATCGGGGAGGTGACGCGCGCGTAGGCCCAGCCGGCCAGGCCGAGCGCCGGGAAGACCGGCAGCAGCGCCAGCGCCAGCTGGCGGTTGAAATGGAACATCACGCCGAAGGCCACGGCGAACATCAGCACGTCGTTCAAGATCGAGATGACGGTGTTGGTGAAAAGGGCGTAAAGGGTGCTGGTGTCGGACTGCACGCGCGCCGTCAGGCGGCCGACCGGCGTGGAGGAGTAGAACTCCAGGTCCTGCGAGAGCATGTGCCGCAGCAGGCGGCGCTTCAGCTCGACGATAGTGTCCTGGCCGGCGCGCGCGAGCTGGACCACCTGCAGGTAGTTGGCGCAGAGGTAGAGCAGCGTCACGGCGAGGTAGGCGCCGACGGCGCCCAGCAGGGCGCGCGAGTTCATAGCCGGCAGCGCCGTGTCTATCACGTACTTGGTGATGACGGGGATCATCAGGCTCAGCAGCGTGGCCGCGGTCATGTAGAGCGCCGCCACGGCGAACGGCGCCTTGCGCTCGAGGACGAGCCCGTAGAGCAGGCGGAAGGCCGCCCGGTAATTTATCTGCTCTTTAGGGTCCTGCGAATCGTCGTCGCCCTGGTGTCCGTGCATGTTCTAATAAAAAGGGGCCCGGCCTGTGAACCGGGCCCCTCTCCTTTGTCCCAGTTTAATTGACTTTGTACTCCGCGCCGCGCTTGAGGGCCTTCACGTTGAGCTCGATGACTTCGGGTTTGAGCTTCTTGTAGACCTTGGGCAGGGCCTTGGCGATGCCGTCTATGGTGATGGCGCCGGTGGCCTGGGCGAAGGCGCCCATGGCGACCATGTTCATCACCTTCGCGTTGCCCAGCTCGCTGGCTATCTCGTTGCAGGGCACGTTGAGGATCTTGATGTCGGTGCGCGTGGGCTTGGAGTTGACCAGCGAGGTGTTGATGATCAACAGCCCGCCGGGCTTGACCATCGGCTCGAACTTCGCGAGCGAAGGCTCGTTGAGCACTATCACCGTGTCGGGCTGCAGCACTATCGGGGTGGTCACCTCTTCGGAGGCCACTACCACCGAGCAGTTCGCGGTGCCGCCGCGCATCTCGGCGCCGTAGGCCGGGAAGAAGCTGACTTCCCTGCCCTCCATCATGCCGGCCTGCGCGAGCAGGTAGCCCGCGGAGATCACGCCCTGGCCGCCGAATCCGGAAATCCTTATTCCTTGGTACATGATAATCTCCTTAGTCCCTTTTCAGGTCTTTGTACACGCCCAGCGGGAAGACGGGCAGCATGCCTTCCGCAACGAACTTGGTGGCTTCGGAAGGGTTGTCCAGGCGGGTGCCCCAGTTGGTCGGGCACATGCTGAGGATCTCCACCATGGAGAAGCCCTTGCAGTCGATCTGGTTCTGGAAGGCCTTCTTGATGGCGCTCTTGGTCTTGAGCACGCCGGGGGCGGTGTGGACCGTGGTGCGCTCCAGGTAGGTCGCGCCGTCGACGGTGGCGAGCATCTCGCTCATCTTGATCGGGTAGCCGGCCTGCTTGGCGGTGCGGCCGTCCACGCAGGTGGTGGCCTTCTGCCCCATCAGCGTGGTCGGGGCCATCTGGCCGCCGGTCATGCCGTAGATGGCGTTGTTCACGAAGATCACGGTGATGTTCTCGGAGCGGATGGCCGCGTGCACTATCTCGGCCATGCCGATCGAGGCCAGGTCGCCGTCGCCCTGGTAGGAGAACACGATCGAGTCGGGCTTCGCGCGCTTGATGCCGGTGGCCTCGGCGGGGCCGCGGCCGTGCGGGCCCTGGATCATGTCGCAGTTGAAGTAGGTGTCGGCGAAGACCGCGCAGCCCACGGGCGCTACGCCTATGGTTTTGGTGCGGATGTTCAGCTCGTCCATCACTTCGGCGACGAGGCGGTGGATGATGCCGTGCCCGCAGCCGGGGCAGTAGTGCATCTTCACGTCCAGCAGGGATTCGGGATGTTTATTTAGCAGCTGCATATTCTTTCGCCCCCTTCTTTACGATCTTTTCGATCACATTGCAGACGTCCTCGGCGTTGATGACCGAGGCGCCGGGCTTGGCGTAGAGGTGGACTTCGCTGCGCCCGTTGAGGGCGAGCTGCACGTCCTCGACCATCTGGCCGAGGCTCATCTCGACGGCGATGAAATGCTTGATGCGCTTGGAGAGCTCGACGATGCGGGCCTTGGGGAAGGGCCACAGCGTTATCGGGCGGAACAGGCCGACCTTGAGGCCGCGCTCGCGGGCCAGCTTCATGGCGGCCACGGAGACGCGCGCGGAGATGCCGTAGGCCACTATGGCGATCTCGGCGTCCTCCAGCATCTTCTCCTCGTACATCGTCTCTGCGGCCTCGATGGCCTTGTAGCGCTGCACGCGCTCGTTGACCATGATCTCCACGCCGCCCTCTTTGAGGTCGTAGGATTTCACGATGCGCTTGGCGCGGCCGTTGTTGATGCCCAGCGCCCAGGCGGGCTCGGTGAGGGTCTTGGGATCCACTTCCGGGGTCGTGAACTCGACAGGCTCCATCATCTGGCCCAGGATGCCGTCGGCCAGCACCATGGACGGGAGGCGGTACTTGAAAGAGACCTCGTAGCACTTGTGCGGGAAGTTGGCCAGTTCGGTGACGGAGTTAGGCGCCATGACGAAGCAGCGGTAGTCGCCGTGGCCGCCGCCGCGGGTGGCCTGCCAGTAGTCGCCCTGGGCGCCGGCGATGTTGCCGAGGCCCGGGCCGCCGCGCATGATATTGCCGATGAAGATGGGCAGGTCCGCGCCGGCCGCGTAGGAGATGCCTTCCTGCTTGAGGCTGATGCCGGGGCTCGACGAGGAGGTCATGCAGCGCACGCCGGTGGCGCCCGCGCCGTAGACCATGTTGATGGCGGAGACTTCCGACTCCGCCTGCACGAACGCGCCGCCTACCTGCGGCAGGCGCCAGGACATGTATTCCGGGACCTCGTTCTGCGGGGTAATGGGGTAACCGGCGAAGAAGCGGCAGCCGGCGCGAATAGCGCCTTCGCTGAGGGCTTCATTGCCTTTCATCAGTTTCTTTTCGGCCATGATCAGCTCCTTATTTATAAACCCTGATGGCGAGGTCGGGGCAGATGCGCGCGCAGCTCTGGCAGGCGATGCAGCAGCCCTCTTTCGAGTCCAGGGCCGGGTAATAGCCGGACTTGGAGAATTTGTCGGATTTTTCGATGCACTTCTTCGGGCAGACCTGTATGCACAGGTAACAGCCCTTGCACTTGTCCACGTCAACTTCCATCTTCGGCATAGAACCTCCGGTTTTTACTTGCGGCGCGGCTGGCGTTGCTCGGCGGGAGAGACTTCTGTCGAACTGCCTGGTGTCGCGCGTGGTGCTGAAGCCTATAATAAAAGTATAACAAAAAAAACCGGGCTAGGATACCCGGTTTTTCAGCGGCTTGACGGCCGTCAGTCCCCCCGTTTGTCCCGCGCGGTCAGCACCTGGGCGTAGAGGGCTTTGAGTTCCGCGTTCATGCTCTCCGCGCCGAAGCGCGCAAAGCCGGCCTCGTCGGCAGAGAGGGCCCAGGCTTTGGCCGCGTCGCCCATGCGCTCGCGCAGGGCCTTATCCATTACCAGCCGCTCTACGGCGCCTGCCAGGGCTTCAGGGTCCGCCGGCGGCACGGCGAAGCCGGTCTCTCCTTCCTTTATTACGTCCGGCAGGCCGCATACGCGGCTTACCACCGCCGGCACGCCGAGCGCCTGGGCCTCGAGCGGCGCGCGGCCCATGGCCTCGTTGAGCGAGGGCTGCACGTAGATATCCAGCGCGGCCATCAGGGCCGCGGCGTCGGAGCGGAACCCCGTGAAGATCACCGTGTCCGCTATACCGAGGCCGTCGGTAAGGCCGCGCAACCCGCCCTCAAGCGCGCCGCCGCCGATAATGACGAACTTCAGTTTAAGCCCGGGCCTGCGGGCCTTCAGGATAGCGGCCGCCTTTATGAAGTATTCCACGCCTTTGACCGGCTCCAGCCTTGCTACCGTGCCGACGGTCAGGACATCCTCGGCGAGGTCCAGCGTCCGCTTATGCGCCGGTACGGCGGGCGGCCTGAGGTCCACGCCGCTGTGGACAACGCGCCATTTGCGGGCGGCACCGATGCCGGCCGCGGAAGTTTCCCTCAGCTCGCCGGGAGTGAGGGCTATGAAGTAGTCCGTAAATAGAGCCAGCAGGCGCTCCACGGTTTTGAACAGGAAGGTCCGCAGCGGCCCGTAATAGCCGTACAGCAGGTGGCCGTGCGGCGTGTGGATGACTATGGCCCTGCGCTTCTTCCCGAAGCCGGCCAGGGCCGCCGCCAGCCGGCCGAGCGCCCCGGCCTTGGAGGTGTGAGTGTGTATTATGTCCGGCTCCAGCCGGGAGAGTTCCCGCCGGAGGGCCAGCAGCGCCGAAAAGTCACGCAGGAGCGAAATCTCGCGCTGCAGGTCTTTGATCTCGATGTAATTCACCGCCGGGGTGAGCTTCAGCAGGGCCGCCGCGTCCCGGTGCGGCCCGGCTATGAGCACCACGTCGTGATCGGCCGCCTGCGCAGCGCAGGAATCTATGGTGTTTCGGCTGGAGCCCCCCGCCTCCAGGCGGGTGATGATGTGTACGACTACGGGCTTAGCCATGCCGTGGCCTCTTTACCGCGGCCTGGGCCGCGCTGAGGCAGGCGCAGAAGATGAAGATGGCGCCGGAGACGTACAGCCACAGCAGCAGGGCCATCAGGCCGCCGAAAGCCCCGTAGACTGCGTTGAGCGCGGCGAAATGGGTGAGGTACAGCACGAACAGGCTCTGCGCCAGGTACAGCAGCAGCGAGGCGCACAGGGCCGAGAACCAGACTTCCGAGTACCTGGTGCGGCGGTGCGGCGCGAGCTTATAGAAGAAGGTAAGGCTCAGGAACAGGGCCAGCCAGGGCACGAAGAACAGCGCGAGCTTGTGGGCTGCGGGCAGGATATACCGGGAGTGCAGCGCGCCGGCTGCCAGCTTGGCCAGCATGGGTATGCCCAGGCCCCCCACCACCGACAGCGTCACCACGCCGAGCAACGCCAGGCTTTTGAGCGGCATCTTCCACCAGCGGCTGCCGCCGGTGTCCCAGGCGCGGTTGGCGGCCTGTATCAGCGTCGTGAAGAACTGCGCGGACACCCAGACCAGCATCAGCAGCGCCACCAGGCCGGCCTGGCCGCGGGCCTCTATCACGCGGGCCACCGCCGCGAAGACGTAGTCGCGCACGTCGGCCGTGGCCGGGACGAAGCCCTCGGCGTAATTGATCACCATCGCCGCGGCTTCTCCCTTGTCCATGAAGAAAGAGGCTATGGTGACGAAGAGGATGATGGCCGGGAACAGGGCGAACAGGGCGCTGTAGGAGAAAGCGGCGGCCCGCTGGCCGCCGTCGATCCGGTTGAACTTCTGCGCGGCCAGGGCCAGCGTGGCCCAGGCACCGCGGGCGCCGTTCGATATCCTCTCTTTCATTGTTTGCCGGCGGGGCTCTTAGAGCCCCTTCTTTACCTCTTCCAGCGACTCGGCTATCATGTCGGCGGCGTAGTTGAGGTCCTTGGCGGAATGCCTGTAGGCCACGTAGCCGTGGTGATAGGGCTGCAGGAAGACTTTGCGGCGTATCAGTTCGGTGTAGAACTTTACGCGGTTCTTCTTGTAGGCGCCGGTCTCGTCCTTGTCGAAGGTGATATAGGGCATCCAGGGCTCGCCGGTGAACTTCACGGCCAGGCCGCTGGCCTTAACATGCTTGCGCACCTTGTTGCAGAAGGCCTGGCCGCGCTTGGCGATGACTTCGAGCATATTGTCGCGCTCGAGGAGTTCTATGGTCTTGAGCGAGGCCACCATCGGCAGGGTGTTATTGAAGTAGGTGGAGGAGACGAAGGCCTTGCTGATCAGGACGTCCATGATGTCGCGCCGGCCGGCGACCATGCTGATCTCGTAGCCGTTGGCCATGGCCTTGCCGAACACGCTCATGTGCGGCGTCACGCCGAAGAGCTTCTGCGCGCCGCCCAGGCTCACGCGGAAGCCGGTGCGGATCTCGTCGAAGCAGAGCACGGCGCCGTACTGCTCGGCCAGTTTCTTGCAGCCTTCGAGGAAGCCGGGCTTGGGCATCTCGACCTCGTGGGCGTTCGGGTGCCCGAGCGGAGTCATGATGATGCAGGCGACCGTGTCGCCGTGGGCCTTCATGAGGTCCTCGAGTCCCTGCAGGTCGTTGTATTCAAATTCCAGCACGTCCTCGTAGCTCTTGGGCAGCACGCCGCCCTTGTTCTCCACGCACCAGTCGGCCCAGCCGTGGTAGCCGCAGCGTATGGTCTTGGCTTTGCCGGTGAAGGCGCGGGCTATGCGGCCGGCCAGCGTGGTGGAGTCGGAGCCGGTCTTGGTGAAGACCACTTTCTCGGCGGAAGGCACCAGCGAGATGACCTTCTTCGCCAGCGTGTTCTGCACTTCCTGCACGATGGACATGCAGAAGCCCTTTTCCTTTATCTGCTTGATAACGGCGGCGTCTATCTCGCGCTCGCGGTGGCCTATGATGATGGGGCCGTAGGCGCAGAGCATGTCTATGTACTCGTTGCCATCCGCGTCGGTCACCTTTCCCCCCTTCGCGGAGTCGAAGAAGATCGGGTATTCGCCGGGGACGAAGTTGTACGGGCGCCGTATGCCCATCATGCCGCCGGGTATCAGCTCTTGCGCTTCCTTATAGAGCCTTTCGGAATTGTCGAGTTTGAGATGTTCAGCCATGGTATGGTCTCCTTATTTCCTGCTCGTCATGCGCTCGTAAAGTTTCTTGACCACGAAGGTGGCCACGTGCTCGGCGTAGGTGCCCGAGCCGAAGCCGGCGTCGTAGCCCAGCTCTTTGGCCAGCTTGTTGTTGACGCGCGGGCCGCCCATGACCAGCAGCGTTTTGCCGCGCATCTTCTCGGCTTCGGCCAGCTCTATGAGCTCGGTGAGGTTCTTGATATGCACGTCCTTCTGCGTCACTATCTGCGACACCAGTACGGCGTCGGCCTTGAGCTCTTTGGCCTTGGCGAGAATCTTCTCGTTCGGCACCTGGGAACCCATGTTCAGGGCCTCTATCATGGGGTAGCGCTCGAGGCCGAAGTGGTGGTTATAGCCCTTCATGTTCATGATGGCGTCGATGCCCACGGTGTGGGCGTCGGTGCCGGTGCAGGCGCCCACTATCACCAGCTTGCGCTTGAAGTGGGTCTTGATGAAGTCGTTCACCTCGTCCATCGACATGTACTTGTCCACGGCCTCGGCGTATTCCACCTTGTCGTAGTCCAGGCTGATGTCGGTCTTGCCGTAGGCCACGAAGAAGGTGAAGTCCCCGGACAGGGCGGCCGCGTGGACCACGTCCACCTTTTTGAAGCCCAGCTTCTGCACGTAAAGCCTGGCGGCCTCCTTGGCCCTGCCGGAATTCTTGACCGGGAGGGTGAAGGAGAGCTGTACCGCGCCGTCGTCGGAAGTGTCGCCGTAAGGTTTAATGAACATAGCGGTCTCCTATTTCCCCACCTTGAGTTTTTTCTTGAGGTACGCCTCGGCCGGGTTGTAGTAGCCCGGGGCTTTCTCATAGACGCCGTCGAAGCCCTTGCCGCCGTCGCGCGGGCGCTTGATCTCGGCGAACATGCCGGTCTCGATAGCGGTGAACAGGCCGTGCTTCTTCACCTCGCCCAGCATCTCTATGGTCTCGTCGAGCACCAGCTGGGCGCGCTTCTGGATGATGCCGCCCTTCTTGAACTCGATCTCGTCGGCGAAGCCCTCCATGGTGTTGTGCACGTAGAGCGCGTTGTCTATGGCCAGGGCGCGGTCCTGCAGGTAGGGCGTGTGGATGGCCTCGGTCAGCATCCCGAGCAGGTGGATGCCCTGCCCGGTGGCCTTGCTGACGAAGTTGAACAGCGTGTTCATGGCGTAGCCCTTGAAGATGTCGCCCGTCATGAACTTGGTCGGGGGCATGTACTTGAGCGGGTGCTCGGGGAAGATCTCCCGCGCCATCAGCGCCTGGGCGTACTCGTAGAGGAAACCGTTCTTCAGGTCCGGGTTCATCTCGAAGGCGTGGCCGAGGCCCATCAGGCGGTTCGGCATGCCGGCGCCGGCGGCGAAGCGCTCGTTCAAGAACTGGCTCGCCAGCACGGTGTGCGCTTTCTCCACGGCGTCCGACGTGGTGAGGTAGTTGTCCTCGCCGGTGTTGATGATGATGTCCGCCGCGGTATTGATCATGCGGCTGAAGAACTGGTCGGTGAAGGTACGGTACATGTTGATGTCGCGGAACAGGATGCCGTACATGGAATCGTTGAGCATCATGTCCAGGCGCTCCAGGGCGCCCATCGCCGCTATCTCCGGCATGCAGAGGCCGGAGCAGTAGTTGACCAGCTTTATGTAGCGGCCCTCTTTCTCCACCACCTCGTCTAGCGCGGCGCGCATGATGCGGAAATTCTCCTGCGTGGCGTAAGTGCCGCCGAAGCCCTCGGTGGTGGCGCCGTAAGGCACGTAGTCCAGCAGGCTCTGCCCGGTGGTGCGGATGACGGCTATGATGTCGGCCCCCCGCAGCGCGGCCGCCTGGGCCTGCTTCACGTCCTCGTAGATGTTGCCGGTGGCCACGATGACGTAGATCTGCGGGGACTTGAACTTGTCCTTGTACTGTTTCAGTTTGGCGTTGCGGTGGGCCACGTTGCCGGCTATGCGGGCGTCGAGGCCTTTGACCAGCTCGTCGGCCTTCTTCTGCACGCGCTTTTGGTCGGTGAAGGGTATCTCGCAGATGTTCAGGCCCTTCTCTATCTCCTTGTTCAGCGCGGCCGGCGTTTTATCCAGCTTTACCAGGGCGTTGAGGTAGAAGGAGGCCGCGCCGCCCGCCAGCTTGTCGCCGCACTGGGCGGCCACGAGGTTCGGCACCGGCACGCCGTCGGCGTTGGCGCCGTCCGCGCCCAAGAGGCGCAGCGTGGCGCGCTCTACCGTGACGGTAGTGTGGGCGTCTATGAATTGCTGGACGGGGGCCGTTATCTCGGCGGCCAGTTCCCGCGCCTCTTCTATCTTCGGCCTGGAAAGGCCCAGTTTGCTTTTCACCGGTGTCATTTAGTCTCCTCCATGAATTCTCTCGCCCGCCGGACGATGCCCTTGGCCACGCCCAGGATGCCCGCTATCTTTATGGCGTCGCGGGCCTCTTCGCCCTCGGCGCCTTCCAGCAGCTCGTAGCGCATGAACTTGTTTATCATCTTCAGCTTCTCGTCGAGGCCGCAGGCGCCCCGGCCCGAGAAATAATCGTTGAAGGCCGCGGTGTCGAAGCCGCGCATCTTGAAGGCGGCCGCGGTCTTGCCCGTTTTCAGGCCGGAAAAATGGGTGGCCAGGAAGGCGGCGGCGGAAGGGTTGCCGCCCAGGTCCTCGAGGATAGCCCCCAGCAGCGCGGCGGCCTCCTCGGAGTTGGTGGTGCGGGCGAACTCGTCCATCAGCAGCAGTAGGCTGCCGTCCTTCAGCCGCGCGTGGGCGGTCACAAAATCGTTCATCTCCAGGCCGAAGCTGCTCAGGCCCCCCGCCGTCTCCATCTCGGCGCCGCCTATGAAGGCCGCCCCGGCGAAGACGCAGGTCTCGAAAGCTGACGCGGGCACGAAAAAGCCGCTCTGCGCCAGCAGCTGCGCGAAGGCCAGGGTCTTGAGCGCGACGGTCTTGCCGCCCATGTTGGAGCCGTAGATCACGTTCACGCGGCGGCTGAAGGCGGCGGTCAGCGGCGTGTACTTCAGCCCGGCGGCGCGCAGGCGCTCCTCCAGCGGCAGGAAGCGGGCTTTCTCCAGCTTGATAGGCGCAGGGCACTTCTTGAGCGCCGGGCGCACCAGCTTCAGCTCGGCGGCCAGCCTGGCGCGCTCGGCCGCGATGTCTAACTTCTGCAGCGCGGCCGCGTAGGCCTCGAAATTCTTTTTCTCGGCGAGTACCGCCCCGGCCAGCTTCTTTATGGCCGCGGCCTCCAGCTCTGCCTCACGGCCGCGCCGGCGGTCGCGCTCGGCCGAGACTTCCATGTAGTCCTGGCCGTAGACCGGCTTCACCGTGACATGCGAGCCGTCGAAAGGCTCCGCGAAGAGGTCCTGGGCGCCGCTGAGCTTTGCCGCGGTCTTCTCATCCACCACCAGGAAGTCCCGCTCGCTGAAATCCAGGCCCCAGCGCTCGCGCAGGGCCTTCAGCCGCTTCTCGCGCAGCCCTTTCAGGGCTTTGTCGCAGACGGCTATGGCCGCGCGCTCGGCGGCCAGCTCCTCGGAGTAGGCGCCGGAGAGATGGAAGGCCTCGCCGGCTCCCCCCTTGTTCAGCAGCGCGAGCAGCGCGGCAGATTCCCACCTGGCGCCGAATTTGGAGCGCAGGGCGGCCGGCAGCAGCTTGAAGATCTCCGACGTATTTAGCAGGAACTTCCGGGCCAGGAAAAGCCCGGCCGCGCTGCCCAGCGCTTCGGGGGTAAGTTCGGCGGCCGGCAGGTTGCGCAGGTGGAAGCGCAGTTTGTCGGCCTTGTGGCGGCTGTCGCCCAGGAAAGCGCCGGCGGCGTCGGCCAGATCGTACTCCGCTTTCAGTTCAGCCGCGGAGGTGTAGAAGCGGCGCGCTTCCCTGGCCATGCGGCCGTAGGGGGTCAGCGGCTTGAAGAGCGCGTAAAAGGTTTCGAATTCGGCGAATGCCCTGAATTTTTCCATTAGCGGGTCACTTGGTACGGGTTGTAGGTTATCCTGTCGGCCAGCGCCGGGCTGGCAAGCTTCTTCTCGAAATCGGCGCGGCTGACATTGGCCAGGTTTACGACGATGGCCGCCAGGTCCGGCTTGGCCCCGAAGCGCAGTTCGAAGCGGTTGCTGAGTTCAACCCACTGCTGCCAGCCCAGGAAAACCTTGGTGAAATCCTCTATGACCAGTGTGCCGCGCTTTACTTCCTTGCCCGGGATCCGCCCCGGCGTCAGCGCGCCGTCTATTATGATGACCGGCTCGGGCAGCTTTTCCCCCGCCCGGCACAGCGGCACGGCGGTCGCGGCCCAGAGCAGCTTGAGCGCGGCCGCGGAGGAGTCCAGGTTGTCCGGCTCCACGCGGGCGACGTAGACGAAAGCGGCCTTGCCCACCGCCGCGGCCTGCGTGATCCGGTCCACCGCGCCGTCGATGAAGACGGTGGCGGCCCCGTGCCGGCGCATGTCGGCGAGTATCTCCCCCAGCTGCTCGTTGTTCTCCGGGCCGGAGATCTCCGCTCTGCCGGGGCGCAGCGCGCGCACCAGTACCGGCCGGCCCAGCGCAGTGGTGAACGGGTAGACGTTGAGGATCTCGCAATGCAGGTCCGCGCCCGCGAGCGCCGTCTCGGCGCAGAGCAACAGGTCGCCCTTCTCGGCGCGCACCTGCGGCTTCGGGCTGCCAAACACCAGGTCCTGGGCCTCGCCGTCCACCCCCACGCTGAGCGCGCCCAGCGGGGCGCTGCCGCGCAGGCGGTTCAGGGCGTAGTTCATGAACGTCGTCTTGCCGGCGTTCTTTTTTGAACCGACTATGAAGACGGTCCTGTCCCTGAGGCCCTTGATGAAGTCCATCGTCGGCCGCTTACTTCCTGTGCCTGCGCGTGCGCATCAGGTTGGCCGGCTCCAGGGTCAGCTTGCCGCCGTTCAAGAGCTTCGCCACGCCGTCTATCGGCTTGTACTGGTCGTCGCCGCAGAACTGGCAGTTGTCGTGGTTGGACACGTAGCCCGACGGCTCGGTGTAAGTCGTCACCACGCCCTCGTAGTTGCGCAGCACCACGCGCTTGTCATTCATGGAGATCAGGTAGTTGGGCATCACCGGCGTCTTGCCGCCGCCGCCGGGGGCGTCTACCACGAAGGTAGGCACCGCCATGCCGGAGGTGTGGCCGCGCAGGTTCTCCACTATCTCGATGCCCTTGGACACCGAGGTGCGGAAGTGGCTGATGCCTACGGACAGGTCGCACTGGTAGATGTAGTACGGCTTCACGCGCGCCATCAGCAGCTCGTGGACGAGCTTCTTCATGGTCTGCGGGCAGTCGTTGACGCCCTTGAGCAGCACGCTCTGGTTGCCGAGCGGGATGCCCGCGTCGGCGAGCTTGCGGCACGCCTCGCGCGCTTCCGCGGTCAGCTCCTTCGGGTGGTTGAAATGCGTGTTGACGTAGATCGGGTGGTACTTCTTGAGCATGGCCACCAGATTGTCGGTGATGCGCATGGGCATCACTACGGGGGTGCGGGTGCCCAGGCGGATGATCTCCACGTGGTCGATGGCGCGGATCTTCTTAATGATGCCTTCCAGCATCTCGTCGGTCAGCACCAGCGGGTCGCCGCCGGAGATCAGCACGTCGCGCACTTCGGGGGTCTTGCGGATGTACTCGATGGCCTTATCGATGTTGGCCGAGGACATGTGCACGTCCTCGAAGCCCACCAGGCGGCGCCGGGTGCAGTGGCGGCAGTTCATCGAGCAGATATTGGTGACCAGCAGCAGCACGCGGTCCGGGTAGCGGTGCGTCAGGCCCGGCACCGGGGAGTCCACGTCCTCGTGCAGCGGGTCGGAGAGGTCCGAGTCGTCGGTGGTGAGCTCCAGGCCGCGGGGAATGGCCTGCAGGCGCACCGGGCAGCCCTTGTTCTTCTTGTCCATCAGCGCGGCGTAGTAGGGCGTGATGGCCATGGTGAACTTCTTCAGGCAGGCCTGCAGGTCCTTCTTCTCCTGCGGCGTGAGCACGGCCACCTTCTCCAGCGTCGGGATGTCCTTGATGACGTTCTTCAGCTGCCAGCGGTAGTCGTTCCAGTTGTCGGCCGATACGTTCTTCCACATCGGTATCTTGTTGTAGTGCACCTTGGGATAATCGCGCATGTTGTTTTTCCTCCGGCTGTCAGGCGTAGAGTTTCTCGTAGGCTTTGCGTATCACGGGGCTGTCCCGCAGAATCTGTATCGTTACGTCGGCGTGGCCCTTGGTGTAGCCGTTGCCGATGATCATGTTGACGTCCTTGCCCACGCCCTCGGCGCCCAGCGCCGACTTGGTGAACGAGGTGGCCATGCTGAAGAAGTAAACGGTGCCGTCGTCCTTGCACATCAGGATGGAAGCCATCTCGGTGTTCTGCACGTTGACGCAGTTGATGACCACGTCGGCGAGCTTGCCCCCGGTCAGCGCGGCTATCTTTTCGTAGCAGCCCACGGCGTCTGTGGCGTTGGCCGGTATGGCCTCGTGGAAGAAGCCGTACTGCTTCATCTTCTTCACGCCCTCGGCGGAGTATTCTATGCCGATGATCTTGCCGGTCACGCCGGCGCGGCGCTGGGCCTCGTAGGCGCACAGGATGCCGCTCTTGCCGCCGCCGCCGATGATGACCACGGTATTGCCGGGCTTCACCAGCTTCGCGGTCTGGGCCGGGGCGCCGGCCACGTCGAGGATGGCCAGGGCCAGGGTCTCGGGCAGGTCCTTGGGGAGCTTCGCGTAGATGCCGCTCTCGAAGAGGATGGCCTTGGCCGTCACGTTCACCTGCTCGGTGCCTTTCTTGATGCCCTTGATCTTCTCGATCTTGAGCGGGGTCAGCGACAGCGACACGAGGCTCGCGATCTTGTCCCCCTCTTTGAGGTCGATCTTGCCGGCGAGAGCCGGGCCGATCTTCGCCACGCGGCCGATGAACATGCCGCCGGAGCCGGTCACGGGGTTCTGCATCTTGCCGCGCTCGCCTACGATCTTGAGGATGGCTTCCTTCACCTTGGTCTCGTCGCCGCCGGCCGCGTCTTTGAGCTGCGTGAAAGAGGCCGAGTCTATATTGAGCGTCTCCACGTCCACCAGGATCTCGTTGTCGTAGATGGCGTCCATGTCGTTGGAGACCTTGAGCGCCGGCTGGGGCAGTACGCCTTTGGGTTCGATGACCCGGTGCGCGCCGAAGGGATTTCCGTTCTTGAGTATTTTCATGTAAGTCTCCTGTTGAATTAAGCTCCGCGCAGGCCGAAAAGCTTGCGTACGTCGCCGGGCGTGGCGATCTCGAGCTGCGCTTCTTTCGACATCCTAGCTGCCCGCTCCACGAACTCGGCGTTGGAGGCGGCCAGCCGCCCCTTGGCGTAATAGATGTTGTCCTCGAAGCCCACGCGGATGTAGCCGCCGGCGGCTATGGCCAGGCAGATGCCCGGGATATGCGCGCGGCCTATGCCCATCACGGTAAAGTGGCTGTCCGCGGGCATCTGGTCCATCATGTAGCCCAGGGTCTTCGGGGTCAGCGACAGCGCGGCCGGTACCTGCATCACGAAGCCGTAATGGTAGGGCGGCTTGATGAGGCCTTCCTTGATGAGGATGTGGGACGACTGCACGTGGCTCACGTCGAAGCATTCCAGCGTCGGGTGGACTTTGTGCTTGTTCATCTCCGAAGCGAACTGCCGCATGATGGGCAGGGTGTTGACGATATAGTCGTTGCCGAAGTTCACGGTGCCGCAATCGAGCGAGGCCATGTCGGGCTCCAGCGCGACGGGCGCTATGCGCTCCTCGGGCGTCATGCCCACCGCGCCGCCGGTGGTGATCTCCACCACCACGTCGGTGCGCTTGCGGATGAGCTCTATGGCCTTCTTGAAGACCTTAACGTCGGCCGTGGGGCCGCCGTCGTCGCCGCGGGCGTGCAGGTGCACTATGGCCGCGCCGGCCTTGCAGCATTCCTCGGCGCTGGCCGCGAGCTCCTCGGGGGTCACCGGCAGGGCCGGGCACTGCTTCTTAGTGGTCTCCGCGCCGGTCAGGGCGCAAGTGATTACCATTTTCGCCATATTGTCCTTAGAACTTGCCGAGCTTGCCGGCTATATGCAGCGGGGCCTCGGTGGCCTTGATGACTTCTTCCACCGTGGTGTCCTCGGCTATCTCTTCCAGCACCAGGCCTTTCTTGGTGACGCGGATGAAGGCCATGTCGGTGACTATCAGGTCCACCTCGCCGACGGCCGTCAGCGGCAGCGTGCATTTCCTGAGGATCTTGGGGGCGCCGTTCTTGTTGACGTGCTCCATGGCTATGATGACGTTCCTGGCGCCGGCCACCAGGTCCATGGCGCCGCCCATGCCGGGCACCATCTTGCCGGGTATCATGTAGTTGGCGAGGTTGCCTTCCATGTCCACCTCGAGCGCGCCGAGCACGGTGTAGTCCACGTGGCCGCCGCGGATGATGGCGAAGCTCATGGCGGAATCGAAGAAGGCGCCGCCGGGCACTATGGTGACGGGCTGGCCGCCGGCGTTGACTATGCTAGGGTTTTCCTGGCCCTTCGGCGCGGCCGGGCCGAGGCCGGTGAAGCCGTTCTCGGAATGCAGCAGTATGGTGCGGCCCTCGGGTATATAGTTGGCCACCATGGTGGGCATGCCGATGCCCAGGTTGACCAGCGCCCCGTCGGGGAATTCCTGCGCTATGCGCTTGACCAGCCTGACGCGTTTAAGTTCTTTGGGGTCCATTTAAATTCTCCTTTAGGCTTTGAGCTGCAGGTTGGCTGACGGCAGGGTGGCTTTGACCAGCGTAGAGACGAAGATGCCGGGGATGGTGACGCGCTCCGGGTCCAGCTCTCCGGGCTGCACTATCTTCTCGGCCTCCAGGATCACGTGGTCGGCGGCCATGGCCATCACCACGGCCATGTTCTTGGTGGCGCCGGGCAGGAAGGCGTTGCCGTAGGTGTCGGCCACCTCGGCCTTGATGAAGGCCACGTCTGCGCCGAGCGGCAGCTCCAGCAGGTATTCCTTGCCGTCCAGGGTCAGCTTCTGTTTCCCCTCCTCCACGGCGGTGCCGCGGCCGGTGGGGGTCAGCACGCCGCCCAGGCCCGCGCCCTTGGCGCGGATGCGCTCGGCGAAGGTGCCCTGCGGCACCAGCGTCACCTTAAGGTCGCCGCAGTTCATTTTCTGGCCGCTGACGGGGTTGGTGCCTATATGCGAGGCGGTCAGCGTGGCCGCGCGGCACTGGCAGATGATGCGGCCCACGCCCACTTCGGGGAATGAGGTGTCGCTGGTAATAAGGTTGATGTCCTTGGTGCCCTTGCGTATCAGGGCGTCTATGAGGGTGAACGCGTTGCCGCATCCCATAAAGCCGGCCACCATGAGCGAGCAGCCGTCCTTTATGTCCTTTACAGCTTCATCCGCGGTAAGTATAGGTTTCATGCCTGACTCCTTTTGGAATACGCCGGAAAATCGCGCCGATAATTTTTCATATTATAACAAAATTATTATATTATAAAGGCGGCAGGAGGGCATATGCACAATGTACACGTAGACCACCGCGCGAGCCTGATCAAAGAGAACATGGCGCGCGTGAAGCACAAGATCCTGGTGATGAGCAACAAGGGCGGCGTGGGCAAAAGCACCGTGGCGGTGAACTTCGCCGCGCTGCTGGCCTCGCGCGGCTATAAGACCGGCCTGGTCGATATCGACATCCACGGCCCCTCGGTGGGCCGCATGACCGGGGTAGAGGGCAGGCCCCATGAGACCGAGGGAGGGCTGATCGAGCCGCTGGAGGCCGCGCCCAACCTGAAGCTGATCTCCATGGGCACGGTGATGCAGGCGGCCGACGCGCCGGTAGTCTGGCGCGGACCCATGAAGCTTACGGCGCTCAAGCAATTCCTCTCCGACGTGCGCTGGGGCGACCTGGACATGCTGGTGATAGACGCCCCCCCCGGCACCGGCGACGAGCCGCTGACCATCTGCCAGCTCATCCCCGAGATGAGCGGCGCGGTGGTGGTGACCACCGGACAGGCCGTGGCGCTGCTCGACAGCCGTAAGGCCATCAATTTCCTCAAGGCCGTGGGCGTGCCTGTGCTGGGCGTGCTGGAGAACATGACGGCCTTCAACTGTCCGCATTGCGCCAAAGAGATAAACCTCTTCAAGACCGGCGGCGGCGGCCGGGCCGCCTCGGAGATGAGCGTGCCTTTCCTCGGCTCCGTTCCCTTCGACCCTGCCATGGTTGACGCCGGGGACGAGGGCAGGTTCTACGCCGTGGAGAAACCCGAAGCCCCGCCTTCGGTCGCCCTCCGGGCGGCGCTGGACCGCGTGCTGGAGGCCGTGAAGAAATGATCAGTCTGCTCCTGTTGTTGTCCCTCGCGGCGCCCGCCTCCGCCCAGTTCCGTGCCTTCAACGCCGGGGAGCAGGCGGCGGCGCCGACCATTAATTTCTGCGCCTCCGGCAAGTTCGTGATCTTCGCGGGCAGTTGCATGCCGGAGGGCAAGCATAAGGACGCGATCAGCGCCAAGGCCTGCAACGACGCCGTGCAGGGCCTTTACGCCGGGCTCACTTATCTTTATCCCAACGCGGCGGTGGAATACCAGCAGTATCCCACCCCGGACGACATCGTGGAAAAGCTGATGCGGCCGCTGACCCTTGGCTTCGTCTTCGTCGGAGAGGGCGATACCAAGGGCGGCTTCGTCACCAATCCCGAGGGTCAGAAATTCTACCCGAACATGTCTGTCTGCCAGGCCGGCGGGTACGACCTCTTCGCCGGCTTTACCTCTCATAGCAAATACTCGCCCGAGTCCCCGGCCAAAAAGGCCGACACCGCCAAGGTTATCAGCCGCCACCAGTTGCTCTACGGCGGCGCCGGCGCCGCTCCGGGCTCGTGGAGCCAGCTCTGCAAGCCGCGCCTCAGCCTGGTCTACCCTACGCGCACCTTCGCCGGGCGGGTCAAAGACGACGTCAAGAAGCTCCTGGGCGCGCTGCAGGACGAGAAAAGAAAGCACGTGCTGAAAACACTCGGCACAATCTGCGACAACTGCGCGGGCCACGCGGCCTCGGGCGGCCCGCTGGCGCAGCTCTGCCCCCCCAACTCCAACGTCTGTAAATTGCGCAAGATAGTGCCCGGCTCCGAGGAGCTGATCCTAAAAAATTACTGCAGCGCGCTGGCCCCTACCGCCGCCCGCGCCGAGTAGAAGCGCGAAAAGAAAAAGGCCGCCACCCGGCGGCCTTTTACTGTCCCCCACAGCTTACTTCTTGAGGGGCTTCTCCACCTTCACCTGCACGTTCACCGCGGCCGGGGCGGCCGGGCCGGAGGCCTCGGCGCCCTGCGCTTCCTGCCAGCCGCACTTCTTATTGCAGCCGCAGTTGCTCTTGATGTGGCTGCCCAGGGCGCAGAGCATCCCGGCCAGGCCGAACACCAGCAGGAACCAGGCTACGGTCTTGCCGGCCACCCGGACGGACTTCTCCGTTTCGGCCGCGGCGTGGCGCAGCACCCAGTAGCCCAGGGCGGCCATCAGCGCGTAGAGCATCAGGGCCAGGTGCAGCCCCATCGGGTGCGGCGGCCGCATCCCTCCGTACATCCCGCCGTGCCAGCCCCCGCCCATGCCCATGGCGTGGGCCCCGGCCGGCAGGGCCGCGAGCAGCGCCAGTATCGTAAGTTTCTTCATTAACCCCTCCTTATTTCTGTTCCGAAAGTTTCTTGATCATGCTTTCCGCGTCGGTGAAGATGCGCCCGAGGTGCTCCTCGCCGCGGAAGCTCTCCGCGTAGATCTTGTAGACGTCCTCGGTGCCAGAGGGCCGCGCCGCGAACCAGCCGGCCGCGGTGCAGACCTTTACGCCGCCCAGCAGCTCGCCGTTGGACGGGGCCTTATTCAGCACGCCCTCTATCTTACCCCCGGCCAGTTCTTTGAAAGGGAACTTCTCCGGGGTGAGGCTCTTCAGCAGCTTCTTCATCTCCGGCGTGGCCGGGGCGTCCTGCCTGCGGTAGAACGGCTCGCCGTATTTGGCCGTGAGGTCCTTGTAGAGCCGCGCCGGGTCCTTGCCGGTCCTGGCGGTTATCTCCGCCGACAACAGCGAGAGGATGATGGCGTCCTTGTCGGTGCTCCACGGCCCGCCGTCGAAGCGCAGGAACGAGGCCCCGGCGCTCTCCTCGCCGCCGAAGCCGAAGCTGCCGTCGAGCAGCCCGTCTACGAACCACTTGAAGCCTACCGGCACCTCGCACAGCCGCCGGCCCAGCCCGGCCGCCACGCGGTCTATCATGCTGCTCGAGACCGCCGTCTTTCCTACGGCGGCGTCAGCCCGCCAGCCCGGCCTGTTCTGGAAGAGATAATGGATGGCCGCCGACAGGTAATGGTTGGGCGGCAGCAGCCCGGCGGGCGTCACAATGCCGTGGCGGTCGTAGTCGGTGTCGCAGCCGAAGGCCACGTCGTAGCGGTCCTTGAGCCCTATCAGGCGCTGCATGGCGTAAGGAGAGGACGGGTCCATGCGGATCTTGCCGTCCCAGTCGGCCGTCATGAAGGAGAAGGTCTTGTCCACCTTGTCGCTGACGATGGTGAGGTCCAGGCCGTAAGTTTTGGCGATGGGGGCCCAGTAGGCCACTCCGGAACCGCCCAGCGGGTCCACGCCTATCCGCACGCCCGCGGCTTTGATGGCTGGCAGGTCGATAACCCCCGCGAGGCCTTTGACGTATTCGCCGGTGTAGTCATAGGGCCTGGTGGTAGAGGCCTTCTTCGCCGCGGCGAGAGGCATGCGCCTGACCCCGGCCAGGTCCGCTGCCAGCAGCGCGTTAGCGAGGTCCTGGATGACGCCGGTTATCTCCGGGCCGGCGGGGCCGCCGCTGGGCGGGTTGTATTTGAATCCCCCGTCGGCGGGCGGGTTATGCGAAGGGGTGATCAATATGCCGTCGGCCAGCCCGCCTGTGCGCCCGGAGTTGTGGGTCAGGATGGCGCGCGAGACGGCGGGCGTGGGCGTGTAGCCGCCGGCCGCGTCTATGAGGACGGTCACGCCGTTGCCGGCCAGCACTTCCAGCGCCGTCGCGAAAGCCGGCTCGGAGAGGGCGTGGGTGTCCATGCCCATGTACACCGGGCCGTCCACCCCCGCCTTGCGGCGGTAGTCGCAGATGGCCTGGGTGACGGCCAGGATGTGGCGCTCGTTGAAGGTGCGCGACGAGGAACTGCCCCGGTGGCCGGAGGTGCCGAAGGAGACGCGCTGGGAGGCCGCGCCCGGGTCCGGGGCGAGGTTGTAATAATCCTCAAGCAGCTTTGGAAGGTCGGTCAACAGTTCGGCGGGCAGCGTCTTTCCGGCGTAAGAACTTACAGGCATGGTATCCCCTTAGATGCGTTTCCTAGATTTTAATATACCGCAAGCGGCAGTTCAACCCCGCCGGCCTAGCGCTTCTCCGCGCCTGTGTATGTTATCTCCACGGCTGCCCTGTCGCCGTCGCCCGAGGCTTTGGCCCTGTAGGGGCGGGTGCCGGCGTTGATGTAGGTCTCGAAAGCCCTGGCGGTGTCCAGCGCCGTCTGGCCCGGCTTCAGCGCCAGCGCGATGTTCCAGCCGGCGACGTGGTTGGTGGTGCCGTCGGGGCGCATATAGCGGAAGATGGAAAGCCAGAGGTTCATGGTTCCTTCTATGCCCGCGCCTTTGCCGGTAGCCGGACCGGTGAATTCCGCCCTGCCGGCCTTGCCGCCCACGGTCACTTTGCCGGCAGGCACGTCCACGCCCTGCGTCTTGTCGTAAGAAGAGGCCGTCAGGTCCGCGCCTTTGGCCAGTTCCGCTTCCGGGTTGTAGGTTCCCTTTTTCACAGCGCCCCCTTGTGTCCCGCCCTCTGCCGTAACTGTGAAAAGTCTACAATTTCCGCGGCAGAAAGCGAAAGGTCCCGCCGGCTCTTCGCCGGCGCGGGCTCCGGGAGCCGCGCAGAGCGCCAAAGCCAGTCCAAGTATGCAGCGCAGCATGCTCCCCCCTTTTTCGCCCCGGGTATAGTTTAGCAGGTCCCGCCGACAAGGGCCTGTCGGAACCGCTAAGCCGCGGCCATAAGGTTTTAAGTATAATGACAGCGGAGGGATCGTGGCCAAGATAATACATACAGCGGACCTGCACCTGAGAGCGGACGAGAAGGTTTACTGCTACGCCGTGCTCGACGAGATCATCGAGCTGGCCAAAGCGGAGAAGGCGGATTTCCTCGTCATCGCCGGCGACCTGTTCGACTCTTTCGCGGATTTCGAGTCGCTGCGCAAAGAGGTGCGGCACAAACTTTTCCACCTGCACGAAGCGGGCTGCCGCGTCATTTACATCCCCGGCAACCACGAGGCACGCGGCGCCACTTCCGAACTTTCCGCCTACAGCCTGGACCCGGTGCAGTTCTACGCTCGCGCGCCCTTCGTCTTCTTCGAAGCTGACGGCGTAGAGTTCATCTGCGTGCCGCACGCGGAGAACTACGACGGCTACCGCGACTGGAAAGTCCCCGCCAAGCGCGAAGGCGTCACCCGCGTGGCCGTGCTGCACGCCCTCAATTCCACCATCTACACCGGCCCCGACGAGGAATCCGATTCCCGCGCGGGCGTCATAGAGGACGACTTCTTCAGGCGCTTCTCCATTGACTACGCCGCCCTCGGGCACGTGCACGCCGGGCGGCAGCAGAGCCTGGGCGGGGCCACGGCCTGCTATCCGGGCTCTCCCCGCGTCTGGCGCGCCCATGCCAGGGAAGCCGGCCTCAAGACCGTCTGCGTGGTGGAGACCGGCGGCGCCCCGGTGGCCACGCGCCTGGCCGAGATCCGGTCCGCCGGGCAGTACAAGGAATACACCCTGCCGCTGGGCCCCGACGGGGAGGCCAGCCTGCCGGAGATACAGAAGATAGAGGCCGGGCTCACGAACCGCGACCTGGTGCGCGTAAAGCTGACGGGCATAGTGGAGAACGAGCCCGCCTCAGAGGCCGCGGCCGCCGCCCTGCGCGAGCGCCTGCTCAAGCGCGCCCGCGCCGCCTGCGTCGACCTGGAAACCACCGTGGCCGAAGCCCTTTATTCCAATGAACTGACCAAGTCCTTCCTGGCCGAGCTGGACGCCATAAAGCCGGAAGACGAGACCGGCGACGAGTACCGCCGGTGGCTGCTGGCCAGGCAATACGGCCTGCAGGAGATAGCCGAGCGCTCCGGGGAGGACAAATGATCACCCGCCTCGACCTGGAGGAATACGGCAAGTTCAGCCGGCACGCGCTGGAGTTCGGGCCCTTCACCGTGGTGCTGGGCCCCAACGAGGCCGGCAAGACCACCGTTTTCGACGCGCTGTTCGACGCGCTGTGCGCCGGGTCGCGCCACGAGAGCCATCCGGCCTGGAAGAACCTGGCCGGGCGCTACGGCGCGCTGCGCAAGGCCGTGCTGACCTGGCAGGGCGAGCCTTTCTCTTTTACCGACGAGGAATTCCTGGAGCTGTTCGCTATCCGCGCCGGAGAGGCCAGCGTGCACGCCGTGAAGGGCAAGAGCTGGAAGGCGGTGGCCGAAGCCAGGCTGCTGAATTCCGGGCTGAACCCGGCGGGGCTGGCCTCCGCGCTGGCGGGCAAGGCTAAGACCGAAAAGGGCGGTTCGGTCAGGGCGCAGATAGCCGAACTCAAAAAACTTATCGCGGAGCGGGGGCCGGCGCTGGACGAGCTCCGGCGCCAGCGGGACGCGATCTTCTCCGGCGAAGCGGAGACCGCCCGGCTCGACGCCGAACTTAAGGAGAAGAACGCCGCCGCGGAGGCCCGGAAGGCGGAACTGCGCGCGCTCAACTCCAAAATAGAAGTGCTGGCTGACGCCTGCCGCATGGCCGCCGCCCTCGAAGGCATCAAAGCCCTGCGTACTCTCGCCGAAACCGAGGCTGCGCTGGAGGCTCTCAAGAATTACGGCCGCAGCGAGCTTCCCGCCTACCGCGCCCTGGTAAGCACGCAGGCTGAGCGCGACCGCGCAGCGGCTTCGGCCGAGGCCGCGCTGGGCGAGCGCCGCGCCTCGGGCGCGGCGGCCCGCGCCGCCGCCGGCCAGTTGGCCGAGCGCGACCCGGGGCTGCGCCGCCAGGTGGAAAAGGCCGCCGAGCTGTCGGCCAAACTTTCTGCTTTCTCCTCCGCGCCGCAGAAGGTGGTGCTCACGGTGCTCAAACCGATGCGCTACGGCGTCTGGGGCTGCGCCGCCGCGCTGGCGCTCTTCGTAGCCCTCAGCGCCGGGAATCTCCCCGGCTATATCGCGGCGCTGGCCATAGCCGCGGCCGGCGCCTGGGTGGGGCTGAAACTTTCGGTCAAGCAGACGCTCGCCGGCCATACGCCGGAGGAGACCAAGGCCTTCCTGGACGTTCTGGCCGCCGAGTGGGCGCTGGTCAGCGAGACCCCCCTTCCCGCCGCCGCGGAGGAGGTCTACGCCGCTTTAGCCCAGCCCGCCGCCGATCACGCCGCCCTGACCGAGGCCTACAACGACAAGGCCGCAGAGATAGCCGACGCCGAGGCCGCGCTGGCCGTGCTGGCGCAGAGCGCAGAGGAAGCGAAGCGCGCCGCCGCGGAAGCCGCTCAAACCGCCGGGAACTGGCTGAAGGATCGCGGCTGCGCCGCTGAGGAAGAATACCAGGCCAAGGTGACCGAGCACGAGAAGCTGGCCGCCCGGGCGGCGGACCTGCGCGAGCGGGTAAAAATATTCATGAACCGCCACAGCTGTTCCACTCCGGAGGCGCTCAAGGACCGGCTCTATACCGAGCGCGAGGCGCTGGACCGCAAGGGCGTGGACCACGCCCAGTCCGACGAGCCGGAGCTGGAGCGCCTGAAGCAGCGCGCCGCAGGCCTGGGCAAGGCCGCGCACGCGCTGGAGGCCGAGGCCGCGCCGATAGACGGCAGGCTGGGCAACGCCCGGGCGCGCGCCGAAGCCAAACTCGAGGGCCTCCCGGCCCGCATCAACCAGCTGGAGACGGATACCGCCGGGGCCGGAACCAAGATAACGGAACTGGAGCTGCAGCTGCAGGCCTATACGCTGGCCGCCGAGGTCTTTAACAGGCTGGCCGAGAAGTCTACCGTAGCTTTCGAGCTGCTCGCGAAAGAGGTGGCGGCCACGCTGGGCGCGGTGCTGCCGGGCGCGGAGGCGCGTTTCGACAGCTTCGACGCGGCCGAGGCCAGGCTCAAGGACGCCGGCGGCAAGCTGCGCCGCATCAAGCACCTCTCTTCGGGCCTGCAGGACCTCTTCATGCTCGCGGCCAGGCTGCTGATGGCCCGCAAGGCGCGGCAGGACGCGGAGGGCAAGACGGGGCCCGGGCTGCTGGTGCTCGACGAGCCTTTCTACACCCTGGACCCGGAGCGGGAACGCGCGGCGCTGAAGCTGCTGAGCGCTTTCCAGGCCGAGACCGGCTGGCAGATAATCCTCTTCACCAAAGACGAAAAACTGGCCAAGGCCGCCCTGGCCTACGCCCTGCAGGTGAAAATAGTGGAACTTAAGTAGACGCGCCGTCGGCGCGGCGGAAGCGGCCCGGTCAGACCGGGCCGTTCTCTTTTGTCCGCCCGGCGGCGGCCCGGGCGGCGCGGTAGGCGTCCAGCGCCTGCGGAAAGGGGCTCAGTACCCGCTCCAGCACGCCTTTGCACTCGGAGATGGCCGTGCCGTAGTTGGTGATGGGGATGCCCGCCGCTGCGGCCTTGCCCATGCGATTGAGGATCTCGGCGCGGCCCAGCATGCAGCCGCCGCATTGTACGGCCAGCTTGTAGCCGCTCAAGTCGGCGGGCAGGTCGCGGCCGGAGAAAGTGTCTATCGCCAGCTCTCCCCCCGCCGTCTCCCGCAGCCAGCGCGGCAGCTTCACGCGGCCTATGTCGTCCTCTATGGCGTGGTGGGAGCAGGCCTCCAGCACGGCCAGTTTGTCGCCGGGGCGCAGGGCGCGGATGGCGGCGGCCCCGGCGGCGTAGACGGCCAGGTCCCCCTTCGCCCGGGCGAAGAGTATGGAGAAGGTGGTGCAGGCCACGCCCGCGGGCGTATGGCGCACCATGAAGTCCACCACCTGCGAGTCGCAGACCACCAGGGCAGGCGGTTCCCTGAGGGCGGCCAGGGCCTGCGGGTATTCGTGCTCGCGGCAGGTGAGGAAGAAGACGCCGTGGTCCAGCAGATCGCGCATGGCCTGCACCTGCGGCAGGATGATGCGGCCCTTGGGGGCTTCCTTGTCTATGGGGATTATCAGAACTACGGTCTGGCCCGGCTTGACCAGGTCTCCCAGTATGGGAGTCGCCTTGGCGGCGGATTCGGTCAGCTTGAGGAGGCGGGCCTTCACGGCGGAGACGGCGGCTTCGCGCAGGGCCGGGGTGACGGCGGAGCAGAGTATGGGCTCGATGCCGCGTTCGGCGAGAGCCTGCGTGAGCTCGGGCGCGGGGGCCGCGATGTCGGTCTTGTTGACCAGGACTATCAGCGGGATCTTCTTCTCGGCGGCCGCGGCGGCAATTTCGTCCTCGCAGGTTCCCCAGGCGGAGGGCTCCGCCACCAGGACGGCCACGTCGGCGCGGTCGAAGACGCGGCGGGCGCGCTCGGTGCGCAGGGCGCCCAGCTGGCCGCTGTCGTCGAGGCCGGCGGTGTCGAGGAACACCACGGGGCCGACGGGGAGCAGCTCCATGGATTTCTCCACTACGTCGGTGGTGGTGCCCGGTACCGGCGAGGTGATGGCGACGTCCTGGCCGGCCAGCATGTTGAGCACGCTGGACTTGCCGACGTTGGTGCGGCCGAAGATGGCGATCTGGAGCCGCAGGGATTTAGGTGTGGTATTCATAGTAGGTGTCTCCGTTAGTCGGGGCAGCCGGGATATTCCCCTGTGCCCCAGACCCGGGAACCGTTGCGCGGTTCCCCCGGCCTTGGGAATTTATGGCCGGGTCCCCCTCCCCAACTGGGGCCTTAGGGGAATACCCCGGCCGCCCCTCCGGGTCTCTCAGACTTTCAAGCTGTGGCCGGCCCCTTCGGCGCGCTTGCGGCCGAGTGAGTCGAGCATGGCGTCCACGCAGCCGGCGCATTGCTCCGGGGCCTCGTTGGTGCAGATCTTGCCCGGGTAGAGGCTGTAATCCACCCGGTGCTCCGTCGGGCTGATATTGGGCATCAGCACGTTGGCGCCGCAGCGCAGGGCCTTCTGGCGGCCCTGCGGGTCTATGCTGCCCATGGCCGTGGTGGCGGGGATGTGGGCGTTCTTCGTTACTATGCGGGTGAGGGCCACCATGCGCAGCGCGGCGTCGAGCGTGCCGCTCACGGCACCGGCCATGGGGGTGTCGGGGTTGGCGATGAAGGGGCCGATGCCTACCATGTCGAGCTCCAGGCGCTTGAAGAGCAGGATGTCGTCGGCCATGCTTTCGAGGGTCTGGCCGGGCAGGCCGGCCATCACGCCGGAGCCCACCTGGAAGCCGGCTTCCTTCAGCCAGGCCAGGCAGCGGAAGCGGTTGTCGTAGTCGGAATCCGGCTTGAACATGCCGAAGAGCCGCCGGTCGGAGGTCTCGAAGCGCAGCAGGAAGCGGTCGGCCCCGGCGGCGCGCAGCAGTTTGTACTCTTCCCGCGTGTGTTCTCCGACGGAGAGAGTGATGGCCAGGCCGGTTTCCCGCTTGACCTTGCTCACCACTTCGGCCAGTTGAGCCGGTCCCCAGTGGCTGTCCTCGCCGGACTGCATCACCACGCTGCCGTAGTTCAGGCGCTTGGCCGTGCGGGCGCAGTCGAGGACCTGGCCCTCGGTAAGGCGGTAGCGCCGCACCTTGGCGTTGCCGGCGCGGATGCCGCAGTAATAACAGCGGCGGCGGCAGAAGTTGGAGAACTCTATGAGGCCGCGCAGATGCACGGCGTCGCCTACAGCCTCGCGCCGCGCCTTGTCGGCCCGGGCGTAGAGATCCGCCGGATCTCTATCCGGCGAGAGCCAGTTGATCATCTCGTCTCTTTCCATACAGGCCTCAGAAGCACAGGTCGCGCTCGCCGCCTTCGATGCGGGCGTAGTAGGCCTCGAGCAGCTTCAGCGTCTCGGGCGGAAAATGCGCGCCGCGCTCGCGGATCTCGTTGATCTCGCGGCGTATCAGTTTCTCCCCCTTCGCCCTGGTGGCGTCCGAGGCGAAGTCGTCGAGCCATTCGCGGAAGGTCAGCACCGCGTTGAGCTTGCAGAAGCGGCTTTCGTGGCCGGACTTCAGCAGCTTCATGATATGGTCGCCGGTGCGGCCGCAGCGGTAGCCCGATGTGCAGAAGGAGGTGATGTGGCCGAGGTCCGCGAGCTCGCCAATGACCTCGTCGAGCGAGCGGGTGTCGCCGAGCAGGAACTGCTGGCGCTCCGCCTCCTGTTCGCCGTAGCGCTCGGAGTAGGCGCCTATGCCTATGCGGGTGCTGGCGTCGCGCTGGGTGCACATGCCGATGACCTCGCGGATGGTTTCCGGGCGCTCCCTGGCGGTGACTATCATGCCGGCGTAGGGCACGGAAAGGCGCAGCACGGCGACGAGCTTCTTGAAGTCCTTGTCGGAGACGTTCTTCAGGCTGTCGGCGGGCAGCGAGGTCCCGTCGGCGTTCTCGAGGCGCGGGAAGGAGATGGTGTGCGGCCCTATGCCGAAGCGGGCTTCCAGCTCCCGGGCGTGGGCGACGAGGCCTAGCACTTCGAACTTCCAGTCCGGGTTCAGGCCGAAGAGCGCGCCCAGGGCTACGTCGTCGATGCCGGCGGCGAAGGCGCGGTGCATGACGTACAGGCGCCAGCGGTAGTCGGCCTTGGGGGTTTCGCCGGGGTGCAGCTTCGCGTACAGCTCGCGGTCGTAGGTCTCCTGGAACACCTGGTAGGTGCCTATGCCGGCGGCCTTCAGGACCTTGAGGTCGCCGACGCTCATGGGCGCGGCGTTGACGTTCACGCGGCGGATCTGGCCGAAGCCGCGGCGGGTGGGCACCTTTACGGCGTAGATGGTCTTCATGGCCTCGGCGATGTACTGCGCACCGGTGGCGGGATGCTCGCCGGTGACGAAGATGAGGCGCTTGTGGCCGATGCGGCCGGCGAGGGCTTCGGTCTCGGCCTTGATCTCGTCCATGGAGAGCTTGCGGCGCACGGCGCCGGCGTTTCCGGTGCGGAAGCCGCAGTAGAGGCAGTTGTTGACGCAGAAGTTGGAGGCGTACAGCGGGGCGAAGGTGACGACGCGGTTGTCGTAGACTTTGTGCTTGACGTCGCGGGCGGCCTCGAAGATCTCTTCGAGGAGGGCGGGGTCTTCGACGGCGAGGAGGGCGGCGGTGTCTTCGGGCGGGAGGGCTTCGGAGACGCGCAGGGAGCGGGCGATGATCTCGCGCACGCGGTCCGCCGTCGGGGCGGGCGCGGCCAGGGCGGCCTTCAGCGCGGCGTCGTCTATGAAGTCACGCCCGTCTTTGAGGTAGTCGTTGTAAGTATCAGCGTTTACGGTTGCGGTTTGCATAGCGCCTCCTTGGGGTCGCGGCCTGCCGTGATTCACCCGTCAAACCCGGACTGCAGGGAACCGTTGCGCGGTTCCCCCCCGAAGCGGGGCCCCCCTTCCCCAACGGGTTTGCCGGATGAACCACGGCCGTCCGCTCAGTGGCGTCGTCTGGAACTGAAATGCTACCCGATTAAAACTACCTGGCCGCCTCTACCGTGGCGGGAACGGGGGCGTCTTTTAAGGTGAGCTCGAAGGTGGTGCCTTCGCCGTACTTGGAGCGAACTTTCACTTCGCCGCCGTAAAGTTTGACGACTTTCTTGAGGATGGACAGGCCGAGGCCGCTGCCGTCGATGTTGCGGGTGTGCTCGTTCTTCATGCGGACGAACTCGCCGAAGAGCTTCGCCAGTTCTTCTTCGGTCATGCCGATGCCGGTGTCGGTGCAGCGTATGGCGACGGAGCCCCCGGCGCGCTCGAGCTCCAGGGTGGCCCGGCCGCCGGGCTTGTTGTATTTGACGGCGTTGGTGAGGAGGTTGGACAGTATCATGTCCACTTCGCCGGGATCGGCGGTCATGGCGAGGCCGGCGGGAACTTTTACTTCGACGGCGACCTTTTTCGCCTCGGCGAGGGAGGCCACGGCTTCGGCGGCCAGACCGGCGGCCTTTACAAGGTCCACGGGCTCCAGGGCGCGCTTCTTCTTGCCTGATTCCAGCCGGGTGAGGTCCAGGAGGTCCATCACCAGTTTGCGCATGCCGCCGATGCGGGTGACCGAGCGCTCTATCATGGAGTCGTAGGCCTCCAGCTCGGGGCCTTTCATGCGCTCTTTCATCAGGTGCATGTAGCCTTCCACGGCGGCCAGCGGGCTTTTGAGCTCATGGGCGAGCACGGAGATGAACTCGAAGCGCACCTGCCGCTTCTCCTCCTCCAGGCGGCGGGCCTTGCGGTGGAGGTAGATGCTGCGGGCGGCTTTGGAGATGGTGGCGCGCAGCTCTTCGGGCGTGAACGGCTTGGCCAGGAAATCGAAGGCGCCGCGCTTGGTGGCGGTGACGGCCACCTCCAGCGAGGCGAAGGCGGTGATCATGATGGTCAGGAAGTCGCCCGACGACGAGGCCGCCAGCACGTCGATGCCGGTCATGTCCGGCAGCTTATAATCCAGCAGGAGTATGTCAGGGGTCTTGGCCTTGAGCTGCGCCAGGGCTTCTTCGCCGGTGGCGGCCGAGCGTACGGCGAAGGTGACGGTCTCGCTGAACTCGGGCAGCGGCACGGAGAAGCCCTCCAGCGAGCGCTCGGCGCCGGCGCGCATGCCGGCCTCGTCGTCGACGATCAGGACGTCCAGCTGGTGGACGGGCAGCGGGTCGTCATTCATGGCCGCCCCCCGCGCCCAGCAGGCGCCTGAGCTCGGCCTTGAGCTGCTCGAAGCGCAGTTCCTTGTGGATGATGGCGTCGGCCTTTATCCAGGCCTTGGGGTCGTGGGCCTTGTCGAAGTAGAACCCGGTCTCCTTGGTGACGGAGGTGACGATGACGACGGGGATCTTCGGGTCCATCTTCTTGATCTTGTGGCTGAGCACAAAGCCGGAGTCCGGGTTCTCCATCATCAGGTCCAGCACCGCCGCGCTGAAAGCGCCGGGCCTGATGATGGGCTCGGCCTCCTTCTGCGTCGAGGCGGCCACCACCTCGTAGGACTCGCTTTCGAGGTAGACCTTCATCTGCTCCATCATGTCGGGGTCGTCCTCGACCACGAGGATCTTGATCTTGGTTTTATCGTTCATAGCGTTTCTCCTGGTCACTTCCTGGCCTGCTCGGCCTTCATTTTTATAGCGCCGGCGTCTTTGGCTACGCGCGGCAGTTTTACCGTGAAAGTGGTGCCCGTGGGGCCGGCCGCGGCGTCGGAGTTGCTCTCGACGGTGATGTTGCCGCGGTGGACCTTGATGATGCCGTAAGAGACGGCGAGGCCCAAGCCGGTGCCCTTGCCTATCTGCTTGGTGGTGAAGAAGGGCTCGAAGACCTTCTTGAAGTTCTCCGGCTTGATGCCGCAGCCGGTGTCGGTGACGCTGAAACAGACATTATTGCCCTCGGCGAAGGTGCGTATGGTCAGCGCCCCGGTGCCGTTCATGGCCTCCAGCGCGTTGGTGACCAGGTTGGTGAGCACCTGCACCAGCTGGTCGGGGTCCATCTCGGCCTGCAGGTCCTCGCCGGAGCGGTTGACGGTGACGCGCAGGGCAGGCGGCAGGGGCGCCGTCCTGAAGTAGTTGTCCACGAGCTTGACCAGGCTGGTCTGCCGGAAGAAGGGCTTGTTCTTGCGGGCGAAGTTGAGCAGCCCGCCCACTATCTTCTTGCAGCGGTCGGCCTGCTCGGTGATCATCTTGGCGTCGGCGAAAGTGCGCGAGCCCTTCTCACACTGCTCGGCCAGCAGGTGCGAGTAGAGCAGCACCACGCCGAGCGGGTTGTTCAGCTCGTGCGCAACGCCCGCGGCCAGCTGACCCATGCTGGCCAGCTTCTCGCTCTGCATCAGCGCCTGCTTGGTCTTGGCGAGCTGGTTGTAGGACACCGTAAGCTCTTCGGCGGTGATCTTGAGGCGGTCGATGGTATAGGGCAGGCACATCTCGCTCTCGGCGATGCCGCGGATGATGGCCACGGCGTGCTCCACGCAGGTGGAGTAGCCGCAGGCGCCGCAGTTGAGCTCGTCCTCGGGGTTGAGCTTGCCCAGTTTCTCCAGGACGGCCTTCAGGGCGTCGGCGCCGGGCAGGCCCATGCGGCGGTCCTCGGGAGCGAAGGAGGCGGAATAGTCCAGCGAGCGGAAGCGCCGTACGCTCTCTTCCCAGTCGCTGAACTTGATGCTGAAATAGCTCTTGCGGGCGTAACGGCGCAGCGCGGCCTCGCGAGCGTGCTTGGAAGTCTTGACGCTGATGCCGGGGCCCATGATGCAGCCGTTGCAGCAGAGCAGGTCGATGAAGTCAGAGTCTATGTCGCCGTGCTCCAGGTTCTTGAGCACTTCTGGAAAGCTCTCGAGGCCCTCTGCGGACAGGAAGCGCCCGCTGAGCAGGTCCTCTTCCAGCTCGGCGGAGTTCAGCAGCCCCCCGCCCATCGGGTAGAGCACGCCCTTGGCCGGGTACGGCGGGTCGAACTGGCCATCGAGCGCGCTGTTGCGGTCCACGCCGGCGCCCTCGAGAAGGGCGCGCAGCTCGGTGAAGGTGATGGATTCGTCCAGGTCGCCGGTGCTGCGGGCGGATTCCCCTTTCTTGGCCACGCAGGGGCCGATGAAGACCACTTTTACGTCGCGCCCGTAGAGCTCGTGGATCACCCGGGCTTCCGCCACCATCGGCGAGACTATCGGGGCGAGGTTCGGCACCAGGGCCGGGTGGTATTTCTCCACGAAGGAGACCACGGCGGGGCAGGCGGTGCTGATGAATTTCTTGCCAGGGTTCTCGTTTAGGAGCTTGCGGTACTGAAGGGAGACCATGTCGGCGCCGAAGGCCACTTCACAGACGTACTTGAAGCCGAGGGCCCTGAGCATGCCGGCGAAGCGCAGCGGGTCGACGCTGCCGAACTCCACGGGAAAGCTGGGGGCCAGGGCCGCCGCCACGGGCGCGCCGGACTTCAGCAGGGCCCTGACCGCCTCGACGGACTGCTTGGTCTCCTTGGCGCCGCGGCTGCACATCAGCACGCAGTTGGCGCAGCCGATGCAGCGCTCTTTGATCACCTCGGCCTGGCCGGCGGAGATCCGGATGGCTTTGGCGGGGCAGCCGCGGACGCAGGTGTAGCACGCCTTGCAGCGTTCTTTAATGGTCCTGACCAGTTGTCCGTCTTCGTAAGTCATACTGTTGCCTGCACTGGGAGTCTTACTGTCTTAGCGCGCACTTCGGGCTAATGTATTCAATAATAGGCCCGTCAGATGAGGTCCGCCGCTTTGCGCCTGGCGTACTTGGTGTGGAGGAGGTGATGGCTCTTCTCGCCGAGCGGCTTGCCCAGGAAGTCCTTGTAGAGCTGCTGCACCGCCTTGTTGGCGTGGGAGGTGCGCAGCTTCTCGGAGGCGTCGATGGCGTACAGCGCCTTCATGCGCTCGAGGACCGCGGTCTTGTTCTTGGCGATGGGCTGGCCGCCGCCGTTGATGCAGCCGCCGGGGCAGGTCATGACCTCGATGAAGTGCAGGTCCTTGCGGCCGTTCTTGACCTCCTCGAGCAGCTTGCGGGCGTTGCCCAGGCCGCTGACCGCGGCCACGCCGGCTTCGAGGGCGCCGATCTTGAGCCGGGCTTCTTTCAGGCCGTTCTGGCCGCGGACGGCCTCCACCTTGAGGTTGCCGAGTTCCTTACCGGTGAGCAGGAAGTGGGCGGTGCGCAGCGCGGCCTCCATGACGCCGCCGGAGGCGCCGAACAGCTTGCCGGCGGTGCTGCGGTCGCCGAAGGGCAGGTCCGGCTCTTCGGGCTGCAGGGTCTTGAGGTCGATGCCGTAGATGCGCAGCAGCTGGGCGAGTTCGCGCGTGGTGAGGACGGCGTCGATGTCCGGGTACCCGTCGCGGCCCATCTCGGGGCGGGCGACCTCGAACTTCTTGGCGGTGCAGGGCATCACCGAGACGCTGTATAACTTGGCCGGATTGAGGCCCTGCTTTTTTGCGTAGTAGGTCTTGATCATGGCGCCCAGCATCTGCTGCGGGCTCTTGCAGGTGGAGAGGTGCGGCAGCATCTCGGGGTAGAAGGTCTCGACGAACTTGATCCAGCCCGGCGAGCAGGAGGTGAACATGGGCAGCGCGCCGCCGGTTTTTATGCGGTGGGCGAGCTCGCTGGCCTCTTCCATGATGGTGAGGTCCGCGGCGAAGGAGGTGTCGAACACGGCCTTGAAGCCCATCTTGCGGAAGGCGGCGGTCATGACGCCGTTGACGTCGGTGCCGGCGGGCAGGCCGAACTCCTCGGCGAGCGACACCGAGATGGACGGGGCGTGCTGCACGACGACGTACCTGTCCTTGTCGGCCAGGGCCTCCATGACGGGCTGGATGTCGCTCTTCTCGATCAGTGCCCCGGTGGGGCACACGTTGATGCACTGCCCGCAGTTGACGCAGGAGGAGACGTTGAGGCTGGAGTCGAAGGCGCAGCCGATGAAGGCGTCGGAGCCGCGCTTGACGAAGTCGATGCAGGCCACGCTCTGCGTCTCCTCGCAGACGCGCACGCATTTGCCGCACAGGATGCATTTGTCCGGGTCGCGCGAGATGGAGGGGCTCGAGATGTCGAGCGGTTTCTTCTTGCGGGCCACCGGGAAGCGGCGGCTGGTCACGCCGTAGTCGCGGCTGAGGCGGCTGAGGTCGCAGGTGGGCTGCTTGGCGCAGTAGAGGCAGTCGTCGGGGTGGCTGCCCAGCAGGAGCTCCACCACGGTCTTGCGGGCGTTGATGACGCGCGGGCTGTTGCTGAGGATCTTCATGCCCTCGGCGGCCGGGAAGGAGCAGCTGGGGATCAGGTTGTTCTGCCCCTCCACTTCCACCACGCAGATGCGGCAGGCGCCCGACGGCAGCATGCCTTCCATGTGGCAGAGGGTGGGCACGTGCACGCCCTCGCGGCGCAGCACGGTGAGCAGGGTTTCCCCCGCCTGGGCCTCTACGGCTTTTCCGTTGATGGTCAGTTTCATGTTGTGTTTCCTCTTAAGCGGCGGCGACGGCCTTGAACTTGCAGACGGTCTTGCAGGAGCCGCAGGAGATGCACTTCTCGGTCCGGATGTAGTGCGGGACCTTGGGCTTGCCCACTATGGCCTGCGTGGGGCAGCCCTTCATGCAGAGAGTGCAGCCCTTGCACTTGCCGGCGTCTATGGAGAACTCCAGCATCTCGGTGCAGGCGCCCGCCGGGCACTTGCGCTCGAAGATATGGGCCTCGTACTCGTCGCGGAACCAGCGCAGCGTGCTGAGCACCGGGTTCGGGGCGCTCTGGCCCAGGCCGCACAGGCTGGTCTCGCGGATGACCTGGCTGAGGTTCTCGAGGTTCATGATGCCGGAGAAGCGGGCCAGGGCGTCCGCGTCCTTCTCGCCGCGGCGGTGGCGGGTGATGGCCTTGAGGATCTCGAGCATGCGCAGCGTGCCCTCGCGGCACGGGATGCACTTGCCGCAGCTCTCGCGCTTGATGAAGTCCATGAAATACTTGGCAACGTCCACCATGCAGGTCGTCTCGTCCATCACGACGAGGCCGCCGGAGCCCATCATGGCGCCCACGGTCTTAAGGGATTCGTAATCCACCTGGATGGCCATGTGGCTCATCGGGATGCAGCCGCCCGACGGGCCGCCTATCTGCACGGCCTTGAAGCCCAGGCCTCCCTCTATGCCGCCGCCGATGTCGAAGACTATTTCCTTAAGCGTTGTGCCCATCGGGATCTCGACGAGGCCGGTGCGGTTGACCTTGCCCGACAGCGCGAACACCTTGGTGCCCTTGCTGCCCTTGGTGCCGATAGCGGCGAAGGCCGCCGGGCCCTGGGACAGGATCTCGGGGACGTTCGCGAAGGTCTCGACGTTATTGATGACGGTGGGCTTGCCGAAGAGGCCCTTCACCGCCGGGTACGGCGGGCGGGGCTTGGGCATGCCGCGGCGGCCCTCGATGCTGTTCATCAGGGCGGTCTCCTCGCCGCAGACGAAGGCGCCGGCGCCCATCTTGATGATGACGTCGAGGTCGAAGCCGCTGCCGTAGATGTTCTCGCCCAGCAGGCCGTAGGCCTTGGCGTCGACGATGGCCTTCTTGAGGTTCTGGATGGCCAGCGGGTACTCGGCGCGGATGTAGATGTAGGCCTTGCTGGCGTGTATGGCGTAGGCGCCGATGGCGATGCCCTCCAGCACGCGGTGAGGGTCGCCCTCGATGACGGAGCGGTCCATAAAGGCGCCCGGGTCGCCCTCGTCGGCGTTGCAGACGATGTATTTCTGGTCGGCGTCCGACGCCAGGGCGATCTTCCACTTCTTGCCCGTCGGGAAGCCGCCGCCGCCGCGGCCGCGCAGGCCGCTGGCCTCCACGGCGTCGCAGGCCTGGGCCGGGGTCATGGTATGTATCACTTTAAGGAACGCGCCGTAGCCGCCGCGGGCTATATGCTCCTGGATAGAGAGCGGGTCTACGAGGCCGACGTGCTTGAGCACGAAGCGCAGCTGCTTGGAGAAAAAGGGATGCTCCGAGAGCAGCGGCACCTTGGGCCATTTCTTCCCCCCGTCCTCGAACTGGCCCAGGAGGTAGTCCTTCAGCGGGGCTTTGGCCTTGAAGACGGAGTCGAGCAGGGCCGGGACCGTGTCGCCGGAGGCGCGCTGGAAACCGACCCGGGCGTGGCCGGGCAGCTGCACGTCGAGCAGGGGCTCGGCCGCGCACAGCCCTATGCAGCCCACTTCCAGAATGTCGGCCTCGAGCTTGTTGTCCTTGAGATATTTCCTCGCCGCTTCCAGAGTTTTTGCGGCGCCGGCGGCCAGGCCGCAGGTGCCTGCTCCGACGTAAATGACAGGGCGGGTGAGCGCCTCGCGGCGCAGGGCCGCGGCTTTGGCGGCGTAGTCCTCGGAGCCGAAGACGCGTGTCAGGAAGTCCCTGCGGGCGGAGGGCGTTAGGCCGGAGAGGTTGCGGTCCAGGATGTCGTTATTTGCCATTGGAGTTCTCCGCTTTTCTAAGATCTTCTACCAGTTTGCGCAGCTTGTCGGCCGTGACCTTGGCGTGGAACTCGCCGTTGATGCTGATGACCGGGGCCAGGCCGCAGGCGCCGATGCAGGAGACCACTTCTATGCTGAATAGCCCGTCGCGGCTGGTGTCGCCGGCCTTTATACCGAGCACCTCCTCGCACATCTTCAGCACGGCAGCGGAGCCCTTGACGTGGCAGGCGGTGCCGCGGCAGATCATGACGTGGTGCTTGCCCACGGGCTTGAACCTGAACTGGTTGTAGAAAGTGGCCACGCCGTAGACCTTGCTGGCGGGGATATTCAAATGTTTCGCCACTTTGAGGGCGGCCGGCTTGGAGATGAAGCCTTCGGCCGCCTGCACGTCCTGCAGGATGGGGATGAGCTTGTCGCGCTTGGCGAAACTGTAATTCTCCAGGACCTTGTCCACTTTGCTGGGGGCGCTCATGATGTCACTCCTTCGATCTGTTCTTGCGGGCAAAATACGCGACTTTCTCTATGGAGAGCGTGATGTCTATCTGCTCGAGGAAGATCCCGGCGGGCACCCGGATCTGCACCGGGGCGAAGTTGATAAGGCCGCGCACACCGGCCCGGACCAGGGCGTCGGCCGCCTCCTGCGCGGAGGCGGCGGGCACTGTGATGATGCCCACCGCCGCCTTTTCGCGGGAGACCGTCTTTTCGAGCTGGCCGATGTGGTGCACCTGGCAGCCCGAGTAGACCCGGTTGACCTTCTCCGGGTCCTGGTCGAAGGCCGCCACTATGCTGAGGTTGGGCCTGCGCTTGAGGAAGTAGGAAAGTATGGCCTTTCCGAGGTTGCCCACCCCCACCAGCACCATCTTGGTCAGCGACGAGGATTCCAGGTGCGCGTAGAGCTCGGCCATGAACTCCTTGATTGGGTAGCCCCGCTGCGGGGTGCCCTTCAGCCGGAAGTTCATGAGGTCGCGCCGGACCTGTTCCGGCGAAACCCCCACCGCCGCCGCCAGCTCGTGCGAGAAGACGTGCTCGGAGCCGGCTTCAAGCCTGTTGTGCAGGAACTGGCAGTAGCGGAAGAACCTCTCTACGGTGCGCTGGGGGATCCTTGTCATATTGCTCCTTACTTGGTGCGGCCGTCGACGTTAACCTGCTCCTTCTTGAGGGCCAGCAGTTCCTTGACCTTGGCCAGGAACTCCTTGGGCTTTATGGGCTTCTCCAGGAAGGCGTCCACGGGCAGGAACTCGCCGTCCTTCTCCCCGAACTTCTGGGGCGAGGTCTCGTTGACCGAGGTGAGCATCATGATGGGGGTGTACTTGAGGGCCTCGGCGCGGCGGAGCTTCTGCGCGGTGGCGAAGCCCTCTGTGGAGTCGTCCATCATGACGTCCAGGACTATAAGCGCGGGTTTCTCTTTGGAGGCCTTCTCGAAGCCCTCCTTGCCGTTGGTCGCCGTTACAACGGTGTGCCCGACCCCCTGCAGCACCACTTCGCAGGTGTCCAGGATGTCCTTGTCGTCGTCTATGCAGAGTATCTTTGCCATACTTTCCTCCGGGGTTGTCTAGCGTTCAGAATGTAACGATGGTAGCCGCATCGTTATTTAATAACGTTAATCTATTAACGTTGACTACAGAAATAGTATACGTCATCGTTTCTGTTTTGTCAATGCCTATTTAAATGTGCCGTATTTACGTCGGAGTAGCACCGTTACTGTTGCGTTACACTAACAGGCGCGCCCGTAAAAGAGCAGCGTTACATACTAGTATGTACGCGCCTTCGCGTAACAGTATGTAACGCTGCTTTGTGCTGTTAAAGACTGCCGTTCCCCCACATCGGGGCCCTGGCTTACTCCCCACTCGCTCATAAGCGGGCGTGGCAGAAGAGGGTCTGCGGTCCTCCGCCGGCAGAGAACTCGTCGCGCACACAGTGCGCTCCTCAAACAGTCTCCGCCGCCGCCCTAATGATAGGCGGTCCGCTACGGACCTTGACCCTACGCCCTAAAATCGCTCGCGGGGAGTCAGCCCGGGCCCGGGAAGATGCTGTGATTTGGTATTGAAGTCTGAACGTTCTGCGCTAGCCGAGGAGGACCGCGCGCATGGAGAGGGTGGCGTGGTGGTAGCCTTCGTAGGGGTAGGAGGCTTTATCCTCGAGGCCGGCCCCCAGCGCCACGAGGAAAGGCCAGTAATGGTCGGGGGTGGGCACGGCCAGCTTCCCCCCCGGCAGCTTCTCGTAGGCCGCCAGGTCTGCCCTGCGGCCATTATCTATATATTCCTTTACCTTCAGGTCGAAATCCAGGTTCCACTGCGCCGGCGGCGCGTCCTGCTCCGGGGACATCCGCCCCAGGTTGTGGACTATGTTGCCGCTGCCAACGATCAGTACGCCCTGCTCCCGCAGCACCGACAGCCTGCGGCCCAGTTCGTAATGGTCTTTGCCGGGGGCAGGGTAATCCACGCTGAGCTGGTATACCGGCACATCCGCCCCGGGATAGAGCATGCGCAGCACGGTCCAGGCGCCGTGGTCCAGCCCCCTGCCTTCTATGCCCGGCGCCGGCGTGAGCAGGGCGGCGGTAGCGCGGGCCGCCTCTCCGGCAGGCGGCGGCGCGTAGGTTATGCGGTAAAGCTCGTCGGGGAAGCCGTAGAAGTCGTAGATGGTCTCGAAGGGCGCGCTCCCGCTGAGCCGGAGTTCCCCTTCCGTAAGCCAGTGGGCGGAGACGCACAGGATGGCCCGGGGCCGCGGCAGCGCTTTTCCCAGCGCGCCCATGGCCCGCGTAAAAGGATTGTCCAGCGCCGCGTTCATCGGCGACCCGTGGCCGATGAACAGCGCCGGCAGCTTGTCTGCTTTCATTACAGCTTGAACTTGGGCAGCTTCACCTTGCCAGGCGACAGGGACTGCTTCAGCTTCTGCTCCAGGTCGCCGGCGAAGCCGCCTACAGACTTCTCGCCCATGCCCAGCTTCTCGCGGATCTTGGCTTCGTTGGAGGAGGTCAGCTTGTCGAGCTTAGCCTTGTAGGGCTCAAGGGCGGCGTCCACCTTTTTGGCCGCCTCGTCCTGGGCCTTCTTCAGCTCGGCCCCCAGCGCCTTGGAGAAGCCGGCCGACAGCGCCCCGGCCAGGTCGGTATCGACGGAGAACTTGGGCGCCTTGAGAGTGCCGCCGACGTCGGCCCAGAGCGAAGCGGACTTCAGCGAATCGAAAGCCCCCAGGAGGGCGCTTTTTACCTGCGGCGTCTTCACGGAGTCGGCCTTGGGCGAGAAAGAGGCCCCGGCGACGGTGAAGACCGCCTTGCCCGAGAGGTTCTCGCCCTGCACCGCCGCTCTGCCGTCGAAATTGCCGGCGCCCCTGATGTCCACCGTGACGGAATTCTCCGAGCCGAGGCGCAGGTCTTTCACGGCCATGCCCGTGTAGGTCAGAAGCGCGCGGGCCGCCAGCGCGTCGCCGGTGGCGTCCACCAGGGCGCTGGCCTGCAGCGTGCGGGCGCCCTTGGCGCCCTTGATGTCGGCCACCAGCGGTTTGCCGTAGATCTTCGGCTGGGTGGTGATGCCCTCTATGCGCCCGCTGTAGTCCAGCGGCTCGCCGAGGTCCAGCTCGCCGGAGACTTCCAACTCCCTTATAAGGAACGCGGGCCAGGCGCGCTCTTTTTGGAATTCTATCACGCGGCCTCGGCCGGCCTCGCGGGCCAGCGTCTTGGCCGTGGCGCTCTGGGGCATATAGCGGCGCGCTATGGCCAGCCACTTCATGGCCTTTTCGGTCTTGGCGGCTATGGCCGGGCCGGCCAGCATCCGGGCCAGCGAGGCCTTGTCCAGCGACGGCAGCTTCAGCCTGGCCAGGACGCCGGCGGTGTCCTTGCGGCGGGCATCTTCCAGCGCCTTCATCGCCGACCTGGCTTCGGCCAGGGCCTTTTCGACCGCTTCCTTGTCGGCCTTGAAGTCGGTTGTGAGCTTCTTCAGTTCCTTGCCGGCTGCGGCGTAAGCCTTGGCCTGCTTGGGGAGGTTGCTCTCGCCTTTGGCTTTTTCGTAGTCGGCCTTCAGGGCGTCCATGCGGGCCTGGTAGCACGCGAAGTCGGCCTGTTCGAAAAGCTTCTTGTAATCTTCCTCGTATTTCCGCTCCAGCTCTTTAGCCAGCTTTACGGACTCGAGCGAATCCGGCTCCACCTTGTAGGCGTCCAGGGCGTCGCTTTTTACGTCCGCGGCGCGGTCCAGGGCGAAGTTCTTTGAGGCGTCCTGTACCTCCCTGGCGAATTCAGAGGGCGGCTCCTCCTTAACGAGCGGCAGGCGCGCGGAAGTCTTCCGGGGCGTGCCGAACTTCAGGCCGGCCAGCGCGGCGCGGTCGATCACGAACTTCTTCTCCAGCAGCGGGCGGCCCTCCAGCCGGAACTCCAGCGACGAGAATTCGCAGAGGTTGGAGAACTCGGAGGCCGCGTCTCCCACGGTCAGGCCTTTTATGGACAGCGAGGGCGGCAGCACCGTGGTGCGCACCGAGGCGATCTCGGCGCGCGCCTTGGCGCCTTTCTCCAGGCCTTTGATCATGCCCCACTTGAGCAGGTGGTCGAAGGCGAAGAAAAAGAAAGCCCAGACAAGGACGAGCAAAGCCAGGCGGGGAGCTATGTAGGACCAGCGCATATTACACCCCCCCCTTGAAGTACCAGTCGAAGAGGAAGGAAGCCTTCAGGCCTTTGACGAACTTTGAATTCATTACCCGCTCGCGGAACTTCTCGTTATAGTAAACGCCGAAGCGGCGCCCGGCGAAATACACCGGGACCAATAGCGCGGCGCCCAGCAGCAGCCCGCCCAGGAGCACGGTATTGTTGAAACCTGTCCACGGCACCACCGGCATGTTATAGAGCGCGGTCCACAGGGGCGCCAGCGCGTCCGAGGTGAGCAGCGCGTAGCCGATCGGGTCCGTGAGCTTGTCGAAGAGCGGGTTGACGAAGGAGACCAAGAACATGGCGATGAGCCCCATCGGGATGTTCACCTTCAGGGCCATCAGCAGCACCAGCAGCAGCTGGGCGGTGAGGTTGGCCTTGGGAATGAGCCCGATGACGAAGCCGAGGGCGATGCCCCAGCCTATCTGCGACGGGTCGGTGTCGGAGGTGAGGCCCTTTATGAATTGTCTTAAAATGCTTAGTGGGTTCATAAGTTCAATATATAAAACATACTGCCTTTCTTCAAGCCGGCGGCCGGGTAGTGCTATAATTTACGCATGAAGACACCGGAACTTCTGCTGATCGCGCTCGGGCTTTCCATGGACGCTTTCGCCGTGGCGGTGGCCAGCGGGGCCACCATGAAACGCCTCCACCTGCCCAACGCGCTCAAGATGGCGCTGTTCTTCGGCGGCTTCCAGGCGCTGATGCCGGCGTTGGGCTGGCTGGCCGGCCTCGGCATGAAAAATTTCATCTCCGGTGTGGACCACTGGATCGCCTTCGGCCTGCTGTCCGCCATAGGCGGCAAGATGCTCTACGAGTCTTTCAAGATCAAGGAGGAGGAGGAGTGCGGCGGGCCCAAAACCTGCCCCTTCGATACGGGCACCCTGACTGTGCTGGCCATAGCAACCAGCATAGACGCGCTGGCCGTGGGCCTGACTTTCGCGGCGCTGGCCGTCTCCATCGTAACGCCGGTGCTGGTGATCGGGGCGGTCACCTTCGCCATGTCCGTGGCTGGCGTCAGGCTGGGCTCGTCGGGCGGACACTTCTTCGAGCACAAGATGGAGGCCGCGGGCGGCCTCATCCTGATAGCCATCGGCCTGAAGATCCTGGCCGGGCACCTCGGCCTCTTCTGACGCTTACTTGCCGTCTTTTTCCTTGAACCACTTCTCGTGGCCGTAGAGCTTCTGCATGCAGTCCTCGCAGAGGCCGTGCGTGAAGCGCGCCTTGGAGTGGCTCTCCAGGTACACCTCCACCTTCTGCCAGAACCCCTTGTCGTCGCGGATCTTCTTGCACTGCGCGCAGATCGGGATCAGCCCCTGCAGGGCGCGCACTTCTTTCAGGGCTTCCTCCAGCTGTGTGTTCTTCAGGATCAGCGAGAGGTGAGCGGTCACGATCTCGCTGAACTCCTCCATCAGCTTGATGACCGGCCCTTTGAACTCGTTGGGCTTGCGGTCGAAGAGGCAGATGCTGCCGAAGATCTCGCCGTCCTGCTGCAGGATAGGCACGCCGGCGTAGGCTATGTAGCCGGCCTTGGCGCCGGCGCTGTCGCGCCAGAATTCGCTTTTGGTGGCGTCGGGGATGAGCAGCTTGTCCTTGGCCTGGATCACTGCGGCGCAGTACATCTTGATGCCGGGCTTGAGCTCGATAGTGGTCCCCTCGCTAAAGGGGCGGTCGCTCCCCTGGCTGGTGCCGATCACCCGGATGGAGTCCTCCTCCAGGATGTTGATGGTGGCCGCCGGGACGCCGGCCACCTCGGCCAGCAGGTCGGCGATGTTGCGCCATTTAAGGATGGCGATGTCGGGGATGCGCATTTTGTGGATGTCGGACATGTTGCCTCTCAGAGCGGTAGCCTGGATACGGAAACCCAGTACATTTCGAATTTGCGCGCCAGCTCAAGGAACTCGTCGAGCGAGGCGGGTTTGGTGATGTAGGAGGCGGCGCCGTTCTCGTAGCTGCGCATGATATCCTCGTGCCGCGACGAGGTGGTGAGCATTACCACCGGGATGCAGCGCAGCGCCGAGTCGCTCTTCAGGCGCTTGAGCAGCGCGATGCCGTCCATCAGCGGCAGCGTGATATCCAGCAGGATCATGGACGGGCGCAGCGGCTTCTGGCCGGAGCGGGCCCCGGAGGCCGACAGCAGGTCCAGCGCCTCCTGGCCGTCCCTGGCCACGTGCACCGCCGAGATGAACTTGAATTCCTTAAAGGCCCGCTGGGCTATCAGGACGTCGTCCTCGTTGTCCTCGACCAGCAGCACGCTCAGTTTTTCGTTGCTATTCGTCATCGTTCCTCCCGTCAGGGTTTCTTGCGTACGTCCGCGGGTATCAGTATGAAAAAGGTGGAGCCCTCGCCCTCCGTCGACTCCACCCAGATCTTGCCGCCGTGCTCCTCCGCTATTTTCTTCGCTATCGCCAGGCCGGCGCCGGTGCCCCCGCCGTACTCCTGGCGGGAGTGGAGGCGCTTGAACATGCGGAAGATCTCCTCGAAGTACTGGCTGGGGATGCCGATGCCGTTGTCCCTTACCATGAACTTCCAGTAGTATTCTCCGAATTTTTCGGCGCTGATGTCCACCCGCGGGGCAGGCTTGTCGTTGTACTTAAGGGCGTTGGTGATAAGGTTCTGGAAAAGCTGCTGCATCTTGACCGGGTCGCAGAAGAGCTCGGGCAGCGTACCGGCGATGTTGACGGAGGCCTTGCGCTCCTCGATAAGGGCCGAGACAGCGGCGGCCGCCTCGGCGGCCAGGTTGGCCGTGGAGGCGTTCTCGTAGGGGTTGCGTACCCGGGCCACCCGCGCGTAGCTCAGCAGGTCGTCTATGAGGCGCCGCATGCGCCCGGAGGCCTTCACCACGCGGCCCAGGTAATCCGCGGCCTGCGGGTCCATCTTGGCGGCGTAATCGGTCAGCAGCATGCCGGAGAACATCTCTATGCCGCGCAGCGGCTCTTTCAGGTCGTGCGAGACGGTGTGGGCGAAGGCGTCCAGCTCGTTGTTGACCGTCTCTACTTCCTTCAGGTACTGGGCCAGGCGGGCTTCGGATTCTTTGTGCTGGGAGGTGTCCTTGAGTACCGTCACCACCTGGCGGCGGCCCTCCCTGCCTATAAAGGCGGCCGAGAGCATGGCGGGCAGACGGCGTCCGTCCTTGCCCTTGAACCAGAGGTCCAGCTCCTTGATGCGCCCGCTCCAGGAGAGCAGGCCGAAAGGCTCGGCCGCCCCGCCCGCCTGGGCTTCCAGCAGGTCGCGCAGGTTCAGCGCGCCGGGCGGCTGGAAATCGTAGCCCGAAAATTCCTGGGCGGCCTTGTTGGCCGTCAGTATGACGCCGGACTCGTCGGTGATGAAGAGCGGGTCAGGCATGCTCTCCAGCACCGAGTCCAGGTATTTCTTGGACACCGTCGTCTCGGACAGGCTGGCGCTGAGGCTGTTGAAGCTCTCCGCCACCTCTCCCAGTTCGTCCTTGGAGATCACCTTCACGGAAAAACTGTAATCGCCTTCGCGCGCTTTTTTTATGCCTTCACCCAGGAGGGCGACCTGCCGCAGGATCACGCGGGCGAAAAGGGCGGAGAGGGCCGCCGCCGCGGCCGCGATAAACAGCGCCACCAGCAGCAGGTTCAGGATGATGGTGGTTTCAGCCTTCCGGGCGGAAGTCAGCGGGAGCCCGACGCGCAGGTAGCCGGCGGCGGCGTTCGGGGAGGCGAGGCCCTCGAGCAGCAGGTCCTCTCCGGAGGCCCGGAGCTGCGGCACCGGGATGACGGCGTCCACCACCTGCTCGCCGTTATGGTAGACGCGCCGCGACACCGGGGCGGCCGAGCGCAGGCCCTTCAGCATCAGGGGGTCGCGCATGGCGCCGCCCGTCAGCGCCACGTTGGTGTGGGCGATGACCGTGCCCTCTGGGGAGACCATACCCGCATAGACCGCGCCGGTCTTGCGGGTGAACGCGTGCAGAGCTTTGATGCCGTCAAGCTCCTTGCCGGAGGCGATGGCGTTGCGGAAGTCCTGGGCCAGGTCCTGCGCCGCGGCGGCCGCCGAGTCGGCTATCTGGCCGCTCATGCCTTCGGATACCGCCCGGCGGGAGAAATAGACGTTCGCCGACAGGGCGGTCCCTATTATCACGAAGACGAACAGCATGATCTTTACGAATAGTTTCATGGGAAAAGGTAGGCGGCCTCGCGCAGGATCTCCGGGGAAAAGCGCAGGCCGCAGCGCTTGGCCGACGAGGCGTTCAGTGTCAGCTCTGTCACTTCCGGGAAGATAATTTTCGGCAGGCTCTCCCCGGCCTGCAGGGATCTGACGGCGGCGGCCGCGGACGCTCCGCTTTCCGCGAAGCTAACGCCTACGGAAGCGCAGGCCCCTTCCCTTGACATCCCTTTTGTAGTGCCGTAAAGCGGGATGGAATTATTCCACGCGAATTGGCGGAGGATCATGAGGCTATCGGAAGAGACCAGCAGCGGGTCCGGAGGCAACCAGATGGCGTCTGTCCTCCCTATAGCCGTGCGCAGGAGGGCCGGCAACTGGTCCGGTCCCGCGACTTTGACCACGGCTATCTCCAGCCCGAGCGCCCGCCCGGCTTCTCCGTAGGCCTCGAAAAAACTTGTGTAGGCGGGACTCATCCATAGGATGCGCAGGCGTTTTAAGGAAGGCTGGATCTCTATAAGTTTGGAGAGCATCCTGGCCGGTGAGACCCGCATGCTGATCTTTATCGCTTTCCCGGAGTGCGCGCCCGGTGCCAGAAAGAACCCGGGAGCCATGCAGTAGATCTGGTCCACGCCAGGCGGGTAGCCCTGGGCGGCAGCCCTGGTCCCGAAGGTGACCACCAGCTTGGTGCCTGGAGGCAGGTTCGTTTTCCCCTTCGAGGCGTCGAAATACCTGACCGGAGCCCCGTAGGACGCCTGAAACGCCGAGAACGCCTCCAGGTAGGCTCCGCCCGCGGAGGAGAGCACGGCAACGACTTCCTCGCCCGCATGCGCCGCCGGGGACAGGCAGAGGAGGGCCGCGGCTAACAGGCTCCTAAAATTCATACACCGCCTTCAGGAAGAGTTCCCGAGCGGGCGCCGGGAGAGGGGCGTGGCCGCCGTCGTAGGGCTGCAGGTAGCTGTAATTCGAGTTGAAAATATCGCGCACGCCGAGGTTCAGCGTCAGCCGCGCCAGCGGCCTGCCCTTCAGCTGCAGGTTCAGGTTGACCGTGGTCCTCTCTCCGAACACCTTCAACGTGCCGCCGCCGCCGTAGGAGTAGCGCTTGGAGACATGGACGGCCGAGGGGTTCAGGCTGAGGCCGGCGGCCAGCGGCAGCGAGGAATTCAGCGTGAGCTTGTGGCGCGGGAAAGCCAGCATGTAGGAACCGCTGCCAGGTACGGCGTAGATGTCTACCCTGTTGAAGTGGGTATTCTGGTACAGGTAGTTCAGGTCGGCGCGCAGGCCTTTGCTCTTGTACTTTACACCGAAGCCGCCGCCCAAGGTGCCGGTGCGGTCGTAATTCAGGTAGGTTTCCTCGCCGTTCACCACGGTGAAAACTATCGGGCGCTTTATCGTGGTATGGAAGAGATTGCCGGAGAAGAAGAGCGTATCGGAGGCCTTGTAGCCGGCCTCGAACTCCGTAGAGACAGCCTTCTCGGGGTCGATGCCGGGGTTGAGCCGTATATTCTCTATCGCCGGGGCGCGGAACGCCTGGCTGTAGATGGCTTTGAAATTGAAGTCGTTCCACAACCTGGTGACGGCCACGCGCGGCACCAGCGAGCCCCCGTAGTGGCTGTGCCGTCCGTAGCGAACCCCGGCGATGACCTTGGCGAAGTCCAGGTCGAAAGCGCCCTGGCCGAAGAAGGCGTGGTTGTCGTAGTGCGCGCCGTCCCTGCGCACTCCGCTGTAAGCCGCGGCGGCGTCGCTGGTAAGCGAGCCGATCTCGGCGTCATCGTGGCAATACTCGCCGCCGGCCAGGTAATCGGCGCGGGAACTGGGCCGGTAAAAGGCGGTAAGCCCCAGCGTCAGCCTGGTGGCGCGCTTGTCGTAAGGGAAATGCTCGTCGTTCTCGTACCAGGGGCGGGAGCGCATGTAGCTTAAGCGCGGCTCCAGGGTAACGGCCCCGGGCAGCTTGATCGACCGTGCTATTTCCGCGAAGAGGACCGGGAACCTAACTGTTGTCGCCCCGGTGGAGAGGACGACCCCGTCCACGTTGTCGCGCTGGCGCATAGAAAAATCGTCCAGTATTAGGCGGGCGGAGGTGTTGTGAGCGGCCGCCCTCAGGTTCAGGCTCTTCGGCCTCAGGTCCGAATTCCCCTCCATGCTGTACGAAGAGCCGGCGAAATCCGTGTAGCGGCGCCCGCTGCGGCGGCTCGCTCCCCAGAAGGCCTGGGCCGAGAAGTCGGCGCCGGCGCCGGCTTTACCGAAGGAATAGCCGGCGTAGGAGGACTCGCTTCCCCCCAGCCCGCCGGCGGCGTAGACGGAGGAGCCGTCGAGGCTTTTGGGGGTGCGGGTCTGTATGTCTATGACGGCCAGCTCGGCGAAGCCGCCGTAAACGGCGGAGCCCGGGCCCTTGATTATCTGGATCTCTTCTATCTGGTCTACAGGGAAACGGTCGAACTGTATGGTGGAGTAAAGGATCTCGTTATAGATCTGGCCGTCCCACCGCAGCAGCACCTTGCCCTCGTTGGCCCAGTTGCCGCGCACGCCGAGGCCCAGGTTCCCCTGCACGTCCATGCCGAATTCGAACTCGGGCACCAGCGAGAGCACGTCCACCAGGCTGCGGGCGCCGGAGGCCTGTATCTCTTCGCGGGTAATGACAGTGACCAGCCCGGGTGTCTCCCGGAGCTTCATGCCGGTGCGCGAGGCGACGGTGGTCTTGATATCCAGGACTTCCTCGAGCGAGGCCCGCTCGAGGCTGAAAAATTCTTCTTCTTCGGTGAGCGCGTGCGGAGCGGCCGCGGCGGCGGCAGGGAATAAAATGGAAAGGGCTAAGACTGCAAGATACCGCATAAACCCCCTGACAGATGTGGCCCTCCCCCCGGAGGGCGCGCCTAGGCCTGGCCGCCCGGTTTCGCCGGCACTATGAAACAGGCCGCCAGGTAGGCGAGCAGGCCGGGAATGAAGGCGGTGACCAGCAGGACAAAGACGAAGGCGAGCCGGAGCACCACGGGATCCACCTCGAAGTATTCTCCCAGCCCGCCCAGTACGCCCGCAAAAACCTTGTTGTCGCTGCTGCGGTAAAGACGCTTCATATAATTAATTTTATATAACACTACCTCCGATATGCAAGTTAAAAAAGGGCGCAGGCGCGCCCCGCCGCGTTTTTTAGTAGAATAACCCCGATGTCCTACGATGTGGTCATAGTCGGCGCCGGGGTTACCGGGGCCGCCATAGCCCGGGAGCTTTCCCGCTACCGGCTTAAACTGCTGGTACTGGAGAAGGAGGCCGAGCCCGCCTTCGGCGTCTCCAAGTCCAACAGCGGCATCATCCACGCCGGCACCCAGAATTCCCCCGCCTCGCTTAAAGGCTGGCTCTGCGTAGAGGGCAACCGCCTGCTGCGTGAGGAACTCGCCGAGGACCTGGGCCTGAACCTCGTCCAATGCGGCCAGCTGATCGTCATCTTCGACGAGGCGGACCTGCCGGAGCTGGACAGGATAAAGGCGGAAGGCGAAGCGCTGGGCGTGAAAGGCCTGCAGCTCGTCGACCGCGCCTGGCTGGACGCCAACGAGCCCAACCTGGGACCGGAGGTGAAGGCCGCCCTCCTGGTCCCCTCCGCCGGCATCATCAGCCCTTACCGCTTCGTCTACGCGCTGGTGGAGAACGCCCTCAAGAACGGCGCAGAGCTGAAGACTTCCTGCCGCGTCACCGGCGTGACCCGCATCGAGAAGGGCGGCTTTTACGTCGAGGCCGGAGGCCAGGTCTACGCCACGCGCTTCCTGGTCAACGCCGCCGGCCTGCGCGCCGACGAGATCTCCGCCCTGGCCGGCGCTCCCACTTTCAGGATCACTCCCCGCAAGGGCGAGGAATACCTGCTCGACCGCAAGCGCGAGCATATCGCCAACCGCATCATATTCCCGCTGCCGTCCAAAACCTCCAAGGGCATCCTGATCATCAAGACCTCCGACGGCAATCCGATGATAGGCCCCACCGCGCACGACACGGAGGATAAAGAGGACCTGGCCACCACCGACGCGGGCCTGGCCGAGGTGCTGGCTGGCGCCCGCCGCATGATCCCCTCCTTCGAGAAGAGCGACATCATCGCCTATTTCGCGGGCCTGCGCCCCGTAGCCGGTAAAGACTTCGTCATCCGCCACGAAGACTCGGCCCCGGGGCTGGTGAACGCGGCCGGCATCCAGTCCCCCGGCCTCACCTCCGCCCCGGCCATCGCCGTCATGGTAGCGGATATCCTGAAGAAGCACGGCCTGGAGCTGCGGCCCAAGGAACAGTTCCACCGCCTGCGGCCGCGCCCGGCGCATCTCTTCCAGATCCCGCTCGAGGAGAGCCGCCGCCTGATAGAGAAGAACCCCGCCTATGGGGACATAGTCTGCCGCTGCGAGCTGGTCAGCGCCCAGGAAGTCCGCGACGCCATCAAGCGCGGCGCGGTCACCCTTGACGGCGTGAAGTTCCGCACGCGCGCGCAGGCGGGCCGCTGCCACGGCGGCTTCTGCACCACCCGGATATTGAAGATCATGCAGGAAGAGCTGGGCTTCCCCGTGACCGCCCTCACCAAGCGCGGCCCCGGCTCGGAACTGATAAAGGACGAAAGAAAATGAACCTCATCTACCTGCGGCACACCACGCCCAAGACGAAGAAATTCATAAAAGCTAAGCTGCGCCGCAGCGAGCCCGTCTCCGTCTACGACATCGCGGCCGGGGACTGCTGCCTGGCCCCCGCCCCCGTGAAGAGGCGCGACTATATAGTCACCTTCCTCAACGACATCTCCCCGGAGATGCTGGCCTTCATGTACACCAGCCAGGACTGGACGGGCCAGAGCCGGAACTGATGCGCGACCGCGAACTGGTGATAGTGGGCGGCGGCCCGGCCGGCATGGCCGCGGCGCTGGCCGCCCGCGCCGCCGGCGCTCAGGACGTGCTGCTGCTCGAGCGCGACCAGCACCTGGGCGGCATCCTGAACCAGTGCATCCACCCGGGCTTCGGCCTGCACCATTTCAAAGAAGAGCTGACGGGGCCGGAATACGCCGACCGCTTCGCGCGCCAGGTAGCCGAAGATCCAGGCATAGAGGTCAGCCTGCGCTCTTTCGTCGTAAAGCTCACAAAAGACAGGGAGATCTCCTTCCTGCGCCCGGGCGCGCTGGAGGAAGTGAAGGCGCGCGCGGTGATACTCGCCACCGGCTGCCGCGAGCGCACTCGGGAAATGATCGCCATACCCGGCTCGCGCCCCGCCGGCGTCTACCCGGCCGGCCTCGCGCAGAAGATTGTAAACATGGAAGGCTGGATCCCGGGGCGGGAGGCGGTCATCGTCGGGTCCGGGGATATCGGCCTCATCATGGCGCGGCGCATGGCGCTGGAAGGCGTCAGCGTGAAGGCGGTAGTGGAGATACAGAAGACCAGCCGCGGCCTGGTGCGCAACGTGGTGCAGTGCCTCGAGGATTTCGGCATCCCGCTCTATTTCCAGCACCGCATCTCCATGATCCACGGCCGCGACCGGGTGGAGAAGGTTTCCGTGGTGAAGGTGGACGACGAGTTCAGGGATATCCCCGCCTCCGGCTTCGAGCTTTCGTGCGACACCGTGCTGATATCCGTGGGCCTGATCCCGGAGAACGAGCTGCTGGAGATGGCCGGCGCCGAGATGGACCGCAAGACCAACGGGCCCGTCGCTCCGGAGGTGAACCTCACCTCGCTGCCCGGGATCTTCGCCTGCGGCAACGCTTTCAAGGTCTACGACCTTGCGGATTCCGTGACGCGCGACAGCGAGCTGGCCGGCCGGGCCGCCGCGCGGTACCTGGGGCTCAAATGAAGAGGCTCATGACCTGTATCGAATGCCCTCAGGGCTGCAGCCTCGAGATAGAGGCCGACGGTACGCGGGTGATCTCCGTGACCGGGCAGAAGTGCAAGCGCGGCGACAAGTACGCCCGGCAGGAGGTGGAGGCGCCGCTGCGCACCCTTACCACCTCGGTGCTGACCCGGGGGCTGGAGCTGCGCATGCTGCCGGTGCGCACCTCGAAGCCGATACCCAAGGAAAAACTTTTCGAAGCGATGGAAGGCGTGAAGCGGCTGGTGGTGACCTCTCCGGTCAAGGCCGGCTCCGTGATCGCCACGGATTTCCTCGGCCTGGGCGTGGACCTGGTGGCCTGCCGGGCCCTGAATAAGATATGAAGCCCGCCGCGCTGAGTGCCTGCCTGCTGCTGGCGTGCGCCTGCTCACCGGCGCCCGCCCCGGAGAACAAGCAAATGGACGAGAAACTGAAAAAGCTTACCCCCCTCCAGCTGGAGGTCACGCAGAACTGCGGCACCGAGCCGCCGTTCAAGAACGAATACTGGGACAACCACCGCCCGGGCATTTACGTCGATATCGTGGACGGCGAGCCTTTATTCGTCTCTTCGGACAAGTTCGATTCGGGCTCGGGCTGGCCGAGCTTCACCAAGCCGCTGAAAAAAGAAACTATCGAGGAGAGGACCGACTCGACGCTGGGCATGGCCCGCACCGAAGTGCGCTCCAAGTCCAGCGATTCCCACCTGGGCCACGTCTTCCCCGACGGGCCCGGCCCCGGGGGGCTGCGCTACTGCATCAACTCCGCGGCGCTGCGTTTCGTGCCGGAGGAGGACATGGAGAAAGAGGGCTACGGCGCCTACCTGCCGCAGGTGAGGCGGAAGTAGCGGGCCGCTCTTCCCGGCGCGGCCGCCGCCGCGCACCTTCAGCCCGCCCGCGTTTCACGCAGTCATCCCGCCGAATTCATTAATTGACAGTCGGCGGTTATAAATTTAAAATTAAAGATACCGCCGCATTTAGTTTTTGATGGACGACCCGCGTTCAGACCGGACCACCTCACGGCGCTTTAAGTCTTCAAAATGTTACTGGTCCTCCTATCCTTAGCCCTGCTGCTGGCCGGCTCCGCGCTGGCGCTTTTACTTGCACGCAACCCCGGCCGCGCCCAGGACGCCGGAGCTTACTACGCCGTGGCGGCCTCGCTGGCCGGCCTGGTTCCCGCCGTGCGGGTGCTGCTGACCGGCGAGACTGAAACGCTGGCTCTGCCCTGGTCGGTGCCGCTCGGTTCCCTCTCCTTCAACCTCGACCCGCTGGCCGCTTTCTTCCTGGTCCCGGTCTTCCTTCTCACGGGCCTGGCGGCCGTTTACGGGGCGGACTACCTGAAAGGCTACGCCGGCAAAAAGCCGCTCGGCCTGGCCTGGGCCGCTTTCAATGTCCTGACGGCGGCGATGGTCCTGGTCCTGACGGCCGCCAACGCCGTCCTCTTCATGGTCGGCTGGGAACTCATGGCCGCGGCCTCCTTCCTGCTGGTGCTATTCGAGCACGAGCGCGAGCAGTCCCGCCGGGCCGCCTTCCTCTACATCTCGGCGGGCGGCGTCGGCGCGCTGCTGCTGCTGGCGGCCTTCGCGCTGCTGGGCCGGTCTTCGGCCTCGCTCGATTTCGCCCTCTTCTCCGCCCCGGCGGGCGCGGCGGCCTCCGCCGTCTTCCTGCTCGGCCTCTTCGGCTTCGGACTGAAGGCCGGCTTCGTCCCGCTGCACGTCTGGCTGCCCGAGGCGCATCCCGCCGCGCCCAGCCAGGTTTCGGCGGTCATGAGCGGCGTGATGATAAAGACCGGCATTTACGGCCTCATCCGGCTGCTCGGCTTCCTGCCGGTGTGGGAGGAATGGTGGGGCTGGACCCTGCTGGCCGCCGGAGCCGCCTCCTGCCTGATCGGCGCCCTCTTCTCGCTGGCCCAGCACGAACTCAAGCGAGTGCTTGCGTATTCCAGCATAGAGAATATCGGCATCATCGTTATGGCCCTCGGCCTGGGCGTGGTGGCGTCGATCAACGGCTCCCCCGTCATGGCCGGGCTGGCCTTCGCCGGCGCGCTGCTGCACGTCCTTAACCATTCGCTGTTCAAGGGCCTGCTGTTCATGGGCGCCGGCGCCGTGCTGCACGGCGCTGGCACGGCCGAGCTGGAGGCCTTGGGCGGCCTGGGCAAGCGCATGCCGCGCACCGCCGCCTTTTTCCTGGCGGGCGCCGCCTCCGCCTGCGCCCTCCCCCCCTTCAACGGTTTCGCCGGAGAATTCCTGATCTACCTGGGCGCGTTCAAAGCCCTTGGGCAGCCCGGCCCCGCGGGGCTGGCCGGGGTGATAGCCGGGCTGTCGCTCGCCGCCGCGGGCGCCCTGGCCGCCGCCGCTTTCTCCAGGGCCGCGGGTACGGCCTTCCTGGGCGAGCCCCGTACCGAGATGGCGGCCCGGGCCCATGAGGCCGGGCCCCTCATGCTGTTCTCCATGGGCGCGCTGGCGCTGCTCTGCCTGCTGTCCGGACTGGCCGGTCCATTTCTGCTGCTGCCGGTGGGCACCGCGTCGGCGGCCGCCTTCGGCCTGCCCCCGGCGCTGGCCGCTGCCGCCTCGGCGGCGCAGCCCCTCGCCGGGGTTGCCGCGGGCTTTCTGGTGCTGCTGGCCATGATAGCGTTCGGCGCCGTCAAGCGCAAGGTCTTCCTGCGGGGCAAAACCCCGGCGCAGGGTTTGACCTGGGACTGCGGCTACGCCGCCCCGACGGCGCGCATGCAGTACGGCGCTTCCTCATTCGCGCAGCCCCTCACGGATTTCTTCCAGCCGGTGCTGCGCAAGATAGGACAGTACCCGGTCATTACCGAATACTTCCCCGCCAGGGCCTCTTTTTCAAGAGAGGCGCAGGCGGTTTTCTATAACTCCGTCTACCGGCCGGTGGCGGTGCGCATCCGCGACCTGGCCTACCGGTTCAGCTGGATCCAGCACGGCCGTCTCCAGCTCTACATCCTTTATATCGTGGTGACCCTGATACTGCTCCTGCTATGGAAATTGTAAAACCGCTGCTGCAGTTCCTGGCCGCGGCGCTGCTGGCGCCGCTGCTGCCCGGCGTGATCAACCGGGTGAAGGCCTTCTTCGCCGGCCGCAAAGGCCGGCCGCTGCTGCAGCTCTATTACGACCTGGCCAAACTGCTGCGCAAGACGCCGGTCTACAGCCGCACCACCACCTGGGTATTCCGGGCAGGCCCGCTGCTGGGCGCGGCGGCGCTGGTCACCGCGCTCGCGCTGCTGCCGTTCGCCGGGCGCCCTTCCTTCCTCTCGTTCGACGGGGATTTCATCTTCCTGCTCTACCTGCTCGGCCTGGCGCGCTTCGCCACGGTGCTCGCGGCGCTGGACACCGGCTCCGCTTTCGAGGGCATGGGCGCCAGCCGCGAGATGCAGTTCGCCGTCTTCGCCGAGCCGGCCTTCTTCATGGGCCTGGCGTCGCTGGCGCGCGTGACGGGCCAGACCTCGCTGGCCGGCATGTTCGGCGCGCTGACCGGGGGCACCTGGAGCACCGCCGCCCCGGTGCTGGCGCTGCTCACCGCCTCCTTCTTCCTCGTGCTGCTCGCCGAGAACTCGCGCGTGCCCGCTGACGATCCCGACACCCACCTGGAACTGACGATGATCCACGAGGTGATGGTGCTCGACCACAGCGGCCCCGACCTGGCCTATATCCTTTACGGCGCGGCGCTGAAGCTGTGGCTCTTCGCCGCCCTGATCGGCAGCACGGTGCTGCCGCGGCACAGCGGCTCGTGGGCCGGCGACTCCGCCCTGTTCCTGCTGATGATGTTCGGCCTCGCGGCGGCCGTCGGCGTGGTCGAGTCGGTGATAGCCCGCCTGCGCCTGACCAAGGTGCCGTACATGCTGATAACCGCCTTCGCCTTCTCGGCGCTGGCGCTGATCTTCCAAATGGGACGCTGATGCATACACTGGCAGAACTGATAATCGTCTTCGTGATCCTGCTCAACCTGGCGCTGTCGGTGACGGGCGGGCTGGCCGCCTGTATCCGCCTGGTGGCGGTGCAGGGCGTGGTGGCGGGCATCCTGCCGCTGCTGGCCGGAGACGGCGCGCCGCACGCGCGGACGGTGATCTTCGCGGCGGCCATCATGCTGCTCAAGGGCGCCGTTTTCCCCTGGCTGCTGCTGCGGGCGCGCGACCGCAGCGGCGCGGGCAAGGACGTGGAGCCGCTCATCAGCTACCCGGCTTCGGTCATGCTCTGCCTCGGGGCCTTCATCGCCTCGTCGTGGCTGGGCTCGCGCCTGCCGCTCCCCGATACCGGCGTCGCGTGGATAGTGCCGGCGTCGCTCGCGACCATCTTCACCGGCTTCCTCCTCATCACCACGCGCAGCAAGGCCATAACGCAGGTGCTGGGCTACCTGGTCATAGAGAACGGCATCTATATTTTCGGCCTGGCGCTGTTCGTGGAGCAGCCCCTGATGGTCGAGCTCGCCATCCTCCTCGACGTGTTCGTCGCGGTCTTCGTGATGGGCATCGCCATCTTCCATATCAGCCGCGAGTTCGACCACATCGACACGGCGGAGCTGTCGGAGCTGTCCGACTGGCGCCGCGGGGAGTACGGCAAATGACGACAGCCCTGATGCTGCTGCCGCTGGCCGCCGGGCTGGCCGCCTTCCTGATCCGGAGCGACGCCGCCCGGCGCTCCCTGCTTCTGTGGACGGCCCGGGGCCACTTCCTGCTGGCCGTTCTCGTGATAGGCGCATACTTCCCCGGCGGGTCCCTTATCGCCGCCGTCGTTTCCCCGGTCCCGGAGCCGTCGTCGCCATGGTTCGCTTACGACCCGCTCGGGCTGCTCTTCCTGGGCATAGCCTCGCTGCTGTTCCTGGGCGCGGCGCAGTACGCCGTAACCTACCTGGCCGCGGAGAAGCGCGACCCCGGCGAGGACGCCGACGGGGGCTTTATTTTCAACAACGCGCCCGAAGCCGTCTTCACCGGCTGCCTGCTGCTGTTCCTCTCGGCCATGACGGCCGTGACGGCCAGCCGCCACATGGGACTGCTGTGGGCCCTGATAGAGGCCACCACGCTGCTCTCCGCCCCGCTGATCTACTTCCACCGCCACAAGCGCTCGCTGGAGGCCACCTGGAAGTACCTGCTGATCTGCTCCGTCGGCATCGCGCTGGCGTTGATGGGCAATCTGTTCCTCGGCGCGGCCGGGCTCAAGTCCGGGGTCGGCCTGGACCTGGCCCCCCTGCTTTCCGGCGCGGGCGCGCTGGACAAGCCGCTGCTGAAGGCCGCCTTCCTGTTCCTGTTCGTCGGGTACGGCACCAAGATGGGCCTTTCCCCCTTCCACACCTGGCTCCCCGACGCGTACAGCGAGTCTCCCGCGGTGGTTTCCGCGCTGCTCTCCGGCGTGCTTTCCACCGCCGCCCTCCTGGGCATCCTGAGGGTTAACGCGGTCTGCGCGTCCGCCGGCCTGGCGGACTTTACGGGCGGACTGCTGGTGCTGTTCGGCCTCCTCTCGGTGATCACGGCCGCGCTGTTCATGCTGGGCCAGCGCGACTACAAGCGCATGCTCGCCTACTCGAGCATAGAGCACATGGGCATAATCGCCATGGGAGCGGGCCTGGGCGGCGGGGCCGTCTTCGGCGCGCTGCTCGCGGCGCTCAGCCACTCTCTGGTCAAGGCGGGCCTGTTCTTCACTTCGGGCCTGATCCTCGCGGCGGAGAAGACCAGGCGCATCTCCGACGTAAAGGGCCTCTGGCGCCGCGCCCCGCGCACGGCCGTCCTCTGGCTGGCGGGCTTCTTCCTGATCACCGGCACGCCCCCCTCGGGCGTGTTCCTGGGCAAGCTCATCATCCTCAGGGAGGCCCTGGCGCTGAAGCAATACTGGCTGGCCGGCGCCTTCCTGCTTTTCCTCGGCCTGCTGTTCGGCGGGATGGCCAGGGTTTTCATTTCCATGACTTTCGGCGAGCGTGTGCCCAAGCCCGGCGAGCGCCCCTTCGAGGAGCGCGCCGGACTGCTGGCCCCGGCAGCGGCTTTCCTCGTCCTCGTGGTGCTGGCGGGCCTGTACCTGCCCGCCTGGCTGCAGTCGCTGCTGGCCGGCGCGGCGGCGAACATCGGCGGTAAACTATGAAGATAGAGCATCAAGCGGCCTTCAGCCTGGGAGCCTCCGACCTGGAGCCGGGGCTTTTCTTCGAGACGGCGGCCTCGCGGCTGGCCGCCGGCGGCAGGGCCGTGTCCTATTTCGCCGTGCCCGAAGCCGGAGCCTGGCGGCTGGTGATGGCCGTGGCTTTCGACCGCGAGGGAAGGCTGGAGGCTTACTCTACCCGGGCGGAAGGCCCGTTCCGCGCGCTGACGCCGGCCTTCCCGCAGCTCCACCTTTTCGAGCGCGAGATCTACGAGCAGTCCGGGCTCAAGCCGGAAGGCCACCCGTGGCTCAAGCCCGTGCGTTTCAACACCGCCGGCGCGGTGCCGGGCGTGGCCGACTACTTTGCCGTGCACGGCAGCCAGGTGCACGAGGTGGCCGTCGGCCCGGTGCACGCCGGGGTGATAGAGCCGGGGCACTTCAGGTTCCAGTGCCACGGCGAGAAGGTCTTCCACCTTGAGATCATGCTGGGCTACCAGCACCGCGGCCTCGAGAAAAGATTCATCGGCGGGCCCGGCGCGCGCTGCCTGCGCTACGCCGAGACGCTGGCCGGTGATACATCGGCCGGCCACGCCTGGGCCTACTGCGGCGCCGTAGAGGCGCTGGCCGGCGTGAACGTGCCCCCGCGGGCGCAGGCCCTGCGCGGCCTGCTGCTGGAGCTGGAGCGGCTGGCCAACCACACAGGCGACCTGGGCGCGCTGGCTGGCGACGTGGCCTACCTGCCCACCTCCTCTTTCTGCGGCCGCCTGCGCGGCGACCTCCTCAACATGACGGCACTGGTCTGCGGCAACCGCTTCGGCCGCAATATGTTCAAGCCGGGCGGCGTCAGTTTCGACCTGGACCCTGCGCTGATCAAGGAGCTGAAGCTGCGCCTGGAGGCCGCCTACCGCGACGTGCAGAACGCGGTCTCCCTGCTCTGGGAGACGGCCTCTGTGCGGGACCGCTTCGAGGGCACCGGCGTGGTGCCCAAGGAGGCCGCGGAGGGCCTCGGCCTGGTGGGCCCGGCCGCGCGCGCCTCCGGAGTGGGGCTCGACACCCGGCGCAATTTCCCCTCCGAGCCGTACCAGGGCTTCACGCTGGGCGTCTCCGGCAGCGGCGACGTCTACTCCCGCGCCTACGTGCGCTGGCTTGAGATCCAGAAATCCGCCGAGCTCGTAACGGGCTGGCTGGACGCGCTGCCCGAGGGCCCGTCGGAGACGGAGTGCGGCGCCCTGAAGCCCGAGAGCGCCGCCGTCTCGCTGGTGGAGGGCTGGCGCGGCCAGATCTGCCACGTCGCGCTGACCGACGCCTCGGGCGTGTTCCGCCATTACAAGATCACGGACCCCTCGTTCCATAACTGGCAGGGGCTCGCGCTGGCGCTGCGCAACGGCGAGATCTCGGATTTCCCGCTGTGCAACAAGAGTTTCAATCTTTCCTACTGCGGGCGGGACCTCTGATATGATCAAAGCGCTGCTGGCGAGGATCAAGCAAGGCTACCGGACCATGGAGTTCCCGGCGCCGGAGCTGAAGCTGCCCCACCGCGGGCTGGGCGTGCCGCGGCTTAAGTCGCGCCATCTCGAGAAGGCGGCCGCGGCCTGCCCTTACGGCGGCATCTCTGCCGGCGAGAACCCTGGGCTGGACCTGGGCCGCTGCGTGTTCTGCGGGGCCTGCGCCAAGGCGGCGCCCGAGGCCGTGGAATTTACGCGGGAATATAAACTTTGCGCGTCGGACCGGGGTTCGCTGGTGGTAACCGGCGGGGAGTACCGGCGCGCGGAAACGCTCGGGGCCGAGCTGCGCGGGCTCTTTGGCCGTTCGTTCCGGCTGCGGCAGGTCAGCGCCGGCGGCTGCAACGCCTGCGAGGCGGACTGCAACGTGCTGGCTACGCCGGCCTGGGACCTGGGGCGCTTCGGGGTGCAGTTCGTGGCTTCGCCGCGCCACGCAGACGGGCTGCTGATCACGGGGCCGGTAACGCGCAACATGGAGCTGGCGCTGCGCAAAACTTACGACGCCCTGCCTTCGCCCAAGGTGGTCATAGCCAGCGGCGCCTGCGCCATCTCCGGCGGCCCCTACGCCGGGCACGAGGAGTGCGTCGGCATCCCCGCAGACATCCCCGTAGACATGTACATCCCCGGCTGCCCACCGCATCCCCTCAGCATCCTCGACGCCCTCCTCCGCCTCATCGGCAGGATAGACTAATCCACTAAAAGAAAGAACCGCGAGAAGCGAAGTCGGGGGCCTGGCAGGGGTACTACCCCCCGAACCCTGGAAGATGGAAACCCTTGCGTCGGTTTCCCCCCGCCTTGGGAATTTAAGGCGGGGCCCCCCCTTCCGCAAAGGGTTCGGGGGGCAGCACCCCTGCCACCCCTCCGGTTCTTTCTCTCTATGCTGTACCAGTTAGAAGCCGGCGGAGACCGTGGGGATGGGTCCGGCAAAAGCATGCCGGAAGCCCGAGCTTGCGTAGCGCGAGGGCTGAGGCGGGCAGCGGCGAGCACTGTGTGCGAGACCGCGGTTTTGACGGGCCCGTCCCCACGGTAGGCCGCCAAACTTCGAGCCCCTGCGGTAGGCCGCCGAACATGGATTATAGATTAGGGGATATAAAAAATTGGGCCTCCACTTTTGGGCGGGAGGCCGAGCCGATTATAGTATAGCAGGCGGTGGCGGGAAAGCAATGTGAAGTTGGATACAAACCAAAGGGCCCAGGTTTGCGGCGGCAAAAGGCGGAAGGGAATTAGGCCCTTCGCTTCATCTCCGGTCGGGCTCAAGAAAGTTATAGTAAGAGGGCAGAGTTTAACCGGAGGCAAAGTTAATGAAGAATATTCTCGCGCTTGCGGCTCTTGTGCTCGGTTCCACCCCCGCTTTTTCCCTCGATTTTGTGACCATACAGCGCCAGCTGCCGGCGCTGGGCGTCAGCCCCGCGCAGCTGGAGCAGCCCGGCCCCGTGCCGGCCCCGGCCGAGGCCGGCGACCACGTCCTCACCGCGCTGCAGGCCGAGGCCCTGGCCGATCCCGCGGCGTTCATCGACGAGCATACCCCCGAGGAGGTCGCCCTCGCCTTCGGCCTCTCCCCCGCGCGCTTCCAGATCACGGACCCCAAGCGCATAGAGAACGCGCTGGTGAAGATAACGGTGTACCTCGACCGCCAGCGCGTCAACGTGCAGGCCAAGGACTTCGACCAGACCTTCAAGATCTCCTCGGGGCTGCTCCCGAAGAACGGCACGCCCGGCAGCGGCAAATGCTTCGCCCCCGATTTCATCGAGGAGATGCACTACTCCAGCCTCTACAACAAGGCCCCGATGCCGCACAGCGTCTTCTTCAACGGCAATATCGCCATGCACGGCACCAACGCCGAACATCTGCTGGGCCAGCCCGCCTCTCACGGCTGCATCCGCCTCTCCAAGGCCGACGCCAAGACCTTATACACCCTGATCAAGGCCAACGGCAGGTCCAACGCCGCCATCTGCGTTAAGGGCGTCACCCCGTCAGCCAAACCCTGAACTTGTTGACACGCACTTCTATAGTTGTATAATTATATGAAGCGGACGACTTGAGGAATGTCAAATGACCAGGCTTCTCCTACTACTTGCAATCGCACTTCCCTGCGGCGCTTCGGCGCAGACCGCCTTCACCCTTAATTCCCTTCAGCTGCAAGACCTGCGCGAGCTGACCCTGCCGGCCGCACCCGAGGTGGCCGTGCCGCTGCGCGCCGGCGCACGCGCCGGCGACAAGTATTTCAACGCCTACGTGCTCAAGGCCGTGGACCACCTCTACAAGAATTACGGCCTGCTCGGCTACGACATCAACTCCATCCTGACGCACGATATCGAATACCACACCTTCGGCACCATCAAGGCCCGCCGCGCCCCGCTCACGATGTGCGTGGCCGCCCAGATGGAGGTCATCCTCACCGCCTTCGACCTCTACGCCAGGGAGACCGGCGACTATTCGGTCTACAATTACCTGCCCAAGCGCAGCTTCGAGGGCCTGGCCATCACCGACCTGAAGGGCCATATCTGGGTCAACCATGACTTCAAGGCCGACGGCACCGCCGACGCCCTGATAAATTTCGGCATGGGCGAGCGGCGCACCTTCGACAAGCTGCTGCCCGGCGACTTCGTCAACATCAACCGCACCACCAAGACCGGGCACGCGGTCACCTTTATTTCCTACATCAGCAAGACGGGCAAGCTGCTCCCCAGCTACGGCCCCGACGTGGTGGGCTTCAAGTATTTCTCGTCCCAGGGCCTCCGGGAGGCCGGGCAGGGCGGCTTCGACTACCGCTACGCCGTCTTCAGCAAGTACGGCTGCCCCGAGATGCCCTACAAGCGCGACTGCAACGTGATCTATTCCACCGACCAGCTTTACCTCAACACCGGCACCATGTTCTCGCCTGAGTACTGGACCGGCGTGGTGCCGCAGGCCACCGGCGAAGAGTCCGGAGAGACCGCTCTGAACCGAAGCTTCTTCAACGGCATAACTACCGACGACTGAGCCCGCCCCGCGGACCGATAAAAAACCCCGGTCGGAACCGGGGTTTTTTATTTCAGGCGGCGTCTTGCGTCCCCGGCGGGTCCTTGTAGTGGAAGAGGAAGGCGACGGCGGCGCAGATGGAGCCCAGCCCGTCGGCCAACATGTCCTTCTGGGCGTCCCAGACGTCGCCCTGGCTGCCCAGGAAGGCGATGCCCGCCTCCGGGTCCGCCGAGGCGGCGTACCACCACTCTATGATCTCGTAGACGGCCGCCACGGTGAAGATGGCGGTGATCCCGGTGAACGCCAGCAGCCCTTTGGACCTGCTGTAGCCCTTGCGCCATATGAACTCGGCGATGGGGTAGGCGTAGAAGCCGACCGAGAAATGCGCTATGCGGTCGTAGTGGTTGCGCGTGAACCCGAACAGGTCGGTCACGAAGCCGAACGGCACCCGCTCGAAGGTGTAGTGCCCGCCTATGGTATGCAGGAACACCAGCGCGCTCATGCACAGGTACGAGGCGTTGGAGAAGGCGAAGCGCCGGTAGGTGAGGATCAGCGCTCCCACGATGAGGACCATAGGCAGGTTCTCTGCGAACCAGACGTCCCTGGAATAGGGGTTCACGGCCAGCGCCAGGAATTCCGCGAGGTAAAAGCCCAGCAGCAAATGCGGCAGCTTCTTCGTCACGCGTTCACCTTGAGGCCGGCCAGCAGCTTGCGGTAGCGGGCCAGCTGCGGCGCCAGCCCTTTTATCGCCGTCTCCCAGAACTCCGGCTTGCCGATATCCGCGCCCAGGCTGCGCCGCGCAACGCCTTCGGCGGTGTCGGAGCCGCTATGGCGAAGGAAGGCCTCGTACTTGGGCAGGAAGGCCGGGCCTTCGGCCTTGAACTTGGTGAACAGCGTGGCCGCCATCAGGAAGCCGAAGGTGTAGGGATAATTGTAGAACGAAACGCCGGCCATGTAGAAATGCAGCTTGGAGGCCCAGAACAGCGGGTCCTCGCCGCCCGGCTCCAGCGCGTCGCCGAACACTTCCTTCTGCGCGCTCACCATCAGCTCCTTGAGCCGCGCGACGGAAACTTCCCCCTTCACGCGCTCCTCGTGGAAGGCCTTCTCGAAGCGGAAGCGCACGGTGATGTCGAGGATGGTGATGGCCGCGCCGCTGAGGTACTCGTCGAGCATGATCAGCTTCTGCGCCTCGGGGACTGCGGGGTCGCCCTGTATGCCCTCGGCCAGGAGGTGCTCGCCGAAGATGGAGGCCGTCTCGGCCAGCGTCATCGGGTATTCGGTGGCCCAGTCGCGCATGTCCTGCATCAGGCGGCCGTGCCAGGCGTGGCCCATCTCATGGGCCAGCGTGTTCACGTCTCCCAGGGTGCCGTTAAAGGTCATGTAGACGCGGCCTTCCTTAATATAGTGGGAGCCGGTGCAGAAAGCGCCGGGGCGCTTGCCGCCGCGGGCCTCGCTCTCCAGCATTTTCTTCTCCAGGAACTCTTTGTAGAAGGCCCCCAGTGCCGGGTAGACGCGGCCGAAGGCCCCCTCCACCTTGGCGGAGCCTTCCTCCCAGGTATAGAGCTTGTTGTCCTTGAGCGGCAGCGGGGCTTCCCTCTCGTAGAAAGCTATACCCTTGCGCCCCATCGCCGCGGCTTTGACGCGCAGGATCTCGCGCACGGGCTCGAGGTTCCGCCCGACGGCCTCGTACATGGCGTCGAGGGTAGAGCGCTTTATGCCGGCGCGGAACAGGGACTGGTCCAGGAAATGCTTCACGCCGCGGCGGCGGTTGAGCGCCTGCCGCGTGCCGGACAGGGCGTTCAGCGCGGCGGCGCAGGAGTCCTCTATGGTCGCCCAGGCCTTGTTGCCGCCCTCGAAGGCGGCCCGGCCCACCTTGCGGTCGGCGTCGCCCATCAGCGCGCGCCAGCGCGAGATAGGCAGCGTCTCAACGCGCCCGTCGGGCCAGCGCATCTCGAAGGTCAGCTTGCTGGAGACCTTGTTGTAGAGGCGCTCCCAGGACTGGAACCCGTCCACGGACAGGTCGGCGGCCAGTTTCTCTTCGGCCGGGGTCATGGTGCGTTTCGCCTGCTCGCGCAGGCGCTTGAGGGAATAGGCGATGTCCTTGAGCTTTTCGCGCTTTATGAAGGCGGAGAAGACCTTCTCCGGCACGTCCTTGAACGCCCGCAGCACGTCCACGCTGAACTTGGAGTATTCCGCGGCGAGCCCGTCGAGCCTGGCGCTTTCCGCCGCGTATTCGTCCTTGTCGGAGTGCGCGGCCTCGAGGCAGCCCACGTAAGAGTAGATATGCCCCAGGCGCATGCCGGTCTCTTCGGCAGTGAGCAGCAGTTTCTCCCAGTCGTTGGCGGTTTTGGCCGAAAGCGGCGGGAGCTTGGCCGCTTTCTTTTGCAGCGCGGCTATGTCGGCCGCGAGCTTCGCTTTGAATTTGAGCATCTCCGGGCCGTTGAAAGCCGGGAAGTAACTGGTAAGGTCCCACTGCACGCCCTGTTTCTTTTCAGCCATTGTTCCTCCAAAAACCTTTTCAGAATTATACCTAAAATCACAAAGGCGCCCCCGCCTTTCAGAGGGAGAGCAGCACGGCGACGGAAAGAAAGACCAGCCCCTTGGCCGCGGCTATGGCGCGGGCGTGGCCGGCGCCGGGCAGGAATCTCTCGCCGAGGCGGCCCGACAGGTAACCGATAGTTCCGAAGACGACCACGACCTGCGCCATAAAGACCAGGCCCAGTACCGCCATCTGGGCGCGCACCGGCCCACGGGCGGGATCTACGAACTGGGGCAGCAGCGCCAGGAAGAACAGCGCTACCTTGGGGTTCAGCAGGTTCATGACGATCCCCCGCCGGTAGAGGGCGGCGGCGCTCCCGGCAGGGCCCCGCGCGCCGGCGGCGACCGGCCGCTCCCGGAAGGCGCACCAGGCTAGCCAGACCATGTAGGCGGCTCCCGCCCATTTCACCAGGCCGAAGGCGGCCGGCGAGGCGGCGAACACGGCCGACACGCCCAGGGCGGCCAGCGCGGTATGCGCGAGCAGCCCGGTACTGAGCCCCAGCGCCACCGCCAGCCCGGCGCGCGGGCCGCCGGCCAGCCCCTGCGAGGCCAGGAAGATCACATCGGGCCCCGGCGCCACGGTCAGCGCCACTGAAACGCCGAGGAAATATACCAGGTTATCGGGTGCGGTCACGGGTTAATTCTACAAAATGAAAGGGCGAGGGGGTTCCGGGCGCGGCGCCCAAAAGGGGCGGGCGCTTTTTAAAATTGGTAAGATAGGCGTATGGATAGCTATATTTCCCTCGTGCAGGCCCATCCTATACTGACCGCCATGGCGCAGTTCGCTGTGCTGGGCACGCTGGGCGAGGTGCTCTCGAAGTGGCTGGGCGCCGGCCGCGTATTCTCCCCCTTCGGGCTGCGCGGCACGCTGCTGAGGGCGCTGGGCTGGGCCGCGCTCGCGGTCTGCATCAAATACGCCTTTACCGGCTTTATCGGTTTTGTCGACGGGCTGGTCGCCCACGGCCTGCTGCCCGCCCCGGGCGCGCTGGGCCGCGCCTTCGCCGTGTCGCTGGCCATGAACCTGCAGTTCGGCCCTTTCCTGGTGCTCGTCCACCGCCTGATGGACAACGCGATAGACGGCCGCTCCAACTGGGCCAACCTGGATAAAAGCCTGCTTTCGCTGCTCTGGTTCTGGGTGCCGGCGCACACGGTGACCTTCCTGCTGCCGCCGGACCTGCGCATAGGCCTGGCCGCGCTCTGGTCGCTGGCGCTGGGGCTGATACTGGGCTGGTATAACAGGTCCCCCAGGCCGGCGTAGCGCCGGCCGGAGCGTCACTGCCGCCGCCTCAGGGCGGCGTCTTTTTTATGTTTTGGCGGGCAGGCGCGGTAAGTAGATCTTGAAGGCGCTGCCCTTGCCCGGGCGGCTTTCCAGGGCTATGCCGCCCCGGGACTGCTGTACGATGCTGAAGACCGTGGACAAACCGAGGCCCGTCCCCATGCCCTCGGGCTTAGTGGTGAAAAACGGTTCGAAGATCCGGGCCGCGGTTTCCGGAGCCATGCCGGCGCCGGTGTCGGTTACCGTCAGCGTCACGTAGCTGCCCGGCTCCGGTGGTAGCGGCAGCCCTTCCGGCCGCGCCGCCAGTTCTTCGTTGGCGGTAGCCAGCGAGATGGTGCCGCCGTCGGGCATGGCGTCCCGCGCGTTGATCACCAGGTTCATGATCACCTGCGACACCTGTCCCTGGTCGGCTTTGACCGAGCCCAGGTCAGGCGCCAGGCTGGACGCAAGGTGGATGTTGGCGCCGATAAGGCGCCTGAGCATCCTGCAGGAATCTTCCACCACCGTGTTCACGGACAGTTCTTTGAGTTCCAGCGGTTGCCGGCGGCTTATGGTAGTGAGCTGGCGGGTCAGCAGGGCCCCGCGCTCGGTCTCGCGGATGATCTCGTTGAGGTCCTCGCTCTCAGTCCCGTCCGCGGGCACTCTTTTCTGCAGCATTTCGGCGTAGCCGCTGATGGCCACCAGGATATTGTTGAAATCGTGCGCTATGCCGCCGGCCAGCCGGCCGACCACCTCCATCTTCTGCGACTGCAGCAGTTCTTCCTGCAGCTTCGAGCGCCCCCGCTCGGCGTCGATGCGCTGGGCGATCTCCATGGTCAGTTCCATGTTGGCGGCTGAAAGCTCGGCTGTGCGCTCTTCGACGTGTTTCTCGAGGCCCTGGTTCAGCGACTGGAGCTCGGCCTCGGCGCGGCGGCGGTCAGTGATGTCGCGGCAGAGGGTATGGATCTGCGGCGTGCCGCGGCGGTTGACCACGGTGGCGTTCACTTCTACGGGCGTGTGCTTGCCCTTGGTATCTATGTATTCGGTCTCGAAATTGAAGACGTAACCTTCCCTGGCGCAGCGGGCCACGGCGGCGGCGTTGGACTCCTGCTGCTCGGGAGAGGTCCATTCCAAAACGCTGCGGCCCAGTATCTCTTTAAGGTCCGAGCGGCCGGTCAGGCGGACATATTCCCGGTTGGCGTCGACGACCTTGCCTTTAGTGTCTATCACCACGTAGCCGGTGCGGGTGGTCTCGATAAGGGCACGGTAGAGTGACTCGCTGTCGCGCAGTTCCGTCTCGGTCTTGCTGCGTGCCGAGACGTCGCGGCACATGCCCAGGATCTGCTGCACCCCGCCGCGGGAGACCACCGTGGCGTTGATCTCGATAGTGGTGCACTTGCCCGCCTTGTCCACGTAATCCAGCTCAAAGTTGGCCAGGCGGCCGTCGCGCGTAACTATCTCAACCGCCTCCCAGGCCCTGGCCTGGTGCCGCGGGGCGGACCATTCCAGCACGCTGCGTCCCATTATTTCTTTAAGGTCGGAATGCCCGGAGAGGCGGACATACTCGCGGTTGGCGTCCTGTACCCTGCCGTGCCCGTCAAGGACCACGTAGCCGGTGCCGGTGGTCTCTATCAGGGCGCGGTAGAGGGATTCGCGCTCGCGCAGAGCGCGCTCGGTCTCGACGCGGGCGGTGATGTCTTCGAGCAGGCAGACGACCTGCTTATCGTCGGTGACCACGCCATGGACCATGACGTTGCGCGTTGTCCCGTCCTTAGCCACGACCCGGTATTCCCCGCCGTCTATCTCTCCGTTCGTCCGGACCGCCTTGTCGAGCAGCAGGGCCCATTGCCTGCCGAGCTTTTCGCGGTAGGCGGGATCCGGGTAGGCCAGCCGCATCCAGTCCTCGGCGGTAGGCATCTCACCGCTCTTGTAGCCGAAGGTCTGCGTGAACTTGGCGTTGAGGAAATTGAGCTTGCCGTCGAGCGTATAGACGGCTATGCAGATCGGCGCCTGCTCCAGCGTGCGGCGCAGCGTCCGGGCGTTCTCGGCTATCTCCAGGGCCGCCTGGTTGCGGGCGGTGATATCCTCGAAGAGGGAGATCACTTTTTTGTCCGGGGTGGTCATCCCCGTTATATAGGCTTCCTTCGTCACGCCGCTCTTGCAGCGGACATTGAACTGCCCCCCGGGCATCTCCCTGCCGCTCTGCAGCGACTCCTGCACCCAGCCTTTCCAGACGCCGTAGACTTCCTGCCGGTAGGCGTCGTCCGGGAAGAAACTGCGCTTGAAAGCCTCGTAATCGGAGACGTCCTCAGTGGTATAACCGAAGGTCTCTGAGAATTTCCGGTTTATGAACTCCATCCTCGCGTCCAGGTCCTGGACGCTGATGGCGATGGGCGCCAGCTCCAGTATGCGGCGCAGCGTAGTCTCGCTGCTGCGGATGGCCTTTACCGCTTCTACCCGCTGCGTGATGTCGTCGAACATCACGAAGATCTTGCCGGCGGCTACCACGCCGAAGATGAAGCAGGTCTTTTTTGAGCCGTCCTTACAGGTGACCAGGTATTCCTCGCCGGCGATCTCCGTATTCTTTTCTATAGCGTCGCTTACATGGCCCATGAAGCGGGCTATGACATCTTTGCGGTAGGGCTCGTCCGGGTAGGCCTGCGCCCACCAGCGGTCCATGTTCGGGATGTCCGCGTGCGGGTAGCCGAAAGTTTGCACGGCCTTGCGGTTGATATACTCTATGACGCCGTCCATGCCTACTATGGCCATGGACATCGGGGCGCTGTCGATTATTTTGCGGAGCGTCGCCTCGGTCTCGCGCAGGGCTGTCTCCGTCTGGGACCTGGCGGTGATGTCCTCCAGCATAATGAAGGCTTTCCCTTCGATGACGCTGCCGAAGAAGCTGCAGGTCTTGAGCGACCCGTCTTTGCAGGTTACCCGGTATTCCCCCCGCTCTATTACGCCGTCGCCCTGGCGGGCCTTCTGCAGGCCGGCCAGCCAGCGCTTCTTTGATTCTTCACGGTAGGCGGCTTCGGGATAGGCCAGGGCCCACCAATGGGCCATGTCCGGCACTTCGGCGCTGGAATAGCCGAAGGTCTCTTCGGCTTTGCGGTTGTAGGATTCAAAAATGTCGTCGGAGTTGACTACGGCCAGGGGGACGGCCGCGTAATCGAGTATCCTGCGCAGGGCGCTTACGCCCTGCAGCGGCTGCCCGTCCGTTTCGCCTGCTTCGCCGCCGTGCAGGCCGTCCTTCCTGTAGTTAGTCCCGCCCATATACTGAATATACTAAAAAGGAGGGGTAACGGACAGCAAAAAAAGACCCCGCCTGGCGGCGGGGTCTTGTGCGCTACTCGTTCTTGTAATCAGTCTTTTTCTTCTTCAGGAACCGGGTGAACCAGTTGCCGCCCGGGGCGGGCTGCTGGGGCTCGGCGGGCCGGGAGTCCTGCCTGCCCTGCCGCCTGGGGCCCTCGTGCCGCCTGGGGCCGTCGTGGCGCCTGGGCTCGTCGAAATAGGGCGAGAGGCTGACTATGCCCCCCTTCTTATCCGGGGCTACCCCATAGCGGTTGGGGCGCCCGTCCCTGTCCGGCGCAGGGCGGCCGCCGCGGGCGGGGCCTCTGCCTGCGCCGCGGCCGAACTCGGAGCGCTTCTCCTGGGGCCTGCCGGGGCGGCCTTCGCCGCGGCGCGGGCCAGGCCTGCCGCCGCCGCGGGGGCCGGACTGCGCGGGCCTGCCCTGCTGCTGACGGGGGCGCTCGCCGCGGGGCTGCTGCGTGGCCTGGACGGGCGCGGGCCTGGCGCCGGGCCTGGGGCCTTCCGGAGCGCCGAAATCCGCGGCGGCCACGTCGGGCATCTTTATACGCGTCAGCGGCATGCGGATCAGGCGCTCTATATTGCGCACGTCCGCGCCCTGGTCGGGCGCGGCGAAGGTGATGGCGCGGCCGGGCTGGCCGGCGCGGCCGGTGCGGCCGATGCGGTGCACGTAGTTCTCGTCCTCGTCGGGCAGATCGTAGTTGATCACCAGCTCTATGCCGGTCACGTCTATGCCGCGGGCCGCGATGTCGGTGGCCACGAGCACGCGGTACTTGCCGGACTTGAAGCCCTCCAGGGCTTCCTTGCGCTGCGCGAGCGAGCGGTTGGAGTGGATCTCGGAGGCGCTGTGGGGCATCTCCCTGATGGCGCGCGCGATCTTCTTGGCGTTATGCTTGGTGCGCACGAAGAGCAGCACGCTGCCCCAGTACTTGTCCAGCAGCTTGGCGAGGAGCGCGTTCTTCTCGCTGCGGTCTACGATGAAAAGTTCCTGCTCCACTCTTTCGGCGGCGGTGCCGGGGCGGGCCACCTCGATGCGCAGCGGCAGCTTCATGTGGCGGCTGGCCAGCTTCATGATGGGGTCGGGCATGGTGGCGGAGAACAGCATGGTCTGGCGGTCGCGCGGCAGCGCGGCCACTATCTTCTCTATCTGCGGCGCGAAGCCCATGTCGAACATGCGGTCGGCTTCGTCGAGGACCAGCACTCGCACGTCGGAAAGGCTGACGGTGCGCTGGGCCACGTGGTCGATCAGGCGGCCGGGGGTGGCGATGATGATGCGGGGGCCCTTGCGGAGCTCCGCCGTCTGGCGGTTCATGCTCTCGCCGCCTATGATGACGGCGCAGCCCATGCCCAGCAGCGGCGAGAACTGGCGCACCACCTCGGCCACCTGCAGGGCGAGCTCGCGGGTGGGCACCACTACCAGGCCCTTGCCCTGGCCGGCGGCGGCCAGGCGCTGGATCATCGGGATGGCGAAGGCTATGGTCTTGCCGGTACCGGTCTGGGCTATGCCCACCATGTCCTTGCCTTCGGAGGCGGGCGGGATGGCCTTGTGCTGTATGGGGGTCGGGGTCTTGAAGTTCAGCTTGTCTAAAGCTTCGAGGAGTTTGGGAGCGATGCCCAGGCCATAAAAGCCCGCGGCGGGAGTTTGTGTCGTTTCGGTCATATGTCATTATCCCATATCTGGAGCGGCGGCGACAGTAGTATAATTGAGGTATGAGACCGCTGCTCCTCTGCCTGCTCTTCTGCGCCGCCCCGGCCTTCTGCCAGACCAAGACCGAAAAACGGCTGACCGGCCTGGAGAAGCGGGTGACGAAGGTAGAGAAGAGGTTGGTCAGGCTGGAAACCGGCGGCGCCGCCGCGGCCGCGCTAGCCGCGCCGGCCGCTTCCCAGCGGCTGCCGGCCAACCCGATCGGGGTGGTCTTCCTTAAAAAGAAACAGGTGGTAGGCCAGGAGAAACTGGGCATCAAGCTGTTCCTCGAATTCGAGAACACCACCAACCGCAAATTTTTCGCCTTCAACGGCACGCTCGTCTTCAAGGACGAGAACGGCGCGGTCATCTGGTCGCGCCCGTACGGCCACAGCGACCCGCTGGGCGCCGGCGAGCGCGTAGAGGTTTCCATGGGGCTGCTGAGCGACCAGGCCAGGGAATACCTGCGCTTCGTGCGGGCTAAAACCGTGCACGTGTCGCTGGAGAAGCAGGAAGTTTACGGGGTGGAGTGACCGGCCGCCCGGCCGGGCTTGAGCGCTGGGAATTTCTCGAACAATTGCGGCGTGATCTTCAGGCGGTACCAGTGCGCCGTGGCGGCGTTGCAATGCTCGTGCGGGCAGACTTTCTCGAAGCCGTAGCGCAGGTGGCAGCAGATGGTGACCAGGTTGCCGTCTTCGCAGGCGTACCAGACTTCCTTGGCGCCCTGCTCCAGGGCGTGGCGGATGCGGGCCTCGGTGAGGGCCTTGGCTATCCCGCGCTCTCGAAATTCCGGCTTGACCCGCAGGCCGTCCATCACCCAGCGCCCTTTTTCGAAATAGACCACGCTGTGCCCGGCGATCTCGTCGCCGGAATAGGCGGCGAAATAGGCGTGCGGCAGCTTGTCCACGCGCCGGATCTCGCAATCCGAATAGAAGGCCTCGAAGCGCGTGCGCCACTCTCCGCTCTCGCGGGAGACTTTTTTCACGGTGACGTGCGGCGCCTTTTTCATATATCGGATACATTATATACAAAACCGCGCGAGGACGGCATCGGCCTAAAGGCCCCCGTCCGCGTGGGCCCTAAGACGGCGCGGGCGCAGGCCCTATGCCCCTGCCGCCGCGCCGCCGCATCAGCTAAAGTATAGGTATCCTGTTGCTTCGCAGGTGGAGGTTCCGTGCTGAAATCACTTAACGCTCTGCTGGTCCTTTTCTTGTCCGTTACCGCGGTCTTTGCCGCCCCGCCCGCCCCGCTCGAGACGCTGACGCTGAAAACCCTGCCGCCCGTGGAGGCGCCGGTTCCCCCCGCGCCCTTCTACGAGCCGGGCCGCGCTTACGACTGGTCCGGCCTGCCCGCCTACATTTTTACCGACGAGGAAGCCCTGGCGAAACCCATCGTGGACGCTATCGGCCGCACCAAGGATACGCTGGACGTGGCCCTCTACAACCTGCAGATAGACGCCGCCGTGACGGCCCTGGTGCAGGCCAGGGAGCGCGGCGTGAAAGTGCGCGTGCTGTTCGACAAGGCCCACGTCTACCCGCAGGCCGGCAGGCAGATCCAGGCCGTGATAGACGCCGGCATCGAAGCCCGCGCCATGAACGGCCGCGGCGGCACGGGCGCGATGCACTGCAAGTACGCGCTCTTCGACGGCACGCTGCTGCAGACCGGTTCTGCCAACTGGAGCGGCTTCGCCGAGAGCTTCAGCTACGAGAACATCATGTTCGTGGCCGACGCGGACATCGTCGGCGGCTATGGCAGGAATTTCGACTGGATGTGGGCGCAGGCCAGGCCCGCGGGCCAGCCGGGCGCCGCCGCAGCGAAACCCACCCCCCCGCCCTCCGACCCCACTCCCGATGTGAATTTTAACGGCACCGCGCTGCCGGATTACGCCTTTTCGCCGCGCGGCGGCACCGAGGCGGCCATAGTAAAAGCGCTGGACGCCGCCCGCTCCGACGTGGCGGTGGCCATGTTCACCCTCACCTCCAAGAACATCATGGAAGCGCTGAAGCGGGCCGCCGCCCGCGGCGTGCGCGTGCGGATGATGCTGTTCTCCGGCCAGAAGTTCCCCTTCCTAAAGGAAGCCAAGGCCAGCAGCATCGACTTCCGCTTCAAGGACGGCCGCCTGGAGAAAGGCCAGATGCACAACAAGTACGCCGTACTAGACGGCAAGCTGCTGATCAACGGCTCTTTCAACTGGACCGCCACCGCCGAGGACGCGAACACCGAGAACACTATCTTCACGCTGGCCCCGGAGTACTCGGCGCCTTACCTGGCCGAGTTCGAGAAGCTCTTCAAGTCGGCCCGCGCGCCTTACTAGCCCGCGGGAGGGCATGGAAAAGGCCGCCAGGAGGCGGCCTTTTTTGTTTTTTGCTTCGGTCAGCGGGTGGCTGTTATCTGCATTTCGCAGTTAGGAGGCGTGCCGGAAAAGACTATGCTGACCCCGGGCGGCACGCAGGCCGCCTGCGCGGCCGTGGGCTGGCAGGAAGCGTCCGGGTAGCCGGCCGCGCCCAGGCAGGAGTTCACGGCCCCGCGGGTGCCTTCCACGTCTATCTTGAGCTGGGATTGTACCGAGGCCTTGGCGCTCATCTGGTTGCGCTGCAGCAGCCCCCGGATCACTATCATCGCCGCCGCGAGCAGCAGCACCGAAATGACCAGGACCTGCAGTAGCGCCGCGCCGCGGCGGGCGCTCTTCACCGGCGCCTGCCCCTGCCGCCGCCGCCGGAGGGCCTGCGCGCGGAGCGCTGGTTCCAGCCGCGGCCGCCGACGGCCTTGTCGTAGCCCCAGAGGGTCTCGGCGGGGACTTCGGGATGCGTCACCTGGTTCATGGGGATGCCGGTGAGTGTCTCGATGCTGCGCACGTCGCCGCCCTGGTCTGGCGTGGCGAAGGTGATGGCGCGGCCGGGCTGACCGGCGCGGCCGGTGCGGCCGATGCGGTGCACGTAGGCGTCGTCCTCGGCGGGCATCTCGTAATTGATCACAGCTTCGATGCCGGTCACGTCTATGCCGCGGGCGGCGATATCGGTGGCCACGAGTATGCGGTACTTGCCGGACTTGAAGCCTTCCATGGCGTCTTTGCGCTGGCCCATGGTGCGGTCGGAGTGCAGCTCGGCCACGTGGTGGTTCATATGCTCGAGGATCATGGCCACCTTGGCGGCGTCGTAGCGGGTCTCGACGAAGATGAGCACGGTGCCGGTGTATTTCTCGAGGAGCTTGGAGAGGAGCAGGGGCTTCATGGCGCTGCGCACTACGTAAAGTTCCTGGATGACGTTCGCCGCGGCGGTGCCGGACCTGGCCGCCTCTATGCGGATGGGCAGCTTCATGTGCTGGCTGGCCAGTTTCATGACCTCGTCGGGTATGGTGGCCGAGAACAGCATGGTCTGCCTTTCTTTCGGCAGCTCGCGGATGATGCGGTTGATCTGCGGGGCGAAGCCCATGTCGAACATGCGGTCTGCCTCGTCGAGGACGAGGATGCGGCAGTCCTGCACCTTGGCGGCGCCGCGCTCGATATGGTCGTAGACGCGGCCCGGGGTGCCGATAAGGATGCGGGCCTTGCGGTTGAGGTCGCGCAGCTGGGATTCTTTGCCTTCGCCGCCTATGAGGCAGGCGACGCCCATGTTGAAGGCGGGCGCGAATTCGCGGCAGACTTCGGCCACCTGCACGGCGAGTTCGCGGGTGGGCAGCAGGACGAGGGCTTTGCCGGGGCCCTGCGCGAGGCGCTGTATCATGGGGATAGAGAAGGCGATGGTCTTGCCGGTGCCGGTCTGGGCTATGCCGACCATGTCCTTGCCTTCGGTGGCGATCCGGATGCATTTCTCCTGTATGGGAGTCGGGGTCACGAAGCCTTTGGCGTCGAGTATCTGCATCAGCTTGGGGGCGATGCCGAGCCCGTAGAAGCCTGATTTTTTCTTGAGACCCAGCACATGCAGCGCCTTGGTCCCTATTTTCTTGAGGAGTTTCTTCATATGTTATCTATATTATATTCTATTTCCGCCTACCTCGTAAGCATGGTGCACAGGAAAAAGTTCCGCGAGATGCGAAGTCGGGGCCGGCCGGGGAGGGGCCCAGTATCAAAGGCCGGCGAGGTATGTCTTCTCGGGCGGGGCGCTCGTGGTTGGCGGCATACCGCAGGGATAGGACCGCAAAACGCGTTCGCGCACACCGTGCGCTCACTCGGCACTCGCCCTCCGCGCTACGCAAGCGTCGGGCTCGCGACGGTTTTGCTTGTCCTACCCCTGCGGTCTCCGCTGGTGGCTCGCTTGTAACAGTACTGACAGGACGGAGGGACGGTGAGGGTATGCCTTCGCGGCAATGTCGTATCAGTGGAGAAACCGGCGGAGACCGTGGGGATGGGTCCGGCAAAAGCCTCTCGGAGGCCGAGGCTTGCGTAGCGCCGAGGCCGAGAGCGGCAGGCGCGAGCACTGTGTGCGTGTGGAGCGGAGCGACAATGCACCGACGCCGGTTTTGACGGGCCCGTCCCCACGGTAGGACGCCTAGAAAGGAAGAAGCCCCTCTGCAGGGGCTTCTTCTTTGTTGAGGCTCCGGGTCAGTTCAGTTCGAACTCCTCGCCGGGAAGAGGGGAGATGATGTTCTTTATCCCCTCCTTCGTCAGGGCCTCGGTGAGGGCGGCGCGGGCCTCGGGCTCGCCGTGGACCAGGAAGACGCCGCGGGCCGGCTTGGCGGCCTTGACGAAGGCGACCAGGTCGGAGTTGTCGGCGTGCGAAGAGAAGACGTGCATCGTTTCTATGCTGGCCGCCACTTCATGCTCCATGCCGAAGATCTTTATTTTCTTCATCCCCTCCTGCAGCTTGCGGCCCAGCGTGCCCATGGCCTGGTAGCCGACCAGGAGGATGATGTTCTCGTCCCGGCCGATGCCGTTGCGCAGGTGGTGCAGCACGCGGCCGCCCTCGCACATGCCGGAGGCCGAGATGATGAGCATCGGGCCCTTCTTGTTGTTAAGGGACTGGGAGTCCTCCTTGGTGCGCAGGTAGCGGATATAGTCGAAGCCGAACGGGTCTCCGTCCATCCGGGCGTAGGCCCGGAACTTGTCGTCGAAAGAGAAATCGTCGCGCCGCTTGCTGAAGATCTCCGTCAGGCTGACGGCCATCGGGCTGTCCACGTAGACCGGGACCTGCGGGACCTTGCCCTCGCGGAACATCCGGTCCAGGATGAACACTATCTCCTGCGTGCGCTCCAGCGCGAAGCTGGGGATGATGACCTTGCCGCCGCTTTTTACGGCGCGCTTTATCACCTCGGCCAGTTTCTCGCCGGCGTCGGAGAGCTTCTCGTGCAGCCGCCCGCCGTAGGTGCTCTCTATCACCAGGTAGTCCGTGCCTTCGGGCACTTCGGGGGTCTCCATCAGGAGCCCTTCCTGGCGTCCCAGGTCGCCGGTATAGACCAGCCGGCGCGGCCCGCCTTCGGTCTGCAGGTCGAGCTGGGTTATCGCGGAGCCCAGTACGTGGCCGGCGTTATGGAAGCGCGCCCGAACGCCGGGCAGCGGGGAGAAGTCCGCGCCGTACTCGGCCGGCTGCAGGTGCCCGAGGGCTTTGTTGGCGTCGTCCTCGTCGTAGAGGGGCTCTATCGTCAGGTTCTCGGCCGCGTGGATCTTGTTGTAGAACTGCGCGTCCGAGACCTGCAGCCGGGCCGAGTCGGCCAGCATCACGCCGGTGATCTCCGCCGTGCCGAGCGTAGAGTAGAGCGGCGCGTCGCAGCCTTCCTTATAGAGCAGCGGCAGCAGCCCGCAGTGGTCCACGTGCGCGTGGGAGAGGATCACCGCGTCCACCGAGGCCGGCGGGAACCGGAAGGTGCGGTTCTTGGCCTGGGCGTCGCCGCGGTGGCCCTGGAACATGCCGCAGTCCAGCAGCAGCGTGCCGGCGTCGGTCTCCAGCAGGTGGCGGGAGCCGGTCACCTCGCCGGCGGCGCCGTGGAAAGATATTTTAGGGTTTGCCATGTTGTTTTCTCCGTGGACTGAAGGTCTGCATGGGGCCAAGGGTCTTGCGCAGCAGCAGCTCGTCGCTGCCTTTCTGAAAGAAATCCGTCAGCACGCCGGCCTTGCGGTAGCCCAGCCGGCGGTAGAACTTAAGCGCGCCTTTGTTGAAGGAAGAGACGCACAGGAAGACGTTAGGCGCGCGCGCGAAGATCTTTCCCTCCGCGTAGCGCATCAGTTCTTCGCCGAGCCCCCGCCCGCGGGCGGGCGGGGCCACGAAAAGGGACTGTATGTAGCCCCGGAAAGTGCCGTACATGGTCACGGTGACCAGCCCGGCCAGCGCGCGCCCGTCGCGGGCGGCGTAGGTTTCGCGGTAGGGCGCGGACAGTGTCTTAAGGCAATGCGCGCGGCCCAGGCCGAGGGTCAGCCAGGGGTCGGAGGCGGCCATCAGCGCGGCGGCCGTCCGCTTGTCCGCACCGGTGACTAACTTGGAAATCTTCATAGTTCGGTATTAATAATACAAAATTAGCGCCACGGCGGATAAAATGGGATAATATACCCATGCTGCACGAGTTCACGGACCACGCCGCGCTGGCCTTTTTCGCCCTGTTCCCCATCCTTAACCCGCCCGCCATGGCGCCCATCTTCCTCGACATGACCGACTCGCTTTCCGACGAGGACAGGCACCGCCTGGCCCGGCTGATAGGCAAGTACACCTTCATGCTGCTCTTCAGCGTCATGCTGGCCGGCGGCTGGCTGCTCAAGATCTTCGGCATCTCGGTGCCGGTCATCCGCATAGCGGGCGGCCTGCTGCTCTTCAACACCGCCTGGCAGATGCTCAACAACAAGCCCAAGTTCTCGCAGGACGAGCACGAGGAACTGAAGCGCCACATGACCGACCGGGCCTTCTTCCCTATGACCATGCCCGTCACCGCCGGCCCGGGCTCTATAGCCGTGACCCTGACGCTGGTGCCGGCGGGCTCGCTGCTCGCCTCTGGCACCTGGGTTAAGTTCGCAGGCGACGCCGCCGGCATCGCGCTGGCAGCGCTCAGCGTCTTCCTCTTCTACCGCTACTCCGAGAACCTGCTGCGCCGCATGGGCCGGGCCGGCGCCCAGACCATTTCCAAGATCTCGGCCTTCATCCTGCTGGCTATAGGCGTGCAGATAATCTGGGACGGCCTGCGCGGTCTGCTCAAGCTCAGCTGACGCACTGCCGTGAGGTAAGGATAAAGAGGACCAGCGTCCTCTTTTTTCTTTAGCCCACCGCTTACAAAACAAAAATTGGACCAAAGGGCCTATTTGTGGCATAGGCCCTTTGGCCCTTGCCTTATAGGCCTATTCGGCTAAACTATTGATATTAGTCATGTTGATTTTGGTCAAGACCGGAGGAATTTTGAAACGCTTCACAGCCCTGCTCTCACTGACGATACTGACCGCCGCGTCTTTTGTTTCGGCCGCCGACAATTCATCGCCCGCGCTCGACCTCCTCAAGGAGTCCGCCGCGGGTTTCTCTTTTGAGGCCGCCCCCGCGGTGCAGCCCCCGCTGCTCTCCAGGCTCTTCGAGTTGCCCGAGTCCGACGTGAACGGCGAGGAGCTCTTCTCCTACCTGCACGACGCCACCGCCCCCTCCGACCGCGCTGTGCTGTCCTACGACGCCTCCAGGAAGTTCATGTATTCCAAGGCGGACAACACCGGCTGCGACAACGGGCCCGGCATCAAGACCTTCTACTCACTGGTCTGCGTTCCCGGCTCTTTCAGCAGCGGCAATTCTTACCACGAGAACGGCGACAGCAACGGCGACGGCGTGCCCGGCGACTTCATCAACGCCGAGCATATCTGGCCCCAGGGCTATTTCAACAGCGCCCTGCCCATGGTGGCCGACCTGCACCACCTCGCCCCCACCTTCTCCGTGCCTAACGGCCGCCGCGGCAACCTCAAGTTCGCCAAGGTCACCGGCCCCGTCTACCGCACCTCCGCCGGCTCCATGCTGGGCAAGGAAGGCTTCGAGCCCACCGACGAATCCAAGGGCAACGTGGCCCGCGCCATGCTGTACTTCATGGTGCGCTACCATGACAAAAGCATACGCCAGGGCATGGACTATAATTCCTTCTGGAACGCCACCGTCCCCCTGCTGCTCAAGTGGAACACGCAGGACCAGCCCGACGCCGCCGAGCGCCGCCGCAACGACCTGGTGGAAGAGTTCCAGGGCAACCGCAACCCGTTCATAGATCACCCGGAGCTGGCCGACAGGATAGGCGAGGAAGTTTTCCGCTCTCATTGAACCTTGAGCTAATGAAAAAGGCCCCGCCAGGGGCCTTTTTTATTTCAGGTCGCTCGATCTACTTTGTCTTGAGGGGCCAGCGGCACTTATCCAGGAGCTGCATGTTAAGGCGCAGGCGCGTGTTCAGCGGGTAGATCACCGGCGGCAGGCGGCGCCCGGCGCGCAATTCTTCCACGGCCCTGGCCGCGGCCGCGCCGGCCTCCGCGAAGTCCGGCGCGAAGGAGGCCGTGGCCCCGTTCTGCACTAAAGCGTAGGTCGGCGCGTAGAAAGGCACGGCGTTAGCGCAGGAGAAGTTCGCCAGCACCATCAGGCTGCCCTGCGTTATCAGCACCGGGTCCGGCATAAGCCAGAAGGCGTCCATTTTACCCATGAGCCGTCGCAGGCGCTCGGGCAGCGAATCCGGGGACTTAAGCCTTGCCGAAAGGATCTCTATGCCGGCGGCCTCCCCCGCGGCGCGCAGTTCCTCCATGTACTTCTCTCCCGGATAAGCGGCCCAGAACACGGCCAGCCGCCTGAGGCCTGGCTGGAGACCGGCGTAGGCCGCCAGGGCTTCGGCCGGCGGCGGAACCATTGAGATCTGGTGCCAGCCGCGCCCGCGGCCGGCCACCGGGGCCAGCGCATAGACGCGGTGCGTACCGGCCGGGAAGTCCAGGGCCGTGGCGCGCGCGCCGAAAACCGCCACGTAGCGGGCGTCCTCCGGAGCCGAAAACCCCGGCGTGGAAATGTCGTAAAGGTCCACCGGCGCGGAAAGGCCGGCCCGGAAAGCGGCGTAAGCCTCGGCGTAGGGACCGGCGTCTGAGGAGACCACGGCTGCCAGCTCGCCGGAGCTGGCCGCTGAAGGGGCACAAAGCGCCAGAGCCGCGGCAGCCGCGCGGCACAATCCTTTTAAATGGTCTTTCTTCATAGGCGCCGGCGTCAGAATTTGCAGCTCAGCCCCAGCGAGGCCTCGCGCGGGCTCTGCGGCGCTCCGTCGAGCCTGTCCGCCCCGCCCCCGTAAGCGGCGTTGTAATAGCGCCGGTCGAAAATATTCTTCACCGACAGCCAGAGGGCTATCCCCGCCGACCTGCGGGTTATGTCGCTGTAGCGCAGGTAAAGGTCCGCCGTAGTGAAAGGGGCGACCCGCGCCCCGTCCTGGTTGCGGGTATAGGAGCGGTACAAGGCCCGCGGAGTGATGGTCCACCTGCCGTGCTGCGCCGAGGCGCCGGCCTGCAGAACGTGCCTTGAATTGAACGGCAGGGGCTCACCCGCAAGATGGCCCTCTGAATGCGTATAGGCCGCCCAAGGCTCGAAGCTCCAGGTGCCGGCATGAAAGATCGCGTCGGCCTTCAGGGTGGCGCCGTAGGTCTCCATGCTGCCGGAGTTCTCGGCGCGCTCGAGCACGTCCACCTCCACCCCGTGGAAAGTCCCGGGGCCTATGGTGACATCCTGTATGAGGCCGCTGACCTTGTTGTAGTAGGGATTCAGCGAGACCCGCACGTTCCCGGTCAGGTCATGAGAGAGCGTGCCTTCCACCGAGCGGAGTTTCTCCGGCGCCAGCGCCTCGTTGGGAATATGGAAGAAATAGCTGTGGTAGCCGGAGGCGGCCGTCGGAGAGGAGATGAACGAGCCGAAATGTTTGTTGGTCCAGAAGGGCGAGGGGGCAAGGTAGGCCTCGCCGTAGAGGACTTTGGCCACGGTGCGTTCCGAACCGCCGGGCCGCCAGACCAGGCCGGCGCGCGGGTTCCAGGTCTCGCCGTAGGCCGTATTGCGGTCGTAGCGCAGGCCCAGCGAAAGCGAGACGTCCGACAGCTGTTTCTGCAGGCGCAGGAATGCCCCGGTGTTGCTGTAGCGCAGGGAATGGAAATCCACGGGTATGGTGGAGCCGTTGTAGACGAAATTCTGCGAGACGGGGCTTCTCTGGGTGTCGAACTCGTGCCCCAGGTCGGCTGTGTAGGGCAGGACGGCGTTTTCCTGATAGGAATAGCCCGCCAGCACGGGGAAGCCTTCGGCGGCCTCGAAGGAGAAGGTCTGCTCTATGGTCGCCGTTTTGGCGGAGGCGTACTTGTAGGCGTCGGCGTAGCCGGAATAGCTGTTTATGAAGCGGCTCTCCGGGAGGATCTCGTAGTCGTAATAGGACAGCAGGGTATTGACCTTCAAGGTTTCGCCGGGCGAGGAGTAGGAATGCCGGCCGTAGGCCGTCCATTGCCCTGTGGCGAAGCGGGCGTCCTTGTTGTAGACGGTGAGCTCCGGCTTTACGCCGATGGAGGAGGAATGGGACTCCTTCATCTTTATCAGGCCTACTTCCAGGCTGCCAAGGTCCAGCATGGCGTTAAGGTAGAAGGAGTCTTCCCGCGCGTCGTACCCGGTCACCGGGACCGAGGCGGTCACGGTGCTGGGGATAGGGAACTTGACCAGCCCGGCCTGGTATTCCCTGTTGTACCAGGCGTAATCGTCCTTGTAGTAATCAGGCAGCTTGGGGTTGCCGCCGGAGCGCTTGTCTATCGTGACGGCGGCGGCCGGGCCAGTGCCGGCCTCTTCTGAATGCCTGCTCATCGCAGTAAAGCCGGCGACGCGGGCGTCGAAGGACCCGTAGGCTATGCCGGCGGTGGAAACGCCGGCGCGGCGGCTGACCACGTTGACCACGCCGCTGAAGGCGTCGGCGCCGTAGACCGAGGACATGGGGCCCATGACGACCTCAACCCGCTCCGCGTTCTTGATTGACAACTGGCCGGCTATGGCGAACAGGTCGCCGGTGGGCGGCGTGATCCGCACGCCGTCGTAAAGTATCACCAGCCTCTCGTTGCCCGGGATGCCGCGGACCGAAACCAGGTTGAGGCGGCGCACGTCGGAGTTGCGCTGCACCTGGAACTGCGGCATGTCGGAGAGGAGCTCGTGCAGGGTCTTGTACCCGCGCTTCTGTATGGTCTCGGCGGTGACCACGTAAGCCGCCGCGGCGGTATCCGAGGGCCTTTCCTCGGCGTAGGAGGCCGAGAGGATGGGCGTATCCAGGATCTCGCGCAGCGAGGACTGGAAGAAATCCACGCCGCCCGACTCCTGGGCGCGCGCCGGCGCAGCGGCGCAGAGCGCAGCGGCCAGTAAAAAGCATGAACGCATTGACTCCCCCCTTACCCTGCGGCGGCTACCTGGCCAGCTTGTACGGATCGGCGGTGACGCCCAGCAGGTACAGCGCGGCCTTCACGTTCTTGACGGAGGCCTTGTCTATCATCGCGGCACCGGGATAGAAAGTGGTGCCCTCCAGTTCGGTGGTGAAAGAGAAAATGCCGCGGGCCGCGTAGGCCCAGTCGGTGGTGTCCCCGGTGGCGACATAGAGGTCGCTGGACTGCTGCGGGGTGTAGCCGGTGAAGGCCGTCATGCCCCGCGCCATAGCCTCGAACACTTTGCGGTCGCGCTCGCTCTCCACGGGCGTGTCCTTGCCCGCCCAGGGGTAGAGCAGGAGGCTGGAGTAGGAGTGATAGCTCATCAGCGTCTTCAGGTTGGGACGGCTCTCCACGAACCTCTTTATGGCCTGCGTTTCCGGTTCTGAAAAAGCGTAAGGGCCGCAATAGGTGTCGGCCGCCGGGTAATGGGAGGCCCCGGCCTGGCACCACAGCGAGTCGTAGTTGCGGTTCAGGTCCACGCCTATGGTCTTGTCGGCGTTCACGCGGGCGTTCTTGCGGTGCCAGCGGTACTTGCCGGAAGCGATGTCGTATTCGGCCCCGTCGGGATTGGTCATGGGGGCGATGTAGATGTCGAGCGTGTCCAGGAATTGGCGGATCTCCGGGGCGGCCTTGTTGGCCAGCAGGTGGCGTGCCAGCGCGAGGGAGACCTCGTTGGAAAGATGTTCCCGGCCGTGGTGGTTGCCCATGAAGAGGGCGGCGGGCCTGGCCGAAGGTGCTTCCCCCTTTTCGGCGGTATTCAGCCGCAGGCACCAGATGTCGCGGCCTTCGATGGTCTTGCCCAGGGAGAACAGCGAAGCCTCCGCCGGGTGCTCGGCCGCCAGCGCCAGCAGCAGGTCCGTAGTTTCCTTATAGTTATGGTAGGCGGCGTCGCCCGCGGGAAAATCCTTCAGGTGCTGCCGCGCGTAATCCTGGATGGTGCGGCGGCTCTTGACTATGAAGCCCTTGGCCGCCAGTTGGTCCATCAGCTCGGCCTCGATGAGCCCCGAGACGTAAGCCTTCTGCGTTTCTATGATGTCCAGCCCGGCGTTCAGCAGGGCCGTGCGGTCATACTTGTCGTCGGCGCCTACGGTGATCCAATAGCGGGTATCTCCGGCCAGGGCCTCGGTCGCCCGTGACAGGGGCGCGGGGTCGGGCACCAGCGGCAGTTCCAGGCCGCGGCGCAGCTGGTCGAAAGAGCCTCCGGAGGCGGAAGCGGCGAAGGCGAAAAAGAGGGCTGCGGAGAGGTGATTTTTCATGCGGGGGCCTTAACTTGAATATAGCAAACCGAAAGCCTTCGCGCCACTGATTTATGCCGTTGATTAAAATCAAAATAATGATATAATTTTCGTGGCGTTAAATAGCAAGACTCCGGAGCCGTTTTGAAACGCAACTCGTTGATCTTCGCAGCAGTCCTGCTCGCAGCCGGTTTCAGCGCAAGTTCCGCCCTGGACCTGCCGAGTTTGGAGAGATTCACAGACGACCTGCCCTCGCAGGCGGTACCCGCGCCCCTCCCCCCGCTTAAACTTCAGCCCCAGTACCTGGCGCAGGCCTCGAGCCTCTCCGGCGAAAAGCTTTTCCAGTACCTGCACCAGGCCACCGAATATCCCGTCCCTGGCTCCGGCAAGGATTACCTGAACGCCAAGAAATTCATGTTCTCCGTGGCCGACAATACCGGCTGCGCCGGCTCCGCGGGTGTGACCTGTATCTATTCCCAGATCTGCTCCAGGGGCGCCAGTGAGCACGGCGATGATTATAAGGAACAGGGCGACGCCAACGGCGACGGCATAAATGATTCGGACGGCATGAACGCCGAGCATTCCTGGCCGCAGGGCTTCTTTAACAAAGCCGCGCCCATGAAGTCGGACCTGCACCATATTTTCCCCACCTATATCGGCGTCAACGGCCGGCGCGGCAGCGAGCCCTTCGGAGAGGTTTCCAGCTTCGTTTACGCCACCAACAGCGGCTCGAAGCTGGGCGCGGAGGGCTTCGAGCCCGCCGACGCGGTGAAGGGCGAGATCGCCAGGGCCATACTCTATTTCGTGGTGCGCTATTACGACCGCAATATCCGCGACGGCGCGGATTACCGGGATTTCTGGACCAACCGCGTCGGGATGTTCCTGCAGTGGCACCGCCAGGACCCGCCTGGCGCCGCCGAGCGCGCCCGCAACGAGGCCATAGCCGGCTTCCAGGGCAACAGAAACCCCTTCGTGGACGATCCCTCACTCGCAGAAAAAGTAGGCGCGAAAGTCTTCCAGTCTCACTGACAGGCGCCGCAAATAAAAAAGCCCGGTTCAAGCCGGGCTTTTTTATTTCTGTTCCCGCTCAAGGCTTCAGCGGGGTGAGTTTCGCTTTGCCTGCCACCACAGCGAGGTTGAGTTTCACCAGGTCGGCGGCGTAGGTCCAGGAGAGCGTGTCCATCTTGTCGCAGGCCTGGTGGTAGCAGGGATTATGGTCTTCCCAATTCTCTATCGAGAGATAGGTGGGCACGCCCGCCTCCAGGAAAGGCACGTGGTCGCTGCCCCAGGCCGGCATGGAGATATAAGGCTTGAGCTTGGTATAGATGACGGCCTGCGCGGCCACCCAGTCGGCGAAAGCGGAAAATTCCTTATTGGTCTCTATGTCCAGGATGCCGTTGCGGTTCCAGGCTATCATGTCCATGTTGATGGCCCAGGCCACGGAGGCCATCTCGCCGGAGGCCTTCATCTTTTTTGCCAGGGCGTAGGTGCCGGCCACGCCGGTTTCCTCGCCATTGGCGGCTATGAAGAGCAGGTCGTGGTCCGCGGCGTAGGAAGAAAGGACCTTGGCCATCTCCAGCACGCCGGCCGCGCCCGAGGCGTTATCGTCCGCCCCGGCGTTGTTATGGCCCACGGAATCCATATGGCCCACCACGGCTATGGTCTTGGCGCCGGAAACGGCTGACTTGCGGCGGCCGAGGATATTGCACTCGCGGTCCTTCTTGCGTTCCTTGTAGCAGTGGCGCTCTGTCTGGTAGCCGAGCTCTTTGAAAGCGTTCTCGATATAATCCATCGCCGCGCGGTTGCCGGAAGCGGCGGAGGCGTCCAGGTCTTTGGCGCCGCGTTTGCCGGTGTTGGTGAGGGTCTCGGCGTAGCCCATCAGGCGGGCGCCACTGACTCTATTCGTGACGGCCAGCACGGCGGGGTCGGCCATTTTTACTTCGGGTGCGGGAGCCGGCCCGTAAGAGATCTCCCCGATATCGGCCGGCCGGACATAGGCCGCTATCTGAGGGGGCAGGGAGGCATAGGGCACGGTGAACCTGACCAGGCGCGCGCGGCCTTTTGCGTAGACCGGCTCCGAAAGTTTGCCGACTTCCTCGAGGAAAGCCGGGTCGTGGGAAAGCAGCAGGTACGAGGGGCCCGAAGCCTGTTGGGCGCAGAGGGCGGAAACGAAGAACAGCAGCGCGATGGTAAGCGTGTTGGTCACAGGTTAATTATAAAGGAAAGGTTGATGGCGGTCAAGGGGCTTTTGGCTTATTGATTTTCCGAAAATTTTGTATAATTGTTCTTGTAGTATTCGCCGGTAGCTCAATGGTGGAGCATTCGGCTGTTAACCGAAGGGTTGCTGGTTCGAGTCCAGCCCGGCGAGCAAAATTTAAAACCCCCGTCCGCGGGGGTTTTAAATTTTGGTCTCTGTGACTGTTTGGCTTGAATACATTCCCGGTTCGGGTGGAGCGAAGCGACACCGCAGTGTCCAGCCCGGCGAGCAAATTTAAAAACCCCCGTCCGCGGGGGTTTTTAAATTTGGTCTCTGTGATTGATTGGCTCTAACCCCTTCCCGGTTCGCGTCGCGCGCAGCGCGACTTTCCCGTCCAGCCCATAAGTTCCCCCTTCATCACCTCTGCCCCCCCGCAGCGGGGGTCTTAATTTTTTGCCCGCCGGGCGGGTTGATCTCGATGTAACTTCCCGGTTCGGGTGGAGCGAAGCGACACCGCAGTGTCCAGCCCGGCATCAGTTCCTCACTCCTTAATTCCCCTCTTCTTCATTTTTAGTAGAATATCCCCATGATAAAAAACGTTCAGGAATATTACCAGTGCATACTGGATAACCTAACCGGCGGACTTATCAGCGTGGACATGAAGGGCAAAGTGGTCTACGTGAACCCGATGGCGGGAAAGATTTTGCATATGGAGCCCGAGTCCTGCTGCCACGACAAGAGCTACTCGGAAATGTTCGACGCCTTCCCTGCGCTGAAAGAAGTGATCAGGGAAACAATCGAATCCAAGAAATGCGTACGCCGAGCCGAGATCTCCATCCTCCATGCCAACACCCCGCTTATAATCGGTTACAGCACCATGCTGGTCAAGCACACCGAAGGCGCGGAGCTCGGCGTCACGGTGGTCTTCCAGGACATCTCTTTCGTAGCCAGGAAATAACATGAGCAAGAAACTTAAGGTCCCCGAAGCCCCGGTCCCGCAGCAATCCCCCTTCCAGTCGCCGCGCCCGCCCCAGGAGGCGCCGCCCGAAGAGAAGGTCTCCAACGCCCAGATCTGGACCTTCTGGCTCGGCGTCGTCGCGGCGCTCGTCATCGCCCGTGTCCTGAACGCCGCTCTGCCGGGTATCTCCGAGAGCGTGATAGAGCGCTGGGTCATGGCCGGCTTCGGCGTGTTCCTGGCACTTTTCCTGCTGAAACTTAAATAACCCGCTATGGCGGACTACATAGATTACTACTCCGTGCTCGGAGTGCCGAAATCCTCCGGCGAGGCGGAGATCAAGTCCGCTTACCGCAAACTCGCCATGAAGCATCACCCTGACCGCAACCAGGGCAACAAGGCCGCCGAGGCCAAATTCAAAGAGATCAACGAGGCCTACGAGGTCTTGTCCGACCCGCAGAAGCGCAAGCTCTACGACCAGTTCGGCAGGGAAGGCGCGCAGCAGGGCTACCGTCCCCCGCCCGGCGGGCCGCAGCGCCAGCAGCATGGTCCGGGCGGTTTCCAGCATCACTACCAGGGAGGCCAGGGCGCGGACTTCAGCCAGTTCGGCGAGTTCAGCGATTTCTTCAAGTCCATGTTCGGCGGGGCGCAGGGCATGGGCGGCTTCGGTGACGTTGAGGAACAAGGCGGCCGTTCCGCACTGGATATGGAAGCCGAGCTCCAGCTTTCCATAGAGGACTTGCTCAAGGGCGGGCACAAACAGCTTTCTTTTTCTTTCCGCGCGGGCCGCAAGACGGAGACCCGGGACATCAACGTCAAGCTTCCGCGGGGCCTGCGCGACGGCGCCACCATACGGCTGCGCGGCCAGGGCCGTGAATCGTCGGGCCGCGCCGGCGACTTGTACCTCAAGATACGCCTCGCGCCCGACCCTCGCTTCGAGCTGGACGGCGACGACTTGCGCGCCAGGGTGGACGTCTACCCGTGGGACGCCGCGCTGGGCGCCGAGATCTCCGTCCCCTCCCCGGCCGGGCCGGTCAAGGTGAAACTTCCCGCCGGTTCCGCTTCCGGGCGCAGGCTGCGCCTGTCAGGCCACGGCCTGCCCCGCAAGGACGGTTCCCGCGGCAACCTGTACGCCGAGATCTATCTCTCCCTCCCGGGCACCCTTTCCCCCCAGCAGCTCGACCTCTTTCGCAAACTCAAAGAACTGGAGTAATCACACATGGGCCCGCGCGCACCCGCCGCTCGCTCATAAGCGGGCGTGGCGGAAGAGGGCCTGTGGTCCTCCGCCGGCAAAGAACGAAGACCTGTCGCTGTGCTCGATCCGCTCGGCACACAGTGCCTCGCTCAAACATTCTTTGCCGCCGCCCTAATGATAGGCGGTCCGCTCCGGACCTTGGCCCTACGCCCTAAAATCGCTCGCAGCGGGTGCGCGCGGGCCAAGCCGGTTCCCAAAATAAGATGAAACCCCTGCGCCCGGGTGACGGGCGCAGGGGCGAAAAGGAGGCTGCGGTACTTGCTGCTTAGTTAAAGGACGAGGTGGTCACGCTGACCTGGGCGGCCTCTACCTTCTTCTGGGTGCGCTGCTCTTCCGCGTTCTTGAACGGGGTGCCGATCTCCTTCAGGAGGCCGTCGCCCTGCACGTAGTAGATAGCCTTGGACGTGATGTCCTTGACCATCGTGTGCACGGTCCAGCGCAGCTGCAGCTGCATGGAGGCGATGGGGTCCTCGTGCGTGCCCACGTTTGCTATCGTGGAATCCGGCACTTCGGACACCAGGGTCACCTTGTAGCCCCAGGCGGTCACGACATTGAGCGGCTCCACAGTGACGCCGGTCAGGAACTGGCCTTTGCCCTGGAAGTTGCCCTTATAGGTATAGTGAACCTGGTAGGTAACTTTCACGACTTCGGAGCCATAGGCGTTCTTCATGGAGAAGGAATACTTCTTGGTGGCGGGGCGGGTCCAGCCCTGCAGCTGCGTCCAATGCGTGGTCCCGAAGGGCACCGCGTTGGCGTAGTTGGTGGTGACGTTGACCACGGGCTGGTTCTTCTCGATGATGGCGAAGATCTTCTCCATCAGGTTCACGATCTTGTCGAGCGTGTCCACCGTGTTATTGATGTTGGTCAGCGGGTCCACGGCGGGCGGGGTGCCGCCTTCCGGGGGTTTGGTCGTGCCGCCGCCGGGGTTGATGGGCGGGTTGATCTGCGGGCCCGACGGAGGCTTGGGCAGCTGGCCGGGGCCGGGGATGGTCGGGCCGCCGGGAACCACCTGGGTGCCGGGGATCGTGCCGCCGCGGAGGTCGAGCTCTTCAATGACGATGGAACTCTCGTCGATGGCGAAATACTTGGCGTCCAGGGTGTCCGTGGCGGAAACCTGGCCGGCCAGCATCGCCGTCATGGCTGCGGTTATTGCGAGCAGTTTCTTCATGTTATACTTCCTCCTTTTCTATTGCCGCCGGCCATCCGGCGGGTGCGAAAATCAGAACACCGATGAAGGCCCGAGCAGCGGCGCGGCGGACTTCAGGTCCGCGGCCTGCTTCTCCTTCTTGGTCCAGGGGCTGGCGATCTCTTCGAAGTAGCCGGTGCCCTCCAGGTAATAGACGCTGGTGCCTTCCACCACTTTGAGCACGGTAGCCATCTTCCAGTTCAGCTTCATCTGCAGGGCGGCCACAGGGTCGGTATCGGTACCCACGTTGGCGATGGTGGAATCCGGCACGGCCGCGGTCATCGTGAACTTATAGCCCCAGCCGGCCGTCACTTTGCTGGGGATCACGGCCACGCCGGTCAGGAACTTGCCCTTACCCTTGTAGGCGCCGTTATAGGTATAAGAGAACTTATATTTACAGTCTATCATCACGGACCCGTAAAGGTTCTCGGCGTAGAAGCCGTAGGTATAGCTCTTGGGGCGGCTCCAGCCGGCCAGCTGTGTGGCGGAGGTAACGCCCTCCGGGTAGGCGGTGGCGTACTTGGTGTCTATGTTGACGGCGGCGGCGTTGTCCTTTACGATGTCCCAGACCTTGGAAGCTATGTTGACTATCTTCTCTATGGTCACCACTATGCCGGCCAGGTCCTTGGGCGGAGTCTCCTGCAGCTTTACGTAGTTGGTGTCGGGTTCGTCTCCGACCGACAGGAGGGTTACCTTGATGGAATCATTGTTGAGCGTGAAGTAACCGGGGTAAGTGCGGGCCAGTTCTTTTTCGGAAGGGGTGTAATCGGGAGAGTCGGCGGGAGTCTGCCTCTCGACGAGTTCCTGGGCGAAAACGTTAACTTGCGGCAGCGCTAACAGCAAGGTGAACAGCACGGAGAAGGAGGAGAGGTAAAGTTTCATGTTGTGTACTCCCATATCCATCAGCTACATATAGAGTATATCCCAGCGCGCCGAAACCTGTCACCACCGAAAGGCCCAGACCGGGAAACTATTAAGGCCTATGCCTCCCTGGGCCTTTTGACCTATATCAACCTTGACCTGTCAAGGCGAGCTGGCCGCCGGTGAGCGCACAAAGCAAAAGGGCGGGGCCCTGAGGCGCCCGCCCTTTGCTTTGTGACGATACTATACTACACGCCGACTTTTTCCCCTTCCTTGGCCGGGGTCTCGCAGTTCATGGCGGCTATCTGCGTGTACACGCTCATCCGCCACTTGTACTCGCCGTCGGCCAGCAGGGCCAGGCGCTTGGCCACTTCCGGGTTGGTCTTCTGCAGCGTGCGGAAGCGGTTCTCGCCGTTCATGAAGTCGGCCACGGTGATCGTGGGCGGCTTGCTGTCTATGGTCAGCGGGTTCTTGCCCTGCGCCTTCAGCGCGGGGTTGTAGCGGAACAGCGGCCAGCGGCCG